>NZ_JBMKGW010000004.1:0-326446 GCF_049237125.1 Enterobacter cloacae complex sp. GYL001 | reverse complement strand
CAACCCGTTATTTCAGGATTTTTTCTCTTCAACCGACCGGGTTATCTGTGAAGTGATTCACATCCGCCGTGTCGATGGAGGCGCATTATAGGGAGCTGCCGAGGAATGACAAGCGGAAAAATGCATTTTTATTTCAACCGCTCACCTTTTCGCCAAAACGCCTATTTTTGGTGCTTTTTAATCTCTTTTGGCAGTTCTGCCAGACTCGTTATCACCCAGTCGGCTGCATTTTCTGCTTCTGGGGTGACCGGTTTACCGGTACGCACTAATACTTTGGTACCTACACCTGCCGCCGCTGCTGCCTGCATATCTTCCAGTTTATCGCCCACCATATAAGATGCGGCCATATCAATGTGCAGGAATTCCTGTGCAGAGATAAACATGCCCGGGTGTGGCTTACGGCAATCACAGGTCTGACGATACGCCTCTACACTTCCCTGCGGGTGATGCGGACAATAATAGATGCCATCAAGATCGACGCCACGATCGGCCAGAGACCAGTCCATCCATTCCGTCAGCGTCTCGAATTGCGCTTCGGTGAATTTACCCCGGGCGATACCGGACTGGTTAGTCACCACCACCAGCGCATAGCCCATCTCTTTCAACTGGCGCATGGCATCTATTACGCCCTCGATAAACTCGAACTCATCAATCTCATGGACGTAACCGTGATCCACATTAATAGTGCCGTCACGATCGAGAAAAATTGCGGGTACAGATTTTGCCACCGGTTTGCTCCTGAAAAAGTCTTGTTCAGCTAGTATCTCATGAATCGCAGCGCAATAAAGTGCTCATCGCACAGAGGTGGATTGATTTAGACGTCTGGATGCCTTAACATCCATTTTGTTTACGGTCATTCCCCGTATCTGGCAGAAGAAAATGCCACGGCTAACTTACTTACGATAAAAATAATCTAATGATTAAACTTTCCAATATCACCAAAGTGTTCCAGCAGGGGAACCGAACCATTCAGGCGCTGAACAACGTCAGCCTGCATGTGCCTGCTGGTCAGATTTATGGCGTCATTGGCGCATCGGGTGCGGGTAAAAGTACGCTGATCCGTTGTGTTAACCTGCTTGAGCGCCCAACCCAGGGCAGCGTAGAAGTTGGCGGCCAGGAGCTTACCGCTCTCTCAGAAAAAGAACTCACCAAAGCGCGTCGCCAGATTGGCATGATTTTCCAGCACTTTAACCTGCTGGCATCCCGCACCGTGTTCGGCAATGTTGCCCTGCCGCTTGAACTGGATAACACGCCGAAAGAAGAAGTTACGCGTCGCGTCACCGAACTGCTCGACCTTGTTGGTCTGGGCGACAAGCATGATAGCTACCCGGCAAATCTGTCCGGTGGGCAAAAACAGCGTGTGGCCATTGCCCGCGCGCTGGCAAGCAATCCTAAGGTGCTGCTGTGCGATGAAGCCACCAGCGCGTTAGACCCGGCCACTACGCGCTCTATTCTGGAACTGTTAAAAGACATTAACCGTCGCCTGGGCCTGACGATTCTCCTTATTACGCATGAAATGGATGTAGTGAAACGCATCTGCGACTGCGTGGCGGTCATCAGCAACGGTGAGCTGATTGAGCAGGACACGGTGAGTGAAGTCTTCTCGCACCCGAAAACGCCGCTGGCTCAGCAGTTCATTCAGTCCACACTGCATCTGGATATTCCGGAAGATTATCTGGAACGTTTAAAAACAGACGCAACGCCTGACAGCGTCCCGATGCTGCGCATGGAGTTCACGGGCCAGTCCGTTGACGCACCGCTGCTGTCCGAAACCGCGCGTCGCTTTAACGTGAATAACAACATTATTAGCGCGCAGATGGACTACGCCGGTGGCGTGAAGTTCGGCATTATGCTGACGGAAATGCACGGCACACAGGAAGAAACCCAGGCGGCAATTGCCTGGCTGCAAGAACATCACGTAAAAGTAGAGGTACTGGGTTATGTCTGAGCCGATGATGTGGCTACTGGTTCGCGGCGTTTGGGAAACGCTGGCAATGACCTTCGTATCGGGCTTCTTTGGTTTTGTGATTGGGCTGCCGGTCGGCGTGCTGCTGTACGTTACGCGACCGGGTCAAATTATTGAAAACGCGAAGCTGTATCGCACGCTCTCTGCGCTGGTGAACATTTTCCGGTCTATTCCGTTCATTATTCTGCTGGTGTGGATGATTCCGTTTACGCGCGTGATCGTCGGGACGTCGATTGGTTTGCAGGCAGCTATTGTCCCGCTGACCGTAGGCGCGGCACCGTTTATCGCCCGTATGGTGGAAAACGCCCTGCTGGAAATCCCAACCGGCCTGATCGAAGCTTCCCGCGCTATGGGTGCGACGCCAATGCAGATCGTTCGCAAAGTTCTGCTGCCAGAGGCGCTGCCTGGGCTGGTGAACGCAGCAACCATCACGCTTATCACCCTGGTCGGTTATTCCGCAATGGGAGGTGCCGTAGGTGCTGGCGGTTTAGGCCAGATTGGATATCAGTACGGCTATATTGGCTATAACGCTACCGTAATGAATACCGTTCTGGTATTGCTGGTTGTGCTGGTTTACTTAATTCAATTCTCTGGCGATCGTATCGTCCGGGCTGTTACGCATAAATAACGTTACAAACAACACAAACTCGACGAGTTAAGGATATAACATGGCGTTTAAATTTAAGACCTTCGCAGCAGTAGGCGCACTGATTGGCTCGCTGGCACTGGTGGGTTGCGGTCAGGACGAAAAAGATCCAAACCACATCAAAGTAGGCGTTATCGTCGGTGCAGAACAGCAGGTTGCTGAGGCCGCGCAGAAAATCGCTAAAGAGAAATATGGCCTGGACGTTGAACTGGTGACCTTCAACGATTACGTTCTGCCGAACGAAGCGCTGAGCAAAGGCGACATTGACGCTAACGCCTTCCAGCATAAACCGTACCTGGATCAGCAGATCAAAGATCGCGGCTACAAACTGGTTGCTGTCGGTAACACCTTCGTTTACCCGATTGCCGGTTACTCCAAGAAAATTAAATCTCTGGATGAACTCCAGCCGGGTTCACAGGTTGCCGTCCCTAACGACCCAACCAACCTTGGCCGTTCCCTGCTTCTGCTACAGAAAGTGGGCCTGATTAAACTGAAAGAAGGCGTTGGCCTGTTACCGACCGTTCTGGACGTAACCGAAAACCCGAAAAATCTGAAAATTGTTGAGCTGGAAGCACCACAGCTGCCACGTTCTCTGGACGATGCGCAGATCGCCCTGGCCGTGATCAACACCACTTACGCCAGCCAGATCGGCCTGACCCCAGCGAAAGATGGCATCTTCGTTGAAGATAAAGATTCCCCGTACGTCAACCTGATCGTGACTCGCGAAGACAACAAAGACGCGGAGAATGTGAAGAAATTCATACAGGCATATCAGTCTGAAGAAGTGTACCAGGAAGCCAATAAGGTGTTTAACGGCGGCGCGGTTAAAGGCTGGTAATCTCCCGGCAGTGTAATATCATCAAGACGGGCATTTGCCCGTCTTGTCATTTGTGCGGTCAACTGCTTCAATATCTGACGTTTTGATTATCCACTGAGGAATTATTATGCGTGCTTTACCGATCTGTTTTTTAGCACTGATGCTGAGCGGCTGTTCTATGCTAAGCAGATCTCCTGTTGAACCTGTTCAAAGCACTGCAACCCCGCCAAAAGCGGAGCCAGCAAAACCGAAAGCGCCTCGCGCTGCGCCGGTACGTATTATTACCAAAGCCGACGAGCTGGTCGGTAAGCCATTCCGTGAACTGGGCGAAGTGAGCGGCGAATCCTGCCAGGCAACGAATCAGGACTCCCCACCCAATATTCCGACAGCCCGCAAGCGTATGCAAATCAACGCGTCGAAAATGAAAGCCAACGCGGTGCTGCTGCACAGCTGCGAAGTCACCAGCGGCACACCTGGTTGCTATCGCCAGGCGGTATGTATCGGTTCTGCGCTTAACATTACGGCGAAATGAGTTCATTTCAGTTCGAGCAGATAGGCGTTATCCGCTCCCCTTATAAAGAAAAGTTCGCCGTTCCACGTCAGCCGGGTCTGGTCATTAACGGCGGCGGCGAGCTTCATCTTGTCGCGCCGTATAATCAGGCCGATGCAGTGCGCGGGCTTGAGGCGTTCAGCCATTTATGGGTGGTCTTTGTATTTCACCAGACCATGGAAGGCGGCTGGCGTCCTACCGTGCGTCCGCCTCGTCTGGGCGGAAATGCCAGAATGGGTGTCTTTGCCACCCGCTCAACCTTTCGTCCCAACCCCATCGGGATGTCGCTGGTCGAGCTGAAAGGCATACGTTGTCAGAAAGATCAGGTGATCCTGGAGTTAGGTAGCCTTGACCTGGTTGATGGCACGCCGGTCATAGATATTAAGCCTTACCTGCCCTTCGCCGAAGCGCTGCCGGATGCCCGGGCAAGCTATGCTCAGGACGCACCGCAGGCAGATATGGCGGTTCACTTCACGTCTGAAATTACAACGCAAATCAGCGAGCTGGAAAACCGTTATCCTCGCCTGCGTGACTTTATCGTTGAAGTGCTGGCCCAGGACCCCCGTCCCGCCTACCGCAAAGAAGAGGAAGCCGGGAATACGTACGCCGTCTGGCTGCTGGACTTTAACGTGCGCTGGCGCGTGACTGCGGCGGGTTTTGAAGTGTTTGCCCTGGAACCCAGGTAATTTTGTTCTCCTCTCTTTTGGCATCTTTGCCACACTGGTAAACTAAACCACTTTTTTTGTGTCAGGCTGGTGTTTCAGCCTGTTCCAATCGTCGAAATGGAACCGTAACAACATGCGTACTAGCCAATATCTGCTCTCCACTCTGAAGGAGACACCTGCCGACGCCGAGGTGATCAGCCACCAGCTGATGCTGCGCGCCGGGATGATCCGCAAGCTGGCCTCCGGGTTATACACCTGGCTGCCGACCGGCGTGCGCGTCCTGAAAAAAGTCGAAAACATCGTGCGTGAAGAGATGAACAACGCCGGTGCTATCGAGGTGTTAATGCCGGTCGTTCAGCCCTCTGAACTGTGGCAGGAGAGCGGTCGCTGGGAGCAGTACGGTCCTGAACTGCTGCGTATTGCCGATCGTGGCGATCGTCCATTCGTTCTCGGCCCAACGCATGAAGAAGTGATCACCGACCTGATCCGTAACGAGCTGAGCTCTTACAAACAGCTGCCGCTGAACTTCTTCCAGATCCAGACTAAGTTCCGTGACGAAGTGCGTCCACGCTTTGGCGTCATGCGTTCTCGCGAGTTCCTGATGAAAGATGCTTACTCTTTCCATACTTCTCAGGAATCGCTGCAAGAGACCTACGACAAAATGTACGCGGCCTACAGCAAAATCTTCTCCCGCATGGGGCTGGATTTCCGTGCTGTACAGGCTGATACCGGTTCAATCGGCGGTAGCGCCTCCCATGAATTCCAGGTTCTGGCGCAGAGCGGCGAAGACGATGTGATCTTCTCTGACTCCTCTGATTACGCCGCGAACATCGAATTTGCAGAAGCGCTGGCACCAAAAGAACCACGCGGCGCGGCAACGCAAGAGATGACGCTGGTTGATACGCCAAACGCGAAAACTATCGCCGAGCTGGTTGAGCAGTTTACTCTGCCGATCGAAAAAACCGTGAAAACCCTGCTGGTGAAATCGGCTGAAGGTAGCGCTTATCCACTGGTTGCCCTGCTGGTACGAGGCGATCACGAGCTGAACGAAGTGAAAGCCGAGAAGCTGCCGCAGGTTGCCAGCCCGCTGACCTTCGCAACGGAAGCGGAGATCCGCGCCGTGGTGAATGCAGGTCCTGGTTCTCTGGGTCCGGTGAACATGCCTGTTCCGGTGGTCATTGACCGCACCGTTGCGGCGATGAGCGACTTCGCTGCGGGCGCAAACATCGACGGTAAACACTACTTCGGCATCAACTGGGATCGTGACGTGGCGACGCCGGAAGTGGCTGACATCCGTAACGTGGTCGCAGGCGATCCAAGCCCGGACGGCAAGGGTACCCTGATGATCAAACGCGGTATCGAAGTAGGCCACATCTTCCAGCTGGGCGATAAGTACTCGCGCGCAATGAACGCTGCCGTTCAGGGCGAAGATGGCCGTAACCAGGTTCTGACCATGGGCTGCTACGGCATTGGCGTAACGCGCGTTGTTGCTGCCGCTATCGAGCAGAACTATGACGAACGCGGAATCGTCTGGCCGGATAACATCGCGCCGTTCCAGGTGGCGATCCTGCCAATGAACATGCACAAGTCTTACCGCGTGCAGGAGCTGGCTGAGAAACTCTACGCTGAGCTGAGCGCGAAAGGTATCGACGTGCTGATGGATGACCGTAAAGAGCGTCCTGGCGTGATGTTTGCTGACATGGAACTGATCGGTATTCCACACACCATCGTCATTGGCGACCGTAACCTCGACAGCGACGAGATTGAATACAAATACCGTCGCAACGGCGAAAAACAGATGATCAAGACGGGAGATATTCTTGATTACCTGGTGAAAGCCATCAAAGGTTAAGAAACAAAAAACCCCGCCAGTGCGGGGTTTTTTAATGGCTATATCTTATTTGCTTTCGCAGTCTTTCCCCGCAGCAAACTTCGCGTCTTTATCTGCCACCAGCGTTTTCACCAGCTCGCCGCTATCCGGGTTTGGCTCCAGCGTAAAATGCCCTTCAACCGTCAGCAACACTGGCTTACTGTCGTTGCCGCGCGCGACGGCATAGTCTCGCTCCAGCTGGGCATTGTTCGCCACGCTGACTTTCTTCCCGGTTGCACAGTCAGTGAAGATCGCCGCATCCGCCATGTAGAAATACATCCCTCGCATCGCCATTGGGGTGGCTGGCAGGGTCGCTTTCACCGGGGCCAACGTGTAGTTGAACTGGGATTCAATCGGATTGCCTTCGCGATCGAGCATCTCCATCCCCTCGCCTTTGGCGCGGAAGAAGGTTTTATCGCCCGTGGTATCCGTCAATACCAGCTTCTCAGCCGTACGCGCCCATGTTCCGTAAGATGCAAAAGAAGACGGTTCTTTCGCCCCCTGGTAACGCTGGTTCATGACCCAGGTGCCATCTTTTTGCAGGAACAGAGAGGTTTCGATGCCCTCGCAATCTGCACACGGTAATACGCCGCGCCAGCTTTGCTGCATCGGCTTTAATTCTTCATTTTGCGTTGGCTGTAGTACCTGCGTTTCTGAACGGTTATTACAGCCAAAAAGCGCGAACAGGCTTGTCACGGCCAGCGCTGATAATAATGCTTTTTTCACAATACTTTCCTTATGAAAAAGGGTATCCCTTTCGTCACATTATGGGTGACGGACTTTGCCACGCAGTGATTTTACGGTGGATTTCTGCGCCTTCGATGACAACCGACGTTCTTTCGATGCCCGCGTTGGACGTGTTGCCCGGCGACTTTTTTGTACAGCCGTCAGCTCTTTAATGACCGCGACCAGCCGGGCTATTGCCGCTTCCCGGTTTAGCTCCTGGCTGCGATACTCCTGCGCTTTAATCACCATCACACCCTCGCTGGTGATCAGGTGATGGCTGGCGGCAAGCAGGCTTTCTTTATAATACTCTGGCAGGCTGGAGGCCCGAATGTCAAAGCGCAAATGGATAGCCGTTGAGGCCTTGTTAACGTGCTGTCCCCCTGCTCCCTGGGCCCGGATGGCGGTGATCTCCAGCTCGTTATCAGGGATGCTGACGTTTCGGGACAATACAATCATGATGCGGGCTGCCAGGCCGTGAGATGAATTTCCAGATTATTCTGAGAATCGGAAAGCCAGATGGCGCCGTCCTGAATCGTCGCCTGTAGCGCCATCGTCCGGCTGGCGAACGCACTCAGCTGCGCCAGCTGTTCATCATCCAGATACCAGACGGTAAGATTTTTGAACTGCGCACATTTATTTTTATTTTGTTGCCACCAGATCTCCGCCGCTCTCTGGTTGTAGGCAAACAACGCCACTTCAGCAGACTGGGTGCAGGCCTTTTTGATCCGGCGTTCATCCGGCAGGCCAAGCTCAATCCATAAATCGATACCCAGATGATCGTTGCGCAGCCAGGCTTCCGGTTCATCTTCCGCGCTTAAACCACGGGTAAATTGCAGACGCTCGTCGGCATACTTAATCCACGCCAGCAGGCGCAGCATCATGCGCTCCTGGGTTTCAGAAGGGTGACGCGCCAGCGTCAATGACGCATCCAGAAACTGGTTACGGTCAAGATCCGCCACATTGACCACAGCTTTATAAATTGTCGCTTTCAGCGCCATGAGAGAACTCCTTTCGAATCAGGCATACATTGTAGCGAAAACCGCGGCAAAAGGCTGTTACGAGGTGGTGGCGCCCTCTTATCAAGGCGCTGATATTGCTTAAATGAGTATGGTATAGTCACCTTGCTAAACCGAGTTTAACTTCGTAGGCTTAATGATATCTCACAGTAAGTCAGTACGCTGGCAGGAGGTGATGTGAATAATTATTGTGAGTTGATTCGCAGACGGTATGCGGAGATCGCCAGCGGAGATCTGGGGTACATTCCGGATGCGTTGGGCTGTGTATTGAACGTGCTAAATGAAGTGGCCTCTGATGAGAGCCTTTCTGAATCGGTCAGGGAAAAAGCAGCGTATGCTGCGGCGAATTTACTGGTGAGCGATTATGTCGATGAATGATACCTATCAACCCATCAATTGTGATGACTATGACAACCTCGAACTCGCCTGCCAGCATCATTTAATACTGACGCTGGAGCTAAAAGATGGCGAAGTGCTAAAGGCAAAGGCCAGCGATCTGGTTTCCCGTAAAAATGTGGAATACCTGGTTGTGGAAGATGCAGGTGCAACGCGTGAGCTACGCCTCGACAAAATTGCCAGTTTCAGCCATCCGGAAATCGGCACCGTTGTGGTGAGCGAATCCTGATAACCAACGGGCAGCCATGCTGCCCGTTACGCTTTCCATTCAAAATTAACACCCGCTTCAGCCCACCCCTCTTCAGTGATGAACACCTCTGCCGCCGCGATGAGCGTGTCGCCGTAAAACAGAAGCG
Organism: Enterobacter cloacae complex sp. GYL001; assembly: GCF_049237125.1. Classification (NCBI taxonomy): domain Bacteria; kingdom Pseudomonadati; phylum Pseudomonadota; class Gammaproteobacteria; order Enterobacterales; family Enterobacteriaceae; genus Enterobacter; species Enterobacter cloacae complex sp. GYL001. The sequence continues at coordinate 317,438 of NZ_JBMKGW010000004.1, read as the reverse complement.
GCGTGGTATCACGTCGCCAGGGCGGAACGTTCTGTTCCTGCCAGATTTTCTTCAGCTTACGCCCGCCGTTACGCCCGACGATATGCAGCATGCCGCTGGCCCTGAAGCGTATAGTGACGTTCTCGTCCGGCTCAGGTAGACGCACATTGCCCGAATGGCTTAACGCAACGACACCGGCATTCATCGGTAGCGTTAATGCTTTTTCCGGCGACGGCCAGTCGAGCACAGCGTCAGCCAGCGACGGCACAGATTTTACCCACCAGAGTTGCCCTTTATAGCGCCTGACGTTATAACCATTCAGGTGTATACACGGGGCGGCATCTTCCCTCGCCTGTGCAACTTCCTCCCAGATACGGGTGAGCATCGCCCGGGAGGGCATAACCGCACGGTGGTAAGCCAGCCAGCGGCGAATCAGAGCAGCCCGACGCACGGGGCTCATCACCATCAACGGCGCAATGTTCAGGGCACCGTCAGCGGTAGTCAGCGTATCCAGCTCCTCGCTCAGCAACTCATCCAGCAAGCTTTCCTGTTCAGCACACAGCATGGCGCTTCTGGCCGCCGCTTCGGAAAAATGCGCCCAGCGCTCACTCAGCAGCGGTAAGACGCGCAGGCGCAGGAAGTTACGGTCGTAACTGTCGTCCTGATTGCTCTCGTCTTCAATCCAGCACAGATGATGCTGCTGCGCCCAGGCTTCCAGTGATGCGCGCGTCTCACCCAGCAGCGGGCGGATGAGCTCTGTTTCAGCAAAATCTGCGCGCTCAGGCATGGCAGATAACCCCGCAGGCCCGCTGCCCCTCTTGAGCGCCAGTAAAAACGTCTCGCACTGGTCGTCCAGATGCTGCGCGGTGACCAACGCTTCCCCTTGCTGTAATGCGCCGGAAAACGCGGCGTAGCGGGCTTTCCGCGCCTGCGCCTCAATACCCAGCCCCTCATCCTCAAGCGTGACGCGTTCAACGATCAGCGGGATCGCCCACCCTGAACACACCGCTTCGCAGTGCGCTACCCAGTCGTCGGCATGGGGGCTTAAGCCGTGATGGATATGCATCGCCCGCAGCTGGACGTCAGGCTCACGGTCGCGCCAGAGCTTAAGGCGGTGCAGCAAAACGGTGGAATCCAGGCCACCGCTGAACCCCACCAGCAGCTGGCGGTAGGGTGAAACGGCGTGCGCGATAGCGGGTAAGGTCATAGGAAATTACACATAAAAAATGCCCGAACTGAACGGGCATTATCACACATGACGGCGATTACTGCTGGTAAAGCTCCAGCGGCAGGCCGTCCGGATCGTTGAAAAAAGTGAAACGTTTATCGGTAAAGGGATCGACACGAATCGCTTCACAGGCCACGCCGTGGGCTTCCAGATGTTTTACCGCGCTGTCCAGGTCATCGACGCTGAAGGCCAGGTGGCGCAGGCCGCAGGCTTCCGGGCGTGAAGGACGCGCTGGAGGGAAAGGAAAAGAGAACAGTTCAATCACATATTGTCCGTTTAACGCCAGATCGCCTTTCCAGGAGTCGCGCTCCTCACGGTAGGCCTCGCTCAACAGCGTAAAGCCGAGAACGTCGCAGTAGAATGCCTTACTTTTCGCGTAATCGGTGGCAATGATCGCAATATGATGAACCGCTTTTAAACCCAGCATAGTTTCTCCTTTTTATGATGCCCTGAACGTTACAACCGACAACCCGCCCCTGGCAAGCAGACCCTTTTATTTTAGGACTCTCACCCAGTACACGCCGTTATCATCGCGTTTCGCGCCATGAATGTCCGTTTCAAAGCCCGGATAGTGGCGCCCTACCGAACAGAGCATCAGCAGGAAATCGAGCACCGCCCGGCTCTCCTCGGTGATCATTTCACCCGGCATCAGCAGCGGCACGCCCGGCGGATAAGGCAGGATCATGTTGGCCGATACCCGCCCGACCAGGTTTTCCAGCTCAACGGTTTCAACCTCCCCTTTCACCTGGCGCTGCCACGCCCTGTGCGGCGTCAGCTTCATTTCAGGCAGAACATCAAATGCCTGCAACATCAGGCGCGGCAGATCGTGCTGGCGGATCAGCCTGTGGATCCCCTGGGCCAGATCCTGAATACGCATATTGCGATAGAAGTCAGGATCTTCCGCGTAGAGATCCGGCAGCATATTCTTTACCCGCAGGTTCAGATCATATGCACGCTTAAACTCCATCAGTCCGCGCAACAGCCCCATCGCGCGGGTTTTATCTATCCCGATGCTGAACAGGAACAGCAAATTATAGGGGCCGGTTTTCTCCACCACCACGCCGCGCTCATCAAGGAACTTCGCCACCAGTGCAGCCGGGATCCCTTCCTCACCCATCACGCCCTGCTCATCCATGCCCGGCGTCAGGATCGTCACCTTAACCGGATCGAGGAACATGTGGTCCGCATCGGCATCCCGAAAACCGTGCCAGCTCTCCCCCGGCGCGACGGGCCAGCATTCTGCCTCATCAATCTCTTCCGGCTGCCAGATATCAAAGAACCAGCCGTCCGCTTCATCTTTAAGTCGCTGAACCTCTTTTCGGAAATGCAGCGCCCGTTCCACCGAACGATTGATCAGGCGTTTACCCGGATTACCGCGCAGCATCGCCGCCGCCGTTTCGATGGACGCCACCAGCGGGTAGCTCGGCGACGTGGTCGTGTGCATCATAAAGGCTTCGTTGAAGGTGTCCTCGTCGTACTCGCCCTTGATGTGAATAAGAGACGCCTGGGAAAACGCGGCCAGCATTTTGTGCGTCGACTGCGTTTCGAAGAACACCTTGCCCGGCACCCGCTCGCCGCTCATCCCACTTTTACCCGAGTAAATCGGGTGGAAATTGGTGTAAGGCACCCACGCGGAGTCAAAGTGGATCGACGGCACGTCCAACGTCTGCTTGATCCAGTTCGTGTTGTAAAGCAGCCCGTCATAGGTGGAGTTGGTGATCACCGCATGCACAGGCCAGCTTGCCTCGGGGATCGCCGCGATCTTATTTTCAATGGCTTCATGCGCGAATTCACGGCGAGGAATGCCGCCGAGAATACCCAGCGCATTACGCGTAGGCGACAGCCAGAGCGGCACCACGTCGCTCATCATCAGCAAATGCGCCAGTGATTTATGGCAGTTGCGGTCAATCAGCAGCGTACTGCCGGCAGGCGCGGCGTACATCCCGACGATTTTGTTCGAGGTTGAGGTACCGTTGGTCACCATGTAGCTTTGCTCGGCGCCAAAGGTCCGGGCGATGTACTCTTCGGCTTCCAGATGCGGGCCGGTATGATCCAGCAGAGAGCCTAACTCGGTGACCGAAATCGACACATCCGCCTTCAGCGTGTTACCGCCAAAGAAATCGTAGAACAGACATCCCACCGGGCTTTTTTGATAGGCTGTTCCCGCCATGTGGCCTGGCGTACAGAAGGTGTACTTCCCTTCATTCACATAGGTGAACAGCGCGCGCGTGAACGGCGGTGTGATGTTATCGAGGTATTCACCGGTGTACTGCTGAATGCGGGTCGCAATGTCCTCGGCAACGCCGAGTGAGTATTCGAAGAACCACAGCGCCATACGCATATCATGCGCGCTCACGTCCATGGTCGAGTGAGTGTTGATAAACGCGTACAGCGGAAGATATTCGTTGAGCTTATTGATATCGCTGCACAACTCCATGTCGTATTCGTCCCAGTCGAATATCACGCCACAGATGCGCGGATTGTGTTCGATAAATTTCAGCAGGTCGGCGCTGTTTTGCGGCCAGATCAGCTGGTATCCACGTGCTTTAAGGGCTTGCTCCAGCTCCTTGATGGGTTCGTCTTTATAAAAGACGCCGTGTGGCCCCATGATGGCAATGATGTTCATGGTTTACCTCCTTGAAAAACATCAGATAAGCATAGTTAAGGTAAACGGCAGGTATAAAAAAAGCCGCAACAATGTGCGGCTTTTAGGATAATTGTGAGGCTTACGCGTAACCGTAGGTCATCAGACGCTGATAACGACGGTTGAGCAGATCTTCTGTGCTCAGCACGTCCAGGTCCGCCAGATCTGCCAGCAGTTGCGCTTTAAGGGAAGCAGCCATCACTTCCGGCTTACGATGCGCGCCGCCCAGCGGTTCAGGGATAACGGTGTCGATCAGCTTCAGCTCTTTCAGACGTGGGGCAATGATGCCCATCGCTTCAGCAGCCAGCGGCGCTTTATCGGCACTTTTCCACAGAATGGAGGCACAGCCTTCCGGAGAGATAACGGAATAGGTACTGTACTGTAGCATATTCACTTTATCGCCCACGCCAATTGCCAGCGCACCGCCGGACCCACCTTCACCGATAACGGTACAGATGACCGGCACTTTCAGGCGAGACATCTCACGCAGGTTGCGTGCGATGGCTTCAGACTGACCGCGCTCTTCAGCGCCAACACCCGGGTAAGCACCCGGCGTGTCGATGAAGGTGATGATAGGCATATTGAAACGCTCAGCCATCTCCATCAGACGCAGGGCCTTACGGTAGCCTTCTGGCGCTGGCATACCGAAGTTACGACGGATTTTCTCTTTGGTTTCACGGCCTTTCTGATGACCAATAATCATCACCGGACGTCCATCCAGACGCGCGATACCGCCGACGATAGCTTTATCGTCAGCGTATGCGCGGTCGCCTGCCAGTTCGTCAAATTCGTCAAACGCCAGGCGGACATAATCCAGGGTGTACGGACGCTGTGGATGACGCGCCAGCTGGGCGATCTGCCATGCGCCGAGATCGGCAAAGATTTTGCGCGTCAGTTCTACGCTTTTTTCGCGCAGACGATGCACTTCTTCGTCGATGTTAATATCCAGTTTTTCATCCTGACGGCTCACGGCTGTCAGAGAATCGATTTTCGCTTCCAGCTCTGCAATCGGCTGTTCGAAATCAAGGAAATTCAGACTCATAGTATTCCTGTATTAGTCAAACTCCAGTTCCACCTGCTCCGAACCAATGAGGCCACGGAGATCGTTCAGTAAACGATCGCTCGGAGAGACACGCCACGTTGCACCAAAGCGCAACCGCGCACGTGCATCCGCCCTCTGATAGTAGAGATGTACTGGAATGGTCCCCGAGCGGTGGGGTTCCAGAGACTGACGGAGTCGGTTTAAAAGCTGGTCATCAATTTGCCTGTCCGTCAGCGAGATAGCAAGCCCGCGAGCATATTTTTCCCGGGCTTCGTCAATGTCCATCACTTCGCGGGCGGTCATTTTAAGCCCCCCGCTGAAGTCATCAAAGCTGACCTGTCCGCTGACGATAAGTATGCGGTCTTTTTCCAGCAATTGCTGGTATTTATCCAGCGCGTCGGTGAACAACATCACCTCCAGACGCCCGGAACGGTCATCCAGGGTACAGATGCCGATACGATTGCCGCGCTTGGTGACCATTACCCTTGCAGCAATCACGAGCCCCGCAGCCGTGGTGATTTTACCACGTTCTGTCGGATGCATGTCTTTAAGCCTGTGGCCGCCGACATAGCGCTCAATTTCTTTCAGATACTGGTTGATCGGGTGCCCCGTCAGGTACAGGCCTAACGTCTCACGCTCCCCATCCAGCACCACCTGTTCTGGCCAGGGCTGGCAGTTGGAATAAGACTGCTCAATCTGCTCTGGCTCTTCCGCCAGCACGCCGAACATATCTGCCTGGCCAATGGCTTCCGCTTTCGCGTGCTGATCGGCTGCTTTCAGCGCATCGCCGAGCGAGTTCATCAGCGCGGCGCGGTGTGGCCCCAGCCGATCAAACGCGCCGGACATGATCAGTTTTTCCAGCACCCGGCGGTTAAGTTTTTTGGTATCGGTGCGGGCGCACAGATCGAACAGCTCGCGGAAATAGCCGCCGTTGTTACGCGCTTCGATGATCGCCTCGATCGGCCCCTCACCTACGCCCTTGATCGCGCCGATTCCATAGACGATTTCCCCGTCATCGTTAACGTGGAAATGGTACAGGCCAGAGTTAATATCCGGCGGCAGGATCTTCAGCCCCATGCGCCAGCACTCGTCCACCAGGCCAACCACCTTCTCGGTGTTGTCCATATCGGCGGTCATTACCGCCGCCATAAACTCAGCGGGATAGTGAGCCTTCAGCCACAGCGTTTGATACGAAACCAAAGCATAGGCGGCGGAGTGGGATTTGTTAAATCCGTACCCGGCGAATTTCTCCACCAGGTCGAAGATTTTCATCGCCAGTTCGCCATCGACGCCGTTTTTCTTCGCCCCATCCTCAAAGATGGAACGTTGCTTGGCCATCTCTTCCGGCTTTTTCTTACCCATCGCACGACGCAGCATGTCTGCGCCGCCAAGGGTATAACCAGAAAGTACCTGGGCGATCTGCATGACCTGTTCCTGATACAGGATGATGCCATAGGTTGGCTCCAGTACCGGTTTCAGACTTTCATGCTGCCACTGCACGTCCGGGTAGGAAATCTCTTCGCGCCCGTGTTTACGGTCGATAAAGTTATCTACCATCCCCGACTGCAACGGCCCCGGACGGAACAGGGCCACCAGCGCGATCATATCTTCGAAGCAGTCTGGTTGCAGACGTTTAATCAAATCTTTCATGCCGCGGGATTCAAGCTGGAAGACGGCTGTCGTCTCCGAGCGTTGCAGCATGTCGAAACTTTTCTTGTCATCAAGCGGGATAGCCGCGATATCCAGCGGCGGTTCGCCGTTCTTCTCGCGACGGGCGTTGATCATCTCCAGCGCCCAGTTGATGATGGTCAGCGTACGCAGGCCGAGGAAGTCAAACTTCACCAGCCCGGCGTATTCCACGTCGTTCTTGTCGAACTGGGTGACCGGATGCTGGCCCGCTTCGTCGCAGTACAGCGGCGCAAAGTCGGTGATTTTGGTCGGGGCGATAACCACGCCCCCCGCATGCTTACCGGCGTTACGCGTGACGCCTTCCAGCTTGCGCGCCATGTCGATCAGCGCTTTCACCTCTTCGTCGGCTTCGTAGATTTCCGGCAGCTGAGGTTCAGCTTCAAAGGCTTTCGCCAGGGTCATGCCCGGATCGGGCGGCACCAGCTTAGAGATACGATCGACAAAACCGTACGGGTGGCCCAGAACGCGGCCCACATCGCGGATAACCGCTTTCGCGGCCATCGTACCGAAGGTGATGATCTGCGAAACCGCATCACGACCATACATATCGGCCACGTGCTCAATCACCTGGTCGCGTTTTTCCATGCAGAAGTCGACGTCAAAGTCGGGCATGGAGACACGTTCCGGGTTGAGGAAACGTTCGAACAGCAGGTCAAATTCCAGCGGATCGAGATCGGTAATTTTCAGGGCATACGCCACCAGCGAGCCGGCACCAGAACCACGGCCCGGACCTACCGGCACGCCGTTATCCTTCGACCACTGGATGAACTCCATCACGATCAGGAAGTAGCCTGGGAACCCCATCTGGTTGATCACCTGGAGTTCAATATCCAGGCGCTCGTCATATTCAGGACGTTTCTCTTTACGGACCGCTTCATCCGGGAAGAGGAATTCCAGACGCTCTTCCAGACCCTCTTTCGATTTCATGACCAGGAAATCTTCGGTGGTCATGTCTCCCGTCGGGAACTGCGGCAGGAAGTATTCGCCGAGACGCACGGTGACGTTACAGCGCTTGGCAATCTCTACGCTGTTTTCCAGCGCTTCCGGGATGTCCGAGAAGAGCTCACACATCTCCTCTTCGCTGCGCATGTACTGCTGCGATGAGTAGTTGCGCGGGCGTTTTGGATCGTCGAGGGTGAAACCGTCGTGGATAGCGACGCGAATTTCATGCGCGTCAAAATCACCCGCCTCAAGGAAGCGCACATCGTTGGTGGCCACCACAGGCAGGCCACGCGCTTCCGCCAGGGCGACGGCCGCATGCAGGTAGCTCTCTTCATCCGCACGCCCGGTACGGATCAGCTCCAGGTAATAACGATCCGGGAAATACTCTTCGTAGAACGAGACGCACTGATCCACCAGCGCGTTGTTACCGCGCAGCAGACATTTGCCGACATCCCCCATACGGCCACCGGAGATCAGCAGCAGACCTTCGTTCAGCTCCGCCAGCCAGTCGCGGTCAATCCATGGACCCAGTGCGCCGTAACCGCGTTGGTAGGCTTTTGAGATCAGCAGAGTGAGGTTCTGATAGCCCGTGTTATTCATAGCTAACACGGAAATCTGCGTCATCTCATCGCCGAGCAGCTCGCTCTGCACATGAAAATCCGCGCCGACGATGGGCTTTAATCCTGCGCCATGCGCCGTTCCGTAGAACTTCACCAGGCCACACAGGTTGGTAAAATCGGTGATCGCCAGCGCAGGCATGCCAAGCGAGGCCGCCTTTTTTACCAGCGGCCCGGTCTTTGCCAGCCCATCGATCATGGAGTAGTCGCTATGCACCCGCAGGTGTACGAAACGTGGTTCAGCCATCTTCAGATCCCGCGTTACTTAATTGCTTGCGTCTTGATTCAGGACACCAGTCCCAGCGCGCGTTTCACCGGGCCAAAGCTGCGCCGATGATGTTCAGTTGCGCCATGTTCAGCCAGCTTTTCCAGATGGAAAGCCGTTGGATATCCCTTGTGCTGGGCGAAACCATACGCGGGATAAGTGAGGTCCAGCGCGGCCATTTCGGCATCGCGCGTCACTTTGGCAATGATTGACGCCGCACTGATTTCTGCGACGCGGCTATCGCCTTTAACAACAGCCATGGAAGGCATCGGCAGCGCCGGGCAACGGTTACCGTCGATCAGCACATACTCAGGCACAATCTTCAGGCCAGCAACGGCACGCTGCATCGCCAGCATGGTGGCGTGCAGAATGTTCAGATCGTCGATCTCATCCGGCTCTGCGCGCCCGAGACTCCAGGCCAGTGCCTTTTCTTTAATTTCATCGAACAGCGCCAGGCGACGCTTTTCACTCAGTTTTTTCGAGTCGTTCAGGCCAACGATCGGGCGGGCTGGATCGAGGATCACCGCCGCGGTCACAACGGCACCCACTAACGGGCCACGACCGACTTCATCCACACCGGCAACGAGGTGGGTATGGGGATAAATAAATTCCATCATTGTGCTAACTCCAGCACCGCATCGGCCGCCTGCTCATCAGCATTACAGCGGATCAGTTGATGCAGTTCACGGAAGGTATCATGCATCTGGTGGCTGGTTTTACCGTTGGCCAGCAGCGGCAGTAATGCATCAGCCAGTGCCTGCGGCTGGCATTCATCCTGCAAGAGCTCTTTCACCAGCTCGCGACCCGCAAGCAGGTTTGGCAGGGATACGTAATCTGTTTTTACCAGACGTTTTGCCAGCCAGAAGGTAAACGGCTTCATGCGATAACCGACCACCATTGGGCATTTTGCCAGCATGCACTCCAGCGCAGCCGTGCCGGAAGCCAGCAGTGCGGCATCGCTCGCAAACATGGCTTGCCGCCCTTTTCCGTCCAGCAGGCGGACGTGAAGATCCGGGGCGACGTCGGCTTTGATTCGCTCAAACTGCTCGCGGCGTTTGGCATTCACCAGCGGCACGACCACTTCAAGATCGGGGTAAGTCTTGCGAAGAATTTGCGCCGTTTTCAGGAAATCGGCACTGAGCATTTCAACTTCCGCACCCCGGCTCCCTGGCAGCAGCGCCAGACAGTGCACATCATGCGGGATGCCCAGTTCGTCACGCGCCGCGTTTTTATCCGGATCCAGCGGCATGGCATCCGCCATGGTATGACCGATAAAACGGCACGGGACATTAAATCTGTCGTAAAACGCTTTTTCGAAAGGCAGAAAAGCCAGTACCAGATTAGTGGATCGTCCGATTTTGAAAACGCGTTTCTGTCGCCACGCCCACACGGACGGACTGACGTAATGGATAGTTTTGATCCCCTGCTTTTTCAGGTTCCCTTCAAGGGTAATATTGAAATCAGGCGCATCAATGCCGACAAATACATCGGGCTTAAGGTCGGTAAAGCGGCGGGTAAGGTCGGCGCGAATATGCAGCAGGCGACGCAAGCGCCCCAACACCTCGACGATGCCCATCACAGCCAGCTCTTCCATTTCATACCAGGCTTCACAGCCTTCGGCCTGCATCAGCGGCCCAGCCACGCCCACAAAGCGGGCATTGGGTACACGGGCTTTAAGCGCGCGGATAAGACCTGCACCAAGAATATCGCCGGAGGTTTCTCCGGCGACCAGGGCGATGGTAAGCGGACGACTGTCGACCATTAACGAATCAGACCACGGGTTGAACGTTCAAAGAATTCCATGAACGTTTTCACTTCAGGGTGCTTATTCGCCAGCTCGGCAATTTCCGGCTTAGCCTCTTCCAGCGTTTTACCGCTACGGTACAGCAGTTTGTACGCGTTGCGGATGGCAGTAATCGCTTCGCGACTAAAACCACGACGCTTGAGACCTTCGATGTTCACGCCAAACGGCGTGGCATGGTTGCCCTGCGCAATCACAAACGGTGGGACGTCCTGCGCCACACCGGAGCATCCGCCGACCATCACGTGTGCACCAATGATGCAGAACTGATGGACTGCGGTCATGCCGCCAATAATGGCGAAATCATCAACCGATACGTGTCCCGCCAGCGTTGCGTTGTTGGCGAGAATACAGCGGCTACCCACGGTACAGTCGTGCGCAATATGCGCATTAACCATAAACAGGTTGTCGCTGCCCACCTTCGTCAATCCACCGCCTTGCGTTGTACCACGATGAATGGTGACGCTTTCGCGAATGCGGTTACGATCGCCGATTTCCACGCGGGTCGGTTCGCCAGCATACTTGAGATCCTGGTTAACTTCGCCGATGGAGGCGAACTGATAGATCTCATTGTTGCAGCCAATGGTGGTATGACCATTCACGACAACGTGAGATTTCAGTACTGTACCCTCACCAATTTCGACATGGGGTCCAACAATACAAAACGGGCCAATGTGGACGTTGGCACCAATGATGGCACCCGTTTCCACAATGGCGGTAGGATGAATAAAGGCGGATTTATCAATCACGTATCAGGCCTCCCGGCTACGCGCACACATCATTGTCGCTTCGCAAACAACTTTGCCGTCAACCATAGCTACGCCTTTGAAGCGAGTCAGGCCGCGACGCGTTTTTTCAAAAGTGACTTCCATGATCATTTGATCACCAGGCACGACCGGACGCTTGAAGCGCGCTTCATCGATACCCGCGAAGTAATAGAGTTCACCCGGTTCCAGTTTACCTACGCTTTTAAACGCCAGAATACCGGTAGCCTGTGCCATCGCTTCCAGGATCAATACACCCGGGAAGATAGGCTTACCAGGGAAGTGCCCCTGGAAGAACGGCTCGTTAACGGAGACATTTTTCACTGCGCGCAGAAAACGACCTTCTTCAAAATCCAGCACACGGTCTACCAGTAAAAACGGATAGCGGTGCGGCAGAAGTTCTAAAATCTCTTCAATATGCAGAGTATGAGTGTCAGTAGTCAAAATACTCTTCCTGTCAAATGTACTAAGTAGCAATAATAACACGGCCTGCCGGTTTATAAACAAAGCCGACAGGCCGGGAAATTTAGCGTTAAACGGATGAACGCTTAGTCTTGTTGATCGATTTTGCGCTCAATCGCTTTGAGTCGCTTGCTCATATCATCAATATTCATCACCAGTGCAGCTGTTTTACGCCAGACCTTGTTCGGTTGCAGCGGAATACCTGAGGAATAAACGCCAGGCTCAGTGATTGGACGCATCACCATACCCATCCCCGTCACCGTGACTTTGTCGCATATTTCCATATGGCCATTGATCACGCTGGCACCGCCAATCATGCAGTAACGGCCAATTTTCAGGCTGCCTGCCATGATAACACCACCCGCAACTGCGGTATTGTCGCCAATCACAACGTTATGTGCAATCTGGCACTGGTTGTCTATGATAACACCGTTACCAATAATGGTGTCGTCAAGCGCACCGCGGTCGATAGTTGTACAAGCGCCGATCTCCACACGATCGCCGATAATCACGCGACCCAGCTGAGGGATCTTAACCCAGTTACCCCGATCGTTGGCGTAACCAAATCCGTCAGAACCAATCACCGTGCTGGACTGAACGAGACAATTCTCGCCAATCTCAACCTCATGGTAGACAGAGACATTGGCCCACAGACGAGACCCTGCGCCAATTTTCGTATTTTTTCCAACAAAGCAGCCAGGGCCAATCACCACGTTATCACCCAAAACAACGCCGGATTCGATAACGGCGTTTGCGCCGACTGATACGTTGTTACCCAGCTGAGCCGTCGGATCAATCGCAGCACTGGCTGCAATGTTCTGTGCCGGCTGCGGCGTGGTATCAAGAATTTGGGCCATGCGCGCATAGGTCAGGTAGGGATTTTTCACTACCAGTGCAGCGCTAGTGGCAAACGGAAGATCGTCCTGCGTCAGCACAACGGCAGACGCCTGGCACTGGGCCAGGTGTTCACGGTACTTAGGGCTTACCATGAAGGTAATAGTGCCTGCTTTAGCAGATTGCATGGACGCAACAGCGGTGATGACGATATCGCCATCACCGTGTAATTCTGCATCCAACTGCTGAGCTAAATCAGCCAGTCGAATTGAAGGCATTACTTATTTAACCTGTTTCAGAACATCAGCGGTGATGTCTTTAACATCGCTGCTGTTGAATGCAACGGCGTTCGCATCAACAACCAGATCGATGCTCTGATCGGCTGCTACTGCTTTAACGGCAGACTGAATACGCGTCACCAGTTTGCCACGCTCTTCGTTAGAACGACGCTGACGATCCTGCTCGAAAGCCTGTGCTTTCTGAGAGAAGGTCTGGCGCTGAGACATGACGTCTTTTTCCAGTTTGCTGCGCTCGCTCGCTTTCATGGTGGAACCATCACGCTGAAGACGCTGCATCTTGGACTGAAGATCACCTTCCATACGTTGCAGTTCGCTCGCACGGCCTTTGAATTCGTTTTCCAGCGTTGCAGAAACACCGGTTTTCTGTGCAACCTGCTGGAACAAATTACCCATGTTGACGATTGCAATTTTATCCGCTGCCTGAGCAGAAGTTGCCATCGCTAAACCGAGACCTGCAGCTAATAACCACTTTTTCACAATTAACTCCTTACCATCCCATTGGCACCCGAGGGGTACCGTTCTTTGCGTGGCAAGGCGACCGTGTTACCGATCGCCGGTTGTCAGCGCTACACTGCCAACGCATTCCATTGCAGCGGATTATTACCAGGTTTTACCAATGTTAAACTGGAACTGCTCCGCTTTGTCTCCATCGTATTTCTTAAACGGCTGGGCGTAAGAGAAGACCAACGGCCCCAGCGGTGACATCCATTGTAATGCGATACCTGCGGACATGCGAATGTTGCTCGGATCGCTGTAGTCCGGAACCCCCGCCGCACGCATCTGGGCGGTGTTCTCCCAGTTGGTGTCCCACACCGTACCTGCATCCATAAAGAAGGAGGTACGCACGGAGTTCGCATACTTATCACTGATAAACGGCGTAGGCGTGATGAACTCGAGGCTCGCCACGGCCATAGCGTTACCACCTACTGCGTCATCAGAGCTACATACTTGCTTAGGATCACGGCTTGCGCAGTTATCTTCGTCATTACCGCCGTAATAAACCGCTTTCGGACCAATGTTATTGGACTGGAAGCCACGCACGGTGCTTGAACCACCGGCGTAGAAGTTTTCATAGAACGGCAGTTCTTTGCTTCCAATACCGTCACCATAACCCCAACGGGTACGACCCAGAACAACCCACTTGTGATCTTCATCAATTGGGAAGTAGGACGCCGTATCCAGCGTGACCTTGTAGAACTCGTTATCCGAGCCCGGGATAGTCACTTTACCGTTCAGGTTGACGCGTGAACCTTCCGTCGGGAAGTAGCCACGGTCAAGACGGTTGTAGGTCCAACCGTAGTTGAAGGTGAAGTCATCCGCGGCGAAACCGTTATCATCGCTGGACGTACTCGCCGACTGACCGATGGAGTCCAGGTAACGCCACATCGCCACCTGCGGTTGCATGTTGGACAGGTCGTTATGCACGTACCCTAAACCTGCGCGCAAGGTGTTGTATTCGTTAACCGGGAAGCCGAGCGTACCATCCAGACCGTAACTCTTGTTGGTATACGAGGAGAGGTCCGCGTCGTCCGCTTTAAAGTCGTTATAGAAGATACGACCGCCCAGGCTTACACCGTCAACGGTGAAGTATGGGTTGGTAACGGAGAACTCAGAGTAGGTCTGGTAGTCGTTTTTCGTCCCGTTGATACCGACAGAGTAGCCCGTACCCAGCCAGTTATCCTGCTGAACACCGACCTGGAAGCTCACGCCACTTTCAGTACCGTAACCAATACCGAAGTTGAAGCTACCGGTATTACGTTCTTTAACTTTATAAACAACATCAACCTGATCCGGACGACCTGGTACACGCTGAGTATCGGTATCGACCGTTTCGAAGTAGCCCAGACGGTTCAGACGCTCTTTACCCTGATCTACCAGATCGCTTCCCAGCCATGCCCCTTCCATCTGGCGCATTTCACGGCGCAGAACGGAGTCTTTAGAGGTATCGTTACCTTCGAAGCGGATCTTACGCACGTAGAAGCGGTTGCCCGCATCAACGTTAACGTGCAGCTTAACGGTTTTATCCGTGTCGTTAATTTCCGGCTGCGTTTGCACACGCGGATACGCATAACCATAACGGCCGAGCAGCTTCTTAATGCTGTCTTCCATTTTGGTGACTTTAGATCCGCTGTACAGATCGCCCGGCTGAATTTTGGTCAGAGATTCAATTTCAGCTGAATGTCCTGCCAGGTTGCCGCTGACTTCAACACCCGAAAGCGTGTACTTATCGCCTTCTGTGATGTTAACGGTAATGTAGATACCTTTCTTGTCCGGAGTCAGACTCACCTGAGTTGAATCGATGTTGAAACGGGCGTAACCGCGATCCAGATAGTAGCTGCGCAGGGTTTCAAGGTCACCCGCCAGTTTCTGTTTCTGGTATTTACGATCGCCTACCACGTTCCACCACGGCACTTCGTCACGCAGCTGGAAGTTGGAGATCAGTTCGTCGGTGCTGAACGCGTGGTTACCCACGATGTTGATCTGCTGGATCTTCGCAGAAACACCTTCCTGGAAGACCAGTTTCAGGTCAACACGGTTACGTGGCAGCGGTGTAACAACCGCTTTAACGCTCGCGCTGTATTTACCGACGCTGTAGTAGAAATCTTCCAGACCTTTTTCAATGTCTGCAAGGGTTGTGCGGTCCAGAGATTCCCCCACACGAACACCCGATGCCTCAAGGTTCTGCTTGAGCATGTCGTCTTTCACCGATTTGTTACCGGAGAAAGTGATGCTGGCAATCGTTGGACGTTCTTTTACCTGAACCACCAGCGTATCACCATCGCGCAGGACGCGGACATCCTCAAAGTTGCCAGTGGCAAACAGAGCACGGATGGTGTTACTGATATCTTCATCATTAACCGTATCGCCGGGGCGCACAGGCATACTGAGGAGGGCCGCACCAACGGCGACACGCTGAAGGCCTTCGAAATGAATATCTTTCACTACGAACCCGTCAGCACCGTATACGGTCGCGCTGCTAAACAGCAGCGACGCTATGAGCAACTTTTTCATCGCCATCGTTATTATGCGTTCTTCCTAACTAACTCTCTTACAACCGAGAGAAATCATTGAAAAGTGCAAGCCCCATTAACAGCACCAGCAAAATCGAGCCAATGCGATAACTAAAGTCTTGAACTCGCTCGGATACCGGTCCGCCTTTTAGCTTTTCAATCGCTAAAAACAGCAGATGGCCCCCATCTAATACGGGAAGCGGGAACAGGTTGATTATCCCCAGGTTCACGCTAATCAGCGCAAGGAACATGAGATAGTAAATCACCCCGAACTCCGCTGACATCCCAGCCCCCTGAGCAATCGAAATTGGCCCACTGAGGTTGTTCAGTTTCACATCACCGGTTATCAATTTCCCCAACATGTTGACCGTAAGCTTCATCAGCTGCCATGTTTTATCCGTGGCCTCAACGATGGCGCTAAACGGCCCATACTGGCGTATTGTCTTGTACTCATCTGGCAGTGGGATCACTTTCGGCACAACGCCTGCAAACCCTTCCGCCTTACCGCCGCCCGATTTGGTATCCGGGGTGAGAGTCAGTGAGAGCGAACTCCCCTGCCTTTCCACTTCCAGCGCGAGCGGCTTGCCTGGATTATCGCGCACCAGAGTAACAAAGGTCATCCATTGTGTTAATGGCTGACCATCGACTTTAACGATCCTGTCACCCGCTTGTAAACCTGCTTTACTCGCTGCCGATTTGGCCTGTACTTCGGCTAATACCGGCTCGATCTGCGCGCCGCGCGGTCGAATCCCGAGTGCGGCGACAGGGTCCTCTTTGTCTGGCTCAAAGCGCCAGTGGCGTAAATCCAGCACTTTTTCCTGCCGCTGGTCGGAACCAAATGGCGATACGCTGACGGTTGTCTGCTCATCACCAATTTTGGCAACCAGTTGTAACCTCACGGCATCCCAATCAGGGGTTTCGATACCATCAATCGCTTTAAGTTCCATTCCCGGTGTAATTTGCGCCGTTGCCGCAATAGAACCCGTAGTGATTTCGCCCACGACCGGGCGCACGCCAGGCACGCCGATGATAAACACCAGCCAGTAAGCGAAGATAGCGAAGATGAAATTGGCTACCGGGCCGGCAGCGATGATGGCAGCACGTTGTCCAACAGTTTTATTGTTAAACGCGCTATGGCGAAGTTCCGGGGCGACAGGCTCAACGCGTTCGTCGAGCATTTTGACATAGCCGCCCAGGGGAATCAGAGCAATGACAAACTCGGTGCCATGCTTATCGGTGCGCTTCCAGAGCGATTTGCCAAAGCCAATCGAGAATCGCTCCACCCGCACACCACAGCGCCGGGCAACCCAGAAATGGCCAAATTCATGCACGGTAATCAGTACACCCAGTGCAACAATGAACGCCGCCAGATTCCAGAGAATGCTCAGCATAAAACCTTCCGTTATATCGTCCCAAACACCAGTAAAAGCAGGCAAGCAAATACGGGAACAGCCGCGGTAAGGCTGTCAATGCGATCCAGTATTCCGCCATGTCCTGGAATCAGGTGACCACTGTCCTTAATCCCTGCTTCACGCTTAAACATACTCTCGGTTAAATCACCCAGCACCGATGCCAGCGCCGCGAAAATCGAACATACCAGCAGCGTCGAGGGGGCAACCTCAAGATTCGCCCAGACGCCATAGCCCCAGGAGATAATCGCTGCCGTAAACAGGCCGCCGATGAAGCCTTGCCAGGTTTTGCCCGGAGAAACCTTTGGCGCCAGTTTATGTTTGCCGAACAGTTTACCAAACATATAGGCCCCGGAGTCAGCCCCCCAGACGAGAATCATCACATAAAGCAGCCATATCGCGCCGCTGTAGTGGTTTTCGTCATAGTGCCAGGCGCGCAACGCAACCATCCCCCAGAAAAACGGAACAATCGTGAGCAGACCAAAAATAAGGCGCAACACTTTAGAGTTACGCCAGATCGCCGCAGAGCCCGGATAGAAAAGCACTAAAACAAGCGCAGCAATCCACCAGGCCAGCGATATCCATAAGGATCCGGCAACCAGCGGCTGGTGAACATCATGATGATATTCAGGCAAGGTATACAGCATCAGGGCCAGTAAAAAACCACAGAGTACCGCCAGCCATACCCGCTGAGTGCGCGAGGTAAAGCCGCTAAGCTGCCCCCATTCCCACGCGGCGAGCATACACACCACCAGCGTAACAATAGCGAATCCCACCGGAGGCAGTAAAAACAGCGCTGCGATGACGACGGGTATTAATACAAAAGCGGAAATCAGGCGATACTTCAGCAAAAGCTACCCCCATCAGGCGTTATCGCCACCAGGCTCGGTGCCGCCGAAACGACGCTCTCGATTGGCAAAGGCATGCAGCGCACCTTCAAAGTCTTGTTCATCAAAATCTGGCCAAAGAACATCCGTAAAGTAAAGTTCGGCGTAGGCAATTTGCCACAGCAAAAAGTTACTTATGCGATGTTCCCCCCCTGTCCTTATAACCAAATCCACGGGTGCCAGTTCATTCATGCAGATTTGCTGACTCAGCGCCTCTTCATCAATCTGGTCGGGTCTTAACAGCCCTTCCTGAACCTGCTCAGCCAAATGCCGAACCCCCTGGATAATATCCCAGCGTCCGCCGTAATTCGCCGCGATATTGAGCGTCAGGCCGGTATTATTTTCCGTCAGCGCTTCTGCTTTGCGAATCCGTTCCTGCAAACGTGAGTTAAAACGACTGGTTTCGCCAATAATACGCAAGCGGACGTTGTGGCGGTGCAGGCTTTTTACTTCACTATCGAGCGCCCACACGAACAGTTCCATCAACGCAGTCACTTCCTGCGCAGGTCGATTCCAGTTCTCACTGCTAAAAGCATAGAGCGTTAACGCATCAATGCCGTTATTGGCGGCAAAAGAGACGGCGCGGCGAACAGATTTCGCCCCAGCTTTATGCCCAAAGGCTCGTATCTTCCCTTGTCTTTTCGCCCAGCGGCCATTGCCATCCATGATGATTGCAACATGGCGACAGCCATGTGCTGGCAAGTTTTCGCTTATTGGTTGATTCGCAGACAACATAACGCGTTTTTAGTCCCTGAAAGGATTTAACGGTACACAGGAATACTGAAGCCTATACATAAAAAAGCCGTGTCAAACCACGGCTTACCTGACCACTTAAAGCCAAATACCTGCGATCAGGTGGCGCAGACTATATCACTGAAGCCCAACGCTAACAAATAGCACGACGACTAGTGCTTGCTTTATCACCAGCTTGCGAGACGTGTCACCTGTTTACGCGCAACAATGCGTGCCTGTTCATCCACAGCCAGCACCTCTTCCACGCTCTGCGGCTCACGCAAATCCATTATCTCCAGCACGGATAAATTCAACGCGGCGATGTCAGTAAAGCGGATCTGCTGATTCAGGAATGCTTCAACGGTCACTTCATTGGCTGCATTAAGCGCCGTTGTCGCCGCCTGCCCCTGATCGAAGGCCGTCATCGCCAGTTTCAGACAGGGATAACGGTCGTAATCAGGCTCGCTAAACGTCAGTGAACTCAGCTTACAAAAATCGAGAGGCTTAACGCCCGATTTTACGCGGTTTGGCCACGCCATCGTATGAGCAATAGGCGTACGCATATCCGGTTCGCCCAGCTGGGCCAGCACGCTGCCGTCCTGATAGCGCACCATCGAGTGAATCACCGACTGCGGGTGGATCAGCACTTCCATCTGTTTCGCCGACGCATTGAACAGCCAGCGAGCTTCAATGTATTCCAGACCTTTGTTCATCATGGTGGCCGAATCGACGGAGATCTTACGCCCCATTGACCAGTTCGGATGACGACACGCCTGATCCGGCGTCATTGCGCTCAATTCAGACAGTGGCGTTTCACGGAACGGGCCACCAGACCCGGTAAGCAGAATCGACACAACGCCATTCTGCTCCAGGTCAGCGTACCCCAGGTTTTGTTGAAAAGGTTGAGGCAAACTCTGAAAAATCGCGTTGTGTTCGCTATCGACCGGCAAAAGACGCGCCCCACGCTGTTTTACCGCCTCCATAAAGAGGCGTCCGCAGGTGACGAGCGACTCTTTGTTCGCAAGCAGGACATCTTTCCCCGCATCAATAGCGGCAAGCGTCGGCAGAAGACCCGCCGCCCCGACGATTGCCGCCATGACCTGATCAACTTCATCAAGCGCGGCCATATCGCACGCCGCCTGTTGCCCGCTGAGTACCTCGGTACGGCAGCCCTTCTCCTGCAACAGCGCTTTCACCTGGCGGGCGCTCTCTTCGTCATCCATCACCGCAAAACGGGGGGTAAACTCCAGGCACTGTTCGACCATTCGCTGCACGTTTTTTCCGGCCACAAGCGCGGCCACGGTGTAGCTGTCAGGATTATGACGTACAACGTCGAGAGTGCTGCAACCGATAGAGCCGGTCGAGCCGAGGAGAGTGAGATGCTTCATGAGATGCCCAAAAGTTAGACCAGATAAAAGCAAAACGCCGCCAGCAAGACTCAATGTCCTTCTGAACGGCGTTTATCAGTGAACAGCGAAAATCAGAACTGCATCAGTTCCGCTTCTTTTTCTGCCAGCGCCGCATCAATTTTCTTGATGGCCGCGTCGGTCATTTTCTGAATGTCGTCCTGAGAACGACGATCGTCGTCTTCGCTGATCTCTTTTTCTTTCAGCAGGGCTTTCACTTTATCGTTCGCATCGCGACGCACGTTACGTACGGAAACACGACCCTGCTCAGCTTCACCACGAACTACTTTGATCAGGTCTTTACGACGCTCTTCCGTCAGCGGAGGCAGTGGAACGCGAATATCCGCGCCGGCTGAGCTTGGGTTCAGACCCAGGTCAGATGCCATGATCGCTTTTTCAACGGCCGGGCTCATTGAGCGGTCGAACACGTTGATTTTCAGGGTACGGGTATCTTCTACCGTCACGCTCGCCAGCTGACGCAGAGGCGTTGGCGTACCGTAATATTCTACGATGATGCCATCCAGCAGGCTTGGGGAAGCACGGCCAGTACGGATTTTGCTGATTTGGTTTTTGAACGCTTCTACGCATTTTTCCATGCGTACTTCAGCATCTTTTCTGATGTCGTTAATCACGTTACGGATCCTTGAAAACTTGTCTCAGGCAGACTATCCGCCAGCACAGCGCTACAGGTGTGCTAAGTATAGTCGCGTTTAATTCATGACAACGCCAAAGGCGCGCCCGGGTAAGATACCACGTCGAAATAAAGCGGAATCTTACCTGTATTTATCGCCGACGGAAATTATTCCGTGATCAAAGTGCCTTCTTTTTCGCCCATAACAACGCGACGCAGCGCGCCAGGCTTGTTCATGTTGAAGACACGGATCGGTAGTTTGTGGTCACGAGCCAGCGTAAAGGCGGCAAGATCCATCACTTTCAGCTCTTTTTCCAGCACTTCGCTGTAGGTCAGCTGATCGTACATGGTCGCTGAAGGATCTTTTGCCGGGTCGGC
Source organism: Enterobacter cloacae complex sp. GYL001 (assembly GCF_049237125.1). NCBI lineage: Bacteria > Pseudomonadati > Pseudomonadota > Gammaproteobacteria > Enterobacterales > Enterobacteriaceae > Enterobacter > Enterobacter cloacae complex sp. GYL001. The sequence continues at coordinate 296,418 of NZ_JBMKGW010000004.1, read as the reverse complement.
AGTAAACACGCCATCTACTTTGGTCGCTTTCAGCACCACATCGGCTTCGATTTCGATACCGCGCAGGCAGGCTGCGGAATCGGTGGTAAAGAACGGGTTACCCGTACCGGCGGAGAGGATCACCACGCGGTTGTTGCGCAGCAGGCTGATGGCCTCTGCCCAGCTGTAGTTATCGCATACGCCATTCAAAGGAATAGCGGACATCAGGCGAGCGTTCACATAGGCGCGATGAAGCGCATCACGCATCGCCAGGCCATTCATCACGGTTGCCAGCATACCCATGTGGTCGCCCACTACGCGGTTCATCCCCGCTTTCGCCAGACCAGCACCACGGAAAAGGTTGCCACCGCCAATGACCACGCCAACCTGAATACCCAGTTCGACCAGTTCTTTGATTTCCTGTGCCATGCGATCAAGGATGCTTGCGTCAATACCGAAGCCTTCCGATCCTTGCAGCGCTTCGCCACTCAGCTTAAGCAGAATGCGTTTGTACACGGGTTTTGCATTGGTAGCCATGTTTCTTTCCTGAGACTGTCAACGATTAAGATGGGGTTAATTCTGGCGACATGATATGTCGCAAATCAGCACAGCGATACTGGAGCCTGTCTGATTTCGTGAGACGGGTGACAAAAAGAAGCCGCCCTCAGGCGGCTCCTTTTCAATCATTAAGACTGCTTGGACATTGCAGCAACTTCTGCTGCGAAGTCAGTCTCAACTTTCTCGATGCCTTCGCCCACTTCGAAGCGGATGAAGCCAGTTACATCAGCGTTGTGCTCTTTCAGCAGCTGAGCAACAGACTTGCTTGGATCCATTACGAAAGGCTGGCCAGTCAGAGAAACTTCGCCGGTGAATTTCTTCATGCGGCCTTCAACCATTTTCTCTGCGATTTCTTTTGGCTTACCAGACTGCATCGCGATGTCCAGCTGAACCTGGTACTCTTTCTCTACCACTTCAGCAGACACGTCTTCTGGCTTAACGAATTCTGGTTTGCTTGCAGCGATGTGCATTGCCAGCTGTTTAACCAGCTCTTCGTCAGCGCCTTTAGCCGCAACCAGAACACCGATACGCGCGCCGTGCTGGTAAGAGCCCAGAACATCGCCTTCCAGGGAAGAAACGCGACGGATGTTGATGTTCTCACCGATTTTAGCAACCAGCGCTACACGCTCTTCTTCGAACTGTGCTTTCAGAACTTCAACGTCAGTGATTTTGCCTGCAACCGCTGCGTCCAGAACTTTGTTAGCAAATGCCTGGAAACCAGCATCTTTAGCAACGAAGTCAGTCTGGCAGTTAACTTCCAGGATGATGCCGTAGTTGCCGTCGATTTTGGTGATGATCACGCCGTCAGCAGCAACGTTGCCTGCTTTCTTAGCTGCTTTGATCGCACCGGATTTACGCATGTTTTCGATTGCCAGCTCGATGTCGCCGTTCGCTTCGGTCAGCGCTTTTTTGCAATCCATCATGCCTGCGCCAGTACGCTCACGCAGCTCTTTTACCAGGGATGCGGTAATTTCAGCCATTCTTAAATCCTCGGGAGATGTGAACTGCCCGGCCGGGAGCCAAACAGTATAAATTGAAAAAAGGGGCCGATAATGGGCCCCTATTCATACACGGTACTAATAAGGGGTAAAACCTTATTATTCAGCTTCTACGAAGCTTTCTTCCGCCTGAGAAGCCAGATCCTGGGAACGGCCTTCACGAACGGTAGCAGCTACAGCGCTCAGGTACAGGCTAACAGCACGGATTGCGTCGTCGTTACCCGGGATAACGAAGTCAACACCGTCCGGATCGGAGTTGGTATCAACGATAGCGAATACCGGGATACCCAGGTTGTTAGCTTCTTTGATTGCGATGTGCTCGTGGTCTGCATCGATTACGAACAGCGCGTCTGGCAGGCCGCCCATATCTTTGATACCGCCCAGGCTGTTTTCCAGCTTGTCCAGTTCACGAGTACGCATCAGCGCTTCTTTCTTAGTCAGCTTATCGAAAGTACCGTCCTGAGACTGGGTTTCCAGATCTTTCAGGCGCTTGATGGACTGACGAACAGTTTTCCAGTTGGTCAGCATGCCGCCCAACCAGCGATGGTTCACGAAGAACTGGTCGCAGCTGTTAGCAGCATCTTTCACAGCTTCGCTTGCAGCGCGCTTAGTACCAACGAACAGAATCTTACCTTTACGGGAAGAGATCTTGTTCAGCTCAGCCAGGGCTTCGTTGAACATTGGTACAGTCTTCTCAAGGTTGATGATGTGAACTTTGTTACGTGCGCCGAAGATGAAAGGCTTCATTTTCGGGTTCCAGTAACGGGTCTGGTGACCGAAGTGAACACCAGCCTTGAGCATGTCGCGCATGGAAACAGTTGCCATGTTTAAAACCTCTATATTGAAAGTTGGGGTTATGCCTCCACGTATCCCATATTACCGACCCCGAAGGGCACCCCGGAATATGTGCCGATACGTGTGTGTTGTTACACAAAGTGAGATTTGTCGCTCCCGTCCAGCCTGTGTATCTGAGATGGATCGGAAGTCCGGCGCGCTTTATATCACAAAACACGGCCAGAAACCAATAATTGTTGGCGGAGTGTGCTGTTAATGATTCTCAATTTGGCACGGGGTGCGCCTGACTGATACCATTGACAACACTTACACTAGTATTGTCGAAAAAATCGACACCGATGGACAGATTACATGGCTATCTCTATTAAGACACCTGAAGAAATTGAAAAGATGCGCGTCGCCGGTCGTCTGGCCGCGGACGTGCTGGAAATGATCGAGCCGTTTGTGAAACCGGGCGTCAGCACTGGCGAACTGGATCGCATCTGTAACGACTATATCGTCAACGAGCAGCACGCGGTCTCCGCCTGCCTTGGCTATCACGGTTTCCCGAAATCCGTCTGCATCTCTATTAATGAAGTGGTTTGCCACGGCATTCCGGATGACGAGAAGCTGCTGAAAGATGGCGACATCGTCAACATCGACGTGACCGTGATTAAAGACGAGTACCACGGCGACACTTCTAAGATGTTCATCGTTGGCAAGCCAACGATTCTGGGCGAGCGTCTGTGCAAAGTGACGCAAGAGAGCCTCTACCTGGCGCTGAAAATGGTGAAGCCGGGCATCCGCCTGCGCACCATCGGCGCCGCAATCCAGAAATTTGTGGAAGCGGAAGGTTTCTCCGTGGTGCGCGAATATTGCGGTCACGGTATTGGTCGTGTGTTCCATGAAGAACCGCAGGTTCTGCACTACGATGCAGACGACGGCGGCGTAGTGCTGCAAAAGGGCATGACCTTCACTATCGAACCAATGGTCAACGCGGGTGATTACCGCATCCGTACCATGAAAGATGGCTGGACGGTAAAAACCAAAGACAGAAGCTTGTCTGCTCAGTACGAGCATACTATTGTGGTTACAGACAACGGCTGCGAAATTATGACGTTGCGCAAGGATGACACCATCCCGGCGATACTGACGAACATTGAGTGATAAGAAGCCGGCGAATGCCGGCTTTTTTAATGGCGATAGCTTTTTCTTATGGGTGGCGCACGATGAGTAATCTCTTACCCGAACAGTATGCTAATACAGCACTTCCCACCCTCCCCGACCAGCCTGATAACCCGGGCGTCTGGCCACCGCATGAGCTGACCTGCGCGCATATCAAAGCCCACATGGAGGTTTTCCATCGCTGGCTGGGTAACGCATTTGACGCAGGCGTTTCGGCCGAGCAGCTCATTGAAGCGCGCACCGAATTTATCGACCAGCTCCTGCAACGTCTGTGGATCGACTACGGTTTCGGACAGGTGAGCGACGTCGCGCTGGTTGCGGTCGGCGGCTATGGCCGGGGTGAACTGCATCCACTCTCTGATATCGACCTGCTGATCTTAAGCCGTAAAAGACTGCCGGACGATCGGGCGCAGAAAATCGGTGAACTGTTGACCCTGCTCTGGGACGTAAAGCTGGAAGTGGGCCACAGCGTACGCACGCTGGAAGAGTGTCTGCTGGAAGGGTTATCTGACCTGACCGTCGCCACCAACCTGATTGAAACCCGCCTGCTGATTGGCGACGTTGCGCTGTTCCTCGAACTGCAAAAGCACATCTTTAGCGACGGCTTCTGGCCTTCGGAAAAATTCTTCGCCGCGAAAGTCGAAGAACAAAACCAGCGCCACCAGCGTTATCACGGTACCAGCTATAATCTCGAACCGGATATTAAAAGCAGCCCCGGTGGCCTGCGCGATATCCACACGCTGCAATGGGTCGCCCGTCGACATTTTGGAGCAACATCACTGGACGAAATGGTCGGGTTTGGTTTTCTGACCGAAGCCGAACGTAACGAACTCAATGAGTGTCTGCATCTGCTGTGGCGCATCCGTTTTGCCCTGCACCTGGAAGTCACCCGCTACGATAACCGCCTGCTGTTTGACCGACAGCTCAGCGTGGCGCAGCGCCTGAATTACCAGGGCGAGGGCAACGAGCCGGTCGAGCAAATGATGAAGGATTTCTTCCGCGTCACCCGCCGCGTCTCTGAGCTAAACCAGATGCTGTTACAGCTGTTCGATGAGGCGATCCTCGCGCTGACGGCAGACGAAAAACCGCGTCCGATTGATGACGAATTTCAGCTGCGCGGCACGCTTATCGATCTGCGCGACGAAACGCTGTTCATCCGCGAACCGGAAGCGATCCTGCGAATGTTCTACACCATGGTGCGCAACAGCACGATCACCGGGATCTACTCCACCACCCTGCGTCATCTGCGCCATGCACGACGCCATCTGAAGCAGCCGCTGTGTTACATCCCGGAGGCGCGCTCGCTGTTCCTGAGCATGCTTCGTCATCCGGGCGCCGTCAGCCGCGGTCTGCTGCCGATGCACCGTCACAGCGTATTGTGGGCCTATATGCCCCAGTGGTCGCATATTGTCGGGCAGATGCAGTTCGACCTGTTTCACGCCTATACGGTAGATGAGCACACAATCCGCGTCATGCTGAAGCTGGAAAGCTTCGCTAAAGAAGAGACGCGATCCCGCCATCCGCTGTGCGTTGATCTGTGGCCACGTCTGGCGCACCCGGAGCTGATCCTGATCGCCGCCCTGTTCCATGATATCGCCAAAGGTCGCGGCGGCGACCACTCCGTACTCGGTGCGCAGGACGTGCTGAAATTTGCCGAGCTGCACGGCCTGAACTCGCGTGAAACGCAGCTTATCGCCTGGCTGGTTCGCCATCATCTGCTGATGTCAGTTACTGCTCAGCGTCGTGATATTCAGGATCCGGAAGTGATCAAGCAGTTCGCCGAGGAAGTGCAAACGGAGAACCGCCTGCGCTACCTGGTCTGCCTGACGGTAGCCGATATCTGCGCCACCAACGAAACCCTGTGGAACAGCTGGAAGCAGAGCCTGCTGCGCGAACTCTACTTCGCCACCGAAAAACAGCTGCGTCGCGGGATGCAGAACACCCCCGACATGCGCGAGCGTGTGCGCCACCATCAGTTGCAGGCGCTGGCTCTGCTGCGCATGGATAACATCAACGAAGAGGCGCTGCATCAGATTTGGGCGCGCTGTCGCGCCAACTACTTTGTGCGCCACAGCCCAAACCAGCTTGCCTGGCACGCCCGGCATCTGCTGAAGCACGACCTGACAAAACCGATGATTCTGCTCAGCCCGCAGGCCACGCGCGGCGGGACAGAGATCTTTATCTGGAGTCCGGACCGGCCTTATTTGTTTGCAGCGGTCTGTGCCGAGCTGGACAGGCGTAACCTGAGCGTGCACGACGCGCAGATTTTTACCACCCGCGACGGCATGGCGATGGACACCTTTATTGTGCTGGAGCCGGACGGCAGCCCGCTGTCGTCGGACAGGCATGAGGGGATACGCTTTGGCCTCGAGCAGGCGATTACGCAGCGCAGCTGGCAACCTCCGCAGCCGCGTCGTCAGGCGGCAAAACTGCGCCACTTTACCGTCGATACCGAGGTCAATTTCCTGCCGACCCATACCGACCGTAAATCGTTCCTTGAGCTGATTGCGCTCGACCAGCCAGGGCTGCTCGCCCGCGTCGGCCAGGTTTTTGCCGATCTGGGAATTTCGCTTCACGGCGCCCGAATTACAACCATTGGCGAACGAGTAGAAGATTTATTTATAATCGCGACGGCCGACCGGCGTGCCCTTAATAATGACCTGCAACTTGAAGTGCAACAACGGTTGACAGCAGCCCTCAATCCAAACGATAAAGGGTGACGTGTTTTTTAGTGAAATGGAAAGAGTAAACAATGCAGCAGTTACAGAACGTTATTGAGTCCGCTTTTGAGCGTCGCGCCGACATCACTCCGGCAAATGTGGATACCGTGACCCGTGAAGCGGTAAACCAGGTTATTTCCCTGCTGGATTCCGGCGCGCTGCGCGTGGCAGAAAAAATCGACGGTCAGTGGGTTACTCATCAATGGCTGAAGAAAGCTGTGCTGCTCTCTTTCCGCATCAACGATAACCAGGTTATCGACGGAGCAGAAAGCCGCTACTTCGATAAAGTGCCAATGAAATTTGCGGATTACGACGAAGCGCGCTTCCAGAAAGAGGGCTTCCGCGTAGTACCACCGGCGGCCGTTCGTCAGGGTGCCTTCATCGCACGCAACACCGTGCTGATGCCATCCTACGTGAACATCGGCGCCTACGTTGACGAAGGCACCATGGTGGACACCTGGGCTACCGTCGGCTCCTGCGCGCAGATCGGTAAAAACGTTCACCTGTCCGGCGGTGTGGGCATCGGTGGCGTTCTTGAGCCACTTCAGGCTAACCCAACCATCATCGAAGACAACTGCTTCATCGGCGCACGTTCCGAAGTGGTTGAAGGCGTGATCGTCGAAGAAGGTTCTGTGATCTCCATGGGCGTTTATATTGGCCAGAGCACCCGTATTTACGATCGCGAAACCGGTGAAATTCACTACGGCCGCGTTCCAGCCGGTTCCGTTGTGGTTTCCGGCAACCTGCCGTCTAAAGATGGCAAATACAGCCTGTATTGCGCGGTCATCGTGAAAAAAGTGGACGCGAAAACGCGCGGTAAAGTGGGCATCAATGAACTGCTGCGCACCATCGATTAATCGGGTATAACAAAAAGCGGGGGCAACCCCGCTTTTTTTATATCCGAAGGTGGCGAAAATAGATTTTTTCGTTAATTATTCATAGGTTATGTTGAGATCAAGGGTACCGCTATGTACGATAATCTGAAAAGTCTGGGCATTACCAATCCTGATGAAATTGATCGTTATAGTCTCCGCCAGGAAGCCAATAACGATATTTTGAAAATCTATTTTCACAAGGACAAAGGAGAGTTCTTCGCCAAAAGCGTGAAGTTTAAATACCCTCGCCAGCGTAAGACCGTTGTCGCTGACGGTATCGGTCAGGGATATAAAGAAGTACAGGAAATCAGCCCTAACCTGCGCTACGTGATCGACGAACTCGATCAAATCTGCCAGCGCGATCGCAGCGAAGTCGATCTGAAACGTAAGATCCTTGACGACCTGCGTCACCTGGAAAGCGTAGTCACCAATAAGATCAGCGAGATTGAAGCGGATCTTGAGAAATTGACGCGTAACAAATGAGCCGTTTTATTGCCCGGTGGCGCTTCGCTTACCGGGCCTACGAACGCATGTAGGCCGGGTAAGGCGAAGCCGCCACCCGGCAAACAGCATCATCTCTGTTCATCCAGCTGCAACGCCACATACAGCAGTAGCCGGTCGTCAAAATTCCCTAAATCCAGCCCCGTCAGTTCCGAGATCCGGTTAAGCCGATACTCCAGCGTATTACGGTGAATAAACAGCGCTTTTGACGTTGCCAGCGGCTGCACGTTATGCCGGAACCACGCCTGCAACGTGCGGCGCAGCAGCCCGTTGTTGTCCATCGCTTTCAGACGCACCAGCGGACGCGCCAGCTCGTTGGCCTGCCAGCCGCCGCGCAGGCTGTCGAGCAGGACCGGCAGCATCAGATCCTGATAGAAATAACTGCGGCTCTCCGGCATGCGCTGTTTACCCACCATCATGGTGGTGCGCGCCGTTCGCCATGAACGGGCAATACTTCCCGGCCCGGTAAAATAATTTCCCAGCGCGACGCGAAAACGGAGCTGTCCGTTCTCCTTCATGCGCTCGATGAGCAGCTCAACGCGGCGACGATGATCTTCCGCGTCCCAGCGACCAAACTGATTAAGCGCAGGCTTGAGCACCACCATTTCCGTCAAAGAGACAATCGCCACCAGGTTGTTACGCTCCGGCGTCGCCAGCATGTTTTGCAGCTGCTGTAGCTCCACCATGGCGCTGTCCACGCCAAGCTGGCCACTATCCACCTCAATAACGGCGACCACCCGCGGCTGATTCAGGTCGATACCCAGACGCTGCGCCCATTCGCTCAGGGCAGGCGTGTGCTCCTCCGCCTGAATCAAATTCATCACCAGCTCTTCACGCAGGCGGCTGTCCTGGGCGAGCAGATGCATCAGACGCGACTGCTCCAGCATCATCTCCGCCGTCATGCAGACCAGCTCACCGTATTTACGCAGCGATTCAGGATCGCCTGTCAGACCGATAACGCCAACAATCTCTCCTTCCAGACGCAGCGGCAGGTTGATCCCCTGACGGACCCCGTGCAGATGTTTCGCCACGGCGTCATCGATATCGACCACGCGCCCCTGAGAAAGCACCAGCAACGCCCCTTCGTGCAATTCCCCAATACGCTCACGATCGCCGCTGCCGATAATGCGCCCGCGGGCATCCATTACGTTGATATTGGTATCAATGATGCGCATGGTTCGCGCCACGATATCCTGCGCCATTTTGGTATCAAGATGCCAGCCAGCCATATAACCCTCCCGTGAGCAGAGCTCAAGCATAGGGAAGTTCAGCTAAGGCTGCATTGTGCAGATGCCCAAAGGCAGAGAGAGATGTATGGAGTTGTGGGAAAGGTCACAGAAAAGAGAAAGCCCCTGCGAACAGGGGCTTAAGAAGATTACTGCATCAGGAGATAAATAGAGGTATCACCACGCTGAATATTCAGTGCCAGCACGGACGGCTTGCTGTCGAGAATTTTGCGCAGTTCAGCGATGTTTTTCACCGGCTGCTGGTTAGCGCCCATGATCACATCACCTTTTTTCAGGCCGATACGGGCAGCAGGTGAGTTCGCTTTCACGTTGTTCACCACCACGCCTTTATCTGCCCCTTTGTTGCTCATTTCAGCACCTTCAATACCGCTGAAGATGGTGCTGGAATCGACCTGATTCTGACTGCTCTGTTGCAGTTCCAGGCTCACGTTAACCGGCTTACCTTCACGCAGCAGGCCGAGGGTCACTTTACTGCCGATTGGCATAGAACCAACTTCCGCACGCAGGGCGGCAAAGCTGCTGATCGGCTTACCGTTCAGAGAGGTGATGACGTCACCCGCTTTAATGCCGGCTTTCGCCGCCGAAGAGTTCGGCATGACCTGGCTTACGAATGCGCCGCGCTGAGCGTCCACTTTCATCGCTTTCGCCAGCTCGGAGTTCAGTTCGGTACCCATGATACCCAGCTCACCGCGTTTCACCTGTCCATATTGCACCATCTGCGCAGTCAGGTTTTTCACCATGTTGCTCGGGATAGCAAAGCCGATACCGATGTTGCCACCGTCCGGTGCCAGGATAGCGGTGTTGATACCGATCAGCTCACCGTTCAGGTTAACCAGCGCACCGCCGGAGTTACCACGGTTAATGGCCGCATCCGTCTGAATGAAGTTTTCATAGTTTTCCGCATTCAGGCCGCTACGTCCCAGCGCAGAGACGATACCCGAGGTCACGGTTTCGCCCAGACCAAATGGGTTACCGATGGCGACGGTGTAGTCACCCACGCGCAGCGCGTCAGAGTCGGCAAGCTTAATCGCCGTCAGGTTCTTCGGATCCTGGATTTGAATCAGCGCGATATCGGAGCGCGGGTCTTTACCAACCACTTTGGCATCGAATTTACGGCCATCGCTCATCTGCACTTTAATGGTGTTAGCATTATCTACCACGTGGTTATTGGTCACCACGTAGCCTTTGGCTGCATCAATAATGACGCCCGAGCCAAGTGCCATGAATTTCTGCTGCTGGCCGCCGCCCTGACCGTCATCCCCTGCGCCGCCGCCCTGACAGAACGGAGAACTCTGGAATGGCGAACCGTCCTGGCAGAATGGCGAATTGTCGCCGAAGAACTGCTGGAAATTACGCGGCATACGCGGCGTATTGACGGTTGTGCTGCCCTCAACGTTAATACTCACCACCGATGGCATCACTTTTTCGAGCATCGGGGCCAGGCTTGGCATCTGCTGCGCAGTCGCTGCCGAGGAAGCTGTCTCGGCCGCCATCGCCAGAGGGGACAGCGCTAAACCTAAACTCAGAGCCAGTGCACTCATTGCTAATGTGGTTTTTTTCATGTTTCTCAATCTCGATTTACCAGATAACGCAAAATTGCTGTGTAACTCAGATTCGTTTTATACCGCTTAGTTCCGGGATTAAGTTTATGGAAAAAGTAAAAATTTATTGGTCGTCTTTACAAAACTCATGGCTTATTCAACGGCCATAAGCTTGCGGTATTCATCCCAGGCATACAAATCTGTCATCCCGCTGATATAGTCCTGGATAAGACGACAGCGATAATAATATTCCATGACTGGCCATTGGGAAGAATGGCGATCTATTTTACTGACGGCTTCAATGTATGCCAGCCGGTGGCGGGTTGAAAGCTTCTGATAGAGACGAGATTCAATCGGCAGGCGGCGAACACGTTCATTATTTGCCAGCTCGCTAAACTCATCGACCGTCAGCTGAAGCAGCGGGCCATAAATCTCCAGCAACCCGCTGATAACCCGGTATCCTTGCAGCTCCAGCTGCTCGACATCCGGGTGGCTGAAAACATGGCGAACAGCCACGTTTTTATATAATTCAAGAAGCTGACTAAAACTGCTCTCATCTTCCAGCAGGGCGTGATTAAATTCCCCGCTAAATATCATCGGCAAATTATCAATGAAACGGGCGGCCGCATACGGCACCAGTTTATTCAGCGTGTTCACCCGCAAATACATAAAGAACTGATCTTCGGTACTGCGGCTCAGCGAATTTGAACGCGATTTATCCCAGGCATTCTCGACGACCTGCGCAAACAGAGAACCTTTTTCATGCTCTCCCCAGGCATCATGAAGATGCTGATACAGCTCCTCGACGCTGAATATTCTTTTTTCCACCGCGTCTTCCAGATCGGCCACGCAATAAGAAATGTCATCAGCCGCTTCCATAATCCATGTCAATGGAAAACGGCCATTAGGGGTCAGAGACAGTTCTTTACGCAACCGCGCGATGTATGCTTCTTCCGATAAGTAATAGCCCGGTTTTTTCATCAGGTAGCTATGCGTGGCGGGCGTTTCTCCGGTCCACCATGCGGGACGCGTGTATTTAAGAATACAGCCCACCTGGGCCCAGGTCAGATTCATCCGCATCAGGGAGTGCACCAGACGGATCCCCTGCGCGTTACCTTCGAAATGACACAGATCCTGGCGCACCTTACGGCGCAGATCGTTCAGGCTATCTTCGCCTTCACGCAGGCATAAATCGCGTACCACACAGCGGTCATCGCTGAGCGGCTGGCTTATGGCGTCAGAGGGAAAAAGCCGCTGTTTAAACCAATCATTGATGGCGGCCTCGCCGAAATGACCAAAGGGAGGATTGCCGATATCGTGCATCAGGCAGGCCATCTCAACGATGCTTTCGAACGGCCCGGTCAGTTCATCCAGTCCGTAGGTTTCCAGCAGACGTTGCTCTTTGAGACGGCTGAGGATCTCTTTCGCAATGTAGCGCCCCACCTGCTGCACTTCCATGGAGTGCGTTAACCGCGTACGCACCGCGGCGTTACGCTCCAGCGGGAACACCTGGGTTTTTTGCTGTAACCGACGGATGGCGGGCGAGTTGATGATGCGTCCGCGATCGCTTTCGAAAATGCGCAGGATCTCATGTTCGCTCTTATCGCCCTGTGGCGAACGGAAACGTCGGTGCCAGTTAATTTTGGTGCGAAAATCGATTGGTGCCATGTGCTCCCCCGCGTGAGAATGCGTTTCCCCTTAACCGCATGATAGACTATGCATCTTAACAAGGCACATCGCGAGTAAATCTATGAAAATCGGCATTATTGGTGCAATGGAAGAAGAAGTTACGCTGCTGCGTGACAAAATTGAGAACCGTCAGACCCTCTCCCTCGGTGGCTGTGAGATCTACACCGGCCAGCTGAACGGTGTTGACGTGGCTCTGCTGAAATCAGGCATCGGTAAAGTTGCAGCGGCACTGGGCGCGACCCTGCTGCTTGAGCGCTGCAAGCCTGACGTTATCATTAATACGGGTTCTGCGGGCGGTCTGGCGCCGACGCTGAAAGTGGGCGATATCGTGGTTTCCGACGAAGCGCGTTATCACGATGCAGATGTCACCGCATTCGGCTACGAATATGGTCAGCTTCCGGGCTGCCCGGCCGGGTTTAAAGCGGATGATAAGCTGATTGCCGCCGCTGAAAGCTGCATTAACGAGCTGAACCTCAATGCGGTGCGTGGCCTGATCGTCAGCGGCGATGCCTTTATCAACGGCTCTGTCGGTCTGGCGAAAATCCGTCATAACTTCCCGCAGGCTGTCGCCGTTGAGATGGAAGCCACGGCCATTGCGCACGTATGCCATAACTTCAGCGTGCCGTTCGTGGTCGTTCGCGCGATCTCTGACGTGGCGGACCAGCAGTCCCACATCAGCTTCGACGAATTCCTGGCCGTTGCGGCCAAACAGTCCACCGTGATGGTGGAAACCCTGGTGCAGAAACTAGCGCGTGGGTAAGGTGTCATTCAGGGCGCTGGTCGCCCTGCTTCTGCTCGCTCCGGCCTGGCTCATCGCCGCGCCGCGGGTGATCACTCTCTCTCCTGCCAATACGGAACTGGCGTTTGCCGCCGGGATCACGCCCGTTGCGGTAAGCAGCTTTTCCGATTATCCACCGCAGGCCGCCCATATCGAACAGGTTGCTACCTGGCAGGGAATGAATCTGGAACGCATCGTGGCGCTAAAGCCCGATCTGGTGCTCGCCTGGCGCGGCGGTAATGCCGAACGGCAGGTAAACCAGCTCTCTTCGCTGGGAATAACGGTGAAATGGGTGGACGCGGTGAGCATCGAACAGGTGGCGCAAACCCTCCGTGACCTCGCGCCCTTCAGCCCTACCCCCCAACGCGCCGGGCAGGCTGCACAGCAGATGCTCAACGACTATGCCGCGCTAAAAGCCCGATACGGCACGCAACCGAAACAACGCGTTTTTCTGCAATTTGGCAGCCAGCCGCTGTTCACTACCGGGAAAGGTTCGATCCAGAACCAGGTGCTTGAGACCTGTGGAGGTGAAAATATCTTTGCCGAAAGCCGGGTTCCCTGGCCCCAGGTCAGTCGTGAGCAGGTTCTTGCCCGACAACCGCAGGCCATTGTGGTGGTCGGAAATGCGAGCGAGATTCCTAAAATAGAACAATTCTGGCATCGGCAGCTTAAAATTCCGGTCATCGCACTCAACAGCGACTGGTTTGAACGCGCCAGCCCGCGTATTATCCTCGCCGCAAAACAACTCTGCGCCGAACTGGCAGAGAGTCACTCAAACAGATAAATACCCCCTTCGAGGATTTAACGATGCTCGTGTATTGGCTGGATATTCTTGGCACAGCCGTTTTTGCTATCTCCGGCGTTTTGCTTGCCGGAAAACTACGCATGGACCCTTTTGGCGTACTGGTACTCGGCGTTGTTACGGCGGTGGGAGGCGGAACGATCCGCGATATGGCGCTGGCAAACGGCCCGGTATTCTGGGTGAAAGATCCCACGGATCTGGTGGTGGCGATGGTCACCTGCCTGTTAACCATCGTGCTGGTTCGTCAGCCTCGCAGACTGCCAAAATGGATATTGCCGGTGCTGGATGCCGTCGGTCTGGCGGTTTTTGTGGGGATAGGCGTGAATAAAGCCTTTATTGCCGGGACTGGCCCGCTGGTGGCGATCTGCATGGGCGTGTTAACCGGCGTGGGCGGAGGGATTATTCGCGACATACTGGCGCGAGAAGTCCCGATGATCCTGCGAACGGAAATCTACGCGACAGCCTGTATCATCGGGGGGATTGTTCACGCCACGGCGTATTACACCTTTGCTGTCCCGCTGGAGAATGCGGCGATGCTGGGGATGGTGGTCACGCTGGTGATCCGTTTAGCGGCAATACGCTGGCATCTGAAGCTGCCGACCTTTGCGCTGGATGAAAATTCAAGATAGATATCGTTTATAAGCCCGGTAGCGCTTCGCTTACCGGGCCTACAATCTGCGTTCAGGCTTAAATACTGAACGACGAACCACACCCGCAGGTGCTGGTTGCATTCGGGTTAGTCACCACAAAGCGCGAACCTTCCAGACCTTCAGTGTAGTCCACTGAACCGCCCACCAGATATTGCAGGCTCATCGGGTCAACCACCAGCGCGACGCCCTGTTTCTCGATAGTCATATCACCATCGTTAACCTGGTCGTCAAAGGTAAAACCATACTGGAAGCCGCTACAGCCGCCGCCGGTAATATAAACACGCAGTTTCAGATCCGGATTGTCCTCATCGGCAATCAGGGTTTTCACTTTTTTCGCTGCTGCTTCGGTAAATTCCAGCGGCAACGCTACGTCATCACTCATCTTATGCTCCCATGAATACTGCGACTGCTATTGGGCAAAAATCACCCAATTCTTTTTGTCATTATCTAATACCCTGGTAATTCATTCAAGTATTCTGCTTCAGGGCCTGTTCAGCTTCCTGTTTCGCCAGGGTACGGGCAAGAATGGTGGAGTATAGCGGTTTTCCACCCAGGAATTGGGCTAATAGTGTCGCGCCGAGACAGGTAATGATCATTGGCAAAATGAGCTGGTAATTGTCGGTCATTTCCAGCACCAGTACGATCCCGGTCAGCGGCGCGCGCAGGGAGGCCGCCAGCAGCGCCCCCATTCCCGCCACCGCAAACGTCCCGGCATCCAGATGGTAGGCCGGGAAGCCTGCCGCCGCCGCCATCCCGAACGCCGTACCCAGCAGCGTCCCCAGCGCAAGCATCGGAGCGAAAATGCCGCCCGGTGCGCCGGAGGAGAAGCACAATACCGTAGTGATGACGCGAGAAATAAACATAAACAGCAGCAGGCCTACGCTGAAATTCCCCGCCGCGGCAATGGGAATCAGGCCGAAACCGCCGCCCGCCGCATTCGGTTCGATAAAGCCGAGGATCCCGCACACGCCGCCAAGCAGGCCTCCCACCAGCACCCATTTCGTGGTATTTCCGCCATGGATGCGCTGAAACATATCCTGCGCCCGTAAAATCAGGGTGTTAAAAAGCGGGCCGACGACGCCAAAAATCATCCCAAGAACCAGATACAGCCATAAAGTATTGACCGGCGCATTGGTCAGCTTGCCAACTTCAATCACCGCCCCTTCGCCGTTAAAGACGCGAAAGACAATGCTCGACATAATCACGCCGGTAAACACCGCTTTAATGGAGATCAGGTTGTAGCGGAACTGGGCGCGCATCTCTTCAATGATAAACAGGATACCCGCCAGCGGCGCGTTAAACGCCGCAGACAGCCCCGCGGCGGCCCCCGTCGCCAGCAGCGTATGCCGTGCTTCGGCGCTGCGCATACGGAACAGATCGCCGACCATGCGCCCGACGTTACCGCCCAGCTGTACCGTTGGCCCTTCCCGACCGAGCACCATGCCCGCCCCGAGGGTTCCCATCCCGCCGATAAATTTCACAGGAAGCACCCGCCACCAGCGAACCGGGCGTAGCTCCTCCAGCGCCCCCTCAATTTCAGGGATCCCCGAGCCACCTGCTTCAGGTGCGAATTTACGCACCAGAAAATAGCCCACCATGGCGAACAGCGCCGAAAGGCCAAAGGCCCACACCCAGACCAGCCATTCCCGATCGGCAAAGCTGGCGACGGTACCTATGCGCCAGTTGAGGACCGCGTTAACCGCTTTCTCGAATGCGACCCCCACCAGCCCGGCCAGCGTACCGACCACGGCGGCTGCCAGCAGAATGGCTAACGGGGTTTTGTCACGGTTGAGCAGCCGCCGGATACTGACCCGGTGCTTCGCGCGCGTAAACTGTTGTTGTTCAAAAGAAGGTGTGTTCTCGTTCATTACCTGTTCTGTTTCGTCATACAAAAGGCCGCAGGGATTCTACCAGAGACAATCCCCTCGTCCCCTGAAAAATACTTAACAATTGTTAAGCCTTCTGAGGGGCAAAAATTTTATAACCTCTTCCGAATCACTTAGAATAGTTGCCTTAACTTATTTCTACGAACCAGGAACGACGCCATGAGCAAGTCTGAAAACCTCTACAGCGCAGCCCGCGAGCTTATCCCAGGCGGCGTGAATTCACCCGTGCGCGCCTTTACCGGCGTGGGTGGCACCCCGCTGTTTATCGAACGTGCGGATGGGGCATATCTGTATGATGTGGATGGTAAAGCCTATGTCGATTACGTCGGCTCCTGGGGCCCGATGGTACTGGGGCACAACCACCCGGCGATCCGCAACGCGGTGATTGAAGCCGCTCAGCGCGGCCTGAGCTTCGGCGCGCCAACCGAGATGGAAGTCAAAATGGCGGAGTTGGTCACCGAGCTGGTGCCAACGATGGACATGGTGCGTATGGTGAACTCCGGTACCGAAGCGACCATGAGCGCTATCCGTCTGGCGCGCGGTTTTACCGGTCGTGACAAGATCATCAAGTTCGAAGGTTGTTATCACGGCCACGCCGACTGCCTGCTGGTAAAAGCCGGTTCCGGCGCGCTGACGCTCGGTCAACCGAACTCCCCGGGGGTGCCGGCTGATTTCGCGAAACACACGCTGACCTGCACCTATAACGATCTGAACACCGTTCGCGCCGCGTTCGGGCAGTATCCGCAGGAGATCGCCTGCATCATCGTTGAACCGGTGGCGGGCAACATGAACTGTATTCCACCGCAGCCGGATTTCCTGCCGGGCCTGCGCGCACTGTGCGATGAGTTCGGCGCGCTGCTGATCATCGACGAAGTGATGACCGGTTTCCGCGTCGCGCTGGCGGGAGCGCAGTCATACTACGGCGTAGAGCCGGATCTGACCTGCCTCGGCAAAATCATTGGCGGCGGCATGCCTGTCGGCGCGTTTGGCGGCCGTAAGGACGTGATGGACGCGCTGGCGCCAACCGGTCCGGTTTACCAGGCGGGTACGCTCTCCGGTAACCCGATTGCGATGGCGGCGGGCTTTGCCTGTCTGACCGAAGTGGCGCAGCCGGGTATCCACGAAACCCTGACGGACCGGACGACGCAGCTGGCAAACGGCCTGCTGGAAGCCGCAGAAGACGCGGGTATTCCGCTGGTGGTAAACCACGTCGGCGGGATGTTCGGGATTTTCTTCACCGATGCGAAAACCGTGACCTGCTATCAGGACGTGGTGAAATGCGACGTGGAACGCTTCAAACGCTTCTTCCATCTGATGCTGGAAGAAGGCGTGTATCTTGCGCCGTCAGCGTTTGAAGCGGGCTTTATGTCCGTGGCGCACAGCGAAGAAGATATCAATAACACCATCGACGCAGCGCGTAAGGTGTTTGCGAAGCTCTAAGGGCATTGCCGGGTGGCGCTAACGCTTACCCGGCCTACGATGTTCTCCATCTTCCCTTGGGAGAGGGAGCAAACACGAAAACGGCAATCTAAGGATTGCCGTTTACTTTTATTACCGACTCTGCTTTCTCAACAGATATATAAAATACGGCGCGCCGATAAAGGTCGACAGCAGGCCCGCCGGGATCTGATACGGGAACAGCACCATCCTTCCGCACCAGTCAGCAAAGACCAGGATTACCCCGCCCGTCAGCGCAGAGATCACGATATGCGGCAAAGTCCGGCGGAAGCCCATCATACGGGCGATATGCGGCGCCATTAATCCGACAAAACTGAGCGGGCCGATAGTCATGGTGGCCGTCGCCGTCAGGCACGCGGCCAGCAGCAACAGGGCGATACGCGTTGGCGTCAGCGCCAAGCCGACCGCGCGGGCGGTATCCCCACCCAGCGGCAGAATGGTCATCCAGCGACGGCACAGCGGCACAATCGCCAGCAGCACGATCATCACAATCCCGGTATGCACTACCTGACTGCCGGTGGCGTTGTACGTTGAACCGGAAATCCAGGTCAGGATCTGCGCCATGCGCGGATCGCCGCTCGCCTGCAACATCATCAGCAGCATAGTAAACGCGGTGCTGAGCGCCATCCCGGCCAGCAGCATACGGTGAGGTGAGAACCCCCCTCGCCCGGAGGCGATCAGGATAATCATCAGCGTGACTGCCGCGCCGATACTCCCGGCAGGCATCAGCCAGCCGAACGCATTTCCCGGCACGAGGAACAACATCAACACTACGCCAAACGCGGCCCCGGAGCTGATCCCTAATACCTCCGGGCTTGCCATCGGGTTGCCGGTGAGACGCTGGATAATACAGCCCGCCACCGCCAGCATGACGCCCGCAATCAGCGCGGAGAAGATCCGCGGCCAGCGCCACTGCATGAGTTCATGCAGCAGATCCCCCGTCGCCCAGTGCCAGCCCGTGGCGTCGCGTCCCAGCGAGAGTGCGGCAAACGAGGCGATAACCAGCACTGCCAGCCCGGCAAGGCTGAACCACACCACCGACTGACGTTCGGCATGTACTTTATCGCCGGCATCCATTGCCGGAGCGCTAATGCTGCGCAGGCGCGGCAACAGCCACAGCAGCAGCGGTGCGCCGATCAGGGCCGTCACCGAGCCCGTGGAAACTTCCATCCAGACGCGCGCCAGCCAGAGAATGAGTTGATCAGAAAGCCAGAGGATCAGCGCGCCAATCAGCGGAGCCAGCATCAGCCGCGCCAGCAGACGGCGTGCGCCGAGCATTTTTGCCAGCAACGGCGCAAACAGGCCGATAAAACCGATGATGCCGACGGCGTTAACCAGTAACGCGCTGAGCACAATCGCCAGGGTCAGGGCCGCCAGACGCGCCAGCGACAGCGCCAGCCCCAAATTGCGCGCCACGCCGTCATCGAGACCCATCAACGTCAGCGGACGCAGCAGCAGCAGCGTCAGCACCACGCCGCCGAACAGCTGCGGCCACAGGCGCTGGACGATACTCCAGTCAGTCTGGGTGAGCGTGCCGGTACTCCACATAAACATGCTTTGCAGCTGGTCGTGGTGAAACAGCACCAGCAGCTGGTTGATTGCCCCACAGTAGAGGCTGACGACCAGCCCCGCGAGGATCAGCGTGACCGGCGAGAGACGTTTTCCCCATGCCACGCCAAAGACCAGCGCACCGACCACGCATGCGCCTGCCAGCGCGGCAAACTGCGAGGTTAGCACTCCCGGCAGGGTCCAGAGAGTAGTGATGGTGATCCCCAGCTGAGCCCCCGTCGCCACGCCCAGCGTGGTCGGCTCTGCCAGCGGGTTACGCAGCACCTGCTGAAACAGTACGCCCACCAGTCCCAGTCCCGCCCCGACCAGCAGGGAGATAGCCAGACGCGGCAGCAGGCTGTAGTGGAACAGCATTTGCTGAATATTATCGATATCCGGTGCGGCAAACGCGGCTGCCCATTGATCGCGCGGTAACGCCGTGCTCAGGTTAAAGCCGGTTAACATCAGGGCAGCCAGAAAAATGAGCGCTAACAGTAACATCGGGAAACGGGCCATACGCGTGCTCATGCCTTGCCTCCCAGTGCATTGTCCAGCACGCGGGCAAAATGCATTGCCGACAGCGTCGCGCCGTAGAACCATACCGCTGGCGCGCGCATGAAGCGCTGCTCGCGGACGAACGGCATTGCCTGCCAGAGCGGGGTCGCCATCAGGGTTTGCATCTCGCGCTCGTTCCCGTGATCGAAGCACAGCACGTCCACATCACGAAACGCCGCCAGACGGTCAATACCCACGGCGGTACTGCCCCAGAATGTCATCTCGCCTTCCCAGGCATTGCGAATGCCAAAGCTGTCGAGCACTTCCTGGAACAGACAGTTATTTCCAAAGACCAGCATATGGCGGGCATCCAGCAGGGTTACCATCAGCAAAGGCCGATCGCCACGGTGGGCAAAGCGCGGCTTGAGGGAATCAATCAGCGCATTAAATTCATCGAGATGTTTTTTCGCCTGAGCCTCACGGTTGAGAAACTGCGCCATCTCGTGGATGGAATTTTTTGCCATGGTCAGCGGCTTTTTGCCGTCGCTAAAGGAAAAGCCCCGCCCTGGCGCAATCTTCGCCATGGTCTCTTCCGACGGGCCATACCCCGCAGACCAGAATAAATAAGACGGTTTCATCTGGGTGAGAAGCTCAAGATTCGGCTCCGTACGCAGGCCAATGTCGATGACGGAGTCCGGCAGTTTTGGCTCATTCACCCACAGGGTGTAGTTGGGAATATCGGCCACGCCGTAAGGCGTCACGCCAAGCGCCATCATCAGTTCGACGGGCAACCACTCCAGCGCCACGATGCGGTGCGGATCGATAGCGGCAGCGCGGGCCGGGCCCATCTTTAACAGCAGCGGTGAGAGCGCCATGGCCGTCAGCAGGCGACGGCGGCTAATGAATGTTGAATCCAGCATCAGTAGACAAAGCTCACGGGTGCAGCACCGGCTGGGTGAGACAGGATGCCCATAGGAATACCGTAGATATGTTCCAGCGTTTCGCTGCGCATCAGTTCGGCAGGCGTACCCTGAGCGATCATTTCACCGCCGCGCAGCGCTACCAGGTAGTCGCAATAGCGTGCCGCCATGTTGATATCATGCAGAACGGCAATCACCGTCAGGCCGCGCTGCTGACTTAAGCGATGCACCAGCGCCAGGACGTCAACCTGATGCGCAATGTCCAGCGCCGACGTGGGTTCGTCGAGCAGCAGGCAGCGGCTGTCCTGCGCCACCAGCATCGCGATCCATGCGCGCTGACGCTCGCCACCGGACAGGCTATCCACCAGACGGTGCGCCAGCGGTTTTAACCCAACCAGCGCGATCGCCTCTTCCACTTTCTCTCTGTCAGCGACGCCAAAACGCCCGAGCGCACCGTGCCACGGATAACGTCCAATCGCCACCAGCTCGCGCACCGTCATCCCCTCAGCCTGCGGCAACTGCTGCGGCAGATAGGCCACCTTGCGGGCAAAGGCCTTACTGCTCCAGCTCGCCAGCGGCTGGTCATCCAGCAATATGTCGCCCTCGGACGGCGGCTGATGACGACCCAGCATCTTCAGCAGCGTCGATTTACCGGAACCATTGTGCCCGATTAAACCGGTCACTTTACCTGCGGGAAACGTCAAAGAGAGCGGATGCAGCAAGGTGCGCCCGGGTACGCGAAAGGAGAGATTGTTAAGCGTGAAGGTGGAGTCGGATTGCGTTTTATTATCCTGCATGTCAGCCAACTTAAATAAAAAGGGCACGGCGAACCGTGCCCATAAAGAGGTTAGAAGCGGAAGGTCGCGGTGGCAACAACCTGGCGTCCTGCTCCCCAGTAGCATGCATACTCGCTGTAGCAGCTGGAGACGTATTCACGGTCAAAGATGTTGTTCACGTTGACGCCGACGGAAGATCCCGGCAGACCGAAGCGCGCCAGATCGTATTTCACGGTCGCATCCGCCAGGGCATAACCCGCGACGTTAAAGGACTCATAGGCTTTAGGCGACGCTGAGGAGTAGTACGTCACCGTGTTACCGATGTAACGCGCGCCCGCACCGACGGTCAGGCCACTCAGCGCCGTCTCGTGGAAGGTGTAATCCGCCCACAGGGATGCCATGTTGCGCGGTACTTCTGCCGGACGACGACCTTCATACCAGGTATCATGGGTATATTCCGCATCGGTGTAGCTGTAGGCCGCCGTTACGTTCACGTTAGCCGACACCGCCGCTTTCGCTTCCAGCTCAAAGCCACGGGAGCGAATTTCACCGCCCTGCACGCTAAAGCCGCTGGTCGGGTTCGCCGGATCGGCGGTCAGGTTGTTGTTCTTGGTCAGCTGATATACCGCGGCCGTCACCACAACAGGCAGATCTTTCGGAACATACTTCACGCCCGCTTCATACTGCTTGCCGCGCGCCGGATCGAACGGTTTGCCGCCCTGGGTGGTGCCAGAGAGCGGTTCAAAGGATTCACTGTAGCTGAAGTATGGGGTAATCCCGTTGTCGAACAGGTAGTTAATCCCCCCGCGCCAGGTAAATGCCTGATCGTTAATTTCCGCGGTGGTCCCGTTATTACGGTTAAAGGCAGACGTTTTTGCAAAGTCATAGCGGCCACCCATGGTGAGTACCCACTTATCCCATTCCGCCTGATCCTGCGCATAGAGCCCGGTCTGCTCCTGGCGATTGAGCATGGCATACGGGAAGTTCACATTGACGTTCGCATTGCCGTGCTGCGGATTGTTCATGCTGATCGGATCGGCGGTACCGTAGTCAGCATCAATATCATTGCGCATACGAAGGTAATCCACCCCCGTCAGCAGCGTATGGTCAACGGCACCGGTCGCGAATTTCGACTGGAGCTGTGTATCAACCGTGAACGAGTTGAGGTCTTCATCTGAGCGCACGTACGCACGGCTGATCTGGGCCGGAGCGATATAGCCATTACCGTAAACTGAACGGTAAAGCGTATTGATTTTGGTATAACGCAGATTCTGACGCACGGTGAAGGTGTCGTTGAATTCATGCGCGAAGCTGTAACCCACCATTTTCTGACGACGGGAGATCTTATTGTCTTCATCGCCTTCGTTGAAATCGGTCGGCAGTTTGTGCGCCTTTCCGTTAGCATCATAGTAAGGCACAACGGTACCTTCACGCGGCAGCCAGCCGTAGTAACCCGCATCCGGATCGCTCTGGAAGTTGCTCAGGAAAGTGAAATCGGTTTTATCATCAGGACGCCAGCTGAAAGACGGCGCAATCGCGTAACGAGTAGACTTCACCATCTCCTGCTGCGCATTTTCACTGCGTCCCAGGCCGGTCAGACGGTAGGACCACACGCCGTTATCATCAATCGCGTCGCTGAAGTCAAACCCAGTCTGCCACAGGTTATCCGTCCCCATTTTGAACTGAATTTCTTTTAACGGTTCCGTGGTTGGACGCTTGCTGACCATACTCACTACGCCGCCAGGGTGGCTTTTGCCATACAGTACGGACGTCGGGCCTCGCAGCAGCTCTACGCGCTCCAGGAAGTATGGGTCCATCGACGCTTCAGAGTAGTTATCCCCTTGCAGCTTCATACCATCCAGATACTGGTTGGTATTCACGGTGCTGGAGGTGGTGAACCCACGAATCGAAACCACATCATAGGTCGTTGAGGCGCCGCGCGTTGCGAAAACGCTCGGCGTGTAGGCCAGCGCCTGTTTAACCGTCCCCGGCTGTTTCATGTCCATCTCTTCACGTGTGACCACGGAAATGGACTGCGGGGTTTTCTCGATCGGTGTATCGGTTTTCGTCGCCGTTGCAGTGCGCTTTGCTGCAATCGTCGGTGCAGGCCCCCAGGCACTCTCCTGCGCAGCCGGTGCGGCAGTAACAGTAATGGTTTCTTCTTTTTTCGGGGTTTCGGCGGCATGAGCATAAGCAGACATGCCGGCAACCGCTGTGGCTACGACGACCGCGATTTTACGCAGCGACGTGTTAATTGGCTGAGCAGTATTGGAAAGCGCCATGATGGATCTCTGATGGAAAAGTGAATGATAACGTAAACGAGAATTATTATTATGACCGCAGAATAATATGCGAAACGTTGGCTGCATAGCAAGCAGTATGCGGCCCTACAAGATTTAAGGGTTTAAGAATTAACCAGATGAAAATAGAGGGTTAATGAAGTTAGCGAAATGATCGCTAAAGCCCGCCGAAACGGGCCGGAGGGCTTAACGATAGAAGAGTTCGAAAGTCGCGACGGCGTCGACTTTCCCGGCTTTAACCTCTCCCGTTTTGATGTAACGGGCTTTGAGTGGGATCTCAACCGGGACGTTGTCCTGGCTACGGGTTATTGCCGTGTAGCTCTGGTCGAACTGTAACACCGCATCGTTCTTGTCGAGGATTTGAATGCCTACGCCGCTTGCAGCGTTGTCTCCGGTAGCAATGTTGAGGATATTGCCATCCGTTACGCCAGTCGACCCTGCACTGGTGAACTGATAATCAATTTTTGTCCCGGCGGCGCAGTCCTTAATATCAATCCTGAAACGACTGTCGGTCAGGATGTCAGAATACTGACCGTTAAAATCGTGCGCATTGACCGTTTCTAGCGGCACGTAGATGTTTTTATCCGCCAGGTTACAGGTGTTTGTCGTAATGTGCACACTGGTTGGTGAAAAGCGAATTTCGCCTATCACGTCGTTATCGTAAGTTTCATGTGAGGTTAACAGGGACGTATTAAGATCGCCCTCTTCGACTTCACCAATAACGATCAACTGAGCGGTAGCCCGGAAATTGTAATTCGTTGAAAAGCTTCTGATCGTGCCAAGATAAGTTTCCGGCCTGATAATGTCTTCTTCGGTATAGCTGGGGAACTGGGTTGTAGACGCTGCAACGCGAATGCCAATCCCGGCCACGTTGGTTTTATACACTCCGGGTAAAACATCTTCACGTGCATCAGCATCACTCAATGAGAGATAGCCTCTACGTACCCGAACGGAATCACCATCACATCTTTGCGCAATTTCACCTGATTCCACGCTGGCGTCATAAATAATGGTACCGACCTGAACGTCTGGCTCAAGCTGTATGACAGCGGGAATGTTGAAGGTAACAATTCCCCCGCTACTTCCGCCTCCCGTAAATGTACAAGTTGCGAAGGCCGGAGCTGAAAACAGCATGATTAGGCCAGCCATTGCGCTGATGAATAGTTCTTTGCTACGCCTCATTGGCAATTTACCGTCATTTTCAAAATAGTTGCTGAGCGCCCGGGAGGGAGATCCCCCGCCCACGCACACCGTTGATCGCGCCCGTCACCCCACTGCACATTCAGGGAAACCGCTTCATGCAGACCGGTAAGCCAGACTTCTCCTTCATCACCGACGATAGCCGTTGCACTTTCCTGCGTGACAATGGCGCCGAAAGGTACCGGCTTGCCGTGGAAAAGCAGCGTGATAAGCGCACGCTTCCCCACTCGTGCATCAAAATTCGCTGAGATGGCCGCACCTTTTGTTGGGACAACATCCTGGGTAGCGGCGGCAATTTCAATATCTTCACGATCCTGGGTGTTGACCGTAATACCGTTTTTCCGGTAAGCCGTCAGGGAAGGGACAATCGCGTTACCAAAGCGATCGGTGTAGATCCCTCGCCCGTTCTGTACTTTGACGTTATCGCCATCTTTGATATGGACAATGGCAAAGGCGTCGCGGACGGATTGCCCCAGGGTTACTCCATGTTCATGCGCAACAATTGAACCCTGCGCGCTGTAGTTCCACTGTCGGTTATCGCCCCCGTAGTTATACCCCAGCCCGACATCACCGGCAGATCCCCGGTAGCGCCCGGATACACTGCCGCCATAGCCAGTATCGTGACTGTCATAGGTCTGCTGGAGGTTATAGCTGAGGTTATTGTTCTCAAGTGCCGTGCCGCCGATCCCTACCTGATGCGAAACGAATCCACCGCTGGCAGTGTTGGCGCTGTAAGTTGACCAGGCGTTCGCTAGCCAGCGTGAAAGAGGTACGTTGACCATCAACGCCATTTGCCGATCGGTATTGGCGTCCGGCGTACGCGTCAGGCTGTAGCTTACCGACCAGGTTATACCGCGCCAGCCGGAGCTTAGCCCCGCACTGACGCTGCGCTCGTGTCCTGCCATGTTCCAGTAATCCTGCTGATAGCCATTAAGGTAAGCCGATCCCCAGTCCGAAACGCGTTGGGAAAGATTAACCTGCATGCGGCTGCGCCGATTATTGGTTCGCCGATAGGTATAAATCCCATCGTCAATCTCGCTGTCACGCTGGTCGACAGCTTCCTGAAAGGTATAAAACCCTGAGGTGGAATAACGGTAGCTGGCAAGCGTCACGGTGGTGTCTGTATCCGGAATATCCCTGGAATACTGCGCACGCCATGACATCCCGCGGGCATCATCTCGTCCATCATCAAAAGCCGCACGGGCGGCGGTCACATCCACGGATGCCGATCCGAAACGGCCAAGATCGGCCCCTGTTCCCGCCAGCATAGCCTGATACGACGATGCAACGAGCGCGCCGGCGTATGTTGTTACGCCATAAGGCAGGCCGTAAATGACCGTCCCTTGCAGAAAAGGGGGCTCGTCCTCACCTTCATTACCGCGATAACGCCCTGCCGCCAGCGAATATTTAAATGCCCCTTCCCGCTGTAGCACCGGTACCGATGCGCTGGCCTGGATGAAGCTGTGTTCGCTGCCGTCGGCCTCTTCCACCGTCACCTCCAGATCCGCGCCGGATGTGACCTGGCTTAAATCGCGGATCTCAAATGGCCCCGGAGAGACGTTGCTTTGATAAATGGTGTAGCCGTTTTGCCTGATGGTGACCTTTGCATCGCTATTTGCGATACCACGCACCACGGGGGCAAACCCCTGCTGGCTGGTGGGCAGCATGGAAGTATCCGTTTCCAGCTTCACGCCGGTCATTTGGACGCTATCGAAAAGCTCGCCGTTAGTGTACGTCTGGCCTATCTCAAGCTGGCTTTGCAGGGTTTTGATATCACGTTGCAGCGTACTGGCGATTGCATCCCAACCGGCGTTGTCACTCCAGGTGCTGTTGTTACGCAACCGCCACGCCCCGAGGTTGATCCCCGACTCCAGACCAAGCCATGCAGATGACGTTTCACCAGAACGGTAGTGCTGCTGAGAGCCGCTAAACTGGTAGCTTGTCCAGGCGGCGGGAGCACCGTCATCCCAGAATTTCGGCTCGATAGCCCCGGCCGCAGCCTGATCGCGGTATTTTTGCGGGATCACCAGCTTGAGGGTCTGATTATCCTGGTCGTAATCGTAGCGGGCATTATCAATAAAATGGGAGATGTCATCGATTATCACCGCATCATCCAGATCTTTCATGTCCGGGATCGTGTCGACTTTTACCCCTAATGCACGCAGATCCGCTTTGGTCAGCTCCGGTAACAGGCGCTGCTTATCGTCAGACAAGATCCAACTCACCGTGCGTTTATCCAGAACATCCCGATCCCACATAATGGTCGTCAGAAAGTTTCCGGGCAGTAAGCCATTATCATTAATGAAATTTTTTAGCGTTGAGGTGTTTTCCAGCGGAGTGTCCATCTCGAGGATCCGCAGGTTAAATTCGTCATCTGCACTCACAGGCTGGATCATCGCGAGCAGCGCTAACGCGATTCCCTTCAGAACCTGTTTGTAGAGTGGAGATGACGACATAGGGTACCAGCATTGTGTGTTTAAAGAGCCTGCTTGCGCTGGGAGGTTTGCGCGCCGAAATCGCTAATAGCAGTCCACGTCACGGGCCCGTTTGCAGATTGAGGCACAGAAAAATATTGCTCGCTGAAAGGTGCGACCATCATTGAAATTGCCCCCGGCGTGGTTTTTGTGTCAGTCACAGGGACACTTTTCCCGCCCACGGCCAGCTCGCCAAAGGAGACGTAAAACGGCGTTGGGTTTTTCGCAATGAGCTTGTTCCCCTGGCGGCGGAAGGTGATTTTTTCATAGGCTTGTAGCGCATCGGTTTCTTTCAAATCAGCAGGACGCCAGAACAGCTTCAGACGCGTTTTCATCGCGAATTGCAGCGTATTCTTGTCTTTTAAGTCAGGTGATAACGCCGAGACGGATTTCACATTCGCCAGAAATAAAGATTCGCGATCTGCGGGCAGATTTTTTTTATCGCCGGTAAAAATGATGTGCAAAAGGGTCTGACGATTTTCCTGTAATTTATAGACAGGCGGCGTAATGATGAAAGGTGCTTTTGCATCATTGGGGTAACTCACCCAGCTTTGCACCAGATATCGAGTATGAGGGTCTTTATTTTTTAGTGCTATTTGTACTTCGGATTTATTCGATGGATAAATAATTCGCGTGCCACCGAGAACCACACTTGCCTGTACTGAACAGCAAGAGATAATCAAACATCCACCTAACAATTTTAATAAATAATTCATACTACGTTCCAGAAGGCAGCCATTTCAGGCTGCCAAAATAGATTTAGCGATAAACAACCTCGAACGTTGCAGATGAGGAGTAGTGACCTGCTGTTGGTTTGTTATCACCAACCTGAATAACTTTCGCGGTGTAATTAAAGACAGATGCTGTGGCGCCAGTGGCATCGTTCGCAACATCGGTACCGGCTTCCGGTTCTGATCCGTTGAAAACCACGTCCCCCTTAGTCCCATTTTCATTACTGACAATGATGCCAACGTTGGTCGCATT
The DNA here is from genome assembly GCF_049237125.1 of Enterobacter cloacae complex sp. GYL001. Classification (NCBI taxonomy): domain Bacteria; kingdom Pseudomonadati; phylum Pseudomonadota; class Gammaproteobacteria; order Enterobacterales; family Enterobacteriaceae; genus Enterobacter; species Enterobacter cloacae complex sp. GYL001. The sequence continues at coordinate 268,080 of NZ_JBMKGW010000004.1, read as the reverse complement.
GCCAGCGCCGGAAAGATCGTTCTTCAGGCGCTTGTATTCCGCATCCGTTGTGGTGCCGCTGAACTTGAGGTTCAGTTTGGCAACCAGCGGATCACATTTTTTCACTTCAATCTTAAAGGCCTTCGACGTCCCGACCTGACCGTCAGTACCAAAATCAGAAGGATAAGTATCTGCAAATGTGACGGTGGAAGTATTGGACCCCGAGCCATCAACATCAATTTCACAGGTATCCGCCACAATTTTTCCGGCGAAATTTACCGTACCAGAATCGTTCGCTGCAAATACCGGCAGAGAGAGTGCAGCCATAATCGTGCTGGCCAGCACCGTTGAAACAACATATTTACTCATAACAATATCCTTATATGTGATGATGAAGATATCCATTCTTGATATATACAAAAATGTTGGGAAGTCCTCTAAGGAATATCCTGTGAGGTCAGTAAATTTCTGGAGAGGATTTAATCAGATTATTCTTCATCACGTCTAGATCGCAAAATGATAACACCCGAATAATCGGACACAACTTTCTGTTTTAGATGAAAAAAAGCAAAAATTAATAATTCTACATTTTAAATTTAATAATTTTAAATATAAATGAATGTAAACATAAAAAAAGGCCGCTTAATCATTAAGCGGCCTTTTATTCAGGAAACTAATTAGTTTCCGCCAAACATGTCCTTGATCCAGCCGGCGACACCGTCGCTGTCTTTCTTCTCATTCTGCTGCTGCGGCTGTTGCTGCTGCGGCTGCTGGGGTTGAGAAGACTGATCGAACGGGTTACCTGTCGGTTCTTCTGGCTGACTTTGCTGACACAGCGCATCCGGGTTAGTCGTCCAGACCGGCAGCGTACGCATCCCGCCACCGCAAATAAAGTTGCCCGATGCGTCCACGCCCATATCAACGATATCTTCCGGGGCAACCAGGTTCAGCGGCACCGGAGACTGGTTGGCCAGGTAGCGCTGGTAAATCGACATCGCACCGCTCGCGCCATACAGTTTGGTCGGCTGGTTGTTATCGCGCCCCACCCAGGTGATGACCACTTCACGACCATCAATACCGGCGAACCAGGTATCGACGTTGTTGTTGGTGGTCCCGGTTTTACCCGCCAGATGCAGGCCCGGATACTTCGCTCCCAGCTGACGGCCTGTACCGCGCTGGACAACCTGCTGCATGGTCCACAGCGTCATATAGGCCGCCTGCGCCGGAACTGCACGTTCTGCCTGCGGGAAGCTCTGATACAGCACGGAGCCATCTTCGGCAATCACCGAACGCAGAGCGGAAAGCGGAGCACGGTTACCGCCGCTGGCGATGGTCTGGAACGCCTGCGCCACTTCGATTGGCGTCAGGTTAAGCGCCCCCAGAATCATCGCTGGCACCGGGTGCAGCTGATCTTTCGGTACCCCCAGCTTCTGCCAGGTGTCGGTAATGGCCGGCAGGCCCAGCGCCATTCCGAGGTTAACCGTTGGCACGTTCATCGAGCGGGTTAACGCATCCACCAGCATGACCTGGCCGCTGAACTGTCTGTCATCGTTCTGCGGTGACCAAACCTGGCCGTTAGGCTGGCGCAGGGAAATTGGCGCATCGGCAATCCAGGTATTCAGGCGATAAAGATTCGGCTGGCTCAGCGCGGTCAGATAGGTCGCCGGTTTTGCCAGTGAACCAATTGAACGACGCGCCTGCATGGCACGGTTATAGCCCGCAAACTGCGGCTCAGCGCCGCCCACCATGGCACGAACTTCGCCGGTGTTACGGTCAACCACTACCATCGCGGTTTCCAGATCGCTCAGCTTACGCTGCTTTTTCAGCGCCGGAATACCTTCTACCGCCGCTTTTTCTGCGGCGTCCTGTGCCACGGAGTCAAAGGTGGTAAAGATCTTCACGCCGGAGAGATCTTTCACTTTATCCCCGAGCTTAGACTGCAACTCCTGACGCACCATCTGCATAAAGGCTGGCTGCGGAGAAATCACCCCACCACGCGGCTGAACGCCCAGCGGACGCGCGCTCAGCATGTCGTACAGCTCCTGGTCAATCACCTGCTGTTGTTGCAGCAGACGCAGCACCAGGTTACGACGCTCCAGCGCCAGTTTCGGGTTACGCCACGGGTTGTAGATCGACGCGCCTTTCACCATGCCCACCAGCAGCGCCTGCTGGTCAAGGCTCAGCTCTTCTACCGGACGACCAAAGTAGTACAGGCTCGCCAGCGGGAAGCCGCGGATCTCGTTGTCACCGCTCTGACCGAGGTACACCTCGTTCATGTACAGCTCAAGAATACGATCCTTGCTGTAGCGCGCATCCATCAGCACGGCCATGTACGCTTCGTTGGCTTTACGCCAGTAAGAGCGCTCGCTGGAGAGGAACAGGTTTTTCACCAGCTGCTGGGTCAGGGTACTTGCCCCCTGCACCGTACGCCCGGCAGTCAGGTTCGCCAGTACCGCACGACCAATGGAGTAAAGGCTAATACCGTCGTGCTCGTAGAAGTGGCGGTCTTCGGTTGCCAGCAGGGTATCTACCAGCAGATCCGGGAAGCCGTTACGCGCCACGAACAGGCGCTGTTCGCCGTTTGCGGACGACAGCATGGTGATGAGACGCGGATCGAGACGGAAGAAACCGAACTGGCGATCGTTATCCATGTTCTCAATGGTTTCCAGGCGATCGCCGTCAAAGGTCAGACGCGCGCGCGCCTGCCCTTCTTTACTGTCCGGGAAGTCGAACGGACGGCGGATCATCTCAATGCTTTTCGCCTGGACGGTAAATTCACCCGGACGGGTCATTTTCGTGACCTGACGATACTGCGTGGCTTGCAGCAGCTTCACCATCTCGTTCTTGCTGATGGACATGTCCGGCTCAAGGTTCACCATGCGGCCGTACACTGCCGCAGGCAATTGCCAGACTTTCCCGTCGATACGGCTGCGGATCTTCTGATCCAGATAAACGCCGTAAATCGCGATCAGGATAACAAAAACAATGAACAGCTTCAGCAGCAACCAGAACCAGCCGCGCTTACCACGAGGCTTACGCCCTTTGCCTTTCCCTTTACGTGGCATCGGTTCTTCATCCTCATAATCGTCTTCATAGTCATCGTCATACTCCTCATCTCTGAGGCGACGACGGCTTACCTTTTCTTTCGCCGGACGCGTCGGCTTTCCCTTACGTCCTATTGGCTCGCGGTCATTCCCCGCCATGCTTTTTCTCCGCAACATTCAGGCGCAAAGGCCAGATTTTCTTATCTTGCACAGGTCAGTGAAAGAAGAAATCTCTCAAAGTTTGTTTCTCCCTCTCCCCGTGGGAGAGGGCCGGGGTGAGGGCATCAGGCCGCACTCCCCTTTTCGATCCATTACGAATATTTCTTCGTGCGCCGTGTCGGCGCGGTATTCGCCGGATCGTCCGGCCAGACGTGTTTGGGATATCGCCCTTTCATCTCTTTCTGCACTTCACGATAGCTCCCCGCCCAGAACGCCCCCAGATCGCGGGTGATCTGCAAGGGACGATGCGCAGGCGAAAGCAGCTCAAGCACTAACGGCACGCGCCCTTCAGCAATGGATGGCGTGGTGGCCTCACCAAACATCTCCTGCATCCGAACCGCCAGCGCCGGCGGATTATCCTCATGATAACGAATGGCAATCCGGCTCCCGGTTGGCACAGTGTAATGCCCAGGCAGTTCACTATCCAGACGTTGACGTAACGACCAGTCCAGTAAATTCTGTAACGCTGCCTTAACATCAAGCGCCTTCAGGGCGCGCAGCGAGTGTACGCCGTTCATCTGCGGCAACAGCCACTGTTCAAGCGTCGCGAGCAGCGTCTCATCATCCACCGCAGGCCACCCCTGTTCCGGCAGCCACTTCGCGGCGCAATGCAGGCGAATGCGATACTGTTCGGCCTCCGGCGTCCAGTTCAGTACGCTCAGCCCTTTTTCCCGAATGCCGTTCAGCATCGCCTGGTGTAACTCTTCCTCCGACGGCTTCGCCAGCGGTTTCGTCCCGAGCGTCAGTTTGCCAATCTGGCTACGACGGAACGCCTTCAGCGTGCCCTGGGCATCATCCCATTCCACGATGTCAGATTGCTGAAGCAGCTGCGGGCAGGCACGCGTCAGGGCGTCAATATCCACGGCAACCGCCTGTAAAATACGCGCGTCCGGGGAGTGGCTGCCCTGGAGCAAGAGCGGCGCGATCAGCCATTCGTGACGCGTCAGGGCGTCATCGCTGTCCAGCATCGCGCCCATCCCATTTGCCAGCTGATAGCGACCATCCAGCCCGCGACGGCGAGCGATCCTGTCCGGGAAGGCCTGGGCCAGCAGAGGGATAACTTTATCGCTGTCAGGCGAACCGCCCCGGCAATTCAGGCGTTTACACAGCTGCTGCGCGCGTTGTTGCCAGTTTCCCTGATGGCGAGAAAAGGCCTGTCCCAGATCGCTGCTGCCACCGCGCGGCGGCTCCTCAAGAATAGCCGCCAGTTTTGCCGCCGTGGCAATTTCATCGTCGCCCTGTGCTGCCACCAGCATTGCCGCCAGACGCGGATCGTTGCCCAGCGCCGCCATTTTCTGACCGCGCGCCGTCAGTCGCTCGCCTTCCAGCGCGCCAAGCTGGGTCAGCAGGCTGCGCGCGGCGGAAAGGTTCACGACAGGCGGAGGATTAAGCCAGGTGAGCTGGTCAGGGTCCGGGCAGCCCCACTGCATCAGATCCATCACCAGCCCGGAGAGATCGCTTTGTAAAATCTCAGGCGTGCTCTGCAATGCCGCACGCTCCGCCTGCTCGGCGCTGGTTAAATGCAGGCAAATACCCGGCTCAAGACGCCCTGCTCGCCCTGCGCGCTGCACCATCGAGGCCTGGCTGATGCGCTGCGTCAGTAGCCTGGTCAGCCCGGTACGCGGATCAAAACTGGCCACCCTCTCCTGCGTACTGTCCACCACCAGGCGAATGCCTTCGATGGTCAAACTGGTTTCCGCGATATTGGTTGCCAGCACCACTTTGCGCTGCCCCGCCGGTGCGGGAAGGATCGCCTTGCGCTGGTCAGCCAACGGCAGCGCGCCGTAGAGCGGGCACAGCATAACGTCACTGTTCACCCGGGATGCCAGCTGCTCCTGTACGCGCTGGATTTCGCCTACGCCGGGTAAAAACAGCAGCAGCGAGCCGGGTTCCTGACGGAGCAATTCGGCGGTGGCGATGGCAACCGCTTCGTCAAAACGCTGATGGGCAGGCAGCGGCTGATAGCGGCGCTCGACCGGGAACGCACGCCCTTCAGAGGCGATCATCGGCGCATCAGGGAGCGTCTGCCGGAGCCGCTCGTTATCCAGCGTCGCCGACATAATCAGCAGCCGAAGGTCGTCGCGCAGCCCCTGCTGAACGTCGAGCAGCAGCGCAAGGGCCAGATCGGCCTGGAGGCTGCGCTCGTGAAATTCATCAAGGATCACCAGCCCGACGCCGGTCAGCTCCGGATCGTTTTGCAGCATACGGGTGAGAATGCCTTCGGTGACCACTTCCAGCCGCGTGGATGGTCCAACGCAGGTTTCGGCGCGCATCCGGTACCCTACCGTCTCGCCCGGTTTTTCATTCAGCAGTTCAGCCAGGCGCTGCGCCACATTGCGCGCCGCCAGCCTGCGCGGCTCCAGCAGGATAATTTTCCCGCTGATGCTCCCCTCGCGCAGAATTTGCAGGGGCAGCCAGGTGGATTTACCCGCTCCGGTGGGCGCGCTGAGCAAAACCTGTGGCGCATGTTCTAAGGCTGCGAGTAGCTCAGGAAGGACGACGGCGACGGGCAAAGAGGACACTTACGGCTCCAGAGGGTTAACATTAATCGGCGTACATTGTAGCATCGGCGCATATCATTACCGAGTCTTGCGCATGTCTGAGTCAAAACGGCTATTCTTCGCCATTGAATTACCCACCACGCTTCAACGGCAGATTGTTCGCTGGCGCGCCAGCCACTTCCCCGCGGAAGCGGGCCGCCCCGTCGTCGCCGCCAATATGCACCTGACGTTAGCCTTTCTTGGTGAAGTAAGCGCTGAAAAGCAGCGCGCGTTAAGCGCAATGGCCGGACGCATTTCGCAGCCGGGGTTTACGCTGCATCTTGACGATGCCGGGCAATGGCTGCGCTCTCGGGTGGTCTGGCTGGGGACGCGGCAGCCCCCTCGCGGACTGCTACAGCTCGCCAACATGCTGCGGGCGCAGGCCGCGCGCAGCGGCTGTTATCAGAGCCCGCAGCCGTTTCATCCCCACATTACCCTGCTGCGCGATGCGGGTCAGGCCGTTGCCATCCCGCCACCGGGCTTTCACTGGTCCTTTCAGGTGAATGAATTTGCGCTGTACGAATCTGCCTTTGTACAAGGACGCACCCGCTATACTCCGCTCCAGCGCTGGACGCTGGGCGACACGTTAAGGAATCCTGATGAAGTTTAGCCCTGCACTCCAGCCCGCCACGCTGATCCAGCGTTACAAACGCTTTCTCGCTGACGTGATCACCCCTGAGGGCGAAACGCTCACGCTGCACTGCCCTAACACCGGCGCCATGACCGGTTGCGCCACGCCGGGTGACACGGTCTGGTATTCCACATCAGAAAATACTAAACGCAAATATCCTCATACCTGGGAAATGACCGAGACGCAAAGCGGGGCATTTATTTGCGTGAATACCCTGCGCGCAAATCAGCTGGTTAAGGAAGCCCTGACAAATGGAATGCTTCCTGAACTGGTGGGTTACGGCACGCAAAAAAGCGAAGTGAAATATGGCGATGAAGGCAGCAGAATTGATTTTATGTTACAGGCGGAAGACCGCCCTGAGTGCTATATTGAAGTGAAATCAGTGACGTTAGCGGAACAGGAAAACGGCTTCTTTCCGGATGCGGTAACGCTACGTGGCCAGAAGCATCTGCGAGAGCTAATGAGTGTAGCGGCGGCGGGCAAGCGCGCCGTGTTGCTGTTTGCGGTTCTGCATTCAGCCATTGAACGGTTTTCCCCGGCCCGTCATATTGATCCTAAATACGCGCAATTGTTGAATGAGGCACAAAAGCAGGGGGTAGAGATTTTCGCCTATAAAGCGGAACTTTCTGCCGATAATATGACTCTGAGATCCTCTCTTCCCATTGTCTTATAAGGGATTAGACGATTGACTAATAAGTGTTCTGGCCGCGTGCGCAAATACGCTTTTCCTCACAGGGTTGTCAAGTGTTACGTTTAGATAATTGCCATACGGAAAAGCATCTGCTATTTATAGCGACCTGATTTTTCCCCCAACACGGGGATCGATAGTGCGTGTTAAGGAGAAGCAACATGCAAGAAGGGCAAAACCGTAAAACATCGTCCCTGAGTATTCTCGCCATCGCTGGGGTGGAGCCGTATCAAGAGAAGCCGGGCGAAGAGTATATGAACGAAGCCCAGCTGTCGCACTTCAAGCGTATTCTTGAAGCATGGCGTAATCAACTCAGGGATGAAGTCGATCGCACCGTTACACATATGCAGGATGAAGCTGCTAACTTCCCGGACCCGGTCGACCGTGCCGCTCAGGAAGAAGAGTTCAGCCTCGAACTGCGTAACCGTGACCGCGAGCGCAAACTGATCAAAAAGATCGAAAAAACGCTGAAGAAGGTCGAGGACGAAGATTTTGGCTACTGCGAATCCTGCGGTGTTGAAATCGGTATTCGTCGCCTGGAAGCGCGTCCAACAGCCGATCTGTGCATCGACTGTAAAACGCTGGCAGAAATCCGCGAAAAACAGATGGCCGGCTAACGCCTGCCCTCTCACTACTCAGCTAAGGCGGGAGTCTCTCCCGCCTTGTTACCGTTGATATGTCTGAATCTCACTATATCGGGCGCTTTGCGCCATCTCCCTCCGGTGAATTACACTTCGGCTCATTAATTGCCGCGCTCGGCAGCTACCTACAGGCTCGCGCCCGTCAGGGTCAATGGCTGGTCCGCATTGAAGATATCGATCCTCCACGTGAAGTTCCCGGTGCAGCAGAAACTATTCTGCGTCAGCTGGAACATTACGGTCTTCACTGGGACGGCGACATACTCTGGCAGTCTCAACGCCATGATGCCTACCGTGAACGTCTGGCGTGGCTTGCTGAACAGGGCCTTTCCTATAACTGCACCTGCACGCGGGCGCGAATTCAGAGCGTGGGTGGCGTTTACGACGGCCACTGCCGTACGCGGCACAACGGTCCTGAGAATGCCGCCGTGCGGCTGATACAGCGTTCTCCGGTGACGCAGTTTACCGACGTACTCTCAGGAACAATTCAGGCGGATGAACGCCTGGCGCGTGAAGATTTTATTATTCACCGTCGTGATGGTTTGTTTGCCTATAACCTGGCGGTGGTTGTCGATGACCATTTCCAGGGTGTTACGGAAATCGTGCGCGGGGCGGATCTGGTTGAGCCTACCGTGCGGCAAATATCGCTTTACCAGCAGTTTGGCTGGGCGGTGCCGGATTACATCCATCTGCCGCTGGCAGTCAATGAACAGGGAAATAAGCTATCGAAACAGAATCATGCCCCGGCGCTGCCTGACGGCGATCCGCGCCCGGTTTTGATCGACGCGCTGCGATTTCTCAACCAGAATGTAACGCAGGAATGGCAGGATCTGAGTCTGGATGAATTGCTGAAAACGGCCATTGCTGACTGGGCGCTTATGGCCGTGCCAAAAATCCAGCATTCTCAAATGCGTTGCGCTGAGCTATGATTAGCCGCTTTTTTGATAACAAAACACACTACGAGGTGTACTATTTTTACCCGAGTCGCTAATTTTTGCCGTAAAGTGCTGAGCCGCGAAGAGAGCATGGCGAACGACGCTATTGCACAGCCACACATGTCGGTCATTCCGCGTGAGCAGCACAATATTTCCCGCAAAGATATCAGTGAAAATGCCCTCAAGGTGCTCTATCGTCTGAATAAAGCAGGCTACGAGGCCTATCTCGTCGGCGGCGGGGTGCGCGATTTACTGCTGGGCAAAAAACCAAAAGATTTCGACGTGACGACCAGCGCCACGCCTGAGCAGGTGCGTAAATTATTCCGCAACTGCCGTCTGGTTGGCCGCCGTTTCCGTCTGGCGCACGTGATGTTTGGACCGGAAATTATTGAAGTGGCGACCTTCCGCGGTCACCACGAAGCGGGCGTTAACGATCGCACGACTTCCCAGCGCGGCCAAAACGGTATGCTGCTGCGCGACAACATCTTCGGCTCTATTGAAGAAGATGCTCAGCGTCGCGATTTCACCATCAACAGCCTTTACTACAGTGTGGCGGATTTTACCGTGCGCGATTACGTCGGCGGTATGCAGGATCTGAAAGATGGTCTGATTCGCCTGATCGGTACGCCGGAAACACGCTATCGCGAAGATCCGGTCCGAATGCTGCGCGCCGTGCGTTTCGCCGCCAAGCTGAACATGCGTATCAGCCCGGAAACCGCAGAGCCGATCCCGCGCCTGGCGACGCTGATCAACGACGTGCCCCCTGCCCGTCTGTTTGAGGAGTCGTTAAAGCTGCTCCAGGCAGGCTACGGGTTTGAAACCTACAACCTGCTGCGTGAGTACAACCTGTTCCAGCCGCTGTTCCCGACCATTACCCGCTACTTCACCGAAAACGGTGACAGCGCAATGGAGCGGATAATTGCGCAGGTGCTGAAGAACACCGATACCCGTATTCATAACGATATGCGCGTGAATCCGGCGTTCCTGTTCGCGGCCATGTTCTGGTATCCGCTGCTGGAAACGGCGCAGCGCATTACCCAGGAGAGCGGTCTCGCCTATTATGATGCGTTCGCGCTGGCGGCAAACGACGTGCTGGACGAAGGCTGTCGCACGCTGGCGATCCCGAAACGTATTACCACGCTGGTGCGTGATATCTGGCAGCTTCAGCTGCGTATGTCCCGCCGTCAGGGTAAACGCGCCTGGAAGCTGATGGAGCATCCTAAGTTCCGCGCCGCGTTCGATCTGCTCTCTCTGCGTGCTGAAGTTGAAAGGAACCCGGAACTACAGCGCCTGGCGCAGTGGTGGGGCGAGTTTCAGGTTTCTGCGCCACCGGAGCAAAAAGATATGCTTACGGATCTGGATGATGAACCGGCACCGCGCCGTCGTCACCGTCGCCCGCGCAAACGCGCACCGCGTCGTGAAGGTACGGCATGACCCTTGCGTATATCGCCATCGGCAGCAATCTGGCCTCTCCGCTGGAGCAGGTTAACGCTGCCGTCCAGGCCCTGGGAGAGATCCCCCAAAGCCGCATTGTCGCGCTGTCCTCATTTTACCGTACGCCGCCGCTCGGCCCGCAGGATCAACCTGATTATCTGAACGCCGCCGTGGTGCTGGAAACGACCCTTGACGCAGAAACGCTGCTGGATAATACCCAGCGTATTGAGCTACAGCAGGGTCGTGTCCGCAAAGCCGAACGCTGGGGACCGCGCACGCTCGATCTCGATATTATGCTTTTCGGTCACGAGGTGATTAACACCGAACGCCTCACCGTTCCGCATTACGACATGAAAAACCGCGGGTTTATGCTCTGGCCGCTGTTTGAAGTCGCGCCCGATCTCACCTTCCCTGACGGCGCCTCGCTGCAAGCCGTTCTGCAAAATCTCAACGCGGATAAACCGGCCCGCTGGTAATCCCGCCTCCGCATCGATTAACCATTCCTTATTTGCGGTTAATCGATTGCCTAAAATCATTGTTCCCTCAAATGTTACTGTTAGAATGCGCAAAGATTCGCTTTTGGGCCATCAGGAAACAGTATGAAACCAACCACCATCTCCTTATTGCAGAAATGCAAACAGGAAAAAAAACGCTTCGCCACTATCACCGCGTATGACTACAGCTTCGCAAAACTGTTTGCCGAAGAAGGGATCAACGTCATGCTGGTCGGAGACTCGTTAGGGATGACGGTACAAGGACATGATTCCACTCTGCCGGTCACGGTCGAGGATATTGCTTACCATACCCGCGCCGTGCGCCGGGGTGCCCCCGCCTGCCTGCTGCTTTCCGATCTGCCGTTTATGGCGTATGCCACCCCGGAGCAGGCCTTCGAAAATGCGGCGACAGTGATGCGCGCCGGCGCCAATATGGTCAAAATCGAAGGCGGCGCCTGGCTGGTCGATACGGTGAAAATGCTCACCGACCGCGCCGTGCCGGTTTGTGGTCATTTGGGGCTGACGCCGCAGTCGGTCAACATCTTTGGCGGATATAAGGTGCAGGGCCGAGGCGATGCGGCGCAGACGCTGTTTGATGATGCCGTGGCGCTGGAAGCCGCGGGCGCGCAGCTGCTGGTGCTGGAGTGTGTGCCGGTTGAGCTGGCTAAGCGTATCACTGAGGCGCTGTCGATTCCGGTGATCGGCATCGGCGCGGGTAACGTCACCGATGGCCAGATTCTGGTCATGCACGACGCCTTCGGGATCACCGGCGGCCATATTCCAAAATTTGCTAAAAATTTCCTGTCAGAAGCAGGCGACATGCGTGCTGCTGTGCGGCAGTATATTGCCGAGGTTGAGTCCGGCGTTTATCCGGGCGAAGAACACAGTTTCCATTAAGGAGTCCAGGTGTGCTAATCATAGAAACCCTGCCGCTGCTGCGTCAGCATATTCGTCGGGCGCGTCATGAAGGTAAACGTATCGCCCTTGTCCCAACCATGGGCAACCTGCACGACGGCCATATGAAGCTGGTCGATGAAGCGAGAGCCCGGGCAGATATCGTGGTAGTTAGTATCTTCGTTAACCCGATGCAGTTCGATCGCGAAGACGATCTGGCGCGCTACCCACGTACCTTGCAGGAAGATTGCGAAAAGCTCAAAAAACGTCATGCGGATATCGTCTTCGCACCGGCACCCGCAGATGTGTATCCCCAGGGCACCACTGAATCGACCTACGTCGACGTGCCGGGTATTTCGACCATGCTGGAGGGCGCCAGCCGCCCGGGCCATTTCCGTGGCGTCTCCACCATCGTCAGCAAGCTGTTTAACCTGGTGCAGCCGGACATCGCCTGCTTTGGCGAGAAAGATTTCCAGCAGCTGGCGCTGATCCGCAAAATGGTTGCCGACATGGGCTACGACATCGAGATCGTCGGCGTGCCGATTGTACGCGCGAAAGATGGCCTGGCGCTCAGTTCCCGTAACGGCTATCTGACCGCCGAACAGCGTAAAATTGCGCCGGGCTTAAGCAAAGTCATGAATACCATGGCAGAGCAACTGCTGGCAAAAGAGTTAACAGCAGAAGAGATCATCGCCCTGGCTGAACAGGCGCTGAACGAGAAAGGTCTTCGTGCTGACGACGTTCAAATTCGGGATGCCGATACGCTTCTGGCACTTACAGAGACCAGCAAACGTGCGGTAATTCTGGTGGCGGCATGGCTCGGCCAGGCCCGCCTTATCGATAACAAAGTGGTTGAGCTGGCGTAGTTTTTCTACCCGGAAGATGAAAGGTAAACGTAATGATTCGCAAAATGCTGCAAGGTAAACTTCACCGTGTGAAAGTCACTCAGGCCGACCTGCATTATGAAGGCTCCTGCGCGATCGACCAGGATTTTCTCGACGCGGCGGGTATTCTCGAAAACGAAGCCATTGATATCTGGAACGTAAATAACGGCAAACGCTTCTCTACCTACGCCATTGCCGCTGAGCGCGGGTCCAAAATCATCTCCGTCAACGGGGCGGCGGCGCACTGCGCGGACGTAGGCGATATCGTGATTATCGCCAGCTTTGTCATGATGTCTGACGAAGAAGCGCGTCGCTGGCAGCCAAAAGTAGCCTACTTTGAAGGCGACAATGAGATGAAACGTACCGCGAAGGCGATTCCGGTACAGGTTGCCTGATAATATTTATCCCACGACCCATTCCTGCGCATTTATTAAATGAATGGGTCTTTAAAAAGCATTTATAGAATTAATATTCAAACTCTCCCCGCACAACCAGACAATCCCATCACATTGATAACAAATAATTTTAAATTTACTAAACTATTCATTTAGTTTAAATCACGCACAACATCTATATTTCATTGAGATTAACAATATAATTCGCCACGAAATTTAATTTCAAATAAAAGATTTACGGGCACTTATTATTCACTCAACGAATATGGATATTTAAATGATTTCTAAAAAATATGGTTTGGCAATTGCTATGGCAAGCGTATTGGCTGCGGGTTCAGCGGTAGCAGCAGATCCTGACACCGGCACTATTACTTTCCACGGCATGGTTTCTAACAATACTTGCCAGGTCTCCCTTGACCAGAAAATCGATCAGAACGGTAACGATTTTGACGTGACTCTGGACACTGTATTTGTGCGTGATTTCGCAAACGCACTGGGTAGCACCAGCACCCTGGGTGAAAAGAAATTCAGCCTTTCACTGACCGGTTGTGATACCGCAACTGTGAAGAAAGCATCTGCACAGTTCTCTTCCTGGGCTGGCTCCTCTTCTACCGAAGGCGGTCTGCTGGTTCCACCAAGCAATGCTCAGGGTTCAGCTAAGAACGTTAACCTGGTGCTGTCAAACGACGGTAACTCAGCTGTCGATCAGATCAAAATTGACCAGACTAACAACTCCCAGAAAGCAACCATCGATGAAACTTCTGGCGCAGGAAACCTGTACTACCGCGTAGCGTACACCCAGGGTCAGGGTTGGGATGCAACAAGTAATCCAGTTTCTGCTGGTACCGTGCAGGCACAGGTTGCCTTCACCATGATTTACGAATAAGAGATTCGTAAACTTTAAATTAAGCAATCCTTCATGATGAATGAGGGATTGCTTGTGTAATTCCAAAAGGAAGTGGAAAAAATGTCTCATTCAGTCTTCATTAAAAGTTTTCAAGCCGTATTGCTCGCAACTGCCGTTTTGGCCACATCGAATGCAAGTGCGGATATTGTTATTTCCGGCACCCGTATTATCTATCCACAGTCATCGAAGGATGTTGTTGTTAATCTCGATAACCATGGAACCAAACCGCTTTTGGTTCAAACCTGGCTTGATGATGGGCGTGATGGCGTAAATCCGGAAGAGTTAAAGCTTCCTTTTATCATTACCCCTCCAGTATCCCGTATTGACCCGAAAAAAGGCCAATCCGTACGTATTACCTACACAGGTACACCTTTACCACAGGATCGTGAATCGCTTTTCTGGTTCAATGTCCTGGAGATTCCACCAAAATCAAAAGCTGCGGATAAAGAGAATCTTAACCAGCTTCAGCTGGCATTCAGAACACGTATTAAATTCTTTTACCGTCCTGACGGGTTAAAAGGCTCGGCAGGTGAAGCAGCTGAGCATTTGACATGGACGCAGAAAAAAGAAGGAAACGCGGTTAAGCTTGTTGCCCATAATAATTCACCGTATAACGTCTCCGTTTCGGCGGTAACCATTAAAGCCAGTCAAAAAACATACGACGTTGATCATAAGGCCGTTCCACCGTTCAGTGATACCACAATGACGGTTAAAGGTTTAGCTTCTGCCGTAAATGGTAAAGTAGAGTTTGATTCTATTAATGACTATGGCGGCACAGACCATCACGAAGCGGGACTAAAATAGAGCACCCTTTAATACATATAATAATTAATAGCATTAACTCTGTGGAGAGGACCCTCTCTGCACTGATTAAGTGGATGTGCCATGTTATTTAAACGTTCTCTTTTATGTCTTACGATAAGTGCAGCATTGCCTTTTTATGCCTGTGCAGAAAATATCACGCCAGCAAAAGATCTGCCTGATAATGAAGAAGAGGTCGAGTTTAACGATCAATTTCTTTTAAATGGCAGCGCTAATATTGATATTAATCGTTTTTCACATGGCAACCCGGTTTTACCGGGGACCTATCGCACTAAGATCAACCTGAACGGTAAACTGAAGTCCACCGTGGAGGTCACGTTTAAAGATAACGGAACACCTCGTGCGACCCCGTGCATAACAAAACTGCTGCTGTCACAATCGGGTGTCGACACCAGCACATTGCCTGACGGACCGGAAGACGATGAAACCTGCATCGATATTAAAAAATCTTTCGCTGGCGCTACGGTTAGCTATGACAGTGGCAAGCAGGCTATGGATTTTAATTTTCCCCAGATTTATGTGCTGAAACGCCCGGCGGGCTATGTCGATCCATCGTTGTGGGATAACGGGATCCCTGCCGCTCTGCTCTCTTATGACATGAACGGCTGGCGTAGCGAGAACAACGGCAGTACATCAGAAAGTGCATATGTAGGGTTACGCTATGGTCTGAATATGGGGCCATGGCGCCTGCGCTCGCGTGGCAATTTTAACTGGGACAAAGATAGCGGCACAAAATACTCCAGTCAGGATGTCTATTTGCAGCGCGATATTACACCATTGAGTGCCCAGTTTGTCATCGGCGACTCTTACACGCGTGGCGAGGCATTTAACTCTATGAGCCTTCGCGGCGCACGCATGTACAGTGACGATCGCATGTTGCCAATGGGGTCCACAGGCTACGCGCCTGTCATTCGGGGTGTCGCGAACAGTAACGCGAAGGTCAGCGTCACGCAGAGCGGCAATAAGATTTATGAAACCTCGGTGCCACCAGGCGCGTTTGAAATAAACGACCTGAGTACCACAGGTTACGGAAATGATTTACTGGTAACGATTGAAGAAGCGGATGGCAGCAAACGCTCCTTTACCGTACCCTTTTCATCCGTCACGCAGATGCTCCGTCCGGGAGCCTCTCGCTGGGACGTCGGTTTAGGTGAATTAAATGACGATTCACTGATTGATGCGCCTAAAGTGGGTTACGGTACGCTTTACTATGGCCTGAATAATACGTTCACGGGTTATATTGGCGCGCAATATACCGACATGGATTTTTATGCCGGTATTCTCGGCGTGGCAATGAACACCCCTGTTGGTGCGTTTGCATTCGACGTTACGCAATCTTATGCAGATATTGAGGGGCTGGATAAATTAAGCGGGCAAAGTTATCGTTTAACCTACAGCAAAATGATTGAGTCGACGAATACTTCCTTTAACGTTGCGGCTTATCGTTTCTCGACGGAAGACTACCTGACGCTTAACGATGCGGCGCAACTTCAGGACAGTATTAGGCACCAGAAGTACTCAAACCGTAGCTATGACTCAAACGAAGCGCTATATGCAGACTATCAGCGCACCAAAAACCAGGTGCAAATTAGTCTTAACCAACCGCTAACCTCCGGAGAAGACAATTTTGGCTCCCTGTATGTAAGCGGCACCTGGCAGGATTACTGGAACGCGACGGGCTCTACTTCCAATTACAATATTGGGTATAACAATAGCTTCACCTACGGCAGCTACAGCTTGTCAATACAGCGAACCTATGATCAGAACGGCAAGAAAGACGACAGCGTTTATTTAAGCCTAAGCATTCCATTAAGTGTATTCTCAAAAGATAGAGGGAATGCCGGTGGATTCTCGAACATCAATATGGGATTACGTTCCGACCTTAAAGGCGGCACAAGTTTTAACACGTCCGCGGGTGGAAATACGCAAGATAATAAGGTGAGTTATTCCGTTAGCGCCTCGTCAAACAGTGGTAATTATGGTGACCTGAATCAGATAAGCGGCTACGGGTCCTATAACAGTGAATATGGCCCGCTGGGTTTATCTGCCTCTTTTGGTGATGACAACAGTAAACAATATTCTGCCTCCTATAACGGTGGCATGGTCATCCATTCAGGAGGTATTGCATTTGCGCCAGGGAGTATTGGTGACAACGATGCGCTGGCACTGGTCAAAGCGAGTGGTGCGAAAGGCGCCGGTATCGGCTTTGGTAACAGCGAAATAGGCAGTTCCGGCTATGGCATTCTGCCTTATATGTCTGCCTACCGTGAAAACCGCGTATACCTTGATATCAGCACGCTGGAAAACGACGTTGAAATTAAAAACACCAGTGAAATTACGGTTCCCCGCAGTGGTTCCGTTGTGCTGGTTGATTTTGCAACCGATGAAGGTCGTTCATTAATTTTAGAACTTAAGCGCACCGATAACGGATTTATTCCTTTAGGCGCTGATGTTTTAAATGAAAAAAATGAATCTATTGGCACCGTGGGACAGGCGGGGCAAGCCTATGTCCGCGGCGTTGAGGATGAAGGCACGCTTCATGTTGTCTGGGGAAGCGATAAAGACAGTAAATGTGACGTGCATTATAACGTCTCATCACATGCTCAAAAAGTAGGACTTACAACGGTGCTCAGCAATCAAGTGTGCCAGATGTAATTATTCGGGAAAATAGACGAGAGTTTGTATGAAAAAAAATCTTTATAGCCTGTCAGTCGTTGCCGTAACGATGCTGGCGTTATCAGGTTCGGCGCTCGCCGAGGGCACGAATCTCGATGTTAACTTTACGGCCAATATCCGTGAAACCACTTGTGATATGAAACTGATGGGCGGTACGGGTTCCGATACGGATCAAACACTGCTCATTGGTAACGGCGGCCAGGTGCGTCTCGACGATGTCAAAGCTGGCACCGCAAATGCCAATTTCAAAATTGTGATTGTTGAATGCCCGGCCTCTCTGACCTCACTGAAAGCCACGGTAAAAGGAAGCCAATCGGGTTATTTGCTTAGCGGCCTTGTTAATCAAAAACCAAAAGCCGATGGAGGCGCAGATTTCTCTGCTGTTGAAATTGCCAGAGCCAGCGCACCGGAGGCCCCTTTTATCATCAACTCTGACGATGATGCTAAGCGACTGGTCTGGAGTGCAACAGAAATCCAGAATAAAGAAGTTCCTTTAGTAGCCACAATACGTGAAACCAAAGTTAATAGCATGACAGTTGGTGATTTTGAGGCTACTGCGACTTTTGAATTTAGCTACGAGTAATTGGTGCAGGAAAACGGAGCAACATTATGAAATTTAAATCTACTTTTATCGCCCTGTCCGTTTCTGCACTTCTGTATTCGGGAATGGCAAACGCAGCAATTACAGGTACTGACAGTGTTAAATTAACGATAAAATCAAAAATAGTCTCGGGCACGTGTACAGCAAAAGTGCTTAACGGTGCAGGAACTGCGTCCACTGAAATTGCGTTTGGCGACGTATATAAAACCGATCTGGTAAATAAGACTCGTGTCGAGCCGTTAAAAATTGCCTTTACAAACTGCTCTGGTGTAACTAAGGCAACGGTAGCCGCAGCGAGTGGTGCAGGTGGGGGATGCTCGGGTCCGAAAACGGACGGAGATTCTTATTCTGCTGGGTTAGCAACAGGCTTCGAAATCTGGTCAGGAGTTGTAGATACTGGCGTAATGTTAAGTTGCAAAAGGCCTCCGGCGGCACAGGAGGTCACCATTGCTGACGGTGTAGGGGAATTCCCGATGAACTCACGCATTGTGATTGCGAAAGACAGAAATATTGCCGATGTTGGCACAGGTGCCGTTACTGCGCCAGTAACCTTCACAGTCACCTATCAATAATTCCAGGAACCAACATGCAACAATCACCGTTTAATATACACCAGCCCGGTCTTGTGTTGCTTATCGGTCTGGCTGGTAGCACTCTGCCTGGCGTAAGCCAGGCAGGTTCAGGTATGGATGTAAACCTGACAGCAAACATCGTTAATAATACCTGTCGGCTAAGCGTCGAAAACGGCGGAGAGATCACTTTGCCGACCGTGTCACGAGACTGGTTTTATAACAGCGACAAGAGCGATCGTTTATCGCCAAACGATGATGAAGCTGGAACGCCTTTTACGATCCACGTAGATGACTGCTATGCGAGCAGTACAGAAGGCGCAACGATTAACAAACTAAAATTTAGTTTTGCTCCGCAAAATGGTTTCTGGAGTAATCACAACCAGGTGTTTAAAAACGATGCCACAGCCGGTGCGGCTGAAAATGTGGGTATCGTTATTTTTTCAGATACGTTCAAAACTAACGTCCTGAACAGCGACGGGACATCAAACGTTATTTACGATGTCGGTGGAAGTAGTGAGAACTATATAAAGGATTATGGCTTTTACGCACGTTATCAGAATATTGGAACGATCACCAGCGGCGCTGTGATAAGTAATGTTCTGGTTAATGTCAGCTACGAATAAAGGGATTTAGGATGAAAAAATACCTCACTATATTAGCGTTCGCAGCGTTCGGGCTGTCTGGCGCAGCACGGGCTAATTTCGAGGAGTGCAAATTTTACGGTAATGATGACTTGCAGATTATGTCTCCAGGTGCACAACCAGTTATCACTCCTCTGCCTGTGGGCACAGTAACAACTCCCATACAGATCAGTAATACGATCATTATGGAAACAACGCCTGCGTTAAAATCTCACTGTGCTGGGGGAAATGACGGTGAAAACACCTATCAGATTACCGACAACTCAATGCTGGCAGGCTACATAGATAACAAAGCCACCTTCCGGACGAATATTCCGGGTATTGTCTATACCCTGGCGATGTATCCCGATGGTAACGGCGTCACCGCGTGGTTCCCGCCCAACGCAGGGTCCTGGTATATGACCGCACCTAATGACGATCACGAAGAGCTGCTTGACGAAAAAACCTGGCATGTGCGCATGGAAATCTATCAAACCAATGGATTTCAGGGTGTTCCTTCGGATGTTAATTTTTTAACGGCCGGTGCAGGCCCGATTGGTCAGATCATTCTGGGCGATCCAAGCGATCCGAAGACATCCGATCACCCTCGTCCCCATGTGAACATGAGCGAGATGTCATTTAGCATTCCATTAAATCGCCCGACCTGTGTCTTACGTGCGCCCACAACGGTAAATCTTGGTGACTGGTATCCCGCAGAAGTCGAAAACGGGAATACCAGCAAAGTCGAGTTCCATGTTACGGGTACATGTGTAAATACAACCGCGGTTTACTATACGTTATCCTCCACACATACCACCGCAGATAAAAAATATTTTACCAATACCGTCGAGAATACTGGTGGTGTTACTGCGGCAGGAGGCGTCGGCGTCATGATTACGGATTCTGAAAATGATCATTACCCCGTGCCGGCAGACAGTTACCAACGTGTCATTGCTATAGGAGAGGTTGTTGGGGATCCTGTTAGTATTATTGACAGATCACTTTGGGCCACGTTGGTCAAAACCGGTAGCGATCCGGTAACCGTCGGTGTTTTCGGTACCACCGTGACCATTCAGACCACGTACGAATAACCTACCCCTGCGGCTGATTGCTGATCAGCCGCGACATCGTCTCCAGCGAATCCGTTCTCAGAATATACAGTCGCTTCAGTAAGAACGGATTATCCCCCGGCTTCACCTTCCCCTTCACCGTTGTCACTGCCAGATGAAAACCGGCATCATTCGCGGCTTTAATCGCTTTATTGTCATACCCGCCAAACGGGTACGAAACATACAGCACGCGCGGGTTGAACTGCGCAAGTGCACGCCGTGAGCGTTCAAAATCGTACAGGATCACGTGATAGCTGCGGCTCAATAAGATGGGGTGTTTATACCCATCCACGCGATGCAGGAAGTGGGTGTGAGACTGAATGTCGAACACATCCTGGATGCCCTTGATTTCCTGAACGCTCATAAACTGTAGCGATCGGGGATCCCACTTCTGCGGGTGACCTTTGATTCGGGATGAAATAATAAACGCCGTCGCGTTGAAGCCATACTCTTTCAGCACCGGATACGCGTAGCGGCTCACCGATTTCAGGCCATCATCAAAAGTGATCACCACCGCTTTCGCGGGGAGGTTCATCTTGTTACGCACGTACCCTTCAAGCTGGTACATTGTCAGCGTGGTATAGCCTTGATCGCGTAACCAGGCCATCTGATTATTAAACGCACGTACGCTGGTTGTCGTGGAGGTATGTCGAAAACGGGTGTTCTCTTCATCACGCAGGATATGGTGGTAGGTCAGAATCGGCAGTCCGTTATCTTCCTGTGCATCCAGGCTGCTGATCCACGCCAGACGATTGCCGATGCGGATCTGAAACCAGGTCTGGTTCAGGCGATCTTTCAGCTTATTCAGAATCGGATAGCGAAGATTGGCGCTTAAGGTGCCAAAGGGCGCGCTTCCGCTGCTGGGGGCATTATACACTGGCGTGTCTTTCCAGGTGATGAGGTTTTGATTGCTGAGCGGCTTGTTCAGATCGCCCAGGCTATCCTCGACGCGTTGCTTACCCTGCACTTTTTCCAGGTGCTCTTTATCAATAAACCCCGTACCGAATCCGAAACGAAATTCATAGTAATCCGCCGCGGCCGGAAAGACGGCGAGGATCTGCCCGGCGCGGACATTGCCCACGTTCACGACAGCATTTCCCACCTGCGCCCAGATGGCTGCATCTTCGGTGGTTTGCATATATTGGGCAGGAAGGCCTTGCTGACTGGTCAGGCTGGCAGACGCACCACCGGAGACCAGTAGCAGAAGGATAAAGATAACGCGCATGAGCATGGGATATAAATCGATACGGAAAATCAGTCGCCATTGTAGCAAAAGCGACATCAATACCAATGTTTAATGCTTATACAGATCGTGAAGCAGAACGAAAGGCGGATTCTTCTGCTGCTGGTGCCACAGGCTGCTCACGCCCGGCGAGCCCTGCGCCACAATGGCGTGACGAAACTCAGCGCTGCTCAACGTTGCGCGCAGCGGATACATCGCTTCGAGTAAAGGCAGGCTGATACCGGAGATCACTTCACAGTTATCATGCTTATGGCTCATTAACGCCGCTGAACGGTAAGGCGCCGCGCCCGATCTGTCGGTGAGAAAAATCACGCCATCACCGGTGTCGGTTTCATGCAGCGCGTCGCACATCATCCGGCTTAGCATATTGGTGCTCAGCCCTCGCCAGTAATTTACCGCACGACATTGCGCCAGAGGGCCAAATCGGGCCTCCAGCTTCAGGAGCATTTCCTGTGCCTCTTCATCGTGGCAGGTGATAACCCATCCCAGCATAACGTCTCTCCTTAGCAGGCGAGTAGTTTATCCAGGTGAAGGTTAGTTTACGGTGATAACTGTCAAAGAAAGTGCCCGGCAAACAGAACGTCGCCGGGCAGAAGATTAGCTACGCAGCCCACGTCCACGCTGGATCAGATACCAGCACAGCAGATAGAACGCCACGATAAATACCGCCAGCACCACAACGGTGGTGAACAGCGGGACATCGGTAATGCCGAGGAAACCAAAGCGGAAGCCGCTGATCATATAGACAATCGGGTTCAGATGCGACAGCGCCTGCCAGAACGGCGGCAGCAGCGTCAGGGAGTAGAACACCCCGCCCAGATAGGTTAGCGGCGTCAGCACAAAGGTCGGGATCAGGCTGATGTCATCGAACCTTTTGGCGAACACGGCGTTCAGCAAGCCGGCCAGTGAGAACAGGATCGCCGTCAGCAATAGCGTGAGCGCCACGAACAGCCACGAGTGCACCTGGAACGGCACGAAGAACAGCGAAATCGCCGTCACCAGAATACCCACGCACAGCCCGCGCGCCACGCCGCCGCCCACGTAACCGGCGATAATGACGTGCGTCGGCACTGGCGCCACCAGCAGCTCTTCAATGTTGCGCTGGAACTTGGCGCTGAAGAATGAGGATGCTACGTTCGCGTAAGCGTTGGTGATCACTGCCATCATGATCAGGCCCGGCACGATAAACTGCATATAGGTAAAGCCGTGCATCTCACCAATGCGGGAGCCAATCAGGTTGCCGAAAATGATGAAGTAGAGCGTCATGGTGATCACCGGCGGCACCAGGGTTTGCACCCAGATGCGCATAAAGCGGTTAATCTCTTTCGCCCAGATGCTTTTCAGCGCGACCCAGTAAAGATGCGTCATGCCTTGTCTCCTTGTTTATCGTGCACCAGAGAGACAAACAGCTCTTCCAGTCGGTTCGCTTTATTACGCATGCTTAATACCTGAACGCCCTGCGCGCTCAACTGGGAGAACACGCTGTTGATTCCCTGCTCGCGCAGCACTTCTACCTCCAGCGTCGAGGTATCGACCAGGCGATAGTTATACCCCTCCAGC
Source organism: Enterobacter cloacae complex sp. GYL001 (assembly GCF_049237125.1). NCBI lineage: Bacteria > Pseudomonadati > Pseudomonadota > Gammaproteobacteria > Enterobacterales > Enterobacteriaceae > Enterobacter > Enterobacter cloacae complex sp. GYL001. The sequence continues at coordinate 245,195 of NZ_JBMKGW010000004.1, read as the reverse complement.
TTCGGCAGGGCGCTTTTCGCCGCCAGGTCGAGAATAAAGGTTTCTGATTTCAGCTTGGAGAGCAGGTTCTTCATCGAGGTGTTTTCCACCAGCTCGCCGTGCTGAATGATGCCGATGTTGCGGCACAGCATCTCTGCCTCTTCAAGGTAGTGCGTGGTCAGAATGATGGTGGTGCCTTTGTCGTTCAGATCCTTCAGGAAGCCCCACATGGAACGACGCAGTTCAATATCCACGCCAGCGGTCGGTTCATCAAGAATGAGCAGCTTTGGCTCGTGCATCAGCGCGCGAGCAATCATCAGGCGGCGCTTCATCCCCCCGGACAACATCCGCGCGCGCTCGTTACGCTTCTCCCACAGGTCAAGCTGTTTCAGGTACTTTTCGCTGCGCTCCAGCGCTTCTTTGCGCTCAACGCCATAGTAACCCGCCTGGTTAACAACAATCTGCTGCACCGTCTCAAACGGATTGAAGTTGAATTCCTGCGGCACCAGCCCCAGCTGGCGCTTGGCGTTGACCACGTCTTTTTGCAGATCGTAGCCAAACACGCTGACGCGGCCAGACGTTTTGTTGACCAGCGAGCTGATGATCCCGATGGTGGTGGATTTCCCCGCCCCGTTCGGCCCCAGAAGCGCGTAGAAATCTCCCGCTTCGACTTTAAGATCTATCCCGCGCAGCGCCTGAACGCCCCCCGGGTAGGTTTTTTTGAGCTGTTCAAGCTCCAGTGCAATCGCCATGAATTCAACTTACCTTAAGTTCTGACACACGTTGTGTGGTTTCATTAAAAGTCGGGTTACCCTATAGTAGCGCAACGCAATCACTTGGTTACAGGTCGCTAACCTCCATGAACGACATAGATACACTCATCAGCAACAATGCACTATGGTCAAAAATGCTGGTGGAGGAAGACCCCGGATTTTTTGGAAAACTCGCGCAAGCGCAGAACCCGCGCTTTCTCTGGATTGGATGTTCCGACAGCCGCGTCCCCGCCGAACGTCTGACCGGTCTTGAACCGGGCGAACTGTTTGTTCACCGCAATGTTGCTAACCTCGTTATTCATACCGATCTCAACTGCCTTTCGGTTGTTCAGTATGCCGTTGACGTTCTGGAGGTTGAGCACATCATTATTTGTGGCCACTACGGCTGCGGCGGCGTACAGGCGGCGGTCGAAAATACAGAGCTGGGGTTAATCGATAACTGGCTGCTGCACATCCGTGATATCTGGTTCAAACATAGCTCACTGCTGGGCGAAATGCCGCAGGAGCGCCGTCTCGACACGCTGTGTGAGCTGAACGTGATGGAGCAGGTCTATAACCTGGGCCACTCGACGATTATGCAGTCTGCCTGGAAACGCGGACAGAAGGTCTCCATCCACGGCTGGGCGTACGGTATTCACGACGGCCTGCTACGCAATCTGGAAGTGACCGCCACCAACCGCGAAACGCTGGAACAGCGTTACCGCTCGGGAATTGCCAACCTCAAGCTTAAGCACGTTAACCATAAATAACAAAGCCGGGGGTTTTCACCCTCTCCCTGTGGGAGAGGGCTGGGGTGAGGGCATCAGCCCGCAATTATTCGTCCAGAATCACGACTTTCCCAACATACGGCAGATGGCGATAACGCTGCGCGTAATCAATGCCGTAACCCACCACGAATTCGTCCGGGATGGAGAAACCAACGAACTCCACCGGCACCTGCACTTCACGGCGCTCAGGCTTATCCAGCAGAGTACAAATCGCCAGTGATTTTGGTTCACGCAGGCTCAGGATCTCACGCACTTTAGAGAGCGTGTTGCCGGAGTCGATGATGTCCTCAACAATCAACACATCTTTGCCACGAATATCTTCATCCAGATCTTTCAGGATTTTCACATCACGGGTTGTGGACATGCCGCTGCCGTAGCTGGAGGCGGTCATAAAATCGACCTCGTGCGGCACCTGCACTTCACGGCACAGGTCTGCCATGAACATGAAAGAGCCACGCAACAGACCGACCAGCACCATTTCGCTGCCGCTGTCCTTGTAATGTTCGGTGATTTGACGACCCAGTTCGGCGATACGCGCTTTGATCTCGGCTTCCGGGATCATCACTTCAACAGTATGTTTCATATTACTAACCAAATGATTTTAGTGAAAATCTCTCAATGCGGATGACTCTCGCTCCGGCATCGATACGCAAGCCAGCCATTATACCAGTAAATGGATAAGCCTGGCGTATGAGTTATAAAAAGCAATATTTGTGATTCCGATCACAGTTGTTAATACCTATAATTAATTGCTAGCAAATAATTAACAAAACTGACGAGTACTTTTCTATGGCTGAAACAAAAACTAAACAGCCGCGTCTACTGGTGACATTAACAGCCGCGTTTGCCGCATTCTGCGCGCTGTATTTGTTAATCGGTGGCGTATGGCTGGTCGCGATTGGCGGCTCCTGGTACTACCCGATTGCGGGTCTGGTTATGGTTGGCGTAACCGTCCTGCTTTTACGCAGAAAACAATCTGCTCTGTGGCTGTACGCAGCGTTACTGCTCGCAACCATGATCTGGGGCGTCTGGGAAGTCGGGTTCGACTTCTGGGCGTTGACGCCGCGCAGCGACATTCTGGTCTTCTTCGGTATCTGGCTGATCCTGCCGTTTGTCTGGCGTCGTCTGATCGTCCCTTCCAGTGGCGCCGTGGCCGGTCTGGTCGTTGCCCTGCTGATTAGTGGCGGCATCCTGACCTGGGCCGGTTTTAACGACCCGCAGGAGATCAACGGTACGCTGAACGCGGAATCCACGCCGGCTGCGGCTATTTCGCAGGTGGCGGACGGTGACTGGCCTGCTTATGGTCGTAACCAGGAAGGTCAACGCTACTCCCCGCTGAAGCAGATCAACGCGGACAACGTGAAAAACCTGAAGGAAGCCTGGGTATTCCGTACCGGCGACCTGAAGATGCCAAACGATCCGGGTGAGCTGACCAACGAAGTGACCCCAATTAAAGTGGGCAACATGCTCTACCTGTGTACGGCGCACCAGCGTCTGTTCGCGCTCGACGCGGCTACCGGTAAAGAGAAATGGCACTTTGATCCACAGCTGAACTCCAACCCGTCGTTCCAGCACATTACCTGCCGCGGCGTCTCTTACCACGAAGCGCGCGCCGATAATGCCAGCCCGGAAGTCATTGCCGACTGTCCTCGCCGCATTATGCTGCCGGTGAACGATGGCCGCCTGTTTGCCATTAACGCTGAGACCGGCAAGCTGTGCGAAACCTTCGCCAATAAAGGCATTCTGAATCTTCAGACCAACATGCCGGACACCACGCCGGGCCTGTATGAGCCGACCTCCCCGCCAATCATCACCGATAAAACCATCGTGATTGCCGGTTCGGTAACGGATAACTTCTCCACCCGTGAAACCTCCGGCGTTATCCGTGGTTTCGACGTGAACACCGGTAAACTGCTGTGGGCCTTCGACCCGGGCGCGAAAGATCCTAACGCGATCCCATCGGATGAACACACCTTTACCTTTAACTCACCGAACTCCTGGGCACCGGCAGCGTATGACGCGAAGCTGGACCTGGTCTATCTGCCGATGGGCGTGACCACGCCGGATATCTGGGGCGGTAACCGTACGCCGGAGCAGGAACGTTACGCCAGCTCCATCGTGGCGCTGAACGCAACGACCGGTAAACTGGCATGGAGCTACCAGACCGTTCACCACGATCTGTGGGATATGGATATGCCGTCCCAGCCGACGCTGGCGGACATTACCGTTAACGGTAAAACCGTACCGGTGATTTACGCCCCGGCGAAAACCGGTAACATCTTCGTGCTTGATCGTAGCAACGGTAAGCTGGTTGTTCCTGCGCCGGAAAAACCGGTTCCGCAGGGTGCGGCCAAAGGCGACTACGTCACCAAAACGCAGCCGTTCTCTGACCTGAGCTTCCGTCCGAAGAAAGATCTCAGCGGTGCAGACATGTGGGGTGCCACCATGTTTGACCAGCTGGTATGTCGCGTGATGTTCCACCAGCTGCGCTACGAAGGGATTTTCACCCCGCCGTCAGAGCAGGGTACGCTGGTCTTCCCGGGTAACCTGGGGATGTTCGAATGGGGTGGGATCTCCGTTGACCCTAACCGTCAGGTCGCCATCGCTAACCCAATGGCGCTGCCGTTCGTTTCCCGCCTGATCCCTCGTGGTCCGGGTAACCCAATGGAGCAGCCGAAAGATGCGAAAGGCAGCGGTACCGAAGCCGGTATCCAGCCGCAGTATGGCGTTCCTTATGGTGTGACCCTGAATCCGTTCCTTTCTCCGTTCGGTCTGCCGTGTAAACAGCCTGCCTGGGGTTACATCTCCGGTCTGGATCTGAAGACCAACAAGATCGTCTGGAAGAAACGTATTGGTACGCCACAGGACAGCATGCCGTTCCCGATGCCTGTTCCAGTGCCGTTCAATATGGGTATGCCAATGCTGGGTGGCCCAATCTCCACCGCCGGTAACGTGCTGTTCATCGCGGCAACCGCAGATAACTACCTGCGCGCGTACAACATGACCAACGGTGAGAAACTGTGGCAAGGCCGTCTGCCAGCCGGTGGACAGGCAACGCCGATGACCTATGAAGTGAATGGCAAGCAGTACGTTGTCATCTCTGCGGGTGGTCACGGTTCGTTTGGCACGAAGATGGGCGACTATATTGTCGCGTATGCACTGCCTGACGACGCTAAGTAACGAAAAAGCCCGGTGGCGCTAACGCTTACCGGGCCTACGGGTGCCCTATGTAGGCCGGGTAAGGCGAAGCCGCCACCCGGCTTTTTTTTATACGGTAAAACCGAGCATCATCCCCGTATCTTCATGCTCCAGCAGATGACAGTGGGCCATATAGGCAAACTCTTTCGGCGCCTCGTGGTCGAACTTCACCAGCACCTCGCTGACGCCGCCTTCCACCCTCACCGTATCTTTCCAGCCCGCACGATGCGCCTCCGGCGCTTTACCATTTTCAGACAGAATACGGAACTGCGTGCCGTGGATATGGAACGGGTGCAGCATCATGTCGCCTTCGCCTGAAATCACCCAGCGTTCAAACTGCCCTTTCGTGGCGGCGAACATGGGCGTGTTCATATCGAACGCTTTGCCGTTGATGCGGTTGGCGTTGTGGAAATCGAAACCATGGCCGCCGTGATCCATGCCGCCCATTTTACCGTGGTCCATATTCATATGGCCCATCATCTGGCCGTGATGCATTCCCGCCATGGCCTGATTGCCGTACTTCTTCATCAGCGCCTGCATGCCCATCATGTCTAGCATCGGATCCATAGAAAGCTGAAGTTTACGCTGCGTAAGCCCGTCCAGCGACGGGAGTGCTGGCAGCGTGGTGAGGGTCTCCGGCAGCGTACCGGAGGCGGTGATCTGTAGCGGCTGAATGCGCAGGACCGGATGCGGCTTATCAAACGGCGCAACGGCCATCCCCATCTGGCTGACCGGCAGGGTCACCAGGTCAAACGCTTTGCCATCGCTGATATCCACCAGCACCTCGAAGCGCTCCCCCATCAGCATCGGCAGCTCGCTCACCTTCACCGGCTCCGACAGCAGGCCGCCGTCGCTTGCCACCACGTAAAGCGGGCGTTTATCGCTGGTGGCGAAGTTCAGCGAGCGGGCGTTACAGCCGTTAAGCAGACGTAAGCGCAGCCAGCCTTTTGGCGCGGCATGCTGCGGGTAGATCGCGCCGTTGGTCAGGAGTGTATCGCCAAACCAGCCTACCGCCGCGCTCATTACGTCCAGCTGATAGTCAATTTGCCCGTCAGCGTTGAATTTTTTGTCCTGCACAATCACCGGGACATCGTCGATTCCCCACTGTTTTGGCAGGCGCAGCAGGCGGCTTTCATCGTCTTCAATCAGCACCAGGCCGGCCAGCCCCATCGCCACCTGATGGCCCGTTTTGCCATGCTGATGCGGGTGGAACCAGCAGGTCGCCGCGCGTTGTTCCGGAGTAAAGGTTACGCTGCGTTTACCACCAGGCCTGATAATGCCCTGAGGCCCTCCATCCACTTCGCCCGGGACTTCCAGCCCGTGCCAGTGCAGCGTGGTCTCTTCCGCAAGCGTGTTATGAATGTCTACCCTCACCGCCTTCCCTTTGCGTAACTGCAACGCCGGGCCGAGCAGATTGCCGTTATAGCCCCACGTCGTGGCGGCGTGCTGACCGAACGTGGTTTTACCGGCCTGCACCACAAGCTGAATCCGGCTGCGGGCATCTGCGGCGAGTAATTCAGGAATGGGTAAAGCCGGTCTGTCGGCGGCAAAAACGGCGCGGCTCCAGAGAGGTAACGCGCTGGCAACCCCCAGTGCGGCAGAAAATTTTAAAAAATCACGACGTTGCATGTGCATTTCCTTATTTCCAGCAGGCGATCTTTTGAGCATAAACCCTCCCCTTACCGGAAGGTCAAGCACGGCGGCAATAATAAAGATCGTCGGCCTGGCATCAAGTATGCTAACGTTAATTTTCCGTGATGCAGTGGTAAAGGCAATGAAGACGTTTTTCAGAACAATTTTGTTCGCCAGCCTGATGGCGATGTGTGCGAACAGTTACGCGCTAAGTGAAAACGAAGCGGAAGATATGGCCGATCTGACGGCAGTTTTTGTTTTTCTGAAAAACGATTGTGGTTACCAGAATTTACCCAATGGGCAAATTCGTCGCGCACTGGTCTTTTTTGCCCAGCAGAACCAATGGGACCTCAGCAACTACGACAGCTTCGACATGAAGGCGCTCGGTGAAGACAGCTACCGTGATTTAAGCGGTATTGGCATTCCCACTGCTAAAAAATGCAAAGCGCTGGCTCGCGATTCACTCAGCCTGCTCGCCTACGTGAAGTAACCTTCCCGACGCCCCTTGTTGACCCGTTAACCGCCTCACGGCGGTGTTGTGTTGCGCCCATCTGCCGGATGTAATGGATGTTAACGAAGGAGGTGCTCCCCATGACCGAAAAAACGGTATGGCAAGAAACGCTGCATGACCAGTTTGGTCAGTATTTTGCCGTGGATAACGTGCTCTATCATGAGAAAACCGATCATCAGGATTTGATAATCTTCGAAAACGCCGCCTTTGGCCGCGTGATGGCGCTGGACGGCGTGGTGCAAACCACCGAGCGCGACGAGTTTATCTATCACGAAATGATGACCCACGTCCCGCTGCTGGCCCACGGCCACGCGAAGGACGTGCTGATTATCGGCGGCGGCGACGGCGCGATGCTGCGTGAAGTCTCTCGCCATCAGAATGTCGAAACCATCACCATGGTGGAAATCGACGCCGGTGTGGTGTCGTTCTGCCGCCAGTATCTGCCCAACCATAATGCCGGCAGCTATGACGATCCGCGGTTTAATCTGGTTATCGATGATGGCGTCAATTTTGTTAACCAGACTACGCAAACGTTTGATGTCATTATCTCTGACTGTACCGACCCTATCGGTCCGGGCGCGTCGCTATTTACCTCGTCGTTTTACGAAGGCTGCAAGCGCTGCCTGAAGCCTGGCGGAATTTTTGTGGCGCAAAACGGCGTTTGCTTCCTGCAACAGGATGAAGCGCTTGATAGCCACCGTAAGCTGAGCACCTATTTTGCTGACGTCAGCTTCTACCAGGCGGCGATCCCCACTTACTACGGCGGGATCATGACCTTTGCCTGGGCGACGGATAACGATGTTCTGCGCCATCTTTCTACCGAGATCGTGCAGGCCCGCTTCCACCAGGCCGGACTCCAGTGCCGGTACTACAACCCGGCGATCCACACCGCAGCCTTTGCGTTGCCTCAATATCTGCAAGACGCGCTGTCCTCAAAGGAGGTGAACTAATTGAAAAAGCTTAAACTGCATGGCTTTAACAATCTGACCAAAAGCCTGAGTTTTTGTATTTACGATATCTGCTACGCCAAAACAGCAGAAGAGCGCGATGGTTACATCGCCTATATCGATGAACTCTACAACGCCAACCGTCTGACCGAGATCCTGACAGAGACCTGCTCGATTATCGGCGCGAACATCCTGAATATCGCGCGCCAGGATTATGAGCCTCAGGGTGCGAGCGTCACCATTCTGGTGAGTGAAGAGCCGGTTGACCCGAAGCTTATCGACAAAACCGAGCACCCCGGCCCGCTGCCGGAAGTGGTAGTCGCCCACCTGGATAAAAGCCACATCTGCGTGCACACCTACCCGGAAAGCCACCCGGAAGGCGGGCTGTGTACCTTCCGCGCGGATATTGAAGTGTCGACCTGCGGCGTGATTTCACCGCTGAATGCGTTGAATTATTTAATCCACCAGCTGGAATCCGATATCGTCACTATTGATTATCGCGTGCGCGGTTTTACCCGTGATATCAACGGCATGAAGCACTTCATTGATCATGAGATCAACTCCATTCAGAACTTCATGTCCGAGGACATGAAGTCGCTGTACGACATGATGGATGTGAACGTCTATCAGGAGAATATCTTCCATACCAAGATGATGCTTAAAGAGTTCGATCTTAAGCACTATATGTTCCATACCAGGCCGGAAGATTTAAGTGACGAAGAGCGTAAGGTCATTACCGACCTGCTCTGGAAAGAGATGCGCGAAATTTACTACGGCCGTAACATTCCGACCGTGTAAACGTGATCCGGAGCAGGGACGCTTCGGGGAATTACTTCTGTTTCATAAAATCGCGGTAGGCGTTCAACACGCTCAGGAAGTCTTCCACGCCGCACAGCGACAGGCTCTCTTCGTCGTAGTAACTCATTCCCTCTTCCATCTCATCACCCGAGAACTCAAGTTGGTTGGCGCGCACCATCACCTCTTCGCCATCCATCCAGAGCGTGTATTCGTGCCCGGCGCGTTGCCAGGAGCGTTCACTGCCTTTCACCGTTTCCGCCGCCTGTTCGACTTCATCCAGCAGCGCGAGGTTCTCTTTCACCTCTTCGTTAAACCAGTGTCCAACGGCTTCGTGCCCCATCGACATTCGCACTTTCACCACGCCGGTGATGTCGCGCAAAAATTCGTAATCCATAGCGTTTTCCTCTGCAAAGCCATTAGGGTAATTATCGCAGCAGAGAGGAAGAAAAAAAGCGGGAGAGGTGGGAGGAATGAAAATAAAAAACCCACCGACGTTGCGATGGGTTTTGTAGGCCCGGTAAGCGTAGCGCCACCGGGCAATGGGTCAGGTGCGGAGCGGTCTGGTGCCCTCACCCCCATCCCCTCTCCCACGGGAGAGGGTAGCATTTATACTGCGGTCTGGAAGATCACCCCGTCAGCCTTCTCGGTGTACTGAGAGAGCTGGTCGAAGTTCAGATAACGATAAGTATCCACCGCCGTCTTATCTACCTGAGCCACAAAGGTCTGGTACTCTTCCGGCGTTGGCAGTTTGCCAATCAGCGCCGCAACCGCCGCCAGCTCCGCAGAGGCCAGGTAAACGTTCGCCCCGGTTCCTAAACGGTTAGGGAAGTTACGGGTTGAGGTGGAAACCACCGTCGCACCGTCGGCCACGCGCGCCTGGTTGCCCATACACAGGGAACAGCCAGGGATTTCGATACGCGCCCCGCTCTTACCAAACACGCTGTAGTAGCCCTCTTCGGTCAGCTGCGCCGCATCCATACGGGTTGGCGGCGCCACCCACAGACGGGTCGGCAGCTGGCCTTTGTGGGTATCCAGCAGCTTACCGGCAGCACGGAAGTGGCCGATGTTGGTCATACAGGAGCCGATGAACACTTCGTCGATCTTATCGCCCTGCACGTCAGAAAGCAGACGCGCATCGTCCGGATCGTTAGGCGCACACAGGATTGGCTCTTTGATATCCGCCAGATCGATCTCAATCACCGCCGCGTACTCTGCGTCAGCGTCGGCTTCCAGCAGCTGCGGATCCGCCAGCCATTTTTCCATGCCCTGAATACGACGCTCCAGCGTACGACGGTCGCCGTAGCCTTCCGCTATCATCCACTTCAGCAGCACGATGTTGGAGGTCAGATACTCAATAATCGGCTCTTTGTTCAGCTTGATGGTACAGCCCGCCGCAGAACGCTCGGCTGAGGCATCGGTCAGCTCGAACGCCTGCTCCACTTTCAGATCCGGCAGACCTTCAATTTCCAGGATACGGCCGGAGAAGATGTTTTTCTTCCCTTTCTTCTCAACGGTCAGCAGGCCCTGTTTAATCGCATACAGCGGGATCGCGTGCACCAGATCGCGCAGGGTGATGCCCGGCTGCATTTTACCTTTGAAGCGCACCAGCACCGACTCAGGCATGTCCAGCGGCATTACGCCGGTCGCCGCAGCAAACGCCACCAGACCGGAGCCCGCCGGGAAGGAGATACCGATTGGGAAACGGGTGTGGGAGTCACCGCCGGTACCGACGGTATCTGGCAGAAGCATGCGGTTCAGCCAGGAGTGAATCACGCCGTCACCCGGACGCAGGGAGACACCGCCACGGTTCATAATGAAGTCTGGCAGCGTGTGGTGCGTGGTTACGTCAACCGGCTTCGGATACGCCGCGGTGTGGCAGAAGGATTGCATCACCAGATCGGAAGAGAAGCCCAGGCACGCCAGGTCTTTCAGTTCATCACGGGTCATTGGGCCAGTGGTGTCCTGAGACCCCACGGAGGTCATTTTCGGTTCGCAGTACGCGCCAGGACGGATACCAGTGACGCCGCAGGCGCGACCCACCATTTTCTGCGCCAGAGAGTAACCGCGGTTGCTCTCGGCCACGTCTTTCGCCTGACGGAATACGTCACTGTGCGGCAGACCCAGCGCTTCACGCGCTTTGGTGGTCAGGCCACGGCCGATGATCAGCGGAATACGGCCACCGGCACGCACTTCGTCGATCAGCACGTCGGTTTTCAGTTCGAAGCTGGCCAGCAGTTCGTTGGTTTCGTGGTTGCGCACTTCGCCTTTATACGGGTAAACGTCAATCACGTCGCCCATGTTCAGGTTGCTCACGTCCACTTCAATTGGCAGCGCGCCCGCATCTTCCATGGTGTTGAAGAAGATTGGCGCAATTTTGCCGCCGAGGCACAGGCCGCCGCCGCGCTTGTTCGGCACGTGCGGAATGTCGTCGCCCATGAACCACAGCACGGAGTTGGTGGCGGATTTACGGGAAGAACCGGTACCGACCACATCACCGACGTAAGCCAGCGGGAAACCTTTTTGTTGCAGGGCTTCGATCTGTTTGATCGGGCCAACCACGCCTGGCTGATCCGGCTCAATGCCTTCACGGGCGTTTTTCAGCATCGCCAGGGCGTGCAGTGGGATATCCGGGCGAGACCATGCATCCGGAGCCGGAGAAAGGTCATCGGTGTTGGTTTCACCGGTCACTTTAAAGACGGTAACGGTAATTTTTTCAGCAAGCTGAGGGCGGTTCAGGAACCATTCGGCATCGGCCCAGGACTGCATCACCTGCTTCGCGTAAACGTTGCCTGCTTTGGCTTTTTCTTCCACATCGTAGAAGTTATCGAACATCAGCAGCGTTGAAGAGAGCGCTTTGGCAGCAATTGGCGCCAGCTTGTCGTTATCCAGCGCGTCAATCAGCGGATGAATGTTATAGCCGCCCTGCATGGTGCCGAGCAGTTCAATCGCTTTTTCAGGAGTAACCAGTGGGGAGGTGGCTTCGCCTTTGGCAACGGCGGCAAGGAATCCGGCTTTTACGTAGGCAGCTTCATCTACGCCAGGCGGTACACGGTTGATCAGCAGATCTAACAGGAATTCTTCTTCGCCCTCAGGCGGGTTCTTCAGCAGCTCGACGAGCGCGGCCATTTGGGTTGCATCTAACGGTTTGGGTACAATTCCCTCGGCGGCACGTTCTGCTACGTGCTTACGGTATTCTTCTAGCACGACGGTTCTCCTCGCTCTCATTGTCATATGCGGCGGGCGTTCTCTTCACGCTCCTGTGAGACAGCAGTTTGTAGGGTAAATGCCCGATACCGCGTCGGGCAGCATAGCAGGATTTCTGCACAGTGTTAATCTGTTTACAAAAAAGCAACATTAAAAAATTTGCTGAATCGTTAAGCATGGTATAGCACCCCGTCACCGGGCCCGAAAGCAGTTCCGTAAGTTTGTCGCCACCCCAGCAGCTAGCTGCTGGCCGCTCGCAAGAGCGGCCTTCTGAATGTCCGTCGCCTGCTCAGCCATCCGATATAATTGTGTAATAAATACTCACACTCTTTATCCGGATGCTTCGGAGGTTTTCCCAACAAAAGTCAAAACTGTAAAACACGGGTGAATGATACTCGCGGCAACAGCAACGCCTCACGGCACTGCACTCGTCTCGTTGGAGTCAATCTATGAAGTTGCCTTTTAAACCACATCTTCTTGTTCTGCTTTGCAGTGCGGGGCTGTTTGCCGCCTCGGGCGTCATGTTCGTTAAAAGCCGCGCAACGGAACCCGCTCCCGCACTTGCGCCGGTAGCCCCGCAGCTCCCCGCCCCGACAGCACAACCTGCCCCGGTGGCGACTCCGGCCTATACCGCCGCGCAGATCGATCAGTGGACAGCGCCCATTGCGCTCTATCCCGACGCGCTGCTGTCGCAAATTCTGATGGCCTCAACCTATCCGGCGAGCGTGATTCAGGCCGCCCAGTGGTCAAAGGACAACCCTAAAATGCAGGGCGATACCGCCATTCAGGCGGTCAGCGGGCAGCCATGGGATGCCAGCGTGAAATCGCTGGTCGCCTTTCCGCAGTTAATGTCGTTGATGGGAGAAAACCCGTCGTGGGTACAGAGCCTCGGCGACGCCTTTCTGGCCCAGCCAAAGGATGTGATGGATTCCGTGCAGCGTCTGCGCCTGCTCGCGCAGCAGACAGGCACGTTGCAATCCACCCCGCAGCAGACCGTCACCACCGTGAAAAAATCTGCGCCAGCCTCCACCAGTACAGCCGCGACGTCAACGTCGGCTAGTCCGACGGTGATTAAAATTGAGCCAGCCGATCCACAGGTGGTTTATGTCCCTACCTACAACCCTTCCACCGTTTACGGCACGTGGCCAAACGCCAGCTATCCGCCTGTGTATCTGCCCCCGTCTCCCGGCCAGCAGTTTACCAATAGTTTTGTCAGAGGCTTTGGCTATAGCCTCGGCGTAGCCACTACCTATGCGCTGTTCAGTAACATAGACTGGGACGATGACGACGAACATCATCACGATCATGATGACGATCACCACGGCGGTTATTCGCATAACGGCGATAACATTAATATTAATGTTAATAACTTCAATAAGATCACCGGCGAGCACCGTACCGATAATCATCAGGTCTGGCAGCATAATCCGGCCTACCGCAACGGCGTGCCCTACGCCAATAGCCAGCTTGCCAGCCGCTATCATCAGACTTCAGTGCCGGGAGGGCTGAGCGCTACCCGGCAGCAGACGGTCAACCGCAATAGCCAGCGGCAGGCTGCGATGGCGCAGATACAGCAGTCGACGGGCAAAACCCTCATACAGCTACAGCATGGCGACGCGCATTTCCCGCAACATTCAGCGTCCGCGCAGCAGCTGAAGCAGCTCTCTCAGCGCAGCAACTATCGCGGCTACGACAGCGCGCGGCCCCACGCACAACAGATGAATAATACTCTTGCGCAAACCAGACGCCCGACGCAGGTTCAGCATCAGCCGCTGCGGGCAAACGCCCTGAGCGGCAACGACAGCCGCTCGGCCAACTGGCAGGCCCAGCACCAGCGCGGGCTGCAAAGCCGCCAGCAGCTGTCCGAACATCATACCGAACACCGTGAATTCCATCGTCGTTAAGGAAGCCGCTATGAACATGAAACCGATCGGTGGAATGCTGTTGTTGATGGTATCCACCTTCGCCTGCGCCCAGCAATCTTTCTCCACGCCTGAGCAGGCGGCCAATGCCCTGACGAAGGCCATCAGCGAGCAGAATGAGAGCGCGATGGCCGACCTGCTGGGGGATAACTGGCGCGACTATCTGCCACCTGAAGGGGTTGATCCGGAGGCGGTAGCTCGATTCCTGCGTGACTGGAAGATTAACCATCGTACCGAAATCAGCGGCGATATTGCCCATCTGTCAGTTGGCGATAACGGCTGGCAACTCCCCATACCGGTAGTGAAGAAAAAAGAGGGCTGGCAATTTGATATGCAGAAAGCGGCTGATGAGATCCTGACCCGCGAAATCGGCCGCAACGAACTCGCGGCTATCGAAGCGCTGCACGCCTACGTCGACGCACAGCAGAGCTACTACGCCATGAACCACCGCTATGCGCAGAAGATTGTCAGCACGCCAGGGCTAAAAGACGGCCTGTACTGGCCCATCTCGCCGGGCGAAGCGCCAAGCCCGCTGGGTCCCGCCTTCAGCCCGCCGGAGCCGGGTATGGGCTATCACGGCTATCGGTTCCGCATTCTGCCGGATAAAAATGGCTTTGCGATGGTTGCCTGGCCCGTGAGCTATGGTCAGACGGGGGTAATGAGCTTTGTCGTTAACCAGGATGACAAGGTGCATCAGGCAAATCTCGGCAACGATTCGGCACAAAAAGCGCAGGCGCTCGCTGCATACCACCCGGATAAAACCTGGCAGCCTGTCACCCCCTGAACGCGGCGCATAAAAAAAGCGGCCTGAGGCCGCTTTTTTCATCTGAAGAAACTTATTTCTTCTTCGCTTTCGCGTTTGGCAGGTCGGTGATGCTACCTTCAAACACTTCTGCCGCCAGGCCCACGGACTCGTGCAGAGTCGGGTGAGCGTGGATGGTCAGCGCGATGTCTTCCGCGTCACAGCCCATTTCGATAGCCAGACCGATTTCACCCAGCAGCTCGCCGCCGTTGGTACCGACAATCGCACCACCGATCACGCGGTGAGTCTCTTTGTCGAAGATCAGTTTGGTCATACCGTCTGCGCAGTCGGATGCGATAGCACGGCCAGAAGCAGCCCACGGGAAGGTGGCGGTTTCATAGCTAATGCCTTTCTCTTTCGCTTCTTTCTCAGTCAGACCGACCCATGCAACTTCTGGCTCGGTGTACGCGATAGATGGGATCACTTTCGGATCGAAGTAGTGCTTCATGCCGGCGATAACTTCAGCGGCAACGTGACCTTCGTGAACACCTTTGTGCGCCAGCATTGGCTGACCGACGATATCGCCGATAGCAAAGATGTGCGGCACGTTGGTGCGCAGCTGTTTGTCAACGCGGATGAAGCCACGGTCGTCCACTTCCACGCCAGCTTTGCCCGCGTCGAGGTTTTTACCGTTCGGCACACGACCGATAGCCACCAGCACGGCGTCGTAACGCTGTGGTTCGGATGGGGCTTTTTTGCCTTCCATGGAAACGTAAATACCGTCTTCTTTCGCTTCAACGGCAGTCACTTTGGTTTCCAGCATCAGGTTGAATTTCTTGCTGATGCGTTTGGTGAAGACTTTAACGATGTCTTTGTCGGCAGCCGGGATAACCTGGTCGAACATTTCAACCACGTCAATCTCTGAACCCAGCGCATGGTACACGGTACCCATTTCCAGACCGATGATACCGCCGCCCATAACCAGCAGGCGCTTAGGAACGGTTTTCAGCTCCAGCGCATCGGTGGAATCCCACACGCGTGGATCTTCATGTGGAATGAATGGCAGTTCGATTGGGCGAGAGCCTGCCGCGATGATCGCGTTGTCGAAGTTAATCACGGTTTTGCCGTTTTCGCCTTCCACTTCCAGGGTGTTCGCACCGGTGAATTTACCCAGACCGTTTACCACTTTCACTTTACGGCCTTTGGCCATACCCGCCAGACCGCCGGTCAGCTGAGTGATAACTTTCTCTTTCCAGGTACGAATTTTGTCGATGTCGGTTTTCGGCTCGCCGAAGACGATACCGTGTTCAGCCAGCGCTTTGGCTTCTTCGATAACTTTCGCTACGTGCAGCAGCGCTTTAGAAGGGATACAGCCGACGTTCAGACAAACACCGCCGAGGGTGCTGTAACGTTCTACGATGACGGTTTCCAGACCTAAATCCGCGGCGCGAAATGCTGCGGAGTAACCTGCCGGGCCTGCCCCAAGTACTACGACCTGAGTTTTGATTTCTGTGCTCATCATGACCTCTTAATGTATACCCGTCGTCCACCGGGTCGTTCTATCCGCCCGTATTTTACAAAATTGTTAACAATTTTGAAACAACAAACGGCTCACGAATTATCGCTTTCACCAATAACCTCAAAAACCCCATGAGATTATCAGAAAAAAGCCGGCCGACTGGCCGGCTTTTCGATTACATCACCAGGCGGCGAATGTCGCTCAGCATGTTGTTGATGATGGTGATGAAACGCGCACCATCAGCCCCGTCGATCACGCGGTGGTCGAAGGACAGAGAGATTGGCATCATCAGACGCGGCACGAACTCTTTGCCATTCCACACCGGCTCCATCGCGGACTTGGACACACCGAGGATAGCCACTTCCGGCGCGTTCACAATCGGCGCGAAGTGGGTGGTACCCAGGCCGCCGATGCTGGAGATAGTGAAGCAGCCGCCCTGCATTTCGCCGGCAGTCAGCTTACCATCACGCGCTTTTTTGGAGATGGTGGTCAGCTCACGGGACAGCTCAGTGACGCTCTTCTTGTTCACGTCTTTGAAGACCGGAACAACCAGACCATTTGGCGTATCAACCGCAACACCGATGTTGATGTACTTCTTCAGCGTCAGCTTCTGGCCGTCTTCGGACAGGGAGCTGTTGAAGCGAGGCATCTGCTCAAGGGCAGCGGCAACCGCTTTCATGATGAAGACCACTGGAGTGAACTTCACGTCCAGCTTACGCTTCTCAGCTTCGGCGTTCTGCTGTTTACGGAACGCTTCCAGATCGGTGATATCGGTCTTATCGAAGTGGGTAACGTGCGGGATCATTACCCAGTTACGGCTCAGGTTAGCACCCGAGATTTTCTGGATACGGCCCAGTTCCACTTCTTCGATTTCACCGAACTTGCTGAAGTCCACTTTCGGCCATGGCAGCATGCCCGGGATACCGCCACCGGCAGCAGCAGGTGCAGCTTCGGCGCGTTTCACCGCATCTTTCACGTAAGCCTGAACGTCTTCGCGCAGGATACGGCCTTTACGACCAGTGCCCTTCACTTTCGCCAGGTTCACACCGAATTCGCGCGCCAGGCGACGAATCAGCGGAGTCGCGTGGACGTAAGCGTCGTTTTCAGCGAACTCAGATTTTTCTGCTTTAGCAGCAGGGGCAGCAGCCGGTTTAGCAGCCTGAGCCGGTGCAGCAGCCGGTGCCGGAGCAGCCGCGGCAGCTGGAGCGGCGGCAGGTGCTGCGCCTTCCACTTCGAAGACCATGATCAGAGAGCCGGTAGATACTTTGTCGCCGGTGTTGATTTTGATCTCTTTAACGGTACCGGCGAACGGCGCAGGCACTTCCATAGAAGCTTTGTCGCCTTCAACGGTGATCAGTGACTGTTCAGCGGCAACTTTGTCGCCCACTTTTACCATCACTTCGGTCACTTCAACTTCGTCACCGCCGATGTCCGGTACGTTAACGTCTTTCACGCCGCCAGCAGCCGCTGGTGCAGCAGCCGGAGCCGGAGCAGCTTCCGCTTTCGCTGGAGCCGCAGCGCCTTCAGCGCCCGCCACTTCGAAAATCATGATCAGGGAACCCGTAGACACTTTGTCGCCGGTGTTGATCTTGATCTCTTTAACGGTACCCGCGAACGGTGCCGGCACTTCCATAGAGGCTTTGTCGCCTTCTACGGTGATCAGTGACTGCTCGGCCGCAACGGTATCGCCCACTTTCACCAGGATTTCAGTGACTTCAACTTCGTCACCGCCGATGTCAGGCACGTTCACTTCTTTCGCTGCCGCGGCCGCTGCTGGAGCAGCAGCAGGAGCGGCTTCTTTCTTCTCTTCCTGCGCAGGTGCAGCAGCTGCTGCACCGTCGGCGGAATCGAAAATCATGATCAGTTTACCGGTCTCGGTTTTATCGCCAACAGAGACTTTAATCTCTTTAACGATGCCAGCCTGAGGAGACGGGACTTCCATAGAAGCTTTGTCGCCTTCTACGGTGATCAGCGACTGTTCAGCTTCAACTTTGTCGCCCACTTTGACCAGGATCTCGGTGATTTCAACTTCATCAGCCCCGATGTCCGGTACATTGATTTCGATAGCCATTATTCTTTTACCTCTTACGCCAGACGCGGGTTAACTTTATCTGCATCGATGTTGAATTTGGTGATTGCGTCTGCAACCACTTTCTTATCGATTTCGCCACGTTTAGCCAGTTCGCCCAGTGCTGCTACTACCACGTAGGAAGCATCAACTTCGAAGTGGTGACGCAGGTTTTCGCGGCTGTCAGAACGACCGAAGCCGTCAGTACCCAGTACGCGATAATCATCAGCTGGAACGTAAGTACGAACCTGCTCAGCGAACAGTTTCATGTAGTCAGTAGACGCCACCGCTGGCGCGTCGTTCATCACCTGAGCGATGTACGGAACGCGTGGAGTTTCCATTGGGTGCAGCATGTTCCAGCGCTCACAATCCTGGCCATCACGCGCCAGTTCAGTGAAGGAGGTAACAGAGTACACATCGGAACCCACACCGTAGTCTTTCGCCAGGATCTGCGCTGCTTCACGAACGTGACGCAGGATAGAACCGGAGCCCAGCAGCTGAACTTTACCTTTGCTACCTTCGATGGTTTCGAGTTTGTAGATACCTTTACGGATACCTTCCTCGGCACCTGCTGGCATTGCCGGCATGTGGTAGTTTTCGTTCAGGGTGGTGATGTAGTAGTAAATATTCTCTTGCGCTTCACCGTACATGCGCTGCAAGCCGTCATGCATGATGACTGCTACTTCGTACGCGTAAGACGGGTCGTAAGAGATACAGTTAGGGATAGTCAGAGACTGAATGTGGCTGTGACCATCTTCGTGCTGTAGACCTTCACCGTTCAGGGTCGTACGACCAGAAGTACCACCAATCAGGAAGCCGCGAGCCTGCTGGTCGCCTGCCTGCCAGCACAGGTCACCGATACGCTGGAACCCGAACATGGAGTAGTAGATGTAGAACGGGATCATCGGCAGGTTGTTGGTGCTGTAAGAAGTCGCAGCAGCCAGCCAGGATGCGCCTGCACCCAGTTCGTTGATACCTTCCTGAAGGATCTGACCTTTCTCGTCTTCTTTGTAGTATGCAACCTGCTCACGGTCCTGCGGGGTGTACTGCTGACCGTTCGGGCTGTAGATACCGATCTGACGGAACAGACCTTCCATACCGAAAGTACGCGCTTCGTCGGCGATGATTGGAACCAGACGATCTTTGATCGACTTGTTCTTCAGCATCACGTTCAGGGCACGAACGAAAGCGATAGTGGTAGAGATCTCTTTGTTCTGCTCTTCCAGCAGCTGAGAGAAATCTTCCAGCGCTGGCAGTTCCAGCTTCTCGGTGAAGTTAGGCTGACGAGCAGGCAGGTAGCCTTTCAGCGCCTGACGACGTTCGTGCAGGTACTTGTGCTCTTCAGAACCTTCCGGGAAGGTGATGTAAGACAGTTTTTCTACCTGCTCATCGGTCACTGGAACGTTGAAACGATCGCGGATATAACGCACGCCGTCCATGTTCATTTTCTTAACCTGGTGAGCGATGTTTTTACCTTCTGCGGTATCACCCATGCCGTAACCTTTAATGGTGTGGGCCAGGATCACAGTCGCTTTACCTTTGGTTTCACGCGCTTTTTTCAGTGCAGCGTAAACTTTCTTCGGATCGTGACCACCGCGGTTCAGCGCCCAGATCTGCTCGTCAGTCCAGTCTGCAACCAGGGCTGCGGTTTCAGGATATTTGCCGAAGAAGTGCTCACGAACGTAGGCACCGTCTTTGGATTTGAAGGTCTGGTAGTCGCCGTCAACGGTTTCGTTCATCAGCTGGATCAGTTTACCGCTGGTGTCTTTGCGCAGCAGCTCATCCCAACGACCGCCCCACATCACTTTGATCACGTTCCAGCCAGCACCTGCGAAGATGCCTTCCAGTTCGTTGATGATCTTGCCGTTACCGGTTACCGGACCATCCAGACGTTGCAGGTTACAGTTGATGATGAAGCACAGGTTGTCCAGCTTCTCACGGGTCGCGATGGTGATCGCGCCTTTAGATTCTGGCTCATCCATTTCACCGTCGCCCAGGAAGGCGTAAACGGTCTGCTCAGAGGTGTCTTTCAGACCACGGTGTTCCAGGTACTTCAGGAATTTAGCCTGATAGATCGCACCGATTGGACCCAGACCCATAGATACGGTCGGGAACTGCCAGAACTCAGGCATCAGTTTAGGGTGCGGGTAAGAAGACAGACCCTTACCGTGAACTTCCTGACGGAAGTTGTTCATCTGCTCTTCAGTCAGACGACCTTCCAGGAAGGCACGTGCATAGATGCCCGGAGAGATGTGGCCCTGGAAGTACACCAGATCGCCGCCATCTTTCTCGTTAGCTGCACGGAAGAAGTGGTTGAAGCACACTTCGTAAATGGTCGCAGAAGACTGGAAGGACGCCATGTGGCCACCCAGTTCCAGGTCCTTCTTGGATGCGCGCAGAACGGTCATGATGGCGTTCCAGCGGATAGCAGAACGGATACGGCGTTCCAGATCCAGATTGCCCGGGTATTCCGGTTCGTCTTCGACGGCAATCGTGTTTACGTAGTTGCTAGCCCCTGCACCTGAAGCCACTTTCACGCCGCCTTTGCGTGCTTCTGAAAGCAGCTGATCAATCAGATACTGAGCGCGCTCAACACCTTCTTCACGGATGACCGATTCGATCGCCTGTAGCCAGTCGCGAGTTTCGATCGGATCCACGTCATTTTGGAGACGTTCTGACATGGGGGTATTCCTTATCTATCTAATACGTTGATTTGTCTGGAACCTGTCCCATTGTATTTTCGCCAGAAAACACAATAAGACAGGTTCTGCGTTTAGTTGCCGCGCTCTAAAAGTACCTGGCGCTTAATCCTTTCGTTGCTGTATGCGGCGTAATGAACGTTCGCGACGCGATTGTTCACGGCTGCGGTCCAGCAAGATTTCCTCAATGAAAGCCAGATGGCGGTGCGACGCTTCGCGCGCCTGCTCCGGTTCCCCGGCCATTATCGCCTCGAATACTCGGGTGCGATGGTTGCTTACCAGCGGGAGCATCTCCCGACGGGCATACAACAATTCAAAATTCTGACGAACGTTCTGGGCCAGCATCGGCTCCATGCAGCGTAGCAGATGGAGGAGCACCACGTTGTGCGCCGCTTCGGTGACGGCAATTTGATACTGGACGACGGCATTGGACTCGGCGTCTAAATCGCCGGACTGCTGTGCCCGTTCAATGGCCTGATGCAGCTCGCGAATACGTACGCGGTCTTCATCAGTGCTGCGAAGGGCGGCGTAATAGGCCGCGATACCTTCCAGCGCGTGACGGGTCTCAAGCAGATCAAACTGGGATTCTGGGTGGTCAGAGAGAAGTTCTACCAGCGGGTCGCTGAAGCTCTGCCACAGGCTGTTTTGCACAAAGGTTCCGCCACCCTGGCGACGGAGCAACAGGCCCTTTGCTTCGAGACGTTGAATCGCCTCACGCAGAGAGGGGCGTGAAACGTCGAACTGTTTTGCCAGCTCGCGTTCTGGCGGGAGCTTCTCGCCCGGGCGCAGTGTCCCTTCGAGAATCAAAAACTCCAGCTGCTGCTCAATCACATCGGAAAGTTTTGGTTGGCGAATTTTGCTGTAGGCCATATTCCCTGTCTTACGCCTTTTTGCCCGGAGTCAATTGGTCTTACCAATTTCATGTTCGTATCGCTAAAGTAACAAAGTATTCACCTTCTGTCCATATTGGTTTTGATTGAAATCAGTAAACCCGGCACATTTTAACAACCTTACAGAACTAACGTTTCAGGAATGTAACTTTGCACAAATGAAATGGTTACTACCAAAGAGGCAGTTTTAACCATAATGAAACGAGGGTTTTTGCAATCTGAAGCGATTCAACAAGGCAAAAAATGAAAATTCGCCCTCTTCTGACGCATTTCTATTCTATAGGTTGGGGTATGAGGGGTTAACGTACCGATTTACAATTGGTTTCTTTTTATTCAAGTCGTCTTCATCCCTTCATAAAGCAGGTGCATTCGCTGGCGCTTACCACTATTCTTGCGCTAACGGAAGCCATCTCCGCTTTTTTCGGTATCGTTAACCGTAAAGAAATAAATACAGAATATGGACTTTCATAATTACACACGCACAGCGTGAACATAACAACCACACACGAGGTTTCAAATGGAAGCTCAACAGCATGGCGATCAGCTAAAGCGCGGCCTTAAAAACCGCCATATTCAGCTCATCGCCCTGGGCGGTGCTATTGGTACTGGCCTGTTTCTGGGCAGTGCATCGGTTATCCAGTCGGCCGGTCCGGGCATTATTCTGGGGTACGCGATTGCGGGTTTTATTGCATTTCTGATTATGCGCCAGTTAGGTGAAATGGTTGTTGAGGAGCCGGTCGCAGGCTCATTCAGCCACTTCGCCTATAAATACTGGGGCAGCTTCGCAGGTTTCGCCTCGGGGTGGAACTACTGGGTTCTGTACGTTCTGGTTGCCATGGCCGAGCTGACCGCCGTTGGGAAATACATTCAGTTCTGGTACCCGGAGATCCCCACCTGGGCGTCTGCGGCGGCCTTCTTCGTCATTATCAATGCCATTAACCTGACCAACGTAAAAGTGTTTGGTGAGATGGAGTTCTGGTTTGCCATCATCAAAGTGATTGCCGTTGTAGCGATGATCATCTTCGGCGGCTGGCTGCTGTTCAGCGGCAACGGCGGTCCACAGGCCACCGTGCGCAACCTTTGGGAGCAAGGCGGGTTCCTGCCGCACGGCATGACCGGTCTGGTGATGATGATGGCAATTATCATGTTCTCCTTCGGCGGTCTGGAGCTGGTGGGCATCACCGCCGCGGAAGCCGACAACCCGGAGCAGAGCATCCCGAAAGCCACTAACCAGGTTATCTACCGTATTCTGATCTTCTATGTGGGCTCCCTGGCGGTCCTGCTCTCCCTGCTGCCATGGACGCGCGTGACGGCGGATACCAGCCCGTTTGTGCTCATCTTCCACGAGCTGGGCGACACCTTCGTGGCGAACGCGCTCAACGTCGTGGTGCTGACCGCCGCGCTCTCCGTTTATAACAGCTGCGTTTACTGCAACAGCCGTATGCTGTTCGGCCTGGCGCAACAGGGCAACGCACCGAAAGCGCTGCTTACCGTTGATAAGCGTGGCGTACCGGTTAATACCATCATCGTGTCGGCGGTCGTGACGGCGCTGTGCGTTCTGATTAACTACCTGGCACCGGAATCTGCCTTCGGTCTGCTGATGGCGCTGGTGGTTTCCGCGCTGGTGATTAACTGGGCGATGATTAGCCTCGCGCACATCAAGTTCCGCCGCGCCAAGCACCAGCAGGGCGTAACCACGCGCTTCCCTGCCCTGCTCTATCCGCTGGGGAACTGGGTTTGCCTGCTGTTCATGGCAGCTGTGCTGGTCATCATGCTCATCACCCCAGGCATGGCGATTTCCGTCTACCTGATCCCGGTCTGGATTGCGATCCTCGGCGTGGGTTATATGGTGAAACAGAAAAATGCCAAAACGGTGAAAGCGCACTAAGTGTTTTCTCGCTGTACTCGCGGTTGCGGGTACAGCGTCTTGTTACCTTCCTCACAAATTCGCGCCTACAGCAAAATCCTCCATATCACCGCCTTTATATTGCAACGCATATATTCGTTTGCCAGCGAATAATTCTCTCCATACCGAAACCCGGAGAGCTGTCGATGAATAACAACAAACTGTCAGTAAAAGAAAAGATCGGCTATGGCATGGGTGACGCCGGATGCAACATTATCTTTGGCGCCATCATGTTATTTGTTAACTACTTTTATACGGATATTTTTGGTCTGGCTCCTGCACTGGTTGGCATTTTACTCCTGTCCGTACGCGTCATTGATGCCATCACGGACCCAATTATGGGCGCGATTGCCGACCGTACCCGCAGCAAATATGGCCGGTTTCGTCCATGGCTGCTGTGGATTGCCTTCCCCTATGCGCTGTTCAGCATTCTGATGTTCACCACGCCGGAGTGGAGCTATAACAGCAAAGTTATCTATGCCTTTGTCACCTACTTCCTGCTGTCGCTGACCTATACGGCTATCAACATTCCCTACTGCTCGCTGGGCGGCGTGATCACCAACGATCCGAAAGAGCGCGTTGCCTGCCAGTCCTACCGTTTTGTTATGGTTGGTATCGCCACTCTGCTGCTGTCGCTAACGCTCCTGCCGATGGCCGACTGGTTCGGTGGGGATAACAAAGCCAAAGGCTACCAGATGGCGATGACCGTGCTGGCGCTGATTGGTACCTGCATGTTCCTGTTCTGCTTCGCCACGGTGCGCGAGCGCGTGCGTCCGGCAGTGCAAACCCATGACGAACTGAAAAACGACCTGAAAGACGTGTGGAAGAATGACCAGTGGGTGCGGATCCTGCTGTTAACCCTGTGCAACGTCTGCCCTGGCTTTATCCGCATGGCGGCCACCATGTATTACGTCACCTGGGTCATGGGGCAAAGCACCCATTTCGCCACGCTGTTTATCAGCCTGGGCGTGGTCGGCATGATGTTCGGCAGTATGCTGGCGAAAGTGCTGACCGACCGCTGGTGTAAGCTGAAGGTCTTCTTCTGGACCAACATCGTGCTGGCGATTTTCTCCTGCGCCTTTTACTTCTTCGACCCGAAAGCGACGACAACCATTGTCGTGCTCTACTTCCTGCTGAACATTCTGCACCAGATCCCGTCACCGCTGCACTGGTCGCTGATGGCCGACGTGGACGACTACGGTGAATGGAAAACCGGGAAACGCATCACCGGGATCAGCTTCTCCGGCAACATCTTCTTCCTGAAGCTGGGTCTGGCGATTGCCGGGGCAATGGTCGGCTTCCTGCTCTCCTGGTACGGCTACGACGCGGGCGCAAAAGCGCAGAGCGCGGACGCCATCAACGGGATCGTGCTGCTGTTTACCGTCATTCCCGGCATTGGATACTTAATTACCGCGGGCGTAGTACGTCTGCTGAAAGTGGACCGTGAGACCATGAAGCAGATCCAGTCCGATCTGGAAAAGCGTCGCACCAACTATCGCGAGCTGAACGATTATCAGGAACTCAAAGCCGCTGAGACTAAATAAGGAAAGCCGAATGCAAACCTGGCCAAACCCGTTTATTGAACAACGCGCCGACCCGTATATCCTGCGTCACGATGGGCAATATTACTTTATCGCCTCCGTACCGGGGTACGATCGGCTGGCGATCCGCCGCGCGGACTCGCTGGAAGGTTTACGCGATGCCGAAGAGGTGATTGTCTGGCGCAAGCCCGACACCGGCCCGATGAGCCAGCTGATCTGGGCGCCGGAGCTGCATCATATCGACGGCAGGTGGTACATCTATTTTGCCGCCACGCATACCCAGGCGCTCGATCAGCTCGGGATGTTCCAGCATCGCATGTTTGCCATTGAATGTGCAGATCGCGATCCGCTCACCGGTACGTGGGTGGAAAAAGGGCAAATCAAAACCCCGTTTGACACCTTCGCGCTGGATGCCACCACCTTTGTTCATCAGGGTAAACGCTGGTATCTGTGGGCGCAAAAAGCCCCGGACATTTCCGGTAACTCCAATCTTTACCTGTGTGAAATGGAAAATCCGTGGACGCTGAAAGGCGAGCCGGTGATGCTCAGTAAACCGGAATATGACTGGGAGTGCCGTGGGTTCTGGGTCAACGAAGGCCCGGCGGTGCTGTTCCATGGCGATAAGCTGTTTATCAGCTATTCCGCCAGCGCCACCGACGAGAACTACTGCATGGGATTACTGTGGGCAGACCTGAATGCCGATCCGCAAAACCCGGCTAACTGGCATAAATCCCCGCGCCCGGTGTTCGTCACCAGCTACGAAAACCGTCAGTATGGGCCAGGCCATAACAGCTTTACGCAGACGCCGGAAGGCGAAGATGTGCTGGTCTACCACGCGCGAAACTACACTGAAATTGAAGGCGATCCACTTTACGATCCCAATCGCCATACTCGCCTGAAACTCGTCCGCTGGAACGAAAACGGGATGCCTGATTTCGGCATCCCGCCCGTGGACACGCCGTAACAGCTTCGGCGCGCTGGCTTAGACCAGCGTGCCGTAAATCGTCAGCAGCGCCACAATCACCACCACCACAAAGGATGTTTTCTTCGCCATCGAGACGGCAGCTTTTGGCGTTGCGACTTTGTCCGTGTGCGGCTCACGCGCCAGCGAGAACTGTGCCAGTCGGGTTAAAACCTGATACTGCGAGGTATGGCGGTCTGCAAGGGAGACAAACCACGCGGGCAGCGCCTTTTCACCGTGACCGATGAGGGCATAGACCACGCCTACCAGACGCACCGGAAGCCAGTCGAGCACGTGCAGGATGGCATCAATGCCGGACTGTAGACGTTCATGCGGCGTAAGATAGCGGGCAAGCCAGGTCTGCCAGGCGCGCAGGAACGCATAACCCATCAGCAGTACCGGCCCCCAGGGTCCGCCCACCACGAACCAGAACAGCGGCGCCAGGTAGTAACGGAAGTTGATCCACAGCAGCGCGTTTTGCAGCTCCCGCAGAAACTCGCGTTCATCGCAATCCGGCGGTACGCCGTGGATCATCGTCAACTCGCTCGCCATCGCGCCGCGCGCGTGGGCATCATCCCGGGAAGCGGCTTTCAGATACGCGTGATAGTGCAAACGCACCTTGCCCGCGCCAATACACAGCACGCCGAGCAGGATCCACACCACCAGCAGCGGCACGTTGAAAAAGAGGCCGTAAAGCGAGCGCAGCAACAGGAACGTAATCGCCATCACGCCTGCCGCCATTAGCAGCGTGCGCAGCATGGAAAAATGCCTGATGCGGCGGAATAACACCTCCAGCCGATGATCCAGATGCCAGTGCTCGCCGAGCTTAAACAGGCGTTCAGCGATCATAACCAGCAGCATGGTAAACAACGTCATGTTATCTCCTTATCTGACGACGTGGTAAGCATGGCGTGAAACCGGGACCAGTCAAACGCCGGGCCGGGGTCGGTTTTTCTTTCGGGGGCGATGTCGCTGTGCCCTGTAATATTGTCTGCAATGGCGGGATAGCGCCCGATTAACGTTTGCGTTACAGCAACCAGTTTCTCATATTGCGCATCGGTGTAAGGCGTGGTGTCCGTTCCTTCCAGTTCAATTCCAATGGAGAAATCATTGCACCGCTCGCGTCCCTGATACATCGACACGCCGGCATGCCAGGCACGCTTATCAAAAGGAACATACTGAACCACTTCGCCATCACGACGGATCAGACAGTGCGCCGATACGCGCAGATGCGCAATCTCAGCAAAGAAGGGGTGGGCATCGGGATCTATCGTTCCAGTGAATAACGCATCGATCCACGGACCGCCAAACTCACCCGGCGGGAGACTAATATTGTGAACCACCAGCAGTGTGGGCTTTTCATCCTCCGGGCGGCAGTCGTGGTGCGGCGACGGTACATGCCGCGCGTCCACCAGCCATCCGTTTTCTAACAACATGCTGGAACTCCTTATCTATGGTGCTGTTACTCGGTTCAGAGTAGCATGTTTCAATATTATGATTCGTTACCAATTTGGAGTTTTATCATGCCGCCTCGCCGCTATAACCCCGACCACCGACGTGACGCGCTTCTGGAACGTATTAATAGTGATATCCCGGCAAGCGTTGCCCATGCCCTGAAAGAAGATCTCGGCGGCGACGTCAGCGCCGATAACGATATTACCGCCCAATTGTTGCCAAAAGAGACGCGCTCGCATGCGGTGATCATCACCCGCGAAGCGGGAGTCTTCTGCGGAAAACGCTGGGTTGAGGAGGTCTTTACCCAGCTGGCAGGCGACGAGGTGCAGGTAACATGGCACGTTGAAGACGGTGATGCGGTCACGGCGAATCAGCCACTGTTCGAGCTGGACGGCCCGTCCCGCGTCTTGCTGACCGGCGAACGCACCGCGCTCAATTTTGTGCAAACGCTCTCTGGCGTTGCCAGTGAAGTACGCCGCTACGTTGACCTGCTGGCAGGCACCCGCACGCAGCTGCTGGATACCCGTAAAACCCTGCCGGGCCTGCGGACCGCGCTGAAATACGCGGTACTCTGCGGTGGCGGCGCCAACCATCGTCTGGGGCTATCCGATGCCTTCCTGATCAAAGAGAACCACATTATTGCCTCTGGCTCGGTGCGTCAGGCCGTGGAAAAAGCCTTCTGGCTGCATCCGGATGTGCCGGTCGAAGTGGAAGTGGAAACGCTGGAGGAGCTGGACGAGGCCATTAAAGCGGGGGCTGACATCATCATGCTCGATAACTTCGACACGGAGCAGATGCGTGAAGCGGTCAAACGCACAAACGGCCAGGCGCAGCTTGAGGTGTCCGGCAACGTGACGTTCGACACCATCCGCGAATTTGCTGAAACCGGCGTCGATTACATCTCCGTTGGCGCCCTGACCAAGCACGTCCGTGCCCTCGACCTCTCGATGCGCTTCAAATAAATTAGCCTCCCCTCTCCGCCCGGAGAGGGGAAATACGAAACCGCTCGCAATTACGCTGTCCTTCTCTGCAACACTGAATCATTTCCCTGAAAGCCCCTTCACGTTCACGCTTTTGTCCCTCGTTTCTGCATGCTGGCACTGCCACAGTAGCGCCACTTAACGTAAGGAGCAGACATGAACAGACAACAAGGATTTACCCTGATTGAGCTAATGGTGGTCATTGGCATTATTGCCATCCTGAGCGCGATTGGCGTTCCGGCTTATCAGAACTACCTGCGAAAAGCCGCGCTCACCGATATGCTGCAAACGTTCATCCCCTACCGCACCGCCATTGAGCTTTGCGCCCTGGATCGTGGTGGTGTGGATAGCTGCGACGCAGGCACCAATGGCATCCCCTCCCCGACAACCACACGTTACGTTTCAGCGATGAGCGTGGCAAAGGGGGCCGTATCGTTAACAGGGCAGGAAAGCCTTAACGGACTTGAAGTGCTCATGACACCGATCTGGAGCGACGGTAACGGTATGACGGGCTGGACGCGTGACTGCAAAATTGCGTCCGACACGGCGCTCAGACAAGCTTGTGAAGATGTTTTCCGCTTCGACAACAACTGACAGGAGTGGACAATGAATACCGAACAGCTAATGACGCTCTGTCAGCGCCATCACGCACTGCTACTCGCAAGCGACACCGATATGATCAGCATTGCGGTGGTGGGTAATCCTGCCTCTGAGCTGATGGAAGCGTTACGCTTCGCCACGCAGAAGCGTATTGATATTGAGTGCTGGACGGCAGAACGGATGGAAAAACGGCTTCAGTCCGTCTCATCATCACACCTGCCGGGCATAGCGCCAAACTCAGCCGCTGACGTGCTCAGTACAACCTTGCAGCAGGCAGTAAACCAGCGGGCTTCTGACATCCATATTGAACCGACGGAGCACGGCTACCAGATCCGTTTGCGAATCGACGGTGTTCTCTACCCGCAACTGCCGATCTCTGCCGCCCTCGGGACGACGCTTGCCGCACGCCTGAAGGTGCTGGGTCAACTGGATATTGCGGAGCGCCGCCTGCCGCAGGACGGCCAGTTTACGGTGGAGCTGGCAAGCGTCCCCGTCTCTTTTCGTATCGCAACCCTTCCCTGTAGTGGTGGAGAAAAAATCGTGCTTCGTCTGCTTCACCAGGTACAGCAGGCACTGGAGCTTGAACAGCTGGGGATGAGCGCAGACCAGCAGGCCCGTTTTGCCGGGGCGCTTAACAGCCCTCAGGGGTTGATTCTGGTCACCGGCCCGACCGGTAGCGGGAAAACAGTGACGCTGTACAGCGCGTTACAGGTGCGAAATACCCCTGACGTCAATATTTGCAGCGTGGAAGATCCCGTTGAAATCCCGCTTGCAGGCTTAAACCAGACGCAGATTAATCCGCGCGCGGGGCTGACCTTCCAGAGCGTGCTGCGTGCCCTGCTCAGGCAGGATCCTGACATCATTATGGTGGGTGAAATTCGTGACGGCGAAACGGCAGAAATTGCCATTAAGGCGGCGCAAACCGGACATCTGGTGCTGTCCACCCTCCATACTAATTCGACGACTGAAACGCTGGTAAGACTGCAACAGATGGGCGTCGCGCGCTGGATGATCTCTTCGGCGCTCTCGATGGTGATTGCCCAGCGACTGGTGCGCCGTTTATGTCCGTACTGCCGACAGGAAACCAGCCGCCACACCGAATTACCCCGCACGCTGTGGCCCCGGCCGCTTCCTCGCTGGCAACCCACCGGCTGCGATCGCTGCTACCACGGTTTTTATGGTCGCGTAGCCATTTTTGAAGTGCTCGTCATCGACGACACGCTGCGGCAGGCCATCGCCAGCGGAGCAAGCACGGAGGTGATTGGGTCCAGCGCTCGTCAGGCGGGAATGACCTCTTTGTTTGAGCATGGCTGCATGGCCGTAGAACAAGGGCTGACCACGCTCGAAGAGCTGTTGCGCGTCCTGGGAATGCCCGATGGCTGCTAATTCGCTCTGGCGCTGGCGTGCCCTGAACACCGAGGGGGAGGTGCAAACCGGCACCCTCTGGGCCATCGACCGTGACGCAGCTTACACGGCTCTGGTGCTTAAACAACTGCACCCGCTGGCGCTAAAACGCTGTCAGCAGCGCCACCGATGGCAGGTGCAGCACTGCTACGATATTTTTCGCCAGCTCGCCACGCTGCTACAGGCTGGACTCACGCTATCCCAAAGCCTGCACATGCTGGCGGAACAGCATCCTTTGCAGCACTGGCAGGCGCTGCTGCACAGTCTTGCTGATGACCTGAGCGAAGGTTGCGCCCTGTCAGAGGCCATGAAGAAATGGCTAGAGGTGTTTAGCCCTCTTTATGTTTCAATGGTGAAGACGGGTGAGCTGACGGGTAAGCTCGAAGCCTGCTGCCGTCAGCTTGCGCAGCAACAAAAATCCCAGCAGCAGCTCAGTGCGAAGGTGAAGAAAGCGCTGCGCTATCCGCTGATCATCCTGACGCTGGCCGTTTTCGTGGTGCTGGCGATGGTCACGCTGGTTTTGCCTGAGTTTGCTGCAATCTACAAAACGTTCAACACCCCGCTCCCTTTGCTCACGCAGGCAGTCATGGGGCTGGCGGCCTTGGTTCAGGCGCATATCCTCACCCTTTTGACCCTGCTCGTGGCAATGGTTGTCATCGCCTGTAAGCTGCGGCGGCATCCACGCTGGCAGTATGTCTTGTTACACGTACCGGTGATGGGCACGCTGACGCGCGGGCAAAAACTGGGGCAGATTTTTACCGTGCTGTCATTAACCCAGCAGGCCGGAATTGCCTTTTTACAAGGACTGGAGAGTGTGGAGGAGACCGTTGAGAGGGGCTACTGGCAGGAGAAACTCCGTGAGATACGCAGCGATATCGAACAGGGGATGCCCGTGTGGTCCTCCTTCCAGAAGGCCTCTGTTTTTACGCCACTGTGTATTCAGCTCATTCGCACCGGAGAAGTGTCGGGTTCACTGGATGTGATGCTGATGAATCTGGCCCGCCACCATACGGAACAGACATTTCAGCAGGCAGACAATCTGGCGGCGCTTCTTGAGCCTTTGCTACTGGTCGTGACGGGTCTGATTATTGGCACGCTGGTGGTGGCAATGTATTTGCCGATTTTCCATCTGGGGGATGCAATGAGCGCGGGGTAATGCTGGCGCACGGACGCGCGCCAGCCGTAGCCGTCAGAGGCTATTGAATACGCGGTTTTCCTGCTCCTGAACGCGGATAAACGTCGTGCGTTTCGTCAGCTCTTTCAGGCGGGAAGCACCAACGTAGGTGCAGGCAGAACGCAGACCGCCGAGGATATCGCGCGCCGTGTTTTCGACCGGACCACGCAGTGGCAGCTTAACGGTTTTGCCTTCCGCCGCACGGTATTTCGCGACACCGCCCACGTGACGGGTCATCGCGGATTCAGAGCTCATTCCGTAGAACAGCATGAACTTCTCACCGTTTTCTTCCACCACGGTACCGCCGCTCTCTTCGTGGCCTGCCAGCATGCCGCCGAGCATCACGAAATCCGCGCCGCCGCCGAAGGCTTTCGCGACATCGCCTGGCATGGTGCAGCCACCGTCGCTGATGATCTGGCCGCCCAGACCGTGCGCAGCGTCAGCGCATTCAATTACCGCAGACAGCTGCGGATAACCCACACCGGTTTTCACGCGCGTGGTGCAAACGGACCCCGGGCCAATGCCAACTTTTACAATGTCGGCCCCGGAGAGGATCAGCTCTTCACACATTTCACCGGTCACCACGTTGCCCGCGATGATGGTTTTGGTTGGCCAGGCCTCACGTGCCTTGCTGACGAACTGAACGAAATGCTCGGAATAACCATTTGCCACGTCAATGCAGACAAAATTCAGCGCTGGATTGGCGTTCAGGATCTGTTTGGTTTTCTCGAAATCTGCATCAGAGGTACCGGTCGAGACCATCACATGCTTCACCACGTCAGCCGAGGCGGAGGCGACAAACGCATCCCACTCTTCAGCGCTGTAGTGTTTGTGTACCGCAGTAAGGATGTCGAATTGCGCCAGTGCGGTCGCCATCTCGAAGGTCCCGACGGTATCCATGTTGGCCGCGATAATCGGCACGCCAGACCACGTCTGACCGGAATGCTTAAAGGTGAATTGACGTTCGAGTTCAACGTCTGAGCGACTTTTCAGTGTAGAGCGTTTAGGGCGGATAAGAACGTCTTTGAAACCTAACTTCAGATCTTCTTCGATACGCATGTGCGGATTCCTGGGGTTAGAGGCAAATATATTAAAAGCACAACTCCAGTGACGCTATCATACGCACTAATACCTGCTCCGCAAGACTGCGAAATTCTCTTTTTTTACGCTACAATCCTATAAATTTACCTGGTAAAAAGCGGGTAAAGAGAGCTAAACATTGGCTGTTGTAAGTTTGAATTTTAAGCAACTGATTTTAAAACTGAATAATTCCCAGGATCTGATTTAATGGGGTATATCGTCGCATTAACCGGCGGCATCGGTAGTGGTAAAAGCACCGTTGCGCACGCGTTTGCTCGTCTCGGCATCACGATTATCGACGCCGATATCATTGCCCGTCAGGTGGTAGAACCCAATACACCCGCCTTAAACGCCATCGAAGCGCATTTTGGTCGCCGTGTGATACAGGCTGACGGCACCCTGAATCGTCGGCAGCTGCGTGAGTGCATATTTTCCGATCCAGCGGAAAAAGCCTGGCTTAATGCCCTGCTCCACCCCATTATCCACCAGGAAACTCAGCGTCAGATTGCCGCAGCCCTTTCGCCCTATGTGTTGTGGGTGGTCCCGTTACTGGTGGAAAATCAGCTTCAAAATAAAGCAGACAGAACGCTGGTGATTGACGTTTCCCGCGAAACGCAAATCCAGAGAACCATGGCGCGTGACAATGTTTCTCGCGAGCATGCTGAACAAATTCTTGCCGCACAGGCCACGCGCGAAGCGCGCCTCGCCATTGCGGATGATGTTATTGATAATAACGGCGCACCAGATGCCATTGCATCGGATGTTGCTCGTCTGCACGCGCAGTATCTGACCTTCGCCGCGCAGGCCGTTGCACAGGAAAAACCATAATGTCGACTCATATCCTTTTTGAGCACCCGCTTAACGAAAAAATGCGTACCTGGCTACGCATAGAATTTCTTATTCAACAGCTTTCACAACATCTGCCTGTCAACGATCACGCCACCGCGCTGCATTTTTTCCGCAACGTGGGCGATCTGCTGGATGTGATTGAACGCGGCGACGTCCGCACTGAGCTGTTGAAAGAGCTGGAGCGCCAGCAGCGTAAATTACAGGCCTGGGCCGAAGTACCGGGCGTGGATCAAAGTCGAATTGACGCTTTACGCAAGCAGCTGAAAAACAGCAGCACGACCCTGATGGCCGCGCCGCGCGTTGGCCAGTTTTTACGAGAGGATCGTCTGATTGCGCTGGTGCGCCAGCGCCTGAGCATACCGGGCGGATGCTGTAGCTTTGACCTGCCAACGCTGCATATGTGGCTGCACATGCCGCAGGAACAGCGCGATCGCCAGGTGAACAGCTGGCTGGGCAGCCTGGAGCCGATGAATCAGACGTTATCCCTGATCCTCGATCTTGTGCGTAACTCTGCCCCGTTCCGCAAACAAACCAGTCTCAACGGTTTCTATCAGGATAACGGCGACGACGCCGATCTTCTGCGCCTGAACCTGTCTCTTGGCGAGCAGCTTTACCCGCAAATTTCCGGACATAAAAGCCGTTTCGCGATCCGCTTTATGCCGCTGGACAGTGAACATGGCACCGTGCCGGAACGCCTCGATTTTGAACTGGCCTGTTGTTAAGGAGTGCCAATGTCTGACGTAACCACCGTAAACTGCCCAACCTGTGGGAAAACTGTCGTCTGGGGAGAAGTGAGTCCATTTCGCCCATTCTGCTGCAAGCGCTGTCAGCTTATAGACCTGGGCGAATGGGCGGCGGAAGAGAAACGCATTCCGAGCGAAGGCGATCTCTCGGATAGCGATGACTGGAGCGAAAACCAGCAGTAACGTTCAAAGCCTGCTGGCGCTTCGCTTAGCAGGCCTACGGTTGTGCGGCCAGCCGGAGGATCACAGGCTCATTGGCAGGCGGGAATTTTTCCGCATCGCTGGCCTGAAGCTCAATCCAGTTACCCGGCTGCCCCTCTTTTCCCCACGGCTCACCTTCCCAGTTTTCAACCAGCCAGAACCACAGCGTGATGTGACGATCCGGAAACTGGTACTCCAGCTTATCGAACAGCGTTGCGCCAAGCGGGGTGATCCCCACCTCTTCCTGAAGCTCACGCACCAGCGCCTGCTCCGGCGTTTCACCTGATTCGATTTTTCCGCCGGGGAATTCCCATTTGTTGGCCATGTGCGCATCGGCGGCACGTTGGGTAATGAAGATCTGATTTTGCGGGTTGCGAATGATCCCGACAGCAATTTGCAGTGTTTTCATCATGTCACTTCCATAAAAAAGGCGCAGATATCTGCGCCTTTTCAGTTTGTTATGTTCTTAACTCAGACGGCCGTGGCACGCCTTGTATTTTTTGCCGGAACCGCATGGGCACGGATCGTTACGACCGACTTTACGATCGCCCGTCTGCGCTGCGATTGCCGCTGCGGCTTCGCTTTCATCGGTCTGATGGCTCAGCTGCTGCATCTGTGCCAGACGCTCAGCTTCTTCACGACGCTGCTGCTCCATCGCTTCCACTTCTTCCGGCATACGCACCTGAACTTTGCTCAGGGTGCTGATGACTTCATACTTCAGCGACTCCAGCATGGCAGCAAACATGGAGAAGGATTCACGCTTGTACTCCTGCTTCGGATCTTTCTGCGCATAACCACGCAGATGGATACCCTGACGCAGGTAGTCCATTGCCGCCAGGTGCTCTTTCCACAGGGAGTCCAGGGTCTGCAACATTACGCCTTTCTCGAAGTGACGCATCATCTCTGCGCCAACCACTTCTTCCTTACGCTTGTAGACGTCCAGCGCGGTTTCGTAGATACGCTCGCGAAGGGTCTCTTCGTGCAGCTCAGGCTCTTTGTCCAGCCACTCTTTGATTGGCAGTTCGAGATCGAAGTCGTTTTTCAGACGTTCCTGCAAACCTTCGATATCCCACATCTCTTCCAGAGACTGTGGCGGAATGTGCGCGTCGATAGTGGCTTTGAACACATCTTCGCGAATGCTGTTGATGGTTTCGCTCACGTCGGACACGTCCAGCAGTTCGTTACGCTGGGTGTAGATCGCACGACGCTGGTCGTTGGCAACGTCATCATATTCCAGCAGCTGCTTACGAATATCGAAGTTGCGGCTTTCTACTTTACGCTGGGCGTTGGCAATCGCTTTGGTAACCCACGGGTGCTCGATCGCTTCGCCAGGTTTCATGCCCAGTTTACGCATCATGCCGGACACACGGTCAGAGGCGAAAATACGCATCAGCGCATCTTCCATAGACAGATAGAAGCGGGAAGAACCGGCATCACCCTGACGACCTGCACGACCGCGCAGCTGGTTATCGATACGACGAGATTCATGACGCTCGGTACCAATGATGTGCAGACCACCGGATGCCAGCACCGCGTCATGACGCACCTGCCAGTCGGCTTTGATCTGCGCGATTTGCTCTGGGGTTGGGTTTTCCAGCTCCGCCACTTCGGCCTGCCAGCTA
Organism: Enterobacter cloacae complex sp. GYL001; assembly: GCF_049237125.1. Taxonomy (NCBI): domain Bacteria; kingdom Pseudomonadati; phylum Pseudomonadota; class Gammaproteobacteria; order Enterobacterales; family Enterobacteriaceae; genus Enterobacter; species Enterobacter cloacae complex sp. GYL001. The sequence continues at coordinate 209,030 of NZ_JBMKGW010000004.1, read as the reverse complement.
CCGCCGAGCATAATATCGGTACCACGACCCGCCATGTTGGTGGCGATGGTTACGGCAGCCGGGTAACCGGCCTGCGCAACGATATCTGCTTCTTTAGCGTGGAACTTGGCGTTCAGAACGTTGTGTTTGATGCCTGCTTTGGTCAGCTCGTTAGATACCACTTCGGATTTCTCGATGGAGATGGTCCCCACCAGTACCGGCTGGCCCTTCGCGGTACGTTCGCGAATATCTTCAATGATCGCCTGAATTTTTTCCGCTTCAGTCATGTATACCAGGTCCGGCATATCCTTACGGATCATCGGACGGTTGGTAGGTACTACCACGGTATCCAGCTTATAGATGGAGCTGAACTCAAACGCTTCGGTATCTGCGGTACCGGTCATCCCCGCCAGCTTCTCGTACAGACGGAAGTAGTTCTGGAAGGTGATGGATGCCAGCGTCTGGTTTTCGTTTTGAATATCCACGCCTTCTTTCGCTTCCACGGCCTGGTGCAGGCCATCGGACCAGCGACGTCCCTGCATAGTACGGCCGGTGTGTTCATCGACGATGATGACTTCGCCGTCTTTAACGATGTAGTCAACGTCGCGGGTGAACAGGGCGTGCGCGCGCAGTGCGGCCGTTACGTGGTGCATCAGCATGATATTGCTCGGGGAGTACAGAGACTCGCCCTCTTCCATAATGCCTTCAGCCACCAGCAGCTCTTCGATTTTCACCAGGCCGCGTTCGGTCAGGTTGACCTGACGCGCTTTTTCATCCACGGAGAAGTGACCTTCCCCCTGGAAAGTATCGGAGTCTTCTTTCTCCTGACGCAGCAGGTGAGGAATGATTTTGTCGACTTTACGGTACATCTCGGAGCTGTCTTCGGCCGGGCCGGAGATGATCAGCGGGGTACGCGCTTCATCGATCAGAATGGAGTCAACCTCATCCACCAGCGCATAGTGCAGTTTACGCTGGACGCGCTCTTCCGGGCTGAACGCCATGTTGTCGCGCAGGTAGTCGAAGCCGTATTCGTTGTTGGTGCCGTAGGTGATGTCCGCGTTGTAGGCTTCACGCTTGGCAGGTGCCGGCAGGCCGGACATGTTAATGCCTACTGTCATGCCGAGGAATTCGAACAGCGGACGGTTGTTTTCGGCGTCGCGCTGCGCCAGATAGTCGTTGACGGTAACAACGTGAACGCCCTTACCCGTCAGCGCATTCAGGTAAGCCGGCAGCGTTGCCGTCAGGGTTTTACCTTCACCGGTACGCATTTCCGCGATGCAGCGCTCGTTGAGCACCATCCCGCCCAGCAGCTGTACGTCGAAGTGACGCATGCCGAACACGCGTTTACTGGCCTCACGTACAACGGCGAAGGCTTCCGGGATCAGGCTTTCTAAGGTTTCACCTTTCTCCAGACGCGCACGGAACTCCGCGGTTTTCGCTTTCAGCTCATCATCAGTGAGCTTCTCCATCGCCGGTTCCATACCGTTGATGACGTTCACAGCTTTGCGCATGCGGCGCAGGGTACGATCGTTACGACTACCAAAAACTTTGGTTAACAATTTGATTAGCATAATAAATTCTCAAACGCCCCAGTCGGGCAGATAAATTAAGGTATTGAAAAAGGTTAATTTAGCTGAGGCGTTGAGGCCCGGCACGGATGCCGTGAACCTGGCTAATCCATGTCGAAACAGAGAAGGATGCAGGGGAAACAAAATCCGTTTGCGCCGTCTGATTTACGGTCACTGGCGGCTGGTTGTCCTGCGTCAGAAGCGCATTAAGCGTATCGAGCAGGGCAAGATGCTGAGCCTGAACCGGCAGCGTTTCTTCCGCAACAGGCATCGTCTGCGGCGCCATCGCGAATGACAGATGGCGGATAACCGTGCGAATCGCGTGCTGCTGCCAGTAATCAACGGAGAAATTGGGACGGCGGCTGGCTTCAAGCCATGCGAGATTAGTGAAGTTAACCCGTGTGGTGAGATCGTGTTTGGTCGTCGTGGAACGTGCTGGCGTGGCCGCGTCTGCGCTGTTGCTGAGCACAGGCAAGCCGAAACTCGCCGCGACCATCCCCAATAAGAGATGCGGCCAGAAGTAACGTCTGCCAAATTGTCGCCAGCGCGTCAGTATTCCGCTCACTTGCTCCACCACGTTCGCCCGCCAGTGCAGGCTGAGTTCAGTTATTCTTTTTTAGCGCCCAGATATTACCACTAAAGCCAATACACGGCAGCAGGAATGACACCTTGCAGCAGGTAAAAACGGTCAATAATGCAGCGAACACACCGTTATTCGGCACCCGACACAGGCCAGGGGTGAGGGGGACAAATTAAAGAAGGGCAGAAATAAAAACGACTGGCTTCCCTGGTCGGAGAGAGTACCAGGTGAACCAGTCGCTTTTCTTACGAAACGGCTTTAACCGTTACGCCAGGACCATAGTCGGGGCTTTGAACGCCAGCGGCAGTTCAGCTTCGTCTTCGAAGGTCACATATTCCCAGGCTTCCTGTTTTGCCAGGACGGCCTGCAACAGTTTGTTGTTCAGTGCATGACCGGATTTAAACGCGGTAAATGCACCAATGATGTTGTGACCACACATGAAGAGGTCGCCGATCGCGTCCAGCATTTTGTGACGAACAAATTCATCTTCAAAACGCAGGCCGTCTTCGTTCAGTACGCGATAATCGTCAACAACGATGGCACAATCGAAGCTGCCGCCCAGGCACAGGCCGCGGGATTGCAGATATTCGATATCACGCATAAAGCCGAAGGTACGTGCTCGGCTGATCTGACGCATGAACGCATCCGCAGAGAAGTTCATCGCATAGCGCTGGGTGCTGGAGTCAATCGCCGGATGGTTAAAATCGATGGTGAAGTCCAACGAGAAACCATTGTACGGTTTGAATTCAGCCCATTTGTCGCCATCTTCGACGCGAACGGTCTCTTTAATGCGAACAAATTTCTTCGCGCAGTTCAGTTCTTCGATGCCGGCATCCAGCAACAAATAAACGAACGGAGCAGCACTCCCGTCCATGATCGGGATTTCTGGCGCATCGACTTCAACCATAATGTTGTCGATACCCAGACCCGCCAGGGCGGCGTTCAGGTGCTCTACGGTAGAAATCCGCACGTCATGCTCGTTCACCAGACAAGTACAGAGCATAGTATCACGCACAGATTTGGCATCGGCCGGAAAATCTACCGGTGGATTCAAGTCGGTGCGACGATAGATGACCCCGGTATTGGCCGGCGCAGGGCGTAACGTCAGTGTGACTTTCTTGCCGGTATGTAAACCGACACCCGTCGCCTGAACGATACGTTTAAGTGTCCTTTGTTTGATCATCGTATAATCTCGCCAAATTAACTATCCAACCGAGAGTGTATATCACTAACGGTGGGCCAGTTTAGCACAAAGAGCGCAAATCCCCAAATTCCAGCCAATTCTTAGTCAGCTTGCTTACGCAGGAACGCCGGGATATCCAGATAATCTGGCTCTTTTGCCGTTTGTGGAGTTGGGTCGTTCACCACTTTCGCAGCGGGTTTTTGCTCCTGAGTCAGAGGCGCCATACCGTGCTGCTGGTAACGATCCATAACCGGCTGCTGAGTCTGTTTGTTGGTCACCAGGGTGATCTCAGGACGCTTGTCCATACCGATACCGGTGGCCACAACGGTCACACGCAGTTCGTCGTTCATTTCCGGATCAAGGGACGTACCGATAACAACGGTCGCGTTGTCAGAGGCGAACGCACGGATGGTGTTACCCACGGTTTCGAACTCATCCAGACGCAGGTCAAAGCCAGCGGTAATGTTGACCAGCACGCCGCGCGCACCAGACAGATCGATATCTTCCAGCAGTGGAGAAGAGATCGCCATTTCAGCGGCTTCTTCCGCACGGTCTTCGCCGCTCGCCACGCCAGAGCCCATCATCGCGTAGCCCATCTCGGACATCACGGTGCGAACGTCTGCAAAGTCAACGTTCATCAGACCAGGACGGGTAATCAGTTCAGCAATACCCTGAACCGCGCCTTTCAGCACGTCGTTTGCCGCGCCAAAGGCGTCCAGCAGAGAGATACCGCGACCCAGCACTTTCAGCAGCTTGTCGTTCGGGATGGTAATCAGAGAGTCCACGTGCTTGGACAGCTCGGTGATACCCTGCTCCGCGAAAGCCATACGCTTCTTACCTTCAAAGTTGAAAGGCTTGGTCACGACAGCAACGGTCAGAATACCTAAATCTTTAGCGACTTCCGCCACAACGGGTGCTGCACCGGTACCTGTACCGCCGCCCATACCCGCTGCGATGAAGACCATGTCTGCACCGTCCAGTGCAGCGCGCAGCGCTTCACGATCTTCTTCAGCCGCGTTGCGGCCCACTTCCGGGTTAGCCCCTGCTCCCAGACCTTTGGTGATGCCACCACCGATCTGAATCGTCTGGCCAACAGCCGTTTTACGCAGCGCCTGCGCATCGGTGTTCACCGCGAAGAATTCAACACCTTCGATGCGCTCGCGCACCATGTGCTCTACGGCGTTACCGCCGCCGCCACCGACGCCGATGACTTTAATCACCGCGTCGTTGGTTAATTCCATAGGTTCAAACATAATCTCTCTCTCCGTTGTGCCTGTCGCCCGAGACCGCTAATTCTCTCCGGTCTCTTAAAAAAATTAAAACTCTTTTCGCAACCAGGTGTTAAGTCGTTTGACCCAAGACCCCACCGAGACGCGTTTTTCCACTTCTGCTTCACCACTCAAATGGGATTCTTTCCCGTAGTGCAGCAGGCCCACGGCCGTTGAGTAATACGGCTCCTGAGCGTAATCCGTTAAACCGGTAATATTCAGCGGCGCACCAATACGCACCTGCGTATGGAACACGCGCTGAGCGCAGGCCGCAAGACCTTCAATTTGCGCTGCCCCGCCGGTTAATACAATCCCCGCCGCGAGATGATGTTTCACACCCTGCTGGCGAAGCTGTTCCTGTAACTGCAAAATCTCTTCGTTGACCAGGTTGAGCAGCTCGGTATAACGCGGCTCAATCACCTCTGCCAGCGTCTGGCGTTGCAGGCTGCGCGGCGGTCGTCCGCCTACGCTCGGCACTTCAACGCTCTCGTCTTTGCCGACGATAGAGCCCAGCGCGCAACCATGGCGCACTTTAATCGCCTCTGCATCGCTCGGTGGCGTACCAAAGGCGTAAGCGATATCGCTGGTCACCACATTCCCGGCGTACGGGATCACTTTGGTGTGGCGTAACGCACCGCCGGTATAGACGGCCATGTCCATTGTACCACCACCAATATCGACCACACAGACGCCCAGTTCACGTTCGTCTTCGGTCAGCACGGAATAGCTCGCGGCAAGACCGGCGAAAATGAGTTGGTCAACTTTCAGGCCACAACGTTCAACGGCTTTTACAATGTTCTTCGCCATATCGTTGTGACATGTGATCAGGTGCACTTTTGCCTGCATACGCACGCCCGAGAGACCGACCGGATTCTTGATGCCTTCCTGGTAGTCGATCGCGTATTCCTGCGGGATCACATGCAGCACACGGTGCTCGTCGCGAACACGCACGGATTTCGCCGTGTGGACAACGTTCTCAACGTCTTCCTGCGTCACCTCTTCTTCAGAAATCGGCACCATACCGATTTCATTCTGGCAGCTGATGTGCTTACCAGACAGGGCCAGATAGACAGAGGAAATCTGGCAATCTGCCATCAATTCAGCCTGGTCGATGGCGCGCTGAACGCATTTCACCACCGACTCAAGGTCGTTTACCCCACCTTTATCCATACCACGGGAGGGGCAGCTGCCCACGCCAATGATATTGACCATACCGTCGGGCAGAACTTCCCCTACCAAAGCGGCAACCTTCGCGGTGCCAATCTCCAGTCCTACTACCAATTTTCTGTCCGTCGACTTGATCATTGTTGTTCTGCCTGTACCTGTGCCTGATTTTGTTGCTGATTAGGTTCCTCGACCGGAGCCGGCTCCCAACCGACTGCTGCGCCTGAGTCATAGCGCAAATCAACGTAGCTTATCCGTTTGCCATCCGTCTGCGCCTGCTGCTGTAAAACCGGGTAAAGTTCTACAAAACGCGCCAGACGTTTCATTGTGTCGCCGCGGCCAAGATTGAGCTTAATGCCATTCGTTAGGGTCAACTGCCAGGAACGGCGCGCCGTCATCGCAGCATCTTTTAACGTAAAGCGATCCTTAGCCAGCACCTGCCCCATCTCACGAAAACCCTGCAATACTTCGTTTTCGCTGCCTTCCGGGCCATACAACATCGGTAAATTCTGCTTGTTGACACGATCGCTCGGGACGCTGAACGAATTTCCGTCTACGTCAACCATATGCTGATCATTCCAACGCGCAATCGGCACATATTCAACCAGATGAATCTTCAATTCATCAGGCCATTGTTTTCTGACACTCGCCTGTTTTATCCACGGCAGACGTTCAATCTGACTCTGGATAATGTTGACGTCCTGCGTCATAAAGGTGCCAGGCGACCCAAGCGCCAGAATCGACTGGCGAATGTCATCGTTACGCGTGTAGTGTCGCTCCCCGGTCACCACCAGCTTCGACAGCGGCAACCGCTGCGCGTCTTCCATCCAGCCCAGCACCATCCAGCCGCTGATAAACACGGTGCACAGCACCCCGAGCAGGAAGATGATCCCTGCAAGACGCGTTCCATTACTCCGGCGCGAAGAGGAGTATTCTTCTTCGTCATCGCGGTTGCGCGTGTTCAATGCAGCCTGAGACATATCAGCCCGCCTGGTCCAGAATACGTACGACTAACTGCGAGAAGCTCATTCCCGCCTGACGCGCCGCCATCGGCACAAGGCTATGGCTGGTCATACCCGGAGACGTGTTTGCTTCCAGCAGATAAAATTGCCCGTCACCGTCAAGCATCACGTCAATGCGTCCCCAGCCACGACATCCCAGCACATTCCAGGCTTTAAGCACCAGAGACTGTAATTCGGCCTCACGCTCTGCTTCAAGACCCGCTGGGCAGAAATATTGCGTCTCATCAGAGAGATACTTCGCCTCATAATCATAGAAGACTCCTGCGGGTTGGATGCGAATTGACGGTAAAATTTCTTCGCCAAGCATCGCGACGGTAAATTCCGGCCCGCTAAGCCATTTTTCAATCAGAACTTCTTCATCATGTTGAAATGCCAGTGCTAAAGCGTCAGCCAAATCTACAGCTTTATCGACTTTGGACATTCCCACGCTCGACCCTTCACGGCTCGGCTTCACAATAACCGGTAAGCCCAGTGCCGCAATGCGTGTATTAACGCTGTCCGACAGACCCATTTCATATTCACGACGCGTCAGTGCAACCCATGGCGCAACGGGCAGGTCCGCCCCCTGCCACAGCAGTTTGCTGCGCAGTTTATCCATGGAGATGGCGGATGCCATCACGCCGCTGCCGGTGTACGGCATCCCGATCAGCTCCAGCAGCCCCTGCAACGTGCCGTCTTCACCGCCGCGACCGTGCAACGCGATAAAGGCTTTATCGAAGCCCATCGCTTTCAGCTGCGTGACGTCCACCTCTTTCGGATCAACCGGATGCGCGTCCACACCACCTTCACGCAGGCCCGCCAGCACGGCAGCGCCCGAATTCAGAGAAACCTCGCGTTCGGCGGAAGTGCCGCCAAACAGGACAGCAATCTTATCAGCCATGACGCTCGTCCTCCTGAGTTTGCGGCTTCAGTTTGATTTCAGCTAAGGTACGGGCGATTTTGCCGATATTTCCCGCGCCCTGAATCAGGATCAGATCGTTACCCGTCAGGACCGGGGCAAGCATTTCAGCCACCTGAGCCGGGTCGGGAACCAGAATAGGATCCACTTTACCGCGTCCACGGATGGTACGACATAAAGAACGACTGTCCGCACCCGGAATCGGAGTTTCACCCGCTGCATAAACATCCAGCATCAGCAGGGTATCGACCTGCGAAAGGACGTTGGCAAAATCGTCATACAGATCGCGAGTACGCGTGTAACGGTGCGGCTGGAAGATCATGACCAGATTCTTTTCCGGCCAACCCGCGCGTGCCGCTTTGATGGTTGCGTCCACTTCCGTCGGATGGTGACCGTAGTCGTCTACCAGCATCGCAGAACCTGGCTTACCGTTTACCGGCTCCAGCGGGAATTCACCGAGGAAGTCGAAGCGACGGCCCGTCCCCTGGAAGCTCTCCAGTGCGCGCAGGATCGCTTCATCGTCAATGCCTTCTTCTGTCGCAACAGCCACCGCCGCTGCCGCATTCAGGGCGTTGTGACGTCCCGGAGCGTTCAGGGTGACATGCAGCAGGTCTTTATCCTGACGCGCGAGGGTGAAATGCCCCTGCGCACCGATCTGCTTGTAATCTTCTACGCGTACATCCGCGTCTTCGCTGAAGCCGTAGGTCGTAATTTGACGCCCGACGCGCGGCAGCAGCTCGCGAATAACCGGATCGTCCACGCACATCACCGCACGGCCATAGAACGGCAGGTTGTGCAGGAAGTTAATAAAGGTCTGCTTTAAGTTCTCGAAGTCGCCCTGGTAAGTGTCCATATGGTCAGCTTCGATGTTGGTGACGATCGCCACCATCGGCTGTAGATGCAGGAACGACGCATCGCTCTCATCCGCTTCCGCAATCAGATAACGGCTGTGGCCCAGACGCGCATGCACGCCAGCGGCTTTCACCAGACCACCGTTAACGAACGTCGGGTCGAGACCCGCTTCCGCATAAATGCTGGAGACCATCGCTGTTGTGGTGGTTTTACCGTGCGTACCGGCCACCGCAATGCCGTGACGGAAACGCATCAGTTCCGCCAGCATTTCCGCGCGACGGATCACCGGGATGCGCGCCTCATGCGCCGCAACGATTTCCGGGTTATCCGCGGAGATAGCGCTGGACACCACAACCACGCTCGCATCGCTCACGTTTTCCGGGCGATGATTGAAATAGATAGTCGCCCCCAGCGACGCCAACTGCTGCGTAACAGGGTTTGGCGCCAGGTCAGACCCGCTGATCTGATAGCCTTCGTTAGCTAACACTTCGGCAATACCGCCCATGCCAGCACCACCGATGCCGACAAAGTGAATGTGCCGGACGCGACGCATCTCGGGCACGATAGAACGCAGTTTTGCCAGTTGTTGTGTATTCATTCTCTAAACGCCATCGACTACTTCAAAAAAATCGTGCAGCGCAACACGCACTGCGAGAATTATGCCTGGGCTGCCAGGCTCACTTCTTTTGCCACCCGTTCCGTTGCATCCGGGATAGCGGTCGCGCGTGCGCGTTGCGCCATCTCCAGTAATACATCCCGGTTCCAGCCCGCCAGGGTAGTGGCGACCGCATCAGCGGTAAATTGTGGCTGCTCAAAAATCTTCGCTGCGCCCGCTTTCTCAAGCGGCAGCGCATTCCAGTACTGCTGTCGGTCTTTGTGCTGGAACGGCACAAACAGCGCCGGTAAACCGGCGGCGGCGATTTCGCTCACCGTCAGCGCGCCCGAGCGACAGACCACAACATCGGCCCAGGCATAGGCTGCGGCCATATCATCAATAAATTCAGTCACTTTATGCTGCGGCTGACCTTCCTGCACGTAGGCCTGCTCAACGGTCTGCTGAGCGCCCTTCCCGCTCTGGTGCCAGATGGTCACCGCATCACCCAGTTTTGCCGCAACCTGCGGCATCGTCTGGTTTAAAATACGTGCGCCCTGGGAACCGCCGACGACCAGCACGCGCACCGGCCCTTCGCGACCCGCCAGACGCGTATCTGGCAGCGGCAGCGCCAGCACGTCCACACGTACCGGATTCCCTACGACATCCGCTTTCGGGAATGCCCCGGGGAAGGCCTGCATAACTTTGGTGGCGATTTTTGCCAGCCATTTGTTGGTCAACCCGGCAATACCGTTCTGCTCATGCAGAACAACGGGGATGCCCAGTGACCACGCCGCCAGTCCTCCCGGACCGGAAACGTAACCGCCCATGCCCAGAACGACGTCAGGCTTAAAACGCTTCATAATGGCGCGCGCCTGACGCCAGGCATTGAAAATGCGCACCGGCGCCAGCAGCTGCGCCTTGATCCCTTTGCCACGAAGGCCAGAAATACGAATAAAGTCGATCTCGATACCGTGTTTAGGTACCAGATCGGCTTCCATGCGGTCTGCGGTTCCCAGCCAGCGTACCTGCCAGCCCTGTTCCATTAAATGGTGCGCAACTGCCAGTCCCGGGAACACGTGTCCGCCGGTCCCGCCTGCCATCACCATTAACCGCTTCGGTTGATTCATCGTGAACCTCGTGTAAACGCCTGAGCTTTCTCCAGACGCGTTTCATAATCTATGCGTAACAAAAACATAATGGCCGTCGACATGATCAACAGACTCGAACCACCATAACTGATCAACGGCAACGTCAGACCTTTGGTCGGCAGCATACCCGCTGCCGCCCCAACGTTTACCAGCGCCTGGAAGCTAAACCAGATACCAATTGAGCAGGCCAGGAAACCGGAGAAGCGGTGATCGATCTCCAGCGCTTTCCGGCCAATCGACATGGCGCGGAAAGCGACGAAGAATACCATTAATAGCGCCAATACCACACCGATATAACCCAGTTCTTCCCCAATAATGGAGAAGATGAAGTCGGTGTGCGCCTCCGGTAAATACTCCAGTTTTTGCACCGAGTTGCCCAGGCCTTGACCCCAGACTTCGCCGCGGCCAAACGCCATCAGCGACTGCGTCAGCTGGTAACCGCTGCCGAACGGATCTTCCCATGGGTTCCAGAACGAAGTCACACGGCGGATACGGTAGGGTTCGGCGAGGATCAGCAGCACCACCGCCGAAATCCCCATCCCGATGATGGCAATGAACTGCCACAGTTTTGCGCCCGCCAGGAACAGCATCGCCAGCGTAGTGACAAACAGTACGACTACCGTACCGAGGTCGGGCTGCGCCAGCAGCAGGATCGCGAGGACCAGAATCACGCCCATCGGTTTTAAGAAGCCACGAAGGTTGTTACGAACTTCGTCAACTTTACGCACCAGGTAGTTAGCCAGGTAGCAGAACAACGACAGTTTGGTGAACTCCGCGGGCTGAATACGCAGTGGCCCAAAGGCAATCCAGCGTGATGCCCCGTTAACGGAGCTCCCGACAACCAGAACGATCAACAGCATGATGATTGAGGCGATGAGCATGGCTGTACTGTGCCGCTGCCAGAACGACATCGGCAGGCGTAAGGTGATCATTGCCAGGCAGAACGCGAGAATGATGTACAGCCCGTCACGCTTGGCAAACAGGAACGGGTCGTTTGCCAGACGCTGTCCGACAGGCATTGACGCCGAGGTGACCATAATAAAGCCGATCGCTGCCAGCCCCAGCGTGAGCCAGAACAGCGTGCGGTCGTACATGATCAGGCTGTCGGAATCTTTATCCCGGGAAGCCATCACCCAGCCTTTCAGCGCCGTAAACAGCCATACCAGGATACCAAATCCTGGCAGGCGCGGCATTTTCAGGCGAGGGAGAGATAAACGCATCAGCCTAACTCCTTCGCCAGGCGGGTAAAGACATCACCCCGCTGTTCGAAACTCTTGAATTGATCGAGGCTGGCACAGGCTGGTGAGAGCAGTACCATATCGCCGGGCTTCACGCGTGGGGCGATGAGGCGCATCGCCTGCTCCATGGTCTCGGTTTGCTCGGCGACTTCAGGACGCAACGCTGCCAGCTCGCTGCCATCGCGGCCAAAGCAATACAGGCGCACGTTATCACCGTTGAGGTACTGCTTCAGCGAGGAGAAGTCAGCCGATTTACCGTCGCCGCCCAGCAGCAGGTATAGCGTGCCATCAACGTGCAAACCGTTCAGTGCCGCCTCGGTGCTACCCACGTTGGTCGCTTTGGAATCATTAATCCAGCGTACGCCGTTGTGCTCCAGCGCCAGCTGGAAGCGGTGCGCCAGGCCGGTAAAGGTGGTCAGCGCCTTCAGGCTTGAAGATCGCGGCAGGCCAACAGCATCCGCCAGCGCCAGCGCCGCCAGGGCATTAGTGTAGTTATGCTGGCCGGAGAGCATCATTTCTTTCACGTTCAGCACTTTCTCACCTTTCACACGTAGCCAGGTTTCGCCCTGCTGACGATTAAGGTGATAGTCACCCATGTTAATACCGAAGCTAATGCAGCGTTCGTCTGCGCCGCGCACCGGCATGGTGAGTGCATCATCGGCATTCACTACGCAAACTTTGGCATTTTCATAAACGCGCAGTTTGGCCGCACGGTACTGCTGCAAGCCGAACGGGTATCTGTCCATATGATCTTCGGTGACGTTTAGGATCGTCGCCGCCGCCGCATGCAGGCTTGAAGTGGTTTCCAGCTGGAAGCTGGAAAGCTCAAGGACGAACAGCTCACACCCTTTATCAAGCAGCATCAGAGCGGGCAGACCAATGTTACCGCCCACGCCGACATTTTTGCCCGCCGCCTTCGCCATTTCCCCCACCAGCGTGGTGACGGTGCTTTTACCGTTTGAACCGGTAATGGCGACGATCGGGGCCTGCGCCTCCCGGCAGAACAGTTCGATATCGCCGACAATCTCAACGCCCGCATCCGCGGCGGCGCTCAGGGAAGGATGCGCCAGCGCCATACCGGGGCTGGCAACAATCAGATCGGCGGCCAGCAGCCACTCATCATTCAGACCACCCAGGTGGCGTTCAACCTGCTCCGGCAGCTTGTCCAGACCCGACGGAGAGACGCGCGTATCCATCACGCGCGGCGTCACGCCACGCGCAAGGAAAAAGTCCACGCAGGAGAGGCCGGTGAGGCCTAACCCGATGATAACGACTTTTTTGCCCTGGTAATCTGCCATGATTAACGTACCTTCAGCGTTGCCAGGCCAATCAGCACCAGCATCAGCGAAATAATCCAGAAGCGCACAATGACGCGCGGCTCCGGCCAGCCTTTCAGTTCATAGTGGTGGTGAATCGGTGCCATACGGAAGATGCGCTGACCGCGCAGCTTGAAGGAACCGACCTGCAAAATCACCGACAGCGTCTCAACCACAAACACACCGCCCATGATCACCAGCAGGAACTCCTGACGCAGCAGCACGGCGATAATGCCCAGCGCGCCGCCCAGCGCCAGTGAACCGACGTCGCCCATAAAGACCTGCGCCGGATAGGTGTTAAACCACAGGAAGCCCAGCCCCGCCCCGACAATCGCCGTACAGACGATCACCAGCTCACCCGCATGTCGCAGGTACGGGATGTGCAGGTAGTTTGCAAAGTTCATGTTACCGGTCGCCCACGCCACCAGCGCGAAACCGCCCGCGACAAACACGGTTGGCATGATGGCCAGGCCGTCCAGACCATCGGTCAGGTTGACGGCATTGCCGGTGCCGACGATCACAAAGTAAGCCAGCAGAATGTAGAACAGCCCCAATTGCGGCATCACGTCTTTGAAGAACGGCACCACCAGCTCGGTGGCCGGGGTGTCTTTTCCTGCCAGATAAAGCGCGAAGGCCACGCCCAGCGCAATCACCGACATCCAGAAATACTTCCAGCGGGCGATCAAACCTTTGGTGTCTTTGCGCACGACTTTGCGGTAGTCATCAACAAAACCGATGATCCCATAGCCAACCAGCACGGTCAGCACGCACCAGACGTAGGGGTTAGACGGATAGGCCCACAGCAGAACGGACACCACAATCGCGGTCAGGATCATGATCCCGCCCATGGTCGGCGTACCGCGCTTGCTGAAGTGCGATTCCGGACCATCGTTGCGTACAACCTGGCCGAAAGAGAGTTTTTGCAGACGGGCAATCATGCGCGGGCCCATCCACAGCGAGATGAACAGCGCAGTCAGCAGGCTGACGATGGCGCGAAACGTCAGATAGGAAAAGACGTTAAAGCCTGAGTAATATTTGACCAAATGTTCGGCCAGCCAAACTAACATGTCCCGTTCTCCTGTAATGCGTGCACAACCTCTTCCATGGCGGCACTACGTGAACCTTTAACTAAAACAGTCACAATCTGTTTTTCTGTAATCAATGCCTTCAGGCGTTCGATCAGTGCAGATTTATCGGCAAAATGTTCGCCAACTTCACTGGCATCGGAAATGGCCTTGCTCAGCGTGCCTGCGCTCAATACGCGGTCAAGCCCGGCGGCTTTCGCCGCTTCACCCACCTGAACATGGCAGGCTTCGCTTTCATCACCCAGCTCGGCCATATCGCCCACAACCATCACGCGATAGCCCGGCATCTCAGACAAGACCTGCACGGCCGCCGTCATGGAGCCGACGTTAGCGTTGTAGGAGTCATCCAGCAGAAGTTTGTTTTCAGCCAGCTGGATCGGGAAAAGACGCCCCGGCACGGCTTTTAAATTTGCCAGACCTGCTTTGATCGCCGCGTGTGAGGCACCTACCGCCATTGAGAGCGCTGTCGCAGCAAGCGCATTGGCAATGTTATGACGACCGGGCAGGGGCAGCAGCACCTCGATGTCGCCCGTTGGGGTCGTGAGGGTGAACTCGGTGCCGTGTGACGTCACATGAATGTTGGTCGCCGAAAAATCACTGTTTGCAGCATTCGGTGAGAAGCGCCAGGTTTTGCGTGAACCAATGATGCTCTGCCAGTTCAGCCAGTCGTTGTTATCGGCGTTCATAATGGCGATGCCGTCATCCGGCAGTCCGGTATAAATTTCACCTTTCGCTTTCGCCACACCGGCCAGCGAACCAAAACCTTCAAGATGTGCCGCCGCCAGGTTATTCACCAGCGCAGCTTCCGGACGCGTCAGGCTCACGGTCCAGGCGATTTCGCCCTGATGGTTAGCCCCTAACTCAATCACCGCATATTCATGCTCGTGGGTCAGGCGCAGCAGCGTCATCGGTACACCGATGTCATTATTAAGGTTGCCCGCCGTATAAAGCGTGTTACCGCACTGGCTAAGGATCGCCGCCGTCATCTCTTTAACGGAGGTTTTGCCCGACGAGCCCGTCAGCGCCACGACGCGAGTCGGTACCTGCTGGCGAACCCATGCCGCCAGCTCGCCAAACGCCAGGCGCGTATCTTTCACCACAATCTGCGGCAAATCGATATCGAGCTTACGACTGACCAGCAGCGCGCCCGCGCCGTTATCTTTAGCCTGTTGCGCAAAATCGTGGGCGTCAAAACGCTCGCCCTTCAGCGCCACAAACAGGCAGCCCGCCGTCACCTTACGGGTGTCGGTGGTCACAGCCTCAATGGTCAGATCCTGACCATGCAGCATCCCCTGCAATACCGCAGCGGCCTTGCTTAACGTAATGCTAATCATGCCACCACTCCCAGCAGACGCGCTGCCGTCACGCGGTCGGAGTAATCCAGACGACGATTGCCGACGATCTGATAATCTTCATGACCTTTACCGGCCAGCAGAACCACATCGTTCTCCTGCGCCTGCATAATGGCGTTAGTCACGGCCTCCGCACGGCCTTCGACCACGCGCGCACGACCCGCATCCAGCATGCCCGCCAGAATGTCATTGATAATGGCCCGCGGCTCTTCGGTACGCGGGTTGTCATCGGTTACCACGGGAATATCCGCGAACTGCTCAGCTATGGCGCCCATCAGCGGACGTTTGCCCTTGTCGCGATCGCCACCGCAGCCAAACACGCACCAGAGCTTGCCTGCGCAGTGCAGACGCGCCGCTTCCAGCGCTTTTTCCAGCGCATCCGGCGTGTGTGCGTAATCCACGACCACCGTCGGCTTGCCCGGCGCGCTGAACACTTCCATGCGGCCACAGACCGGTTGCAAACGCTCAGACGTTTTCAGCAGATCCGCCATCGGGTAGCCCAGCGCCAGCAGCGTCGCCAGCGCCAGCAGCAGGTTACTGACGTTGAAGGCCCCCATCAGGCGGCTTTCAATTTCACCTTCGCCCCAGGTGGAAGCGAAGCGGATCGTCGCCCCACTATCGTGGTAGTTCACCTCGACCGCCTTCAGCCAGCGGCCGCGGCAGTTCGGATTAATGCGATCTTCCATCGACACCGCCACCGCATCCGGCAGTTTTTCCAGCCAGCGGCGACCGACTTCGTCGTCGGCGTTAATGATCGCCTGCCCGTGGTGGTGAGTGGAATAAAGCAGCCATTTCGCCGCTTCGTAGTGCTCCATATCACCATGATAATCAAGGTGATCGCGGCTCAGGTTAGTAAAGACAGAGGCAGCAAATTTCAGGGCCGCCACGCGATGTTGTACCAGACCATGGGAAGAGACTTCCATCGCAGCGAAGGTCGCCCCCTGCTCAGCGAGGCCCGCCAGCACACGCTGCACGTCAACCGCCGAGCCTGTAGTGTTTTCCGTCGGGCTTACTTTGCCCAGAAGACCGTTCCCCACCGTGCCCATGACGGCACCGGCTTCGCCCAGCAGCTGTGCCCACTGCGCCATCAGCTGAGTGGTGGTGGTTTTTCCGTTGGTTCCTGTCACGCCAACCAGCTTTAACTGGTCGGAAGGTTCGTTGTAAAAACGTCCTGCCAGCGCGGAGAGACGCTCATTAAGCTGGCTGAGATAGATGACCGGCACGCCGTGCATTTCACGGATCTCACCGTCTGTTGCCTCATCTTTGGCCTCAGCAATAATGGCAGCAACACCTTGCGCAATCGCCTGCGGGATATAACGACGCCCGTCCGCCTGATGACCCACCACTGCCACAAAAAGATCGCCAGAAGCCGCTACGCGGCTGTCCAGTACCATCTCTCGCAGTGCTCGCGCAGGTAGCATAGGCACCCACGGAGCAAGAAGGTCGCGCAAATTACGATCTGCCACCTGTTCCCTCGCCTTGATTAATTACAAATTCACTTTTTTCGCCCGTCGCCAGCGCATCCGGTTCAATGTTCATGGTGCGCAACACGCCGCCCATAATAGCTCCGAACACAGGCGCGGAGACGGCGCCGCCGTAGTATTTACCCGCCTGCGGATCGTTGATGACGACCACCAGCGCAAAACGCGGATTGCTTGCAGGCGCTACGCCTGCGGTATAGGCAATGTATTTGTTGATATAGCGGCCGTCCGGCCCCACTTTTTTCGCTGTACCGGTTTTAATGGCGATACGATAGCCCTTAATTGCGGCCTTCACGCCGCCACCGCCAGGTAACGCGACGCTTTCCATCATATGCACGACGGTACGAACGATAGATTCCGGGAAAACACGTTCCCCCGGAACCGGTGGATCAACTTTGGTGATCGACAGCGGACGATAAATGCCATAGCTGCCAATCGTTGCGTAGACTCGCGCTAACTGTAAGGGAGTTACCATTAGCCCGTAGCCGAAAGAGAAGGTGGCCCTCTCTATGTCAGACCACCGTTGTTTTTGAGGATATAAGCCACTGCGTTCTCCGACCAACCCCAAATTGGTCGCCTTTCCCAGCCCAAAACGTGAGTAAGTATCTACTAACGCTGAGGACGGCATCGCTAACGCCAGTTTTGACACACCGACGTTACTCGACTTCTGTAAGACCCCGGTGAGGGTCAGTTCGCTGTAACGTGCCACGTCTTTGATTTCGTGACCGTTAATTCGATAAGGAATCGTATTCAGAACGGTATTTTCGTTGACGATGCCTCGCTGTAGAGCCGTCATCACCACCATAGGTTTTACGGTTGAGCCGGGTTCAAACACATCGGTGATGGAGCGGTTACGCATTGCATCTTTTGCTGTACCGGCAAAATTATTCGGGTTGTATGAGGGGCTACTGGCCATCGCCAGCACTTCACCTGTCGCCACATCCACCAGCACGGCGCTGCCCGATTCCGCCTTGTTAAACGCGACGGCGTTGTTCAGCTCACGATAGACCAGCGCCTGCAAGCGTTCATCAATACTCAGGGCCAGGTTGTGCGCGGCCTGGCTGTCTGTCGAGGAAATGTCTTCAATGACGCGACCATAGCGGTCTTTACGCACGATTCGCTCGCCAGGCTGGCCGGTAAGCCACTTGTCGAAGCTTTTTTCAACGCCCTCAATCCCCTGGCTATCCACGTTGGTAAAGCCAATCAGGTGCGCGGTGACTTCGCCCGAAGGATAGTAACGGCGGGATTCTTCCCGCAGATGAATGCCCGGCAGCTTCAGTTTCTTAATGTAGTCAGCCATGTCAGGGTTCACCTGACGGGCAAGATAGATAAAGCGCCCTTTCGGGTTGGCGTTAACGCGCGACGCCAGCTGATCCAGCGGCATTTTCAACGCGTCTGACAGCGCCTTCCAGCGGTTATCAAGGGTGATCCCGCCTGCATCGTGTAACTCTTTCGGATCGGCCCAGATCGCCTTCACCGGCACGCTCACCGCCAGCGGACGGCCGGAACGATCGGTGATCATCCCACGAGAGGTAGAAACTTCCTGCACGCGCAGAGAACGCATATCACCCTGACGTACCAGCATGTCAGGCGCGATGATTTGTAGCCACGCCACGCGTCCCAGCAGGAAACCCAGCGCCAGTAAAATGCAGCCGCAAAGCAACGCAAAACGCCAACTGACAAAGTTGGCCTGTTCTTCCTGGCGTTTTGGTTTTAGCGTTTTTGCCGCTGCTTTCATGCGTCGCGTTTTCCCTTATTTTTGTACTACGATATTTTCCTGCGAAGGATCAACATGCTGTAATTGCAGTTTTTCCGTTGCGATCCGTTCAACCCGGCTGTGATCGCCGAGCGCGTTTTCTTCAAGGATCAGATTTCGCCATTCAATATCCAGCGCATCGCGTTCCAGTACCATCTGTTCGCGCTGCGCAGTTAATAAACGGGTATGGTGAGCGGTGGTGACCACCATGACTGCCGTCACAATGATGCAAATGAACAAGCAGAGTGGCAGCTTCCCAAACCGCAAAAGATCGTCGCCGATCACGCCAGGCAAGGCATGGCGCTCGTTGCTTCCTAACGATCCCTTAACTTTGCTTAGGGTCTCTGTCACTCTGCTGATCATGCGTTCGTCCTCTCTGCAATACGCAGCACTGAACTACGGGCACGTGGATTCTCTGCCACCTCTTCTTCGCCCGGCATCAACTTGCCTAATGCTCGCAACTGACGGCCTCCCAGCTTTCTGAGTTGTTCTTCCGTCATCGGCAACCCAGCTGGAACCTGCGGACCGCGGCTCTGTTCACGCATAAAGCGTTTTACGATGCGATCTTCCAGCGAATGGAAGCTGATGATGGATAACCGCCCACCCGGGGCCAGCACGTCGAGCGAGCTTTTTAGCGCCAGCTCTATTTCCTCCAGTTCACTGTTTACCCAGATACGAACCGCCTGGAAGGTACGGGTCGCAGGATGTTTGTGCTTGTCCTTCACCGGCGTTGCCGCCGCGATGACTTCTGCCAGCTCTTTGGTACGGGTCATTGGCTCAACGCGGTTGCGCTCCACGATGGCGCGCGCAATACGTTTGCCAAAGCGTTCTTCACCGAAGGTTTTAATTACCCAGGCAATATCCGCTTCGTCAGCAGTTTGTAACCATTCAGCGGCAGACTGGCCGCGAGTGGGGTCCATACGCATATCCAGCGGCCCATCACGCATAAAGGAGAAGCCGCGTTCTGCATCATCAAGCTGTGGTGAAGAGACGCCAAGATCGAGGAGAATCCCGTCGATCTTGCCGGTCAGGCCGCGCTCAGCGACATAATCCGCAAGCGCAGAGAAAGGTCCATGCACGATGGAAAAGCGAGGATCATCGATGGTTTGCGCAACGGCAATCGCCTGCGGATCGCGGTCAATTGCCAGCAGGCGTCCTTCCGCTCCAAGCTGGGAGAGGATCAAACGCGAGTGACCACCGCGACCAAAAGTGCCATCAATATAGATGCCGTCTGGACGAATATTCAGGCCGTTAACGGCCTCATCCAGCAGCACCGTTGTATGTTTATAATTTTCCATCATATTTATAGAGACAAGTCCCGCAGCCGTTCCGATAATGTTGCGGAATCAGACTGCTCAGCGTCGATATCTTCCTTGACCTGTTGATACCAGGTCGTTTCGTCCCACAGTTCAAACTTGTTGAACTGCCCGACCAGCATCACTTCTTTAGTCAGACCGGCATGTTGCCGCAACACAGGCGCAATCAATAATCGCCCGGCGCTATCCATCTGACATTCACTGGCATGTCCCAATAACAACCGCTGCACGCGGCGTTCTTGCGGGTTCATGCTCGACAGTCGCGACAGCTTTTGCTCAATGATTTCCCATTCAGGCAAAGGGTAAAGCAGCAGGCAGGGGGAGTTGATGTCAATGGTGCAAACCAGTTGACCCGAAGCGTTCTCAATCAGCTGGTCGCGGTATCGGGTTGGTACCGATAAACGCCCTTTGCTGTCGAGATTGACTAACGTTGCTCCACGGAACATGCCAGCCTCACCCCTCCTCACCACTTTAACCCACAAATTCCCACCTGAAGGAGTTTACGGAGCGAGGGAAAAGCTTGTCAAGCCAGGACTCTCTCTATACCGGCGCGAAAGCACCGTATTTACAGAGCAAGAGTGACCTGGCTAATAACTACACAACTGGCGAGGCAAAATTAACGTTATGAATATTTGTAAGAAAAAAACCGAATATGCACACGAGCGTTAAGACTCACTCAATATCATCGCAGGGAAATATAAAGTGTCAGTTTGCGACGCGGGCAGCATTTTAAGGCATATCGCCGGGGGATAACAGCACCAGATTAAGCGCAAGGCAATATGGATTCGTTCGTGTACATTGAGGGCTGAAGGGGACAGTAAAAAATGGCTGAATATTCATCGGCTGGCGGCTGTTTGTAACAAAACAATACAAAAGAATGCCCGTTAAAAATTATAATTGCGCTTTTTAACGCCAAAACGGATTCAGAAAAATAGCCGGCTACGAATCTTAGAGATAAATCCTAATTTTTATCCGGGAATTATTTCCCGCAATAAATGCGCCGCAAAAGGGGCAGTTTTACCGCCCCTGTGGAAATATTAATGGCGGCTCAAAATCCCGCGCCGATAGAGATTACGTTTGATACGCGTAAGCCCGGGTTTCGGTTTGCGAGGTTCATCCAGGCTTGCCAGAACAATCTCAAGCACGCGCTCGGCGACGTCGCGGTGACGCTGAGCCACGGCCAGCACCGGACATTGCAGGAAGTCGAGCAGTTCGTTATCGCCGAAGGTCGCAATCGCCAGATCGGATGGCAGCTTGCCATCGCGACGTAACGTCACGTCCATCACCCCCTGCAACAGGGCAAACGAGGTGGTAAACAACGCCTGCGGCATCGGGTGCGTTTCCAGCCATTTCTCGAACAGCTGAGCAGCCGCTTCGCGCTCATAGCTGTTGGCATACAGATAATGAACGTCACGCGGATCGTCTTTCCACGCCGTACGGAACCCTTGTTCACGCAGGAAGCTCACGGATAGTTCAGGCAAAGCGCCAAGATAGAGCACCGTTTCCGCCGGGAAGGTACGCAGCTCGGCAGCCAGCATTTCTGCATCGTCCTGATCGGCACCTACGACGCTGGTGAAATGTTCACGATCCAAAGCACGATCCAGCGCCACAATCGGGAATGGATCGTTCGCCCAGCGCTGATAGAAAGGATGCTCGGGTGGTAAAGAGGTCGACACGATGATGGCGTCAACCTGACGTTGCAGCAGATGCTCAATGCAGCGCATCTCGTTGTCGGGCTGATCCTCGGAGCAGGCAATCAACAGCTGATAGCCCCGCTGACGAGCCTGACGTTCAAGATAGTTGGCGATGCGGGTATAGCTGGTGTTTTCCAGATCCGGGATCACCAGGCCAATCGAGCGGGTGCGTCCGGCACGTAAACCTGCGGCGACAGCATTCGGATGGTAATTATGCTCACGAACGACTGCCATCACTTTCTCAACGGTCTTATCGCTGACACGATACTGCTTTGCTTTACCGTTAATCACATAGCTGGCCGTGGTTCTCGACACGCCGGCGAGCCGGGCGATTTCATCCAGTTTCACAATTGCCCCTCAAAAAAAGAAAAAAGTCCATGGCCCTGTCAAGGTTATGGTTAAATATTTTAACATCTAAACGCAGAATAGCTTTCACGGCAACCGCTTTTGTCCGCGTTGTCGGTGGATTACGCAAAAAAAAGCCCGGCTTTGGCTACCGGGCTGAAAGAGGCGAACCTTTTGCGCAACTAACGCATGATTTTATCGCCGCGCGAGAGGCCAACAACGCCAGAGCGCGCAACTTCAACAATTTTTGCCACATCCCTGACGGAGGCCAGGAACGCATCCAGCTTATCGCTCGTTCCGGCAAGCTGCACAGTATATATAGAAGGCGTGACGTCAATGATCTGCCCACGGAAAATATCCGTGTTACGCTTGACCTCTTCACGGCCATAACCGCTGGCCTGAATTTTCACCAGCATCACTTCACGTTCGACGTAAGCCCCCTGCCCCAGCTCGCTGACGCGCAACACGTCCACCAGCTTGTGCAATTGCTTTTCGATCTGCTCAAGCACTTTCGCATCGCCGACAGTCTGGATCGTCATGCGGGAGAGCGTTGGATCATCGGTCGGCGCAACGGTCAGGCTTTCAATGTTGTATCCGCGCTGCGCAAAAAGCCCAATGACGCGTGACAGTGCGCCCGACTCATTTTCCAGTAATACAGATAATATCCGGCGCATATCAGGTTCTCTCCGTTTTGCTTAACCACATTTCATCCATACCACCGCCACGGATATGCATCGGATAAACGTGCTCTGTGCCGTCTACGATGACGTCCATGAAGACGAGGCGATTGTTTTTAACGTGCTCAAGCGCTTCGCCGAGCTTCGCTTCCAGCTCTGACGGATCGGTTACCCGCATGCCAATATGACCATAGGCTTCAGCCAGACGGACAAAGTCCGGAAGTGACTTCATATAAGACTGAGAGTGACGGCCGGAATAAATCATATCCTGCCACTGCTTCACCATACCGAGGTAACCGTTATTCAGGTTAAGCACCAGCACTGGCAACTCATATTGCAGCGCAGTAGAAAGCTCCTGAATATTCATCTGTATACTGCCATCACCCGTTACGCAGATAACCGTTTCGTTCGGCAACGCCAGCTTCACCCCCAGCGCGGCGGGCAGACCAAAGCCCATCGTGCCCAGCCCGCCTGAGTTGATCCAGCGACGCGGTTTATCAAACGGGTAATACAACGCAGCGAACATCTGATGCTGGCCTACGTCAGAAGTGACATACGCCTCGCCTTTGGTCAGATGCCAGATCGTCTCGATCACCGCCTGCGGCTTGATGTTTTCACTCTGCGTGTCGTATTTAAGGCACTGACGGCCGCGCCATTGTTCGATTTGTTGCCACCAGTCACGGATCTCATCCAGCGGTTGAGAGGCGGTCTCCTGCGCCAGCAGTTCCAACATTTGATCCAGCACCTGTCGTGCGTCCCCCACGATGGGCACATCCGCCGGCACCGTTTTAGAGATAGAAGTAGGATCGATATCAATGTGTAGCACCGTCGCATTCGGACAGTATTTCGCCAGGTTATTGGTGGTGCGATCGTCAAAACGTACGCCGACGGCAAAAATCACATCAGAATGGTGCATCGTCATATTGGCTTCATAGGTGCCATGCATACCCAGCATGCCCAGCGCCTGACGGTGGGTAGCCGGGAATGCCCCCAGCCCCATCAGCGATGACGCGACAGGAAGATTCAGCTTCTCAATCAGTTCGCGTAGTTGCGTTTCACAGGCTGCATTGACGGCGCCGCCCCCCACATAGACTACGGGCTTTTTCGCAGCCAGCAGCGTTTGCAGCGCACGCTTAATCTGGCCTTTGTGCCCTTGCGTCGTCGGATTATACGAACGCATGCTCACCGACTCAGGCCACAGGTAAGGCAGTTTATTCGCGGGATTGAGAATATCTTTTGGCAGATCGACAACCACTGGCCCAGGACGACCGCTGGCGGCCAGCCAGAAGGCTTTTTTCAGCACGCCCGGGATATCTTCCGTTTGCTTAACCAGAAAGCTGTGCTTCACCACGGGGCGTGAGATCCCCACCATGTCGCATTCCTGAAACGCATCATAGCCAATCAGTGACGTCGCCACCTGTCCGGAGAGAATGACCAGTGGAATAGAGTCCATATACGCAGTCGCAATGCCGGTGATGGCATTGGTCGCTCCCGGCCCCGAAGTAACCAGCACTACACCCACTTCGCCCGTGGCGCGGGCCAGGCCGTCAGCCATATGCACAGCAGCCTGTTCATGACGAACCAGAACATGATCAATACCGCCTACCGTGTGCAGCGCGTCATAAATATCGAGAACCGCGCCTCCGGGATAGCCGAACACTTGTTTCACGCCCTGATCGATAAGCGATCGGACGACCATTTCCGCGCCAGACAACATCTCCATGCTTTGCCTCCAGGCTTTTGTTATAGACGGTCAACAGAATTCATTTCCGCGCCGTCTTCTGACAGGGTGAACCCATCTTATAATGTGCAGAGTGATGGATACCTTAACCGCTCGTTATGAGGCAGGCAATTAGCAAACGGAATGCGGGAATGGGCAATAAAAGCAGAAAAAATAGCTGTCAGACACGAATATGGTGAATTCGTCTGGTATGAGGGGAGACGCTAATAATTCATCTCTTAAAAAGAGGATGGATCAGGAAATCATCTATTTTTAAGCCGCCCTGAGCGTCTGAAAAAATGCGCACAGAACAAAATATTGCCTGCATAAAAAATCACAGAATAAACCGCATGGCACCATGCGGTTTATTCACCCTGACTTATCGACGACAAATATTGATCAGCAACTCTTCCATCCACTGATGCCCTTTATCCCGCCCCGCCGCTTCATGCCAGGAAAGATAACAGGTACGACTATTCAGCTTGAGCGGCAGAGGTAAAATTTGCAGGCTCAGCGAATCGGAGAACTCTTCAGCAAGCCAGCGCGGTGCAATAGCGACTAGCTGCGTCTGAGAAACGACATTTAAAACGCTGACCATCGCCATCCCCTGATAGGCCACGCTGGCTTGTTTATCGGCAGTGTCATACCACGGCTGACTGAACGAAGCATATCTGTCCAGAGCAACAACGGCATGCTGCTCGCTGTAAACATCGCTTTCACGCAGCGGCGAATTCATGCGTGGATGTTTTTTGCTGGCGACTAACACCATTTCATCTTTAAACAACGGAACACAGGCAAACTCTGGACGGCGAAACTCTTCGTAGCCCAGAACGAACTCCGTTTCCTGATAACGAAGCTGGTGCTCAGTGTTTTGATTTAAAGATGATTTAAAAACGAGATGAATATTAGGAGCAATCTGTTCAACTTTATTATATATAACAGACGTCAAATAATTGTCTAACGGACTGCAAACACAGAGATGGAAAACCCGCTCACTGCTTAAAGGTTCAAACCCTGAGCCGGGAAGCTCATTTTGAACCAGCTGTAGCGCCTGACGAATCGAACCGAATAGCTGGAATGCACGCGCCGTGGGCTGGATACCTCTTCCATACCGGACGAATAACTCGTCGTTAAACATCACCTTAAGTCTGGCTACGGCATTACTCACGGCAGGTTGAGACATTCCCAGAGATTGCGCTGCTCGCGTAATATTCTGCTCCTGCATAACTGCATCAAATACAGTTAACAGGTTGAGATCCACTGTGCGTAACTGAGGCTTAACCCCATCATAAGGCTGTGGTTGGTTAATATTATTTTCTGGCATTTCTGACTCCACTGTCACGCTAAATTCCCTTTGCCAAAGTACAGTAATAACTTCGAAAAATATGATTTACCATGCATATACAACAAGCGAAAGGAAATTATTTAAAATTCAGAATATATAAAGAACCCTCATTCAAGAGATGCCATTAAGCATCCCCTGAATGAAGAGCTAAAAATCGTTCAAATGATATCTAAAACTTTAATGCAGGCATGAAACCATAAAGCTGGCAAATACACAATCACCGCCTTAGTTAATAATAACTTAAGTATTATTAAACTATGAAGGGCATACACCACGATTTCATTAACAAAATGATATCAATATTGATAACTTTCCCGCCCATGATTCATTCATAGAACTTATAACTCAATGAAATAAAACACATTCCATTTCACAGCACATCGGTAAAAATACTGTGTTCAATTGCTACCAATTATATTCAAATTATTCCAGAGATGAATCTCAAGTCCAATAATAGACAATTAAATCGGTTAACAGCGTAAAAACCAGCACAATTAGCTAATGTGTTTATCCTGCGCTGAGTTGCCATTTTGCCTGAGAGGGGTTGACATGAGTCAGCGTATCCAGTACCACTAAAAGCATATCGCATTCATCTGGAGCACGATTCATGATTCGCACCCTTCGTTTCACCGGTCTACTACTACTAAACGCATCCACTGTGCGCGGTAGACTGGCGGGCGAAATTCAGCGTTGAATCGTCTTCAGTAAAACTAAAAACCCGCGCCACTGCGCGGGTTTTTTTATGCTCGTAGCAAGGCGCCCTAAGACTGACAAGGACCTAACCCATGAGCCAGCAAGTCGTTATTTTCGATACTACTTTACGTGACGGTGAACAGGCATTACAGGCGAGCCTGAGTGTTAAAGAAAAACTGCAAATTGCGCTGGCCCTCGAACGCATGGGTGTAGACGTAATGGAAGTCGGCTTTCCCGTCTCCTCGCCGGGTGATTTCGAGTCAGTACAGACCATCGCCCGCACCATCAAAAACAGCCGCGTATGCGGTCTGGCTCGCTGCGTTGAGAAAGATATTGATGTGGCCGCGGAATCCCTGAAAGTTGCAGAAGCCTTCCGTATCCATACATTCATTGCCACCTCCCCCATGCACATTGCAACCAAGCTGCGCAGCACGCTGGATGAAGTGATCGAACGTGCGGTGTATATGGTTAAACGCGCGCGTAACTATACTGATGACGTCGAATTCTCCTGTGAAGATGCAGGCCGCACGCCGATTGACGATTTGGCCCGTGTAGTGGAAGCCGCGATTAATGCCGGAGCCAGAACCATCAACATCCCGGATACCGTCGGCTACACCATGCCGTTTGAGTTCTCTAACATCATCACCGGCCTGTACGATCGCGTGCCAAATATTGATAAAGCCATCATCTCTGTTCACACCCACGATGATTTGGGTCTGGCTGTGGGCAATGCCATCGCCGCCGTCCACGCCGGCGCGCGTCAGGTAGAAGGGGCAATGAACGGCATTGGTGAACGCGCCGGCAACTGCTCGCTGGAAGAAGTGATCATGGCGATCAAGGTGCGCAAAGACATTATGAACGTACACACTCGCATCAATCACAACGAAATCTGGCGCACCAGCCAGACCGTGAGCCAGATTTGCAATATGCCGATCCCGGCGAACAAGGCGATTGTTGGTACTGGCGCGTTCGCTCACTCCTCCGGTATTCACCAGGATGGCGTGCTGAAGAACCGTGAAAACTACGAAATCATGACTCCGGAATCCATCGGTCTGAACCAGGTTCAGCTGAACCTGACCTCACGCTCTGGCCGCGCGGCGGTGAAACACCGTATGGAAGAGATGGGGTATCAGGACAGCGATTACAACATGGATCAGCTGTACGACGCATTCCTGAAGCTGGCTGACAAGAAAGGCCAGGTCTTCGATTACGACCTGGAAGCGCTGGCATTTATCAACAAACAGCAGGAAGAGCCAGAACACTTCCGTCTGGACTACTTCACCGTTCAGTCAGGCTCAAGTGATATCGCTACCGCCTCCGTCAAGCTGGCCTGCGGCGATGAAATTAAAGCGGAAGCCGCCAACGGTAACGGCCCTGTGGATGCCATTTACCAGGCGATTAACCGCGTCACTGAGTACGACGTAGAGCTGGTGAAATACGACCTGACGGCAAAAGGGCACGGTAAAGACGCCCTGGGCCAGGTTGATATCGTCGTCAACTATAACGGTCGCCGCTTCCACGGTGTGGGTCTGGCGACAGATATCGTCGAATCCTCCGCGAAAGCGATGGTGCATGTCCTGAACAACATCTGGCGCGCAGCCGAAGTCGAAAAAGAGTTGCAACGCAAAGCTCAGAATAAAGAGAACAACAAGGAAACCGTGTGATGTCGAAGAATTACCATATTGCTGTGTTGCCGGGTGACGGTATTGGCCCGGAAGTGATGACACAGGCGCTGAAAGTACTGGAAGCCGTTCGTTCGCGTTTTGCGATGAAAATTACCACCAGCCACTACGACGTGGGCGGTATTGCCATTGATAACCACGGTACTCCCCTGCCGAAAGGTACTGTAGAAGGCTGCGAGAATGCCGATGCCGTTCTGTTTGGCTCAGTGGGTGGCCCTAAGTGGGAACACCTGCCTCCAGCAGAGCAGCCAGAGCGCGGCGCGCTGCTGCCGCTGCGTAAACACTTCAAACTGTTCAGCAACCTGCGTCCCGCGAAGCTGTACCCGGGGCTGGAAGAGTTCTGCCCGCTGCGCGCCGATATCGCCGCCAACGGTTTCGACATTCTCTGCGTGCGTGAGCTGACCGGCGGGATCTACTTCGGGCAGCCAAAAGGCCGCGAAGGCAGCGGTCAGCATGAGAAAGCGTTTGATACCGAGGTGTATCACCGTTTTGAAATTGAACGTATCGCTCATATCGCGTTTGAGTCAGCGCGCAAACGCCGCCGTAAAGTGACCTCTATTGATAAAGCGAACGTGCTCCAGTCGTCTATTTTGTGGCGCGAAATCGTCAGTGAAGTTGCCAGGCAGTACCCGGACGTTGAGCTGTCACATATGTATATCGACAACGCAACGATGCAGCTGATTAAAGATCCGTCCCAGTTTGACGTGCTGCTGTGCTCCAACCTGTTCGGCGATATTCTCTCGGATGAATGCGCGATGATCACCGGCTCCATGGGCATGCTGCCCTCGGCCAGCCTGAACGAAGAAGGCTTTGGCCTGTACGAACCGGCGGGCGGCTCCGCGCCGGATATCGCAGGTAAAAACATCGCCAACCCGATTGCGCAGATCCTCTCCCTGGCTCTGCTGCTGCGCTACAGCCTGGATGCAGGCGATGCAGCAACCGCAATTGAAAACGCCATTAACCGGGCATTAGAAGAAGGCGTCCGTACCGGTGATTTAGCACGCGGCACGGCGGCAGTCAGTACCGATGAAATGGGCGACATCATTGCCCGCTATGTCGCTGAAGGGGTGTAATCATGGCTAAGACGTTATATGAGAAGTTGTTTGATGCGCACGTTGTTTACGAAGCACCAAACGAAACCCCACTGTTGTACATCGACCGTCATCTGGTACACGAAGTGACCTCTCCTCAGGCATTTGACGGCCTGCGCGCGCATAAGCGCCCGGTGCGTCAGCCGGGTAAAACCTTTGCCACGATGGATCACAACGTTTCCACCCAGACCAAAGACATCAATGCATCTGGCGAGATGGCGCGTATCCAGATGCAGGAGCTGATTAAGAACTGTAACGAGTTTGGCGTGGAGCTGTACGATCTGAACCACCCCTATCAGGGCATCGTCCACGTAATGGGGCCTGAGCAGGGGATTACTCTGCCGGGCATGACCATCGTCTGCGGTGACTCCCACACCGCGACGCACGGCGCATTTGGCGCCCTGGCGTTCGGGATTGGGACCTCTGAAGTTGAACACGTTCTGGCGACGCAGACCCTGAAGCAGGGCCGCGCCAAAACCATGAAGATTGAAGTGAAGGGTAAAGCTGCGCCGGGTATCACCGCGAAAGATATCGTGCTGGCGATTATCGGCAAAACCGGCAGCGCAGGCGGCACCGGTCACGTCGTGGAATTCTGCGGCGACGCTATCCAGGCGCTGAGCATTGAAGGTCGTATGACCCTGTGCAACATGGCCATTGAGATGGGCGCCAAAGCAGGCCTGGTGGCCCCAGACGAAACCACCTTCAACTATGTGAAGGGGCGTCTGCATGCGCCGAAAGGTCAGAATTTTGACGACGCGGTAGCGTACTGGAAAACCCTGAAAACGGACGAGGGGGCAATTTTTGATACCGTTGTGACGTTACAGGCGGAAGAAATCGCCCCGCAGGTCACCTGGGGCACCAACCCGGGCCAGGTGATTTCCGTCAACGACAGTATTCCTGACCCGGCCTCCTTTGCCGATCCGGTCGAACGTGCCAGTGCGGAAAAAGCGCTGGCTTACATGGGGCTGAAACCCGGCGTACCGCTGACCGACGTGAGCATTGATAAAGTATTCATTGGCTCCTGTACCAACTCCCGTATTGAAGATTTACGCGCTGCGGCAGAAATCGCTAAAGGCCGCAAAGTGGCGCCGGGCGTGCAGGCGCTGGTTGTGCCAGGCTCCGGTCCGGTGAAAGCCCAGGCGGAAGCGGAGGGTCTGGATAAGATCTTTATCGAAGCAGGCTTCGAGTGGCGCCTGCCGGGTTGCTCCATGTGTCTGGCGATGAACAACGACCGCCTGAATCCGGGCGAGCGCTGTGCTTCCACCAGCAACCGTAACTTTGAAGGCCGTCAGGGCCGCGGTGGGCGCACCCACCTGGTCAGCCCGGCAATGGCCGCCGCTGCGGCAGTCACCGGTCATTTCGCCGATATTCGCAGCCTGAAATAAGGAGACAATCATGGCAGAGAAATTTACCCAACATACGGGCCGGGTTGTCCCTCTGGACGCCGCTAACGTCGATACTGACGCGATCATTCCTAAGCAGTTTTTGCAGAAAGTGACGCGCACGGGTTTTGGTGCGCATCTGTTCAACGACTGGCGTTTCCTCGACGATAAAGGCGAAGTGCCGAACCCGGAATTCGTCCTGAACTTTCCGGAATACAAAGGGGCTTCCATTCTGCTGGCGCGGGAAAACTTTGGCTGCGGATCGTCGCGTGAACATGCGCCCTGGGCATTAACCGACTACGGCTTTAAGGTGGTTATCGCCCCGAGCTTCGCGGATATCTTCTACGGCAACAGCTTCAACAACCAGCTGCTGCCGGTGACGCTGAGTGACGAACAGGTCGATGAACTGTTTGCGCTGGTGCAGGCGAATCCGGGGATTTCGTTTGAGGTGGATCTGGAAGCGGAAGTGGTGAAAGCCGGGGATAAGATCTACAGCTTCAGCATTGATGCGTTCCGCCGCCACTGCATGCTGAACGGTCTGGATAGCATTGGCCTGACGCTGCAACACGAAGAGGCTATCTCCGCTTACGAGAAAAAACAGCCTGCGTTTATGGGTTAAAGGCAATGGCCCGCAGGGCGCGGGCCATTGATAAGGGTGCGTTGAGGCTCAACCACTCTGGAGTGGCGGGGAAAACTCCCCGCCAATACTGCTAACGTTTTGCTTCGTAAGCCAACACTGCCGCCAGCTCTGTTTTCTCCTGTCTGAAGTGCAGCTCACACAGCGAGTCGCGCACCATCCAGGTGAAGATCAACAGCGTCGTACAGATCAGAAACAAACCTAACAGCAGAGTACGTTTTGGCATTCCAGCCTCCTTATTGCTTTTCGGCAATGAAGAGACTAACCTCGCAATGTTGGTTGTGAAGTTGGTCTCCCCATCAGTTTTTTGATGCGGGACTCTCCACTGTTTGCCTCTTGCGAAAGCCTGAGGCAAACAGCCTCAAGCACCCGTCACGCACTCTATGCGCCTTCTCTGCGCCTGTCAGAAAATCGTTTCATTTCGTGAAGCCGCCTTCCAGAATCAAACGTCTTTTACCCGGCACGTCAGCATCAGCGTGACGAGCGAAATCGCTGCGATCACCCAGTACACGGATGCATGCCCATAGCTTTGCGACAGCGCCCCCTGAATCACCCCTGCCAGAATCACGCCGGTAGAGATACTGTTGGTAAACAGCGTGGTCGCGGAGCCTGCGCGCCCCGGCATTAAATCCTGGAACCAGAGCATGCCTATCCCGGCAACGATTCCGATAAACACCGCGTTAAACAGCTGTAACGCCAGCAAGGCTTCACGCGAATGGAACAGGATCAGCCCCGCGTAGAACAGTACCCCGGCCGCCACGGCGACGACCATCATCCGACGCTTTCCGAAACGTTTGACGTAGTAACCCGCCAGAATCATCGCCGGGATCTCCAGCCCGGCAGCGGTGCCCATCAGAATACCCGCGAGCTTGTCGGGCAGTCCCAGATCGCTGCTGATCCACAGCGGCATATCAATAATGTACATGGTGTTGCAGGTCCACATCAGCGTGGAGGCGATAAACAACATGCGGACGTTTTTATCCTGCCAGCCGCTTACCTGCGTGATGGGCTTGTCCGTTACCTGCTCTACGCGCGCCACCGATGGCAATGCAAAGGCTATCAGCGCCAGGCTGATGACAAAAATCCCCGCCGCGATGGAAAACATGGTGGTGAAGCCGTAGTTCAGCGCCAGCATAAACGCCAGCGGGGGACCGATGACCCACGCGAGAGAGAGCTGCGCACGCATCACCGAGCTGAACATCACCACTTCCCTCGCCGAGCTGTCGGCGTACTCCCGGGCCAGGGCGAACAGTTGCGGCATGGCGGTGTTCGCCAGAGAGGCCAGCAGCACGCCGCAGGTAATGAGCGTCAGGTAATGGCGGTTGAAGGCAAACAGCAGCGCGTTGCCCACGGCCATGGCGCAACAAAAGAGGATCAGCTTACGGCGATCGCCCTGGCTGTCGGATCGTTTCGCCAGCCACAGGCTGACGAGGATCCCGGCAATGGCGTTGACGGTGTAGAACAGGCCCACCCAAAACGGCTGCGCCCCCACCTCGCGGCTGAGAAACAGGCTCAACGTCGGCGCCTGTAGCGCGCCGGCCACGCCCATCATGAAGGCCACCAGCATAAAAGCGGCGTACACGCCATTCAGGCGTCGCCCCATCGTCATCAACCAGAGCATGCGCAAGTCCTTATGAAAGCGAATCGAAATTGGGTGAAATAGTAAACGAAAAAAGCCAGCAAAAAACATTTTGCTGGCGGGTGATTAGCACCAATACTCAGTCACACATGATCGAGGCGAGTTAGCGAGAAGAGGTCGGTTTCGTAACGTCCCACTGCATCAGATCTTCCAGTATTCTCAGCCGCTGCTCTGCGCACTGGCGGGCCAGCCAGGACACTCCCTTTGTCGCTGAAAAATAGTGCTGATAAAACTGACGTGCGGTAGACCTCTTCATAATTTACCTCCTCGCTTCATCGAAAAGGATTATTGGCTTAATATAGGGATTAATAAATTGCTGATTTTTTGTCAGGAGTTCCCCTTTTATGCCTTCCGGTCGTCTGCAACAACAATTTATCCGCCTCTGGCAGTGCTGCGAGGGGCAATCGCAGGAGACCACGCTGAACGAGCTGGCCGAGCTCCTCAACTGCTCCCGGCGTCATATGCGCACGCTCCTTAATACCATGCAGCAGCAGGGCTGGCTAAACTGGGAGGCCGAAGCCGGACGCGGCAAGCGCTCGCGCCTGACTTTCCTTTATACCGGCCTGGCGCTACAGCAACAGCGGGCGGAGGATCTGCTGGAGCAGGACCGCATCGATCAGCTGGTCCAGCTGGTGGGCGACAAAGCCGCCGTGCGCCAGATGCTGGTCTCGCATCTGGGACGCAGCTTTCGTCAGGGACGCCACATTCTGCGGGTGCTTTACTACCGCCCAATGAAAAATCTGTTGCCCGGTACGGCGTTACGTCGCTCTGAAACCCACATGGCCCGGCAGATATTCAGCGGTCTGACGCGGATAAATGAGGAAAACGGGGAACTGGAAGCGGATATTGCCCATCACTGGCAACAGGTGTCTCCGCTGCACTGGCGCTTCTTTCTACGCCCCGGCATTCATTTCCACCATGGACGCGAGCTGGAGATGCGCGACGTTATCGCCTCTTTAGAGCGCGCCCGCACGCTGCCGCTCTATTCGCATATCGCACGGATCCACTCTCCAACGGCCTGGACGCTGGATATTGAGCTTTCGCAGCCGGACAAATGGCTTCCGTGGCTTCTGGGCTACGTGCCATCAATGATCCTGCCTGCCGAGTGGCGATCCCTGAACAATTTTTCCAGCCAGCCGATTGGTACGGGCCCCTACTCCGTTTCACGGAACAACAGTAATCAACTGAAGATCCGCGCCTTTGATGATTACTTTGGCTATAGGGCGTTGATCGACGAAGTGAACGTCTGGGTGTTACCGGATCTCAACGAAGAGCTGAGCGCAGGCCTGACCCTGGAAGGGCCAACAGCCGGTGAAAAGGCGTTCGAAAGCCGCCTGGAGGAGGGCTGCTACTACCTGCTCTTTGATGGCCGCAGCCATCGCGGGGCAAACCACGACGTTCGCAGGTGGATAAGCCATATTCTGGCGCCCGCTAACCTGATTTATCACGCAGAGGAGCAATACCAGACCTGGTGGTTCCCGGCCTATGGCCTGCTCCCACGCTGGCACCATGCGCAGCCCGTCCGCAGTGAAAAGCCTGCCGGACTGGAGACCATCACCCTCAGCTACTATCGCGATCACATTGAGCATCGTTTTCTGGCGAGGATCATGAGCACGCTGCT
Organism: Enterobacter cloacae complex sp. GYL001; assembly: GCF_049237125.1. Lineage (NCBI taxonomy): Bacteria > Pseudomonadati > Pseudomonadota > Gammaproteobacteria > Enterobacterales > Enterobacteriaceae > Enterobacter > Enterobacter cloacae complex sp. GYL001. The sequence goes on along the minus strand of NZ_JBMKGW010000004.1, from coordinate 174,703 downwards.
GGCAGCCGAAGGCGTGACGCTGGCGATACAGGAAGTCGATTATGATGAATGGCATCGCGGAGACGTCATCAGCGATATCTGGCTCAACAGCGCAAACTTTACGCTGCCGCTTGATTTCTCGCTCTTTTCTCACCTGTACGAAGTGCCCCTGATTCAGCACTGTATCAACCGGGACTGGCAGCAGGACGCCGCGCGGTGGCGGGCGGGAGAAATGGATCTGGCCGCCTGGTGTCAGGAATTACTGACCGGGCAGACGATCGTACCGCTGATTCACCACTGGCTGCTGATCCAGGGGCAACGCAGCATGCGCGGCCTGCGGATGAATACCCTCGGCTGGTTTGATTTTAAATCCGCCTGGTTTGCGCCGCCGGAGCCATAACGCTTTCGTAATATTCACCAAATCATTACAATAGCGCCGTTCTCAACGGGGTGCTGCATCACTGATGTGCGCTGAGATAATACCCGTCGAACCTGATCCGGATAACGCCGGCGAAGGGATTTGAGGCTGTCTCTCAAAATCCTTTGCCACTCAACCCTGAGGTGCAAAGTGTTAAAAAACGTTCTTCCTCTGCTGGCGCTGTTTGCGCTGCCTGTTTTTGCTAAGCCCGTTCTGACGGTCTATACCTACGACTCCTTCTCCGCCGATTGGGGCCCCGGCCCGGTGGTTAAAAAAGCCTTTGAAGCCGACTGCAACTGCGAGCTGAAATTCGTGGCGCTGGAAGATGGCGTCTCGCTGCTCAACCGTCTGCGCATTGAAGGCAAAAACAGCAAAGCCGACGTGGTGCTCGGGCTGGATAACAACCTGCTGGAAGCCGCCACCCAAACCAGACTGTTCGCCAAAAGCGGTGTGGCGGCAAAGGCCGTCAACGTGCCGGGCGGCTGGAAAAACGACACCTTCGTCCCCTTTGATTACGGCTACTTTGCGTTTGTCTACGATAAAAACAAGCTGAAGAATCCGCCCAAAAGCCTGAAAGAGCTGGTCGAAAGTGACCAGAAATGGCGCGTAATTTATGAAAATCCGCGTACCAGCACGCCGGGTCTGGGGCTGCTATTGTGGATGCAGAAAGTCTACGGGGATAAAACGCCGGAAGCGTGGCAGAAGCTGGCCGCGAAAACCGTTACCGTCACCAAAGGCTGGAGCGAAGCCTACGGCCTGTTCCTGAAAGGCGAAAGCGATCTGGTGCTGAGCTACACTACCTCTCCGGCCTACCACATTATCGCCGAGAAGAAGGATAACTACGCCGCCGCGAACTTTGCTGAAGGGCATTATTTGCAGGTGGAAGTGGCCGCCCGCACCGCCGCGAGCAAACAGCCTGAGCTTGCCGAAAAATTCCTGAAATTTATGGTCTCCCCGGCATTCCAGAATGCTATTCCGACAGGAAACTGGATGTACCCGGTCACTGACGTTTCGCTGCCGGCAGGCTTTGAGCAGCTAAACAAGCCGCAAACCTCACTGGAATTTACGCCGCAGCAGGTTGCCGCCCAGCGCGCCGCATGGATTAGTGAATGGCAACGCGCCGTCAGCCGCTGATCCCCGGCTGGTTAGTTCCCGGGCTGCTCGCCGCCATACTGATGGTGGTCGTCAGCCTGGGTGCATTCCTTGCGCTGTGGTTTAACGCGCCAGAGAGCGATCTGCTCGCCCTCTGGCACGACAGCTATCTCTGGCACGTCATCCGCTTCTCCTTCTGGCAGGCGTTTCTCTCCGCGCTGCTGTCGGCGATCCCGGCCATTTTCCTCGCACGCGCCCTCTATCGCAGACGTTTTCCCGGCAGGCTTGCCCTGCTGCGGCTGTGCGCGATGACGCTGATCCTGCCCGTGCTGGTGGCGGTGTTCGGTATTCTGAGCGTCTACGGTCGGCAGGGCTGGCTGGCATCCCTCTTCAACCTGCTTGGTCTGGAATGGACCTTCTCCCCTTACGGCCTGAAAGGCATTCTGCTGGCGCATATTTTTTTCAATATGCCGATGGCGACGCGCCTCTTTTTACAGGCGCTGGAAAACATTCCCGGTGAGCAGCGTCAGATTGCCGCCCAGCTTGGCATGCGCGGCTGGTCGTTCTTCCGCTTTGTCGAATGGCCGTGGCTGCGACGCCAGATTGCCCCGGTGGCCGCGCTAATCTTTATGCTCTGCTTCGCCAGCTTCGCGACCGTGCTTTCTCTCGGCGGCGGGCCGCAGGCCACCACCATTGAGCTGGCGATCTATCAGGCCTTAAGTTACGACTACGATCCGGGCCGCGCCGCGCTGCTGGCGATGGTGCAGATGGTCTGCTGCCTGGCGCTGGTGTTACTCAGCCAGCGGCTGAGTAAAGCGATCCCCACAGGCAGCAATCACTTGACAGGCTGGCGCGATCCGCAGGACAGCCTGCACAGCCGCGTCGCGGATTTTATGCTGATCGCGCTGGCACTCCTGCTTCTGCTGCCCCCGCTGCTGGCCGTTATCGTTGATGGTCTGAATCGCAATGTGTTGTCGGTACTGCAACAGCCTGTCCTGTGGCAGGCGACGTGGACCTCATTGCGCATTGCGCTGGCAGCCGGGCTGCTGTGCGTGATCCTGACCATGATGCTGCTCTGGAGCAGCCGCGAGCTGTACGCGCGTCATGCCCGTAAAGCCGGACACGCGCTGGAGCTGACGGGTATGCTGATCCTGGCGATGCCGGGCATTGTGCTGGCGACCGGATTCTTTTTACTGTTCAACAGCACCATCGGCCTGCCGGAAAGCGCCGACGGCATCGTCATTTTTACCAACGCACTGATGGCTATCCCTTACGCGCTCAAGGTGCTGGAAAACCCGATGCGCGACGTCAATAGCCGCTACAGTTTGCTGTGTCAGTCGCTGGGCATGCAGGGCTGGCAGCGTCTGAAGGTGGTCGAACTGCGCGCGCTAAAGCGTCCGCTGGCCCAGGCGCTGGCGTTTGCCTGCGTGCTGTCGATTGGCGATTTTGGCGTTGTGGCCCTCTTTGGCAACGAGGATTTTCGCACGCTGCCGTTCTGGCTTTATCAGCAAATTGGCTCCTATCGTAGCCAGGACGGTGCCGTCACGGCGCTGCTCCTGTTGCTGCTGTGCTTTGCGTTATTTACCGTTATCGAAAAACTTCCGGGGCATGATGTTAAAACTGACTGATGTAACCTGGCTTTATGAGCACCTGCCAATGCGTTTTACCCTCTCCGTTCGTCAGGGAGAGCGAATCGCAGTGCTTGGCCCCAGCGGGGCCGGAAAAAGTACCCTGCTCAATCTGATTGCCGGTTTTTTGCAGCCTGCCAGCGGGTCGATCGTCATTGATAATGGCGAATATACCTACGCTCCGCCGGCTACGCGCCCGGTGTCGATGCTGTTCCAGGAAAACAATCTGTTCAATCATCTTACGGTGTGGCAGAACATCGCGCTGGGTATGGATCCGGGGTTAAAGCTCAGTGTTGCGCAGCGTCAGACGCTGGAGGCGATCGCCGAACAAATGGGCCTGGCTGCGTTTATCAACAGACTACCGGGTGAGCTTTCCGGCGGCCAGCGCCAGCGCGTGGCGCTGGCACGCTGTCTGGTGCGCAAGCAGCCGCTGCTGCTGCTCGACGAACCCTTTTCGGCGCTCGACCCGGCCCTGCGTCAGGAGATGCTCTCGCTGGTTGAGGAGGTTTGCGAGCGCGAGCAACTGACGATGCTGATGGTTTCGCATAGCATCGAAGATGCCGCACGCATCGCGCCGCGATCGGTAGTGATCGCGGAGGGACGTATTTTGTGGGATGGGGAAACAGAAGAACTTCTGAGTGGTAAGGCGGGGGCATCTTCACTTTTAGGTATTCGTGAGGTCTGATGCCCTCACCCTGGTCCTCTCCCACAGGGAGAGGGATCCCCAGTAATTTGAAAGCAAAAGCGATAACGTTGCCTTCAGAATAACTGAGGGCTTTCAGCGATGCCTTGGTCCGGCTGTAAATCGCTGAGGCGTTTCCTGTAGGCCGGGGCGAGGCGCAGGGATGCGCCGAGAGGGCGGGCTTTACAGGGATGTTACCTCCGCCCGTACCCGATAAGCCGGAAGGAATAAGCCGAAGGTACCGCGAAGCGGCGATTTTCCGCCGGAAGCCCGGGTCGCCAGGGTGGTGGCGACTGAGCCACCCTGGCACGTTCACCGCTCATGTCGTGACAGAGTAGCAAGGAACATAAAGTGAACGGAATGACCACCAGAGCCGTATGTTCCCCCTCACCCCAGCCCTCTCCCTCAAGGGAGAGGTGGCCGTCTGTGCAGGCATTATTTTGTGGGGAACCCTTAGCCCACAGGGAGAGGGAAAACACCTTAACGGCTCACCACCTTCAACAGGATCTCACCGTACACCGGCATCAGCGGGTGGCGAATCAGCGCCACCAGCGCCACGACAGCCACTCCCAGCGTCAGCGGGGCCAGCCAGAGCAGGCGCGTGCGCGGAAGATAGCGCGTCAGGCGATTAACACTGGCTTTCGCGCTGCGCCACAGGCGCCAGCAGAGCCAGACCGCCAGCCACAGCAGGACCGCCGTTCCCAGCAGCAGCCACTTGAACTCACCGCTTTGCATACCGTCAGGAATATCGATGGCCGCACCCGCCAGGATCCCCGGCAGGAAGTAGAACGGCGGCCAGAAGACGCAGCCGATGATGTTCGGCACCACAAACTTCGCGACGGGCAGATCCAGCATCCCGGCCACCATCGGCACCAGCGGGCGCGTTGGGCCAACGAAGCGCCCCACGAGGACGGTGAACATGCTGTGCTGGTGCAGCGCGTGCTCGGTTTTATCCAGCAGCGCTTTGTTTTTTTTCATGAACGACCAGCGGTGCAGCGGCTTCTTAAAGCGCCAGCCCAGCCAGAAGGAGATCCAGTCCCCCAGCAAACAACCGATGATACCGGCCATCCACGCCTGCCAGAAATTGACCTCGCCGCTGCCGATAAGCGCCCCAAGCCCTGCCATCATCACGGTGCCGGGCAGGATCAGCCCGACCAGCGCCAGCGACTCCAGAAACGCCACCAGCGCCACGGCGATGAGCGAATACATAACGGACTGGGTAATAAAATGTTCCAGCAATGCCTGCATAACTATTCCGGTCAGAAAACGAATCAGCGATTCTGCTTAGCGCCCTGCACCGCGTCAAGGCATCAATTGTCTGAATAGTTTACAAGTTGCGCCTGAAGTTCACCTGAATGTTTACCGATTATTCACATCCCGCACGGAATTCGCTCGGGCTGGCACCGGTGCACTTCTTAAACACGCGAGAGAAATAGAGCTGATCTTCAAAGCCGACGTTACGCCCGACGGTGGCGATAGGCATTCGGGTGGTGCTGAGCAGCAGCTTCGCCTGGCTGATGCGCTGATCCTCACGCCAGCTGAGTACACTCACGCCAAGCTGCTGGCGGAACAGATGAGAGAGCCGTGACGGCGACAGACACACATGCTGGGCGACGCTGGCAATATCAAACTGGCTGTCGGCAAGGTGGTCGCTGATGTACTGGCAGGCGTCGCGGACGCGGTTGTCCAGCGGCGGATTAAGCGACTCGTTGATGGCCTCCATGCGGCGCAGCAGCACCTGTTCAAGCAGGTTGATGGCCAGCAGTTCGGCGTAGCGCCCGCCCGCCTGCCCTGCCTCAATAATCTGTGCGAACAGCTCACGGAACTGCGCCAGATGCGCCTCATCCGGGCGATATAAACCGGTATGGGCGAAAATGGCCGGCCACGAGAGCCACTCCTGCCAGTAGGCGCGCGGACGGAAATAGACCCACTGGTGATACCACTCTTTGGCATCCGGATGGCGCCCGTAGTGGTGGATCTCCCCCGGCGGGAACAGCAGCATATCACCGGGGCGGCAGATAAACTGCTGATCCCCGTTTTTGACGACCCCTTCTCCGCGTACGGTCAGGTTGAGGATATATCCCTTCATGCCAAGAGGGCGATCGACGTAAAAATCGAGATATCCCTCGGCCTCAATTGGCGTCAGCCCCGCCACCAGATGGGCGTTAAATGAGTAGCCCGGCAGTAAGGGATCGTTTTGCGGTTCGGCCATAGATTCAGTTCTCCCAAGGGTCCTGAAGGAAACCAATTGTCCATATCGATAAAAGCAGTATAAAAATGGCCCGCGAAAAGATCCAAAAAGCATCACGCCTCTTTTACGTCCGCCATGTTTCAGCCTTTCCCCCTGATTTCTCCGCCAGTACGGGCAGATAAGCAGTAACAAAAGTGTCTATAAGTGCGGCAGAAATGTCCACATCGAATATTTGCACGGCGTCACACTTTGCGTGGCTACAGCAATTTAGTCCATAAGATTAGCGGATCCTGCCTGACGATTTTTGTCCCCAGTCTCTAATGTTCTTCCATACCTGTTTTTTGGATGGAGCAACACCATGGCAATTGCAATTGGCCTCGATTTTGGCAGCGACTCAGTTCGCGCGCTGGCAGTGGACTGTACGACTGGCCTGGAGATAGCAACCAGCGTTGAGTGGTATCCGCGCTGGCAAGAGGGGCGCTACTGCGATGCGCCGAACAACCAGTTCCGCCACCACCCGCGTGATTACATTGAATCAATGGAAGCGGCGATCAAAACCGTGCTGGCGGAGTTGACGGACGCCCAGCGGGCCGATGTCGTGGGGATTGGCGTCGACAGCACTGGCTCAACGCCTGCTCCTGTCGATGCCGAAGGCCGCGTACTGGCGCTGCGACCGGAGTTTGCCGACAACCCGAACGCCATGTTTGTGCTGTGGAAAGACCATACCGCCGTGGAAGAGGCGGAAGCCATCACCCGCTTATGCCATCAGCCGGGCAAAACTGACTACTCACGGTATATCGGCGGAATTTACTCCAGCGAGTGGTTCTGGGCCAAGATCCTGCACGTTACCCGCGCGGACGCGTCGGTCGCACAGGCAGCGGCATCATGGATTGAGCTATGCGACTGGGTTCCCGCCCTGCTCTCCGGCACCACTCGCCCGCAGGATATCCGCCGCGGCCGTTGCAGCGCCGGGCATAAATCGCTGTGGCATGAAAGCTGGGGGGGGCTGCCTCCGGCAGCGTTCTTCGATGAACTCGACCCGATCATCAACAAAAACCTGACATACCCGCTGTTTACCGACACCTTCACCGCCGATATTCCGGTCGGCACGCTCTGCGAAGAGTGGGCGAAACGCCTCGGTCTGCCGCAAAACGTGACCATTTCCGGCGGCGCGTTCGACTGCCATATGGGTGCGGTGGGCGCGGGTGCGCAGCCCAACACGCTGGTGAAAGTTATCGGCACCTCCACCTGTGACATTCTGACGGCAGATAAAGCCAGCGTCGGCGACCGCGCGGTGAAAGGCATCTGCGGTCAGGTTGACGGCAGCGTGGTACCCGATTTTATCGGCCTTGAAGCGGGCCAGTCCGCCTTCGGTGACATCTACGCCTGGTTTGGTCGCGTGCTCGGCTGGCCGCTGGATCGGTTGGCAGCCGCGCATCCTGAACTGAAAACGCAGATTGCCGACAGCAAAAAACAGCTCCTGCCGCAGCTCACCGAAGCCTGGGCAAAAAATCCGTCTCTCGACCACCTGCCGGTGGTGCTGGACTGGTTCAACGGCCGTCGTACGCCGTTTGCCAACCAGCGTCTGAAAGGAGTGATTACCGATCTCAACCTCGCGACCGACGCGCCCGCGCTGTTTGGCGGCCTGATCGCCGCCACCGCGTTCGGCGCGCGCGCCATTATGGAGTGCTTCACCGGGCAGGGCATTGACGTGAACAACGTGATGGCGCTGGGCGGCATCGCCCGTAAAAACCCGGTGATTATGCAGGCCTGCTGCGACGTGCTGAACCGGCCGCTGCAAATTGTGGCCTCCGATCAGTGCTGTGCGCTGGGCGCCGCGATTTTCGCTGCCGTGGCCGCAGGCGTACATGCGGATATCCCGACCGCGCAACAGCATATGGCGAGCGCCGTCGAAAGTACGCTCCAGCCGCAGACTCAGCAGGCACAACGCTTTGAACAGCTTTATCAGCGCTACCAGCAATGGGCAAAAAGCGCCGAACTTCACTATCTCCCTGTCGCCGCCCCGGCCAAAAGCACCGCGGATACTACGGCAACCCTGACACATTAAGGACACGATAATGACCATTTTTAATAATTATGAAGTGTGGTTTGTGATTGGCAGCCAGCATTTGTACGGACCGGAAGCGTTGCAGCAGGTGACGAAACACGCGGAGCACGTTGTGAATGCGCTGAACGCGGAAGCCAAACTGCCGTGCAAACTGGTGCTGAAGCCGCTGGGTACCACCCCGGACGAAATCACCAACATTTGCCGCGATGCCAATTACGATGACAAATGCGCTGGCCTGGTGGTGTGGCTGCACACCTTCTCGCCAGCCAAAATGTGGATCAACGGCCTGGCTATCCTCAACAAACCGCTGCTGCAATTCCACACGCAGTTCAACGCCTCCCTGCCGTGGGACAGCATCGACATGGACTTCATGAACCTGAACCAGACCGCGCACGGCGGCCGCGAGTTCGGCTTCATCGGCGCGCGCATGCGTCAACAGCATGCCGTGGTGACCGGGCACTGGCAGGACGGTCAGGCACAAAAACGCATTGGCTCCTGGATGCGTCAGGCGGTATCTAAGCAGGATACCCGCCACCTGAAAGTGGTGCGTTTCGGCGACAACATGCGCGAAGTGGCGGTCACCGACGGTGATAAAGTGGCCGCGCAGATTAAATTTGGCTTCTCCGTCAACACCTGGGCGGTGGGCGACCTGGTGCAGGTGGTGAATGACATCAGCGATGGCGACGTTAACGCGCTGGTGGACGAGTACGAAAGCAGCTATCGCCTGACGCCTGCGGCACAGGTCAACGGTGACAAGCGCCAGAACGTGCTGGATGCCGCACGTATTGAGCTGGGCATGAAGCGTTTTCTGGAACAGGGCGGCTTCCATGCCTTCACCACCACCTTTGAAGATCTCCACGGCCTGAAACAGCTCCCGGGTCTGGCGGTACAACGTCTGATGCAGCAGGGCTACGGCTTTGCGGGCGAAGGCGACTGGAAAACTGCCGCTCTGCTTCGCATCATGAAGGTGATGTCGACCGGTCTACAGGGCGGCACCTCTTTTATGGAGGACTACACCTACCACTTCGAGAACGGTAACGATCTGGTGCTCGGCTCGCACATGCTGGAAGTGTGTCCATCCATCGCGGTGGAAGAGAAACCGATCCTCGACGTGCAGTACCTCGGCATTGGCGGCAAAGCGGATCCGGCCCGTCTGATCTTCAACACCCGTACCGGCCCGGCCATTAACGCCAGCCTGATCGACCTCGGCGATCGTTTCCGCCTGCTGGTGAACTGCGTCGATGCGGTTGAAACCCCGCATTCTCTGCCGAAGCTGCCGGTCGCCAACGCCTTGTGGAAAGCGCAGCCTGACCTGCCAACCGCGTCGGAAGCCTGGATCCTGGCCGGCGGCGCGCACCACACCGTATTCAGCCACGCGCTTGACCTCAACGATATGCGTCAGTTCGCCGAGCTGCACGATATTGAGCTGACCGTCATTGATAACGACACCCGCCTGCCCGCCTTCAAAGACGCGCTGCGCTGGAACGAAGTCTATTACGGTTCAAAACGCTAAGCCCTGAATGCCCGGTGGCACTGCGTTTACCGGGCTTACGGTTCTGTAGGCCCGATAAGCAAAGCGCCATCCGGCAGGAGACAACAATGTTAGACGATCTCAAACGTCAGGTACTCGAAGCCAACCTGGCGCTGCCAAAACATAACCTCGTGACCCTGACATGGGGCAACGTCAGCGCCGTTGACCGGGAAAAAGGCGTGTTCGTGATCAAGCCTTCCGGCGTGGATTACACGGTGATGACCGCAGAAGATATGGTGGTGGTCAGCATCGAAACGGGTGTAGTGGTTGAAGGCAATAAAAAGCCCTCCTCCGATACGCCCACTCATCGCCTGCTGTATCAGGCCTTCCCGACCATCGGCGGGATTGTGCATACCCATTCGCGTCACGCGACCATCTGGGCGCAGGCGGGCCAGCCTATTCCGGCCACCGGCACCACCCACGCGGACTACTTTTACGGCACCATTCCCTGCACGCGTCTGATGACCGATGCGGAGATCGGCGGTGAGTACGAATGGGAAACGGGGAACGTGATTGTCGAAACCTTCGAAAAACAGGGAATCGACGCGGCACAAATGCCCGGCGTGCTGGTGCACTCCCACGGCCCGTTTGCCTGGGGTAAAAACGCGGAGGACGCGGTGCACAACGCGATCGTACTGGAGGAAGTCGCCTATATGGGGATCTTCTGCCGCCAGCTGGCACCGCAGCTGCCGGATATGCAGCAAACCCTGCTGGATAAGCATTACCTGCGTAAGCACGGTGCGAAAGCCTACTACGGGCAGTAAACCCTTGCCCGGTGACGCTGCGCTTACCGGGCCTGCGGAACCTGTAGGCCGGATAAGCGCAGCGCCATCCGGCGGAACAGACACTGTATAAAACCCCAGCAAACACCCCTCAACCAGGCTATAATCAGGCCTGGTTTGTTTTATGGGATAACGCCGTGACGCAGGCGCAAGAAGGCTTTTTACTGACCAGACACTGGCGGGATACCCCTCAGGGTACTGAGGTTGAATTCTGGCTGGCAACGGACAACGGCCCACTAAACGTTACGCTCCCGCCGCAGGAGTCCGTGGCCTTTATTCCTGAAGCTCACGTCGAGAAAGTGAAACAACTGCTGCGCGGCGAAAACAACTGGCGCCTTACGCCGCTTCAGCTGAAAGATTTCCACCGCCAGCCGGTTTACGGCCTCTACTGCCGCGCCCATCGCCAGTTGATGCGCTATGAAAAGCTGCTTCGTGAAGCAGGCGTGACGCTTTACGAGGCCGACATTCGCCCGCCTGAACGCTTTCTGATGGAGCGGTTTATCACCGCCCCCGTCTGGGTAGATGGCACCGCGCAAAACGGCAGGATCGTTAACGCGCGCCTGAAGCCTAATCCGCACTATCGCCCGCCGCTAAAGTGGGTGTCGCTGGATATTGAAACCACCCGCCACGGCGAACTGTACTGCATTGGCCTGGAAGGCTGTGGGCAGCGGGTTGTCTATATGCTCGGGCCGCCGAACGGCGATGCGTCCGCGCTGGATTTTAATCTGGAGTACGTCAACAGCCGCCCGCAACTGCTGGAGAAGCTTAACCGGTGGTTTGCCGAGCACGATCCGGATGTTCTGATCGGCTGGAACGTAGTGCAGTTTGACCTGCGCGTGCTGCAAAAACATGCCGAGCGTTACCGTATCCCGCTGATTCTGGGGCGCGGCAACAGCGAGCTGGAGTGGCGTGAGCACGGTTTTAAGAACGGCGTATTCTTTGCACAGGCCAATGGTCGCCTGATTATCGACGGCATCGAGGCGCTGAAATCCGCCTTCTGGAACTTCTCTTCCTTCTCGCTGGAAGCGGTCGCCCAGGCGCTGCTCGGCGAAGGTAAATCTATCGACAATCCCTGGGACCGAATGGACGAGATCGACCGGCGCTTTAATGAAGATAAGCCGGCGCTCGCTACCTATAACCTGAAGGATTGCGAGCTGGTGACGCAGATTTTCCATAAAACCGAGATTATGCCGTTCCTGCTGGAGCGGGCGACGGTGAACGGCCTTGCGGTCGACAGGCACGGCGGCTCGGTAGCGGCCTTCAGCCACCTCTATTTCCCCCGGATGCACCGGGCAGGGTATGTCGCCCCTAACCTTGGCGACGTGCCGCCGCAGGCCAGCCCCGGCGGTTACGTGATGGATTCACGGCCCGGACTGTATGACTCGGTGCTGGTGCTGGATTATAAAAGCCTGTACCCGTCAATTATCCGCACGTTTCTGATTGATCCGGTGGGGCTGGTGGAGGGGATGGCCCAGCCAGACGATGCGCACAGCACCGAAGGTTTTCTTGGGGCACGCTTCTCGCGGAAAAAACACTGCCTGCCCGAAATTGTGGGAAACATCTGGCACGGCCGCGACGAGGCCAAGCGCCACGGCAACAAGCCGCTCTCACAGGCGCTGAAAATCATTATGAACGCCTTTTACGGCGTGCTGGGTACCAGCGCCTGCCGCTTCTTTGATCCCCGTCTGGCGTCGTCCATCACCATGCGCGGGCACGACATTATGCGCCAGACCAAAGCGCTGATTGAATCCCGGGGCTATGACGTTATTTATGGCGATACCGACTCCACCTTTGTCTGGCTGAAAGCGGCCCATTCAGAAGACGACGCTGCGCGAATCGGCAAAGAACTGGTCGCCTACGTGAACGACTGGTGGCGCGAGAATTTGCAAAAAGAGCGGTTAACCAGCGCGTTAGAGCTGGAGTTTGAAACCCATTTTGCCCGCTTTTTAATGCCGACCATTCGCGGAACCGACCAGGGCAGCAAGAAGCGCTACGCCGGGCTGATTCAGGAAGGTGACACGCAGCGGATGGTCTTTAAAGGGCTGGAGACGGTGCGCACCGACTGGACGCCACTGGCGCAGCAGTTCCAGCAGACGCTCTACCTGCGGGTATTTCGCAACGAGCCCTATCAGGACTACGTGCGCGAAACCATTGCCAGCCTGATGGCCGGTGAGCTGGATGACCAGCTGGTGTATCGCAAGCGCCTGCGCCGCCCGCTGGCCGAATATCAACGTAACGTTCCTCCCCACGTACGCGCCGCGCGGCTGGCGGATGAAGAGAATGTTCGCCGGGGCCGTGCGCCGCAGTATCAGAACCGGGGAACGATCAAATACGTCTGGACAACTAACGGCCCGGAACCCGTTGATTACCAGCAATCTCCGCTCGATTACGATCACTACCTGACCCGCCAGCTTCAGCCGGTTGCGGAGGGAATTTTACCGTTCATCAATGACGACTTTGCTACACTAGTGACAGGACAACTTGGGCTATTTTGACGCGTGACGAAACCGTTGCCATCCAGTACCATAGCGCCCTTTCCATTCCCGGACCCATTTTTCGATGACCGTCTTTTTTGACGGGGTCGAACTATTGCCTGCAATTAAAGATTAGAGCCGAACAACTATGCCTTTTACACTTGGTCAACGCTGGATCAGCGATACAGAAAGCGAACTTGGATTAGGAACCGTCGTTGCCGTCGATGCGCGCATGGTTACCCTCCTTTTCCCTGCTACCGGTGAAAACCGCCTGTACGCTCGCAATGACTCCCCTGTTACCCGCGTAATGTTCAATCCGGGCGACACCGTGACCAGCCACGAAGGCTGGCAGCTGAAGGTTGAAGACGTAAAAGAAGAGAATGGACTGCTCGCCTACATTGGAACGCGTCTTGATACCGACGAGACGAATGTTATCCTGCGTGAAGTGCTGCTCGACAGCAAACTGGTTTTCAGCAAGCCGCAGGACCGTCTGTTTGCCGGGCAAATCGACCGAATGGATCGCTTCTCCCTGCGCTACCGCGCGCGTAAGTTCCAGAGTGAACAGTACCGCATGCCGTGGAGCGGCCTGCGCGGCCAGCGTACCAGCCTTATTCCCCATCAGCTGAATATCGCCCATGACGTGGGCCGTCGCCATGCGCCTCGCGTGCTGCTGGCTGACGAAGTGGGCCTGGGTAAAACCATCGAAGCAGGCATGATCCTGCACCAGCAGCTGCTCTCTGGCGCTGCCGAGCGCGTGCTGATTGTGGTGCCGGAAACGCTGCAACACCAGTGGCTGGTCGAGATGCTGCGCCGCTTTAACCTGCGCTTCTCCCTGTTCGACGACGAGCGCTATACCGAAGCCCAGCACGACGCGGACAACCCGTTTGAAACCGAACAGCTGGTGATCTGCTCCCTGGACTTCGTACGCCGCAGCAAGCAGCGCCTGGAGCACCTGTGCGACGCTGAATGGGATCTGATGGTCGTCGACGAAGCACACCACCTCGTCTGGAGCGAAGATGCGCCAAGCCGTGAATACATGGCGATTGAGCAGCTTGCCGAGCGCGTACCGGGCGTTCTGCTTCTGACCGCCACCCCGGAGCAGCTGGGTCTTGAGAGCCACTTAGCCCGTCTGCGCCTGCTCGATCCGAACCGTTTCCACGATTTTGAGCAGTTTGTTGAAGAGCAGAAAAACTACCGTCCGGTGGCGGACGCCGTCGCGCTGCTGCTGGCCGGTAATCGTCTCTCTAATGATGAACTTAACACCCTCAGCGATCTGATCGGCGAGCAGGATATTGAGCCGCTGCTTCAGGCCGCGAACAGCGACAGCGATAATGCGGGATCTGCGCGTAAAGAGCTGATCGACATGCTGATGGACCGTCACGGCACCAGCCGCGTGCTGTTCCGCAACACCCGTAACGGCGTGAAAGGCTTCCCGAAACGCGAGCTGCACACCATCAAACTGCCGCTGCCGACTCAGTACCAGACGGCGATTAAAGTCTCCGGCATTATGGGCACCCGTAAATCAGCGGAAGATCGCGCGCGCGACATGCTCTACCCGGAGCAGATTTATCAGGAATTTGAAGGCGACACCGGCACCTGGTGGAACTTCGATCCGCGCGTGGAGTGGTTGATGGGTTATCTGACCGCGCACCGTTCCCGGAAGGTGCTGGTGATCTGCGCCAAGGCAGCCACCGCCCTGCAACTTGAACAAGTGCTGCGCGAGCGCGAAGGTATTCGCGCCGCCGTGTTCCATGAAGGCATGTCTATTATCGAGCGCGACCGCGCTGCGGCGTGGTTTAGTGAAGAGGACAGCGGCGCGCAGGTTCTGCTGTGCTCCGAAATCGGTTCTGAAGGCCGTAACTTCCAGTTCGCCAGCAATCTGGTGATGTTCGATCTGCCGTTTAACCCGGATCTGCTGGAGCAGCGTATCGGCCGTCTGGATCGTATCGGTCAGGCGCACGATATTCAGATCCACGTTCCGTATCTGGAGAAAACCGCCCAGTCCGTTCTGGTTCGCTGGTACCACGAAGGCCTGGATGCGTTTGAACATACCTGCCCGACCGGCCGCACCATTTACGATCAGGTGCATAGCGATCTGATCGGTTACCTTGCGGCGCCGGAAAACACCGAGGGCTTTGATGAGCTGATCAAATCCTGTCGAGAGAAGCACGACGCGCTGAAAGCTCAGCTGGAGCAGGGGCGCGATCGCCTGCTGGAGATCCACTCCAACGGCGGTGAAAAAGCGCAGCAGCTGGCCGAAAGTATCGAAGAACAGGACGATGACACCAGCCTGATCAGCTTCTCCATGAACCTGTTCGACATCGTCGGCATTAACCAGGACGATCGCGGCGAGAACATGATCGTGCTGACCCCGTCCGATCATATGCTGGTGCCGGATTTCCCGGGCCTGCCGGAAGACGGTTGCACCATCACCTTTGAGCGTGATGTGGCGCTGTCCCGCGAAGATGCACAGTTCATCACCTGGGAGCACCCGCTGATCCGCAACGGTCTGGATCTGATCCTCTCCGGCGATACCGGCAGCAGCACCATCTCCCTGTTGAAGAACAAAGCCTTGCCTGTGGGCACGCTGCTGGTGGAGCTGATCTACGTTGTGGAAGCGCAGGCGCCGAAACAGCTTCAGCTTAACCGCTTCCTGCCGCCAACCCCGGTGCGTCTGCTGCTGGATAAAAACGGTACGAATCTGGCCGGCCAGGTGGAGTTTGAAAGCTTCAACCGTCAGCTGAGCGCGGTGAACCGCCATACCGGCAGCAAGCTGGTGAATGCGGTGCAGCAGGACGTACATGCCATTCTGCAACTGGGTGAAGCCCAGGCCGAAAAAGCGGCCAGAGTGCTGATCGATGCGGCGCGTAGCGAAGCCGATGAGAAGCTTTCTGCCGAGCTGTCGCGTCTGGAAGCATTGAAAGCAGTGAACCCTAACATTCGTGACGATGAGCTGGCCGCCATTGAGAGCAACCGCCAGCAGGTGCTGGAAAGCCTGAATCAGGCGGGATGGCGTCTCGACGCCCTGCGTCTTATCGTTGTGACGCATCAGTAAGCGGAGCGCAAGATGGTAATGGAGCCCTACAATCCCCCGATGGATCCGTGGCTGGTCATTCTGTATCAGGACGAGCACATTATGGTGGTTAACAAGCCGAGCGGCTTGTTATCCGTGCCGGGGCGCCTGGAAGAGCATAAAGACAGCGTGATGACGCGTATCCAGCGTGATTATCCCCAGGCCGAGTCTGTCCATCGTCTGGATATGGCGACCAGCGGCGTGATTGTGGTGGCTCTGAACAAAGCGGCAGAACGCGAGCTGAAGCGTCAGTTCCGCGAGCGCGAGCCGAAGAAACAGTATGTCGCGCGCGTCTGGGGCCATCCGGCGCAGGCGGAAGGGCTGGTGGATTTACCGCTGATTTGCGACTGGCCGAACCGGCCAAAGCAGAAGGTGTGTTATGAAACCGGCAAGGCCGCGCAAACCGAGTATGAAGTGCTGGAGTACGCGCCGGATAACACCGCGCGCGTCCTGCTGAAGCCGATTACCGGGCGCTCGCACCAGCTGCGCGTGCATATGCTTGCGATGGGTCACCCCATTCTGGGGGACAGGTTCTATGCGCCGCCGGAAGCGCTGGCGTTAGCGCCGCGCCTGCAACTGCATGCGCAGACGCTCACCATCACCCACCCTGCTTTCGGCAACGCCATGACGTTCAAAGCCCCGGTGGACTTCTGAAAAAATGGCCCGACACTGTCGGGCCATTTTTTTATTTAAAACCTTTCTGCTCTTTAATTAGCTCGTAGGCTTTCTGGATTTCCTGCGCTTTCTGTTTCGCCATCTCCATCATCTCTGGCGGCAGGCCTTTCGCCACCAGCTTATCCGGATGGTGCTCGCTCATCAGCTTACGATAGGCGCGTTTGATGGTCGTGACATCGTCAGACGGCTTCACGCCGAGGACGTTACAGGCATCTTCAAGCGTAGGGCCACGCTGCGCCTGCTGCCAGCCGCCGCCGGACGATTGCTGCTGATAACCGCCGCCAAAGTGCGCGCCGCCCTGCATCATGCGCAGGAACTGATCGAACTGCATGCGGGAAATGCCCAACTCTTCAGCAATCACATACAGGACGTCCCGTTCATTCGGATGCAGAGAGCCATCCGCGAAGGCGGCCTGGATTTGAATTTCCAGAAACATCCGAATTAAATCAAAACGCCCGAAACAGATGCTACGGAACTGCCGCATTTTTTCACGCAGCGGGTAGTGATCTGATTTACCAATCCGGAACGCATTCTGCGCCGCGATGCGGGATTCGCCGTGCAGATTCATGCGATCCATAAAGACGCTGGCCACCTGAATATCGGCTTCCGTTACGCGTCCTTTTGATTTGGTTAAGTGCCCCATCACCTCGAAGGTGGTGGAGAAAAAGAGTGACTGGCGCTCGCGCTGGTTGGCAAACCAGGCCATTTTGCGGCTGCGTGCTTTATCAAACATATGGCCGATAATGAGGCCAAGAACGACACCCCAGAATCCGGCACCCATAATAATTGCGAACGCAACGCCGATTATTTTACCCCAATACTGCATATACTCCCCGAATGGTCATGTTCCTGGCCGACGCAACGCCATCATTACAGTGGTCGCGCCACGGTCAATTGAGGGACATCGCCTATAATTTGCATTATCATACTCGTCATTCGATAGCGAGCCTAACACTCTGGCGCGCAAACGGGCAGGATTAACGCTGGTACTGCGCTGATGAGTAAGATAGTCTCTGAGCGTTTGTAAGCCGTAGCCACTGATGACGGAACAATAAAATACAACGTATGAAAAAACGTATCCCCACCCTTCTGGCCACAATGATTGGCACCGCCCTGTATAGCCAACAGGGGCTCGCAGCCGATCTCGCCTCGCAGTGTATGCTTGGCGTCCCAAGTTACAATCGCCCACTGGTGAAAGGCGATACGAATGACTTACCCGTCACCATTAATGCCGACAGCGCAAAAGGTAATTATCCTGACAATGCGACCTTTACGGGCAATGTCGATATTAACCAGGGAAACAGTCGCCTGCTTGCTGACGAAGTGCAATTGCACCAGAAGCAACCGGAAGGTGCTCAGGCGCCTGTCCGTACGGTGGATGCGCTGGGTAATGTGCACTATGACGACAATCAGGTCATCCTGAAAGGTCCGAAAGCCTGGTCGAATCTGAATACCAAAGACACCAACGTCTGGGAAGGTGATTACCAGATGGTCGGTCGTCAGGGGCGCGGTACCGCGGACCTGATGAAGCAGCGCGGCGAAAACCGCTACACCATTCTCGAAAACGGCACGTTTACCTCCTGTTTGCCAGGGTCAAATACCTGGAGCGTTGTGGGCAGTGAAGTGATCCACGACCGTGAAGAACAGGTTGCAGAGATCTGGAACGCCCGTTTTAAACTCGGCCCGGTGCCCATTTTCTATAGCCCTTACCTGCAACTGCCTGTGGGTGACAAACGTCGTTCAGGTTTCCTGATCCCGAACGCCAAGTACAGCACGTCGAACTACTTTGAGTTCTACCTGCCGTACTACTGGAACATTGCGCCCAACATGGACGCCACGATCACGCCGCACTATATCCATAAGCGCGGTAACATCATGTGGGAGAACGAATTCCGCTATCTGACCAAGGCGGGCGCGGGTCTGATGGAATTTGATTATCTGCCATCAGATAAGGTGTTCCAGGACGAGCATCCGAGCGAAGGTGATAAGCACCGCTGGATGTACTACTGGAAGCACGCCGGGGTATTGGATCAGGTGTGGCGCTTCAACATCGACTACACCAAAGTCAGCGATCCGTATTACTTCAACGACTTTGATTCTAAATACGGCTCCAGTACCGACGGTTACGCCACGCAGAAATTCAGCGTGGGCTACGCCATTGAGAACTTTGACGCGACGGTGTCGACCAAACAGTTCCAGGTATTTGATACGCAATCGCGTAGTACCTATGGTGCCGAGCCGCAGCTGGACGTGAACTGGTACCAGAACGATGTGGGTCCTTTCGACACGCGCGTTTACGCTCAGGCGGTCCATTTCGTCAACACCAACTCGGATATGCCGGAATCAACGCGTCTGCATATCGAGCCGACGATCAATCTGCCGTGGTCAAACGACTGGGCGAGCCTGAATACCGAAGCTAAGCTGATGGCCACCCACTACCAGCAGAAAAATCTGGACTGGTATAACAAACGCTATGGCACCGATCTTGAAGAGTCGGTAAACCGTACGCTTCCGCAATTCAAAATGGACGGGAAGCTGATCTTCGAACGTGATATGGGCCTTCTCGCCGATGGATACACCCAGACGCTTGAGCCGCGTATGCAGTATCTGTATGTGCCTTATCGCGATCAGAGCAAAATTCAAAACTACGACTCGTCCTTCCTGCAATCAGACTACAGCGGCCTGTTCCGTGACCGTACCTACGGCGGGCTTGACCGTATTGCGTCTGCTAACCAGTTAACGACTGGCGTCACAACGCGCGTATATGATGATGCTGCCGTTGAACGTTTTAACGTTTCTGTTGGTCAAATCTACTATTTCACCGAGTCTCGTACCGGTGATGACGACATTAACTGGGAGAAAGACAACAAAACGGGCTCACTGGTATGGGCGGGCGACACCTACTGGCGCATGACGGATCGTTGGGGTCTGCGCGGTGGTGTTCAGTACGATACACGACTGGACAATATCGCGACGGGCAGCGCAGCCATCGAATACCGCCGTGATGAAGACCGCATGTTGCAGTTGACGTACCGTTACGCCAGCCCGGAGTATATCCAGGCGACGCTGCCAAACTATGCGAATACAGACCAATACAAAGACGGTATTTCACAGGTGGGTACCGCCGCGAGCTGGCCGATCGCCGATCGTTGGTCAGTCGTCGGGGCCTACTACTATGACACGAATGCCCAAAAACCTGCTGACCAGATGCTGGGTCTGCAATACAACTCCTGCTGTTACGCAATACGTGTCGGTTACGAACGCAAACTTAACGGCTGGGATACGCAAAACAGTCAGGGCAAATATGATAACGTGATCGGCTTTAATATCGAGTTGCGCGGCCTGAGTTCTAACTACGGTCTGGGCACGCAGCAGATGCTGCGCTCGAACATTCTGCCGTATCGTAGTTCATTGTAATGTGCTTGATTTACAACGTAATCCGCTTTGCGGTTAATTGAAATGGAAAAAGTATGAA
This sequence comes from Enterobacter cloacae complex sp. GYL001, assembly GCF_049237125.1. Taxonomy (NCBI): domain Bacteria; kingdom Pseudomonadati; phylum Pseudomonadota; class Gammaproteobacteria; order Enterobacterales; family Enterobacteriaceae; genus Enterobacter; species Enterobacter cloacae complex sp. GYL001. Next base: position 154,635 of record NZ_JBMKGW010000004.1, on the reverse strand, counting down.
GAACTGGAAAACGCTGCTACTCGGTGTCGCTATGGTTGCGAATACCAGCTTCGCGGCCCCACAGGTTGTCGATAAAGTCGCGGCTGTGGTTAACAACGGCGTCGTGCTTGAAAGTGACGTTGACGGTTTGATGAAATCTGTAAAGCTCAACTCGGGCGAAGCAGGTCAACAGCTTCCGGATGACGCTACGCTGCGCCACCAGATCCTGGAGCGTCTGATCATGGATCAGATTGTTCTTCAGATGGGCCAGAAAATGGGCGTGACGATCTCTGACGAGCAGCTCGATCAGGCGATCGCCAACATTGCAAAGCAGAACAACATTACCCCGGATCAGATGCGTAGCCGCCTGGCCTATGACGGCATCAGCTATGCCACCTACCGTAATCAGATCCGTAAAGAGATGCTGATTTCAGAAGTGCGTAACAATGAAGTCCGTCGCCGCGTCACCATCCTGCCTCAGGAAGTGGATGCCCTGGCAAAACAGGTAGGGAATCAGAATGATGCCAGCACTGAGCTTAACCTGAGCCACATCCTGATCCCACTGCCGGAAAACCCAACCTCCGATCAGGCGGCTGAGGCGGAAAGCCAGGCGCGCGCTATCGTTGAGCAGGCGCGTAATGGTGATGACTTCGGCAAGCTGGCGATCACGTACTCTGCTGACCAGCAGGCGCTGAAAGGCGGCCAGATGGGCTGGGGGCGTATTCAGGAGCTGCCATCCCTGTTTGCCCAGGCGCTGAGCACGGCGAAGAAAGGCGACATCGTCGGTCCAATCCGTTCCGGTGTGGGCTTCCACATTCTGAAAGTGAACGACCTGCGCGGCCAGAGCCAGAACATTTCGGTTACCGAAGTACATGCGCGTCATATCCTGCTTAAGCCGTCTCCGATCATGACTGACGATCAGGCCCGTGCGAAGCTGGAACAGATCGCCGCAGACATCAAGAGCGGTAAAACCACCTTCGATAAAGCGGCAAAAGAGTTCTCTCAGGATCCTGGCTCTGCAAACCAGGGCGGTGACCTGGGTTGGGCGGCAGCGGATATTTACGATCCGGCTTTCCGCGATGCGTTAATGAAGCTGAATAAAGGCCAGATGAGCGCGCCGGTACACTCCTCCTTCGGCTGGCATCTGATCCAGCTGATGGACACGCGCAACGTGGATAAAACCGACGCGGCGCAGAAAGACCGTGCGTATCGCATGCTGTTTAACCGTAAGTTCTCTGAAGAAGCCGCAACCTGGATGCAGGAACAACGCGCCAGCGCTTACGTGAAAGTGTTGAGCAACTGATGAAACCGCATCGTGTTGTGATCACCCCCGGCGAACCCGCCGGGATTGGGCCTGACCTTGTGGTTCAGCTCGCCCAGCGCAGCTGGCCGGTAGAGTTGGTTGTCTGCGCAGATGCAACACTGTTACAAGACCGGGCAGCTTTGCTCGGTCTGCCTTTAACGCTCCTCCCTTACGTTGAAGGCCAACAGCCCGCACCGCAGCAGGCGGGTACTCTCACCCTGCTTTCTGTTCCGCTCCGTGCGCCTGTTGTCCCCGGTGAGTTACACACCGAAAACGGCCACTACGTTGTCGAGACGCTGGCGCGCGCCTGTGACGGTTGCCTTCAGGGCGAATTTGCCGCCCTGATCACCGGTCCGGTGCATAAAGGCGTGATCAATGACGCGGGCATTCCGTTTACCGGGCATACCGAATTTTTCGAAGAGCGTTCGCACAGCCCGAAAGTGGTGATGATGCTGGCAACCGAAGCAATGCGCGTTGCGCTGGTAACAACGCACCTGCCGATCAAAGCCATTCCGGATGCCATTACGCCTGAACTCCTGCGTGAGATCATTGGCATTTTGCATCACGATCTGCAAACCAAATTCGGCATTCCGCAGCCGCATGTGCTGGTTTGCGGCCTGAATCCGCACGCGGGTGAGGGCGGACATATGGGCACCGAAGAGATCGACACCATCATTCCGGTGCTTGAGGAGATGCGGGCGAAGGGGATGAACCTCAGCGGGCCTCTGCCTGCCGACACCCTTTTCCAGCCCAAATACCTGGATAATGCCGACGCCGTACTCGCGATGTACCACGATCAGGGTCTGCCCGTGCTAAAATACCAGGGCTTTGGCCGCGGGGTGAATATCACCCTCGGTTTACCCTTTATTCGAACGTCCGTTGACCACGGTACTGCGCTGGATCTGGCAGGCCAGGGAAAAGCGGATGTCGGCAGTTTTATTACGGCGCTTAATCTCGCCATCAAAATGATTGTTAATACTCAATGACTAATCGAGTCCATCAGGGCCACTTAGCCCGTAAACGCTTCGGGCAAAACTTCCTCAACGATCAGTTTGTGATCGACAGTATCGTTTCTGCCATTAATCCGCAGAAAGGTCAGGCCATGGTCGAAATCGGCCCGGGTCTTGCCGCGCTGACCGAGCCGGTAGGCGAACGCCTCGACGAACTGACCGTTATCGAACTCGACCGCGATCTGGCCGCGCGTCTGCAAACGCACCCGTTCCTCGGGCCGAAGCTGACGATTTATCAGCAGGATGCGATGACCATGAACTTTGGCGAACTGTCAGAAAAAATGGGACAGCCGCTGCGCGTGTTCGGTAACCTGCCGTACAACATCTCCACCCCGCTGATGTTCCATCTGTTTAGCTATACTGATGCCATTGCCGACATGCACTTCATGTTGCAAAAAGAGGTCGTTAACCGTCTGGTTGCAGGGCCGAACAGTAAAGCGTATGGTCGTTTAAGCGTGATGGCGCAATATTACTGCAACGTGATCCCGGTATTAGAAGTACCGCCTTCCGCGTTCACGCCACCGCCAAAGGTAGATTCTGCGGTTGTGCGCCTGGTGCCACATAAAACGATGCCGTACCCGGTCAAAGACCTGCGCGTGCTGAGCCGTATCACGACAGAAGCCTTTAACCAGCGCCGTAAAACGATTCGTAACAGCCTTGGCAATCTGTTTACCGTTGACGTATTAGCTGAGTTGGGCATCGACCCGGCAATGCGTGCGGAAAATATTTCCGTAGAGCAGTACTGCAAGCTGGCTAATTACATCAGCGACAATGCGCCGCCGAAGGAGAGCTAAGCCATGATTGATTCGCCCCGCGTCTGTGTTCAGGTTCAAAGCGTCTACATTGAGTCCCAATCCACACCGGATGAAGAACGTTTTGTCTTTGCTTATACCGTAACCATTCGCAATCTGGGGCGGATGCCTGTGCAACTGCTCGGGCGCTACTGGCTTATCACCAACGGCAATGGCCGTGAAATTGAAGTCCAGGGCGAAGGTGTGGTCGGTGAACAACCCCATATCGCCCCTGGCGAAGAGTATCAGTACACCAGCGGCGCGGTCATTGAAACGCCGCTGGGTACCATGCAAGGCCATTATGAAATGGTCGATGCCGACGGCAATGCTTTCCGCATTGCTATTCCCGTATTCCGTCTCGCCGTACCTACACTTATTCATTAATCTAATGTCTACATATCTGATTGGCGACGTTCACGGTTGCTACGATGAACTGATCGCATTATTAAAACAGGTCGACTTCACCCCCGGGCAGGACACGCTCTGGCTGACGGGCGACTTAGTGGCGCGCGGTCCCGGTTCCCTGGACGTCCTCCGCTATGTCAAATCGCTGGGTGACAGCGTGCGCATGGTGCTGGGCAACCACGATCTGCATCTGCTGGCCGTATACGCCGGGATCAGCCGTAATAAGCCGAAAGATCGCATTACCCCCCTGCTGGAAGCACCGGATGCCGATGAGTTGCTCAACTGGCTGCGTCGCCAGCCGCTGCTACAGATTGACGAAGAGAAAAAACTGGTGATGGCGCATGCCGGCATCACGCCTCAGTGGGATCTTGAGACGGCAAAAACCTGCGCGCGCGACGCCGAAGCGGTGCTGGCGAGCGACTCCTACCCGTTCTTCCTTGATGCGATGTACGGCGACATGCCAAATAACTGGAGTGATGACCTCAGCGGCCTGGCACGACTGCGTTTTATCACCAATGCTTTTACGCGGATGCGCTACTGCTTCCCGAACGGGCAACTGGATATGTATTGCAAAGATACGCCTGAAAATGCCCCTGCGCCGCTTAAGCCATGGTTTGCGATTCCGGGCCCCGTGACAAACGAATACAGTGTGGTATTTGGACACTGGGCATCGCTGGAAGGAAAAGGCACCCCGGAAAATATCTATGCGCTGGATACCGGATGCTGCTGGGGCGGGGATTTAACCTGCTTACGCTGGGAAGATAAAACTTACTTTGTGCAGCCATCCAACCGACAGCTGGACTTAGGCGAGGGTGAGACAGTCGCCTCCTGAAGATGTTTATCCTCTCCCTTCGGGGAGAGGATAAAACCGTTAACGACGTTCCAGAATTTCGAAGCAGTAGCTGTGTGAGTTCTGCGCATCCGCATCGTGAAACTCACTGAATACGGACTCCCACTCGTCCGGATCGTAATCCGGGAAATGGGTATCCCCTTCCACTTCCGCATCAATGTGCGTCAGATACAGTTTCTGCGCTTTAGGCAGGAACTGCTCATACACACGCCCCCCGCCGATCACCATGATCTCTTCGGCATCGCCGCAGGCGGCAATTGCTTCATCAACGGACTTAACCCACTGAACGCGATCGTCAGTGCCCGGCTGGCTACTGATCACAATATTCTTACGACCCGGCAGTGGACGACCAATCGACTCCCAGGTCAGGCGGCCCATCACTACCGGCTTGTTTAACGTAGTACGTTTAAACCATGCGAGATCGGCAGGCAGGTTCCACGGCATGGCGTTTTCCATGCCGATAACGCGGTCTACCGCCAGCGCTGCAATCAGACTGATCATTGAAAATTTCCCGGATGCAAAAAATTGCCGCCACTATACGGAAAGCTTAATCTTTCGTCGACTGGCGGCAGGGTAAAGAATTAGAAATTTTTTAATATTGCTGGCAACTCCACTTCACGCAGAGGGTTTACTCTCCGGTTCATCCGCAGGATCACCAGTATGCTTGCCCTCTTCCGTTCCTTGCCAGCCGTGGCGCTGAACCAGCGACAGATGATTACGATCCTCGTTGATGATCTCCGTCAGCATGGTGCTGGTGCGTTTAAACACCGCAGCGCGTTCGGTTGCCGTACTGCTCGCCATCGCCACCATCTCTTCCACCATCTCATGATTAAAACGGCGGAACAGATCGGCACGCTCACGTGCCTCATACGCGCCAAGCCCCAGGCTTTCCAGCGCCATGCGGCCAGATTTGAGCGCCCCTTCGAAGGTTTCACGTTCAGGGGCTGCCACACCCGCCTGACGCAGCTGGATGTAGTGATCCACATCGCGCGCACGGGAGATAATGGTCAGATGCGGAAAATGCTCTTTAACCAGCTCAACCATCTGCATACTGGTCTCTGGATCGTCAATGGCATTAATCAACACCTCGGCTTTCGCCGCCCCGGCGGATTCCAGCAGATCAACCCGGGTCGCATCACCGTAAAACACTTTCATATCGAATTTACGCAGCGTATCGACATGGTCAGGATCGTGATCGAGGATAACCATTTTGACTCCGCTGGAGAGCAGTAAACGGCCAGTAATCTGCCCGAAGCGGCCAAATCCGGCGATGATCACCCGCGGCTGCTCCTCGTCGATCTCATCGGCTTCTCGCTCCTGTTCGCTTCCCGTTTTCTCCAGACGCGTCAGCAGCACCAGCAGGATCGGCGTTGCGGCCATCGACAGCGCAACCGCCAGCGTCAGCGCTTTTGCCCATTCCGGATCAAGTACATTTGCCATCTGCGCTGCGCCAAAGACAACGAAAGCAAACTCACTCCCCTGCCCCAGCAGCACGGCAAACCAGCGGCGTTGCGGTTTTGGCACATTTAACGGGCGGGCAATCAGCCACAGCATCGCCTTTTTAATGACCAGGAAACCCACCAGCAGAATGATGATGCGCAGCGGATGGGTTACCAGCGTCCCGAAGTCGATAGACATCCCGACGCCGATGAAAAACAGCCCCAGCAGCAATCCTTTAAACGGCTCGATATCGCTTTCCAGCGCGTGACGGTATTCGGAGCTTGCCAGTAAGACCCCCGCGAGGAAGGCGCCCATTGCCATCGACAGCCCGGCCTCTTCCAGCAGCAATCCAAAACCAAACACCAGGAATAACGCAACGGCGCTGAATACTTCGCGCAGGCCAGAGCGAGCAACAAAGCGCAGCAGCGGACGCGTTACGTAGCGACCAAGCAGAACAACCAGCGCCAGCGCACCGGCAACCTTCAGCGCTGATAAGGCAAATGCCCCCAGCGTCGTTGATGCGCCGCTGGTTGCCAGCAGCGGGATCATCGCCACCAGCGGGATGGCGGCAATATCCTGGAACAACAGTACGGAGAAGGTGCTGCGCCCCATTTGCGACACCGTCAGGTTACGCTCGTTCATTGCCTGCATGGCAATTGCCGTCGAGGAGAGCGCCAGCGTCATGCCGATCAGCTCCGCGACTTTCCACTCCATCCCCAGCAGAATGCAGAACCCGCCCAACAGCAGACCGCAGGCCAGCATTTGCAGAGCGCCTCCGCCAAACACCGAGGCGCGCAGTTTCCACAGCCGCTGCGGATCCAGCTCCAGACCAATCACAAACAGCATCAGCACCACGCCGATCTCCGCAAAATGCAGGATCGACTCGGCATCCGTCACCAGCCGAAAGCCCCAGGGGCCAATCACACACCCGGCAATCAGATAGCCGAGCACCGAGCCCAGCCCCAGACGAACCGCCACGGGCACAATTAATGCCGCCGCGCCGAGGTAAATCAGCGCCTGTATCAGCGTATGGCTATCCATTGTGCGTCTCCTGCCACTCAAGTAAACGTTGTTTGTAGTGACGAGCCTGCGCCTGCAAGGTTTCATCGTCGCAGACAAAGGTACAGTGCATCGCAAAAGGCGGAAGCCAGTTCAGACCGCAGTAAAGGGCAGTAGCCTGGAGCGGCTGCGCCAGCACGTCAAATCCGGGGAAGGCGCCAATCTCAAAGTGGCTTTCCCCCCCGCCGGTGGTAACAGCCCACATCAGGCTTTTGCCCTGAAGCGCGTTGCCGTTGTGTCCATATGCCCAACCGTGGGAGAAAACTTTGTCGATCCACAATTTCAGCAGCGGAGGCGTGCTGTACCACTGCATCGGATGCTGCCAGACGATCAGATCGGCACGGGAGAGCACCTCCTGTTCGGCGGCGACATCGATATTGAAATCAGGGTAGAGTTGATAGAGGGAACGTATCTCTACGTTTTCGAGCGTCCTTGCCTGCTCAAGCATCCGCTTATTCGCATGCGAGTGCTGCGGATAGGGGTGCGCATAAATTATCAGAATCATGTATATGCCCGTCTTTTACTTTTCTTGTAGCAATGAGTGTAGACAGTTACCACCCCGACTTAAAGAGGCCATCTTACGCTTCAAAGTAAAACGCAAGTATTGGCAATCATCACCACCTTAACAGCGATTACGGCGCTAAAGAAAGAAAACGACGCGTACGACAAATTCATGCCGCAAAATAATAGTAACAACTCATATTGCCAACAGATATTTTTAGAGGACCTTAAGTCATTCTTTAATAAAACAGTCTGTACATAACCCATTGAAAAAATAATAATTTTACGCTCTTTGTTTTGAGCTCATTATTTAGGCGGTCGATATACGTTTCACACACGTGTCGAATATTCCTTCTCACTCAAATGGATGTGTACATGAGCAACAAACCCTCCCAATTAAATAATACAACCAAAACTCTGGGAAAGATATTTCCTGCCTTGTTGATATGCACCCCTGCGGTTGCGTTTTCTGCAACGATTGACCAATCAACTTCTGTTCCTCAAGATTTCTCAGCCGATGCTGAATATGTTATTAATAAAGACGTGACGATATCTTCCGCAGATAGTGAAGCGGCGGTATCTGTCACTGGGTTTACTACCACTAACGCCACTAATAATGGGAATATTTCTGGCACGGGAAATGGCCTGAATATAAATACTGGTGTACAGCGCATTGTAATTAATAACGACATCGGCGCAACCATTTCCTCCACCACCGCGAATGCGGTGAATATTCAGTCAGTACTCGGTGATTTTAATAATAGTGGAAACATTACTGGCTCGGAAAATGGCATTTTTGTCAGTGAAAACTCCTCCGCAGTAAATATTACCAATACCAGCACCGGAACGATAAAAGGAAAAACAGGTCTTAGTACTCAGGTTGGTATTGGCATTAATAACAGTGGCGAAATTATCGGTACAAACGGTGATGCTATTACGGCAAATGATGGCAACACTAAGATTTTTAACAGTGCCACTGTGCAGGGAACCCAGTACGGAATCAATGTAAAAGATACAGCAAAATTAGATATCAAAAATAGCGGAACGATTAGTGGTGAAACAAACGCTATTATGTTTGCCAGCGATAAAAATAACACGCTACTGCTCGACACTGGCTCCAACCTCATCGGTGACGTAATATCCACAAATTCCAGAGGAAATACCCTGACGTTGATCGGCACGGGTTCGGAAGACAGTAACTTTGTTGGTCTGAATGAAGACGACGGCTTTGCCAGCGTCACAATGAACGGCGAAAATTGGGCGCTGTCGGGCGATCTCGATATTATTGGCTCTGGCGATTCCTTGCTGATAGACACGGGCGCGTTAACCCTGTCAGGCGCGGTATCGAATACCGGTAATACACGGGTGGCCAAAGATGCTTCGTTGCAACTGGGCGATGGCGAAAAAACCGCGACCCTCAGCGGTGGGCTCACCAACAACGGTACCGTCATTTTTAACCAGGGAAGCGATTTCACTTTCGCCACCGACATGACCGGTAGCGGTAACGTCGAAAAAGTCGATTCCAACACCCTGACTCTGACGGGCAAAAATAGCTATACAGGGGATACGGTTCTGCACGGCGGTACCACGCTGGTCTCCACCGACGCAACGCTCGGCGTCAAGGGCAGTAACGCCACCGTTACCGTTGAAAATGGCGCGACCTTTGCCACCGCAGGCGAAGTGAACAACAACATCGCGGTTCTTAGCGGCGGTACGCTGGCGGCATGGAATGCAGTCCAGGGTAACTCCACGCTCAGCGCTTCCGGCGTCGATACCATCAACGGCAACGTAACTAATGGCGGCACGCTGTTACTCAGTGCGGCTGATAATAGCGTTGGCAATAATTTTACGATTAATGGCGACTACACCGGCTCTGACGGTAGCCAGATCGTGATGAACAGCACCCTGGGTGAAGATAATTCACCAACTGATCACCTCACTATTACGGGTAGCAGCTTCGGTCAGTCTGGCATCAGCATCACCAACATTGGCGGCGCAGGCGCGCAAACCATTAACGGTATGGAAATTGTCAGCATCGGCGGCAGTTCCGAAGCCCAACTGACGCTGGCAAAACCGGTCGTCGCAGGCGCCTGGGAATATAACCTCTACCAGCACAGTGACGGCAACTGGTATCTGGAATCAAAGGCGACGCCTTCTGATGAGCCTTCCGACGACACCGATGACGGTGGCAATACTGATGATGGCGATAACACCGACAACGGCGGCAACACCGACAACGGCGGCAACACCGACAACGGCGGCAACACCGATAACGGCGGTAGCACCGACAACGGCGGCAGCACCGATAATGGCGGCAACACTGACAACGGCGGTAATAATACGCCGGAAGTCATGGCACCTGAAGTGGGTGCTTACTTAGGTAACTACCTTGCCGCACAGAGCATGTTCCTGCATAAGCGTGACGATCGCGACCAGATCACCTTCCGCAATGAAGACGACCTGAACACCTGGATGTACGTTAAGGGTCGCTATCACGAGAACGATGCGGGTGGCGATAAAGTCAGCTACGACACCACCACCACCGTACTGCAAGTCGGCAGCGATTTCATGAGCAAGCCAATGGATAACGGTATCCTGCGTGCTGGCGGGATGTTCGGTGCAGGCCAGGCGAAGACCCACTCTGATGCGAAGCAAAACGTACGTGACGCACAGGGTAAGGTTGATGGCTTCAATGTTGGGCTGTACGCCACCTGGCAGGAAGATCAGAAATTACGTCTGGGCAGCTACGTTGATACCTGGGCCGCTTACAGCTGGTACAACAACAACGTCACCAGCAATCGCAACGATGAAGACTACGATAGTGAAGGTTTCGCCGCGTCTGTTGAAGTCGGCCACGCGTGGATAATCCAGTCTGAAAATGAACGCACCTGGAAGATCGAGCCGCAGGCGCAGGTGATTTACAGCTATCTCGATCAGGAAAATCATACCGATCGCGACGGCGTACGCGTCACTACCCTGGACAATGACAGCGTCTTTGGTCGTCTCGGCGTTAAAGCAAGCTACTTCCAGCAGAAGGACGTCAAGGCCTGGCAGCCGTACGTTGCGGTTAACTGGTTGAAAGGTGCTGGTCAAAACGATCTGGCATTCAACGACGAGACCGTCAGCAACGATACGCCGGAAGATCGTGGTCAGTTAGAGTTGGGCTTAACCGGCAACCTGAACGAAACCACGACGATCTCCCTGCGTGCCAGCGGCGAGTGGGGTGAAAACAGCTATGCCGCCTACGGCGGTCATATTTTGTTAAACCATCGCTGGTAATCGAGCATCCTGAAGCAAAAAAGCAGTGGCATGTGCCACTGCTTTTTTTTAGTTATCCAGCTCGCCCATTGATTTAACCTGGTCACGGTTAATCTGTTCAGTTTGACCGGTTTCGGCATTTTTGTACGATACCAGACCGGTATCGTCATCCACCTGCGGTTTCCCGTCAGTAACAATCGTTTTGCCATCGGTGGTTTTTACGGCCTGATTGGACGAACAGCCCGCCACGGTGAACATTGCGGTGGCAGCCAGAACGGAAGCGATCAGTAGTTTATTTTGCATGGTGTTTTCCCTTGCTCTCAGTTGAATTTTCGTTATCGACCTAACTATTTTAGGCTAACTGACTGAAAGCGGATGAAAAACCAGAAGGTTCTTAAGATGGGAAAATTGCCCGGTAACCGGATGGCACCGGGCAATGTGTGTTACTTGCTAATCTGAGCGTGCATTTCCTGTACCGAAATCACCTTCTCGGTGGCATCCGCATTCAGCGCCATGGCCGTCGCGAAACCGCCGTTCAGGGTGGTGTCGTAATGCACTTTGTACTGGAGCGCGCTGCGGCGAATCAGTTTGGAGTCTTCAATCGCCTGGCGACCTGCGGTGGTGTTAATGATGTAGGTGTACTCGCCATTCTTAATGCGGTCCTGAATGTGCGGACGACCTTCATGCACTTTGTTCACCAGACGCGGGTTGATACCCGCTTCACCCAACACAATCGCCGTACCGTGAGTGGCGTCCAGCTCGAAGCCCTGTTTCAGCAGCTTGGCAGCCAGGTCAACCACGCGCTCTTTATCGCCTTCGCGAACGGAGAGCAGCGCACGGCCAGATTTTCTCATGGTGGAGCTACTGCCCAGCTGCGCTTTCGCAAACGCTTCTGCGAAGGTACGGCCAACGCCCATCACTTCCCCGGTAGAGCGCATCTCTGGCCCTAACAGCGGGTCAACGCCCGGGAATTTGTTGAACGGCAGTACCACCTCTTTCACCGAGTAGTAAGGCGGGATAATTTCTTTCGTGACGCCCTGCTGGGCCAGCGTCTGGCCAGCCATCACGCGCGCCGCCACTTTCGCCAGCGGAATACCGGTCGCTTTGGAGACGAACGGTACGGTACGCGCCGCACGCGGGTTGACTTCAATCAGATAGACTTCGTTGTCTTTTACCGCGAACTGAACGTTCATCAGGCCGCGAACCTGGAGCTCGAAGGCCAGCTTCTGCACCTGCTGGCGCATCACGTCCTGAATCTCCTGGCTCAGGGTGTACGCTGGCAGAGAACAGGCGGAGTCACCGGAGTGCACGCCCGCCTGCTCGATGTGCTCCATGATGCCGCCAATCAGCACCCTTTCGCCGTCGCAGATGGCATCCACGTCGACTTCAACCGCGTCGTCGAGGAAGCGATCGAGCAGCACAGGCGCATCGTTGGAAACGCTCACCGCCGTCTGGAAGTAGCGACGCAGGTCCGCTTCGTCGTAGACGATTTCCATCGCGCGGCCGCCCAGTACGTAGGATGGACGCACCACCAGCGGGTAGCCGATCTCTTTCGCTTTCTCAACGGCCATTTCAATTGCGGTCACGGTGGCGTTCGCCGGCTGTTTCAGTTTGAGACGGTCAACCGCCTGCTGGAAACGCTCGCGGTCTTCCGCACGGTCAATCGCATCCGGGCTGGTGCCGATAACCGGCACACCTGCTGCTTCCAGCGCGCGCGCCAGCTTCAGCGGAGTCTGGCCGCCGTACTGCACGATCACGCCTTTTGGCTTCTCGATGCGCACGATTTCCAGCACGTCTTCCAGGGTGACCGGCTCGAAGTAGAGGCGGTCGGAGGTGTCGTAGTCGGTCGAGACGGTTTCCGGGTTACAGTTGACCATAATGGTCTCGTAACCGTCTTCGCGCAGCGCCAGTGAGGCGTGTACGCAGCAGTAGTCAAACTCGATGCCCTGGCCGATACGGTTTGGACCGCCGCCCAGCACCATAATCTTGTCGCGGTCGACGGACGGGTTCGCTTCGCACTCCTCTTCATAGGTGGAGTACATGTATGCGGTATCGGTCGAGAATTCAGCCGCACAGGTGTCCACGCGCTTGTAGACCGGGTGCAGGTCGTACTGGTCGCGCAGCTTGCGGATTTCCGCTTCACGCACGCCCGCCAGCTTAGCCAGACGCGCATCGGCGAAGCCTTTACGCTTCAACATGCGCAGGAAGTCTGCGTCCAGGCCGTTGATGCCCAGCTCCGCCACTTTCTCTTCCAGACGCACCAGCTCTTCAATCTGCACCAGGAACCAGCGGTCAATGTTAGTCAGGTTAAATACGCCGTCGACGGACAGGCCCGCGCGGAAGGCATCGGCAATGTACCAGATACGCTCTGCGCCCGCGTCTTTCAGCTCGCGGCGGATTTTGGTCAGTGCTTCCGGGTCGTCCAGGCTGACTTTCGGGTCAAAGCCGGTCGCGCCCACTTCCAGGCCGCGCAGCGCTTTTTGCAGGGATTCCTGCTGCGTGCGGCCAATCGCCATGACTTCACCAACGGATTTCATCTGGGTAGTCAGACGGTCGTTGGCACCGACGAATTTCTCGAAGTTAAAACGTGGAATTTTGGTCACAACGTAGTCGATGGACGGTTCGAAGGACGCTGGCGTGCGGCCACCGGTGATATCGTTCATCAGCTCGTCAAGGGTGTAACCCACCGCCAGTTTCGCCGCCACTTTCGCAATCGGGAAGCCGGTGGCTTTGGAGGCCAGCGCGGAGGAACGGGACACGCGCGGGTTCATTTCGATAACAATCAGACGGCCGGTTTTCGGGTTCACCGAGAACTGCACGTTAGAGCCGCCGGTTTCCACGCCGATTTCACGCAGTACCGCCATCGAGGCGTTACGCATGATTTGGTACTCTTTGTCGGTCAGCGTCTGAGCTGGCGCAACGGTGATGGAGTCACCGGTGTGGATCCCCATCGCGTCGAAGTTTTCGATGGAGCAGACGATGATGCAGTTGTCGTTTTTATCACGCACCACTTCCATCTCGTACTCTTTCCAGCCAATCAGCGATTCATCAATCAGCAACTCTTTGGTTGGGGAGAGATCCAGGCCGCGCTCGCAAATTTCTTCAAACTCTTCGCGGTTGTAGGCAATACCGCCTCCGGTGCCACCCATGGTGAAGGAAGGGCGGATGATGCACGGATAACCCACTTCAGCCGCAACGGCCAGCGCTTCTTCCATATTGTGCGCGATACCGGAACGTGCGGTATCAAGGCCAATTTTTTTCATTGCCACGTCGAAGCGGCGACGGTCTTCTGCTTTATCAATCGCGTCGGCGGTCGCACCGATCATGGTCACGCCGAACTCTTCTAGCACGCCCTGACGCTCCAGCTCCAGCGCACAGTTCAGCGCCGTCTGGCCGCCCATGGTCGGCAGCACCGCGTCCGGACGCTCTTTCTCGATAATTTTGCGTACCACTTCCCAGTGAATCGGCTCGATGTAGGTCGCATCCGCCATTTCCGGGTCGGTCATGATGGTGGCCGGGTTAGAGTTTACCAGGATGACACGGTAACCCTCTTCACGCAGGGCTTTACACGCCTGCGCGCCGGAGTAGTCGAATTCGCAGGCCTGGCCGATGACAATCGGGCCAGCGCCAAGGATCAGGATGCTTTTTATGTCTGTACGTTTTGGCATGGTCTTCTCAGCTCCTGATTATTTAGCGGTCTTACGGTATTGCTCGATAAGTTCGATGAAGTGATCGAACAGCGGCGCGGCATCGTGTGGGCCCGGGCTGGCTTCAGGGTGGCCCTGGAAGCTGAACGCAGGCTTATCGGTGCGATGGATACCCTGCAAGGTACCATCGAACAGTGACTTATGCGTCACGCGCAGGTTAGCCGGCATCGTCGCTTCATCCACAGCGAAGCCGTGGTTCTGAGCGGTGATCATCACCGTGTTGTTGTCGATATCTTTCACCGGGTGGTTACCACCGTGGTGGCCAAACTTCATCTTGACGGTGTTCGCTCCGCTCGCCAGCGCCAGCAGCTGATGGCCGAGACAGATGCCGAATACCGGGATGTCGGTTTCAAGGAAGGACTTGATGGCGTCGATAGCGTAGTCGCACGGCGCCGGGTCGCCAGGACCGTTAGAGAGGAAGATGCCGTCCGGGTTCATCTTCAGAACATCTTCCGCAGACGTTTGTGCCGGGACGACCGTCAGGCGGCAGCCACGGTCAACCAGCATACGCAGGATGTTGCGCTTGGCGCCAAAATCATAGGCCACCACGTGGAACGGCAGCTCGCTTTCCGGTTTCGCTTCCGGCAGGTCGCCTTCCAGCGTCCAGCTTCCCTGCGTCCAGCTGTAGGCTTCAGCGGTGGTCACTTCTTTCGCCAGGTCCATACCGTTCAGTCCCGGGAAGGCTTTCGCTTTTTCCAGCGCCAGCGTCGCATCGAGGTTATCCCCTGCGATGATACAACCGTTTTGTGCACCCTTCTCGCGCAGCAGACGCGTCAGCTTACGGGTATCGATATCGGCAATCGCCACAATGTTGTGGCGCTTCAGGTAAGAAGAGAGGTCTTCGGTGTTGCGGAAGTTGCTGGCAATCAGCGGCAGGTCGCGAATGACCAGGCCTTGCGCATGTACCTGAGAGGATTCTTCGTCAGCCGCATTGGTGCCGACATTGCCGATATGAGGATAAGTAAGAGTAACGATTTGGCGAGAATAGGAAGGATCAGTGAGGATTTCTTGATAACCGGTCATTGAAGTATTGAAAACGACTTCCCCAACCGCCGAACCCGTTGCCCCTATGGCCCGACCGATAAACTGGGTTCCGTCTTCCAGAACCAATAGCGCTGACTTAATCAAAACACCCTCCAGAGAATATTCACTCACTTTATTTGCATATTAATTCATAACCATGTCATGGATCAATGCAAATGTGTTGCCAGCGGATTTTTGGCAAACGGCGGCATTCTGGGGATTTGCCATGTAAAAGTCAACTTAAAACGGGAGTTTTGTATATTCTTTTGCAAGCCTGGCGGTCTGAAATCAGATTAAGCGGCAAAAAGATCAACTAAATCACTGTGGAAACCGCTTGCGCATGCAGTTTAATCGAAAGGAACGTCTTGCAGGAATAAAAAGTGGACCAAATGGTCAAAATTTACAGTTCAGCAACAGAAATTATCGAGAAAACACTTACTTTAAATCAGTTAGACACAATAAACACCCCAAATAGACAAAATAAAAGGGCAATAAAATATTGCCCTATGCAATCAAGTAATTACGACTGCAATAACCACATCACGAAGGGTAATAATGCTTACAAATTGTTGAGTTCGAGGACATCTCGCATATCAAAAAGACCATTACACTTACCTTTCAGCCACAATCCCGAACGTACCGCCCCGTTTGCAAATGTCATGCGGCTGGATGCTTTATGAGTGATTTCGATCCTTTCGCCAATATCGGCGAACATAGCGGTATGTTCACCGACGATATCACCCGCGCGAACGGTGGCAAACCCAATGGTGCCAGGCACGCGCTCGCCAGTGTGGCCTTCGCGAGAATAGACCGCGATGTCTTTCAAATCTTTATCCATTGCACACGCAATCGCTTCGCCCATTGCCAGCGCCGTGCCTGACGGAGCATCGACTTTGTGGCGATGGTGCGCTTCGACGATTTCAATGTCGGTGTAGTCGCCCATCACCTTCGCCGCCTTCTCTAGCAGTTTCAGCATGACGTTTACCCCCACGCTAAAGTTTGCCGCAAAGACAATCGCAATCTCAGTGGACGCATCCTGAATGGCTTGCTTACCGGCCTCGTCAAAACCGGTGGTGCCAATCACCATCCCTTTACCGTGCTGACGGCAAAACGCCAGGTGAGCCAACGTGCCTTCAGGGCGGGTAAAATCGATAAACACGTCAAAGTCTTCTTTCACCGCCTCAAGGCTGCTCTGCACGGTAACGCCCGTCTGACCTGCGCCTGCCAGCTCGCCTGCATCGGCTCCCAAAAGCGATGAACCTTCACGCTCCAGCGCCGCGCCAAGCGCCACGCCATCCATCTGTAGTGCCGCCTGAATCAGCTGACGGCCCATACGTCCACCCGCGCCCGCAATGGCGACGCGGATCTGTGCATCATGCATAGTTATTCTCTTACGTTAAAATGATGTAAATCGTTTTCAGATTAACCAGCCTTTGCACAGGCTGCCACAGAAAACGCCGATAATTAGAATTTAATGATAAACAGGGTGAGATATCAGTGAAAGACATGATCGTCAGCGAAAACCACATGATTCCCGCACCACCAGCGCAGGCGGCAGAATGATTCGTTTGGCGGGTTCGTCGTTGCCCTGTATGCGGCTGTAAAGTAACTCCCCTGCCTTACGACCAATCTCTTTCGCCGCCACCGATACGGTGGTCAATGCGGGCTGCACCAGAGCCGCTTCGGTAATATCATCGAAACCGACCAGCGCAAAATCACGTCCCGGCTCACGGCCCATCTTGCGTAAGCTTTGCATCACCCCCAGCGCCACAACATCCTGATAGCAAATTGCCGCACTGATGTGTGGATGCTCGAGAAGTAACGCCTCTGCCACGCGCGCGCCGTCGCTTTGGCTGGCGTGAGAGGTTCTGATCCAGGCAGGATTCGGCGTCACGCCGTACTCCAGCAGCTTGCTGGTAAAGCCCCCGATACGCTGCGCCCGAGAGCCCGAATTCTGGCTCCCTCCAATGAACGCAATGTGCCGATGGCCCATTCTGAGCAGATGCTCCGTCGCCATCTGCGTGCCTAAGAAGTTATCCGTTCCGACAAAATCAAAATCCGGATCGTTCAGCGGGCGCACAACCATGATAGCCGGAATATTGCGCCGCTTCAGACCCTCAAAAAAGGCCTGGGGCGTTTCCCGAGCCGCACACAGCACCATACCGCCGACGTTATTACGCATCAGTGAATCAACAAATTTTTGCTGTCGCTCTGCCGATTCCTCGCTATTCGCCAGAAAAAGCATCAGCTCGTGGCGCTCCATTTCATGACTTAGCCCTGCCGTCATTTCGCTGTAAAAAGGGTTGGTGATATCGTGCAAGAGCAGCCCGACCTGGTTACTGCTGCGGTTACGTAAATTGGCTGCCGTCTGGTTATAGACATAGCCGGATTCATCCAGCGCCTTAAGCACACGTTCGCGCGTGCTTTGCGAAATGCGGCCTTTGTTGCAAAGCACCATCGAGACCGTCGCCGTTGACACGCCGGCGCGTTTCGCGACATCGGCCAGTGTAATTCCTGTCATGTTGTCTCCTTCTTCATCACTACAGGTTAATCGAATAACCTGTTTTTTGCATTTTTCCCTGTGAGACTCTTCACATTACCGCTGTTGTTCTGGATTCGATTCGCATTTATGGCGGGTTAATCGCGTTAACCACTCTTCTCAAATACGGTTAATCGAATAACCTTAAATAACGATTACGGAGGATACAATGACAACCTACGACAAATTCCCCACGGTGGCGATACAGGGTTTTGATGACAGCGCCTGGCAAGGCTGGGAAGCAATAACCCGCGTTCTTGAGTCACAAACCCAACAGCGCAGCCGCACGGTGCTGGTGATTGATTGCTATCCGGGCGTGCGCATGACCGAGCTTGAAGAGAACGTGCTGCCGCGTCTACGCCCGACGCTGGCGATCAATGCTGAACAGGCGCGACGGGATGAGTGTGCCATTCATGAGATGCTGGCACGCAACCTCACAGACGATCGCGTCTTTGGCGTTCTCTCCTGCCACCAGCTTGGAGAGTTTTTCGATCCCGCGCGTCTGGAGGCGTTGCAGGTTCAGGTGAACCAGTGTTCCGGGGGGCTGATTGTGATCTACGGACCCGGTGCGACGCTTGTCCATCCGGGTGATGTGCTGGTGTATGCCGATCTGCCGCGCTGGGAGATCCAGCAGCGTATGCGGCGGGGTGAGACTGGGAACTGGGGCGCAGATAATCAGCAGGAAGATATGCTTCGTCGCTACAAGCGCGCCTTTTTTGTCGAATGGCGCGTCTTCGATCGCCACAAAACGCCGCTGCTCAGGCGCACCGATTTTTTACTGGATACAACCCAGACGAACCAGCCCGCGATGGTCAGCGGCGAGGCCCTGCGAGCCGGGCTGAAGCAAACTACCACCCAGCCTTTCCGCGTGGCGCCCTTTTTCGATCCTGGCGTCTGGGGCGGCCAGTGGATGAAACAGCAATTCGATCTCGATCCCTCTGCACCCAATTACGCGTGGTGTTTTGACTGCGTGCCCGAGGAGAACAGCCTGTTACTGCGTTTTGGCGCAGTGCGGATCGAGATCCCCTCTCAGGATCTGGTTTTGCTTGAGCCCCGTGCTCTGCTGGGCGAGAAAGTTCACGCACGTTTCGGCGCGGAATTCCCGATCCGTTTTGACTTCCTCGACACCATGGGTGGCCAGAATCTGAGCTTCCAGGTCCACCCCATTACCGAGTACATCCAGCAGCAGTTTGGGATGCACTATACCCAGGATGAGAGTTATTACATTCTGGAAGCGGAGCCGGGTGCCGTCGTCTATCTGGGGACAAAAACCGGCACAGACCCTGAGGCCATGATGGACGATCTCAGGCGCGCGGGTCGCGGTGAAAAACCGTTTGATGACGACCGCTTCGTTAATCAGATCCCGGCGAAAAAGCACGACCATTTCCTGATCCCGGCTGGGACAGTGCACTGCTCCGGCGCGGGAACCATGGTGCTGGAGATCAGCGCTACGCCGTATATCTTCACCTTCAAACTGTGGGACTGGGGCCGCCTGGGCCTGGACGGGCTGCCGCGCCCGGTCCACCTGGAGCACGGTGAAAAGGTGATCGACTGGCAGCGCGACACGCGGTGGGTACATCAGCATCTGGTGAATCAGTTCGAACCTGTCGCGGAAGGAAACGGCTGGCGTGAAGAGCGTACTGGCCTGCACGAGCGTGAATTTATCGAAACCCGCCGCCACTGGTTTAGCGAACCCGTTTTGCACCACACCGGCGGCGGCGTGAACGTGCTGAATCTGGTAGAGGGCGACGAAGCAATTGTCGACAGCCCAACCGGTGCATTTGAGCCGTTTACCGTCCATTACGCCGAAACCTTCATCATTCCGGCAAGCGTAGGTGACTATCGCATTTCACCTTCAGCCCGTGCTTCCGGACACCCCCTCGCGACTATCAAAGCCTGGGTAAGGAGCTAACGATGATTCATTTTATTGTCGCCACTCATGGGCCGTTAGCCGCCGCGCTGCTGGAGAGCGGCCGGATGGTATACGGCGAGCTCCCCGGCGTACACGCCATTTGTCTGACCGAACAGGCGGGAATAGAGGGCTTCCGGCAGGATTTCATCTCCACACTGGAAGCGGCAAGCGTCAACGCTGACGGCGTGCTGGTGCTGTGCGACATGCAAAGCGGCACGCCGTGGAACGTGGCCTGTGAGGCCGCGTTTAACCCATATACGCAGCCGCCGGTCGCCGTGGTGGCTGGAGTCAACTTCCCGATGCTGCTGCAAACCGATGAGGTGATGATGGCTCGCGATGTTCATCAGGCTGCCGGGCAGCTTATCGAACTTACTCTGCCGACGCTGGTACAGGCGAAACCGGCAGATACTGCACAGACAGACGATTTTTAAGGAGCCGCATATGAGTATTTCTTTTGTACGCATTGACGATCGCGTGATCCACGGGCAGCTCATTACACGCTGGGCCAGGGAGCTGCCCTGCGACGGCATCGTTGCCATTGACGATACCGTTGCGGCCGATCCGCTGTTATCGTCGGTCATGAAAGGAGCCGTATCAGATACTAAAGTGTGGCTGTTCGATACGGCAACCGCGATCGAAAAACTGCCAAAAGTGATTGCCAGCGAAAAGCGCTATTTCGTGATTGGCAAATCTCCACTCACGCTACAGCGCATTGAGCAGGCGGGCATTAGCCTGAAAAACAGCAACGGAAAAATTAACGTGGGCCCGATGAGCGCCCGGGCTAACACGATCACCATCGGCCCGAATCAATCGGTAACCCAGGATGAAGCGGCAGCGTTCGAGTGGCTGACCGGGCAGGGACACGCGATTGAATTCCGCCTGGTTCCCGATGCCAGTTTTTATACCTGGCAGGATGCCAGACAAAAGCTGAAATAAGGAGCAGATCATGATTATCGAAGCGGCTTTAATTGGCCTGCTGTGTTATCTGGGCGCACTCAGTAGTCCGTGGCTTTTAGGGCTGACGGGCGGCTGGTATCTCATCTCCCGACCGCTCATTTCCGGGATGCTGGTTGGCCTGATCCTGGGCGATATCAAAACCGGGATTATGATTGGCGTAGCGGTGCAGGCGGTGTATATCGCAATGGTGACACCCGGCGGCTCGATGCCAGCAGATTTAAACTTTGTGGCTTATCCGGCCATTGCACTGGGAATACTTTCCGGCAAAGGACCTGAGGTTGCCGTCGCGCTGGCGGCGACTATTGGGATCGCCGGAACCATTCTCTTCAATGCGATGATGGTGCTGAACTCCTTCTGGAACCATCGTGCGGATGTGGCGCTGGAGAACGGCGACGAGCGCGGGATCTACCTCAACAGCGCCATCTGGCCGCAGGCGATGAATTTTGTGCTGCGCTTTGTGCCTACCTTTATCGCCGTCTTTTTTGGCGCACAGTACATTAGCGGGTTTATGGACAGCCTGCCGCACATCGTCCTCTCCACCATGAATGTGCTGGGCGGCATCTTGCCCGCCGTCGGTATTGCCATCCTGCTTAAGCAGATCATCAAAAGCTATACCATGCTCATCTACTTTCTGGTGGGCTTCGTTTGCATCGTTTTCCTGAAACTCAATATGGTCGCGCTGGTGATCGTGGGCGCCCTGCTGGCACTGATTCATTACAACTATAAACCCGAGGCACCGCAGGCCGTGGCTTCAGCACCTGTCCCTGACGACGAGGATGAATTCTGATGGAAGAACGTAAACTCAGCCGCAAGGATCTGCGCCGCTGCTGGCGAGCGTGGATGATGCACAACCTCTCCTCAATGAGCTTTGAACGCCTTGAATCCTTCGGCTTTTGCCTGAGCATGCTGCCGGTCGCAAAAAAGCTCTATCCCGACCCGGTACAACGTACCGAGATGCTGCGCCGTCACGCGTCGTTCTACAACACGGAGCCACAGATTGGCGCGATCGTTAACGGTATGGCGCTGGGGCTGGAGGAGAAAAAAGCCAACGGCGAGCCGATTGACGGTGAAACCATAAATACCCTGAAGGTAGGCCTGATGGGGCCAATTGCCGGGATCGGCGATTCGATGATCCCCGGCATGCTGATCCCGATCCTGCTTAGCATTGGGATGGCGCTGGCGGCAGGCGGAAATATCCTCGGTCCACTGTTTTATACCGTTGCCTGGCTGGCCATTATTATCCCTGGCTCCTGGTTCCTGTTTCTCAAAGGCTACCAGATGGGATCAGGCTCCGTGGAGATGCTGGTCAGCAGCAAATCTACCCGGCTACGGGAAGCGCTCTCGCTACTGGGCGTATTTGTCATGGGCGGCGTGGCGGCCAGCTACGTGAAGCTCGGCACCGGGCTGGAGTTCATCACCCGGGACGGGGTTAACATTCACGTTCAGCAGATGCTGGACGGTATTTTCCCGCAGCTGCTTCCGCTGGCGGTGGTGCTGGGGACCTGGTATCTGATGGCAAAACGCGGCGTGTCGCCGGTAAAAGCCATGATATTGCTGCTTATACTGGCAGCGCTTGGCGTGGCGTCCGGTTTGTTTGCAGGATAAGAAAACCGGGGCAATGCCCCGGCTTCTTTATGGATGGAAGTTATTCCACAGTTCTGCGACTTTATCCGGACGCGAAATAAACTGGAACCGTGCGGGGTCATCAATAAACTGCTGATAAACAGGCGCATCAGTAATGCCAAATTCCGGATAACTTCTCGGCGTAATCATCTGCAAGCGCCCTGGTCTGTAGTGACTGTTATGCTGCCAGACAATATGATTACCCTGAACTAAGGGATACCAGGCCAGACCTTTTCGCGCACGAACGGCCTCATACTCAAAGCCATATTCCCGATCGCACCACGCACCAAACGTCAGCGGCTCATTGGGCGAGGCCGAAATCGTCGCATGGCCCCATCCGGGAGGGACCAGTACCTTTTCACCCGGCCCCGCGAGTACCGCAAAACAACGTCCCGGATCGTCGTCCACATACTCCTGCATGTAGATAATCGCTTTACCCTGCCAGATTTCGTACAGCTCAGGGGGCGACCATCCGCTGTGCTGGCTAATACGGTGAACATGTCCCTGGCTGCGGACCGGCTCATCGCCAAGCGTGCCTGCCGCGTAGGTGACCACACCAAAAAGCAGCATGCGTTTTTCGAGCTCCGGCCTGTCCGCCAGACGCGCCACGTCCATCGCGATGGCATATACCTGTTCAGGCCCTTCGCAGTCCGGATTGCGCAGCGACGGGCGGATCTGATCCAGTGTTCTGATCTCCGGCATCGGCCCGGTAACATCCTCTCCGTAGCAAAAACCGAGCGGCTGACGGTTGATGGTCATATCAAGGCCATAGTTAGCCATGGCGCACCTCGTAACCTTCCCCGGAGGCAAAGATCCGCAGGGTGAAGCCCTCTGCCAGCGCCGCATAGTCGTGTCCCGCAATGCTCGGCCAGACGGCAAGGGAGGATAGCGTCTCGTTGCCAGTGTTAATCAAACGATGCGCTGTAAAAGGAGGAATAATATGCACGGAGCCAGCCGTCACCTGCTCAAGCCGCGCGTCGCCCGCCTCCGTTTGCAGCAGCAACAAGCCACATCCGCGCAGGCCAAAATAGACCTCGCCCTGTTCGCGGCGCTGATGAAAATGACCGCGAGTCATAAAGAACTCATCGCCCACGTTACCCGCACGCAGGTGAGTTACCCCAACGAAGAGTGCCCCTTCCCCTACGGGCGAGCCCAGTACGTCTACGTCATACACACTTTTTTGAGGATTGCCGCACTTCCACGCCTCGCCGTCTGCGAAGATCCCAGGAAGATCCGCAAGACGAGTCGTTTTGCGGATAAGCGGCCCGCCGGCTAGCGCGCCGGTAGCCCACGTCAACTGAGGTGGCAAAAAGATGTCTGAATTCATATCGCTCTCCGGCCCGAGGAGAACAGCAATATCATGATGACAGATTAAACGATTAACCTAGTGATAAAAGCGTCAATATTGATGGTGAATCACAGTTAACCAGAAACAAAAATGCCGGAGGCTTTCGCCACCGGCATTTTGAAGATTGAGAGGACATTATTCCACTTCGCGGGCGTCGATTCGCAGCTCTTTCGGCACTTCGAAGACAATGTTCTCTTCACGGCCTTCCAGCGGCACCGCTTCGCCACCGCCCAGCTCTTGTAGGCGGGCAATGACGTTTTGAACCAGGATATCCGGCGCTGAAGCGCCTGCGGTAACACCGACGCAGGCCGCGTTTTTCACCCACGATTCCTGAATGTCCGTTGCGTCGTCGATCAGGAACGCCGCTTTCCCCATACGCTGCGCCAGTTCGGCCAGTCGGTTGGAGTTAGAGGAGTTTTTCGAGCCGACCACCAGCACCACATCCGCCTGTTCAGCCAGGGCGCGTACGGCTTCCTGACGGTTGGTGGTTGCATAGCAGATATCATCTTTGCGCGGCCCGACAATTTTCGGGAAGCGCTGGCGCAGGGCGTCAATCACGTCTGAGGTGTCGTCTACGGAAAGCGTCGTCTGGGTCATAAACGACAGACGGGCTTCGTTTTTCACGTCCAGCGTAAAGACATCTTCCGGTGACTCAACCAGATACATGCCCCCTTCCGGGTTGCTGTACTGGCCCATGGTGCCTTCAACTTCCGGGTGACCGGCGTGACCAATCAGAATTGACTCTTCACCACGACGGCTGGCGCGCGCCACTTCCATATGCACTTTTGTCACTAACGGACAGGTGGCATCGAATACGGTCAGATCGCGGCTTTTCGCCTCGTTGCGTACCGCCTGAGAGACGCCGTGCGCGGAGAAGATGAGGATTGCGCCGTCCGGCACTTCGCTGATCTGCTCGATAAAAATCGCACCGCGCTCGCGCAGGCTGTCGACCACGTAACGGTTGTGCACCACTTCGTGACGCACGTAAATCGGCGCGCCGTAAATCTCCAGCGCGTTTTCAACAATGCTGATAGCGCGGTCTACACCGGCGCAGAAGCCGCGCGGGTTAGCCAACAGGATCTGCATTTTACTCCTCCAGTGCCGGATCGATCTCCAGCACTTCGACATCAAAATGAACGGTACGCCCGGCAAGCGGATGGTTGAAATCGACGGTGATAGAATCGCCGTTGATTTCTCGGATCACGCCAGGCATTTCGCTGCCGTCCATAGCGGTAAAGAGCATAATCGCCCCGATTTCTGGTTCACCCGCATCCATAAACTCACGACGCGAGAAATACTGGATCAGGTCCGGGCTTGGCACGCCAAATGCCGCATCCGGCTCCAGCGAAAACGCTTTTTTCTCGCCCTCTTTCAGACCCAGAAGCTGCTGCTCAAGGCCTTCAGACAGGGAGGTGTCACCCAGACGAAACAGCGCCGGTTTGCCATTGTTGCGGGTGGATTCGGCCGTGGAGCCGTCATCCAGCTTCAGCGTGAAATGAACGAGAACCGCGCTGTTGCTCTGTACGGATTTAGACATGCAAATTGCTCGCTTGTTTTGGGTCACCTGTTGCCCGGTGGCGCTACGCTTACCGGGCCTACGGAGGCCACAAATTCTGTAGGCCGGGATCGCTACGCGTCACCCGGCTGGTTTTGTTACGCCTGCTCTTTCGCGGCCGATTTAGGCAAGAAGCCTTCCAGCACGATTAACGCCGCACCAACGCATATTGCGCTATCGGCGAGGTTAAAGGTCGCGAAGTGCCAGTCGCCGACGTAGAAATCGATCATATCGACCACAAAGCCGTGCCACAGGCGGTCAAACAGGTTACCCAGCGCGCCGCCAATGATCAGCGCGTAGGCGATGTTATTCAGCTTTTGCGTGGCCTTTGAGCGGTACATCAGCACCGCCAGCACGACGCAGATACCGATAGCGATACCCGCGAAGAACCAGCGCTGCCAGCCACCGCTGTCGGCAAGGAAACTAAACGCCGCACCATAGTTGCGGGCATAGTGCAGGTTAAGCGACGGAAACAGCGGGACCGTATCCCCCAGAGCGAAATTCTGGAGGATCAGGAACTTGCTGCCCAAATCAATAATCAGCACCACCACCACCAGCCACAGCCAGCGCAGTCCTGTTGAACAGAGAGTTTTACTCATCAGGCAAACTTACGTTTTTCGCCGTCACCGGCGACGTTGCTTACACAGCGTCCGCAGATGTCTGCGTGTTCCGCCACCTGACCGACATCAGTGGTGTAATGCCAGCAACGCGGGCATTTTTCACCGTCGGCTTTGCTCAGTGCGACCTTCAGTCCTTTGAGCAGTTCACTCTGCTGAGCATCAGCAGTAGCTTCGGCATAATCCGCAACTTTCGCACCGGAGGTCAACAGGACAAATCGTAATTCATCGCCCAGCGCGGTCAGTTTGGCCGCCAGCTCCGGTTCGGCGTACAGGGTCACGGTCGCTTCCAGCGAACCACCGACTTTCTTGTCAGCGCGCGCCTGCTCGATAACCTTATTCACTTCGCCACGCACTTTCAGCAGCTCGTCCCAGTAGGCATCGTTCATTGCTTCAGTGCTGGAGAGGTCGAACAGACCTTCGTACCACTCGCCGGTGAAGACATACTTCTCGCGTTCGCCCGGCAGGTAACCCCAGATTTCATCCGCGGTGAAGGACATGATCGGCGCCATCCAGCGTACCAGCGCCTCTGCGATGTGGAACAGCGCAGTCTGGCAGCTACGACGCGCCACGCTGTCCGCTTTCGCGGTGTACTGGCGGTCTTTGATGATGTCGAGGTAGAACGAGCCCATCTCGATGGAGCAGAAGCGCATCAGGCGCTGCACCACTTCGTGGAAGTCGTAAGACTCATAGGCTTTAAGAATATCTTCCTGCGCCGCTTTCGCGCAGCCTACCGCCCAGCGATCGAGCACAACCATCTCTTCCGGCTTCACCATGTCTTTCACCGGATCGAACCCGTTCAGGTTCGCCAGCAGGAAGCGCGCGGTGTTACGAATACGACGATAGCTGTCAGCAGCACGTTTCAGGATCTCATCAGAGACCGCCATTTCGCCGGTGTAGTCGGTAGAGGCCACCCACAGACGCAGAATGTCCGCGCCCAGTTTGTTCATCACGTCCTGCGGAGAAACGGTGTTACCGATAGATTTGGACATCTTACGGCCCTGACCATCCACGGTGAAGCCGTGGGTCAATACCTGGCGGTAAGGTGCTTTACCCTTCATGGCGGTGGAGATCATCAGCGATGACATGAACCAGCCGCGGTGTTGGTCAGACCCTTCCAGATACATATCGGCAGCGTGACCAGCAAACTCCGGACGCACATCAACCACGGAGGAGTGGGTAGACCCGGAATCGAACCACACGTCCAGGGTATCCGGCACTTTCTCGTAGCTGTCTGCGTCAGCGCCCAGGATGTCGCGGGCGTCGAGATCCCACCACGCCTGAATGCCGTCAACTTCGACGCGCTTCGCCACTTCTTCCATCAGTTCCAGAGTGTTCGGGTGCAGCTCCTGCGTCTCTTTATGTACGAACAGAGACATCGGCACGCCCCAGGTGCGCTGACGGGAGATACACCAGTCAGGACGGTTAGCCACCATGGATTCGATACGCGCCTGGCCCCAGTCAGGGATCCACTGCACGCCTTTGATCTCTTTCAGAGACTGGGCGCGCAGGCCTTTCTGATCCATGCTGATGAACCACTGCGGGGTCGCACGGAAGATGATCGGGGTCTTGTGACGCCAGCAGCACGGATAGCTGTGCTGCATTTTCTCAACGTGCAGCAGCGCGCCGCTGGTGCGCAGCATGTCAACGATGATGTCGTTAGCTTTAAAGACGTTGATGCCGTCCAGCGCCGGGTACGTGCCTGGCAGGTAAGAGCCGTCCGGACCAACCGGGTTAGCGATTTCCAGACCATATTTCAGGCTGATGTTGTAGTCGTCAGGACCGTGGCCACCGGCGGTATGCACCGCACCGGTACCCGCGTCCAGCGTGACGTGGTCGCCCAGGATCGCCGGAACGTCGAAGTCCAGGAACGGGTGTTTGAAGCGCATCAGTTCCAGCGCGTCACCTTTTACGGTGCCCAGCACGGTGTAATCGGTGATGTTCGCGCGTTTCAGCACGCTTTCGACCAGGTCTTTCGCCAGGATAACCGCACGGCCATCAATCTGCACCAGCGCATACTCAAACTCGCCAGAGAGGGAGATCGCGCGGTTAGCAGGCAGCGTCCACGGGGTGGTGGTCCAGATCACCAGAGAGATCGGGCCGCTTACGCCAGGCAGACCAAATTTAGCTTTGATCGCATCCTGATCGACCGCTTCGAAGGCCACGTCGATAGAAGGCGAGGTTTTGTCGTAATACTCCACTTCCGCTTCTGCCAGCGCAGAGCGGCAGTCGACGCACCAGTGCACCGGCTTCGCGCCTTTGTGCAGGTGACCGTTGCCGATGATTTTACCCAGCGCACGGATGATGTTGGCTTCGGTTTTGAAGTCCATGGTCAGGTACGGGTGCGACCAGTCGCCCAATACGCCCAGACGGATGAAGTCAGCGCGCTGACCGTCAACCTGGGTGGCAGCGTATTCGCGGCATTTCGCGCGGAATTCTGCGGCGGTGAACTTCTCACCCGGCTTACCGTACTCTTGCTCAACTTTCAGCTCGATTGGCAGACCATGGCAGTCCCAGCCCGGAACGTAAGGCGAGTCATATCCCGCGAGTCCTTTGGACTTCACGATAATGTCTTTCAGAATCTTGTTTACAGAGTGACCAATATGAATGCTGCCATTCGCATATGGAGGGCCATCATGCAGAATGAAGGTTTTTTTGCCTTTTTTGGCTGCACGAATGATGCCGTACAGGTCATCATCGGTCCAACGCGCCAGCATTCCCGGTTCACGCTTGGCGAGATCGCCGCGCATCGGGAACCCTGTTTCCGGCAAATTCAGGGTTGATTTATAGTCACTCATCAGATTCTCGGTTCCGTATTTATCACGTAGGCAGTTAAGCCGGTTCTAAAGCCCAAAAAACTCGCGGGCCGTTAATTCATCTCGCGCGATTTGCGCCTTAAGTTCATCCAGCGAAGCGAATCGCTGTTCATTGCGTATTTTTTTACGCAGTATCACATCTATATGGCGACCGTAGAGGTCCATTACAACGTCCAGCAGGTGTACTTCTAACTGTTGACGCACACCGGCAACCGTTGGACGTGTGCCAATGTTGGCGACGCCGTAGAAAGGCTTCTCGCCCAGTCCTGCCACTTCCACCGCATAGACCCCTTTAACCGGGGAGACCTGACGACGCAGCGGTATATTCGCCGTCGGGAAACCTATCGTGCGGCCCAGCGCATCGCCATGGACCACGCGACCTGAAATTGTGAACGGGTGACCCAGCAGCGTTTCTGCCGTGTCCAGTTCATCGTTCGCCAGCGCCTGACGTACCGCCGTGCTGCTTACGCGCACGCCGCCCTCACAGAAGGTCATCGTGCTGGTGACGTCAAACCCGTACTCCAGGCCAGCCTTCTGTAATAACAAGAAATCGCCCTGACGACCAGCGCCAAAGCGGAAATCATCGCCCACGGCGAGAAACTGCACGCCAAGCTGCCTGACCAACAGGTCGCTGACAAAGTTTTGTGCGGTCAGCGCGGCAAAACGACGGTCGAACCTTACGCACAGGACGTAGTCCACCCCTGACTCCGCGAGGTAGCGTAACTTCTCGCGCAGACGCGTCAGCCGCGCGGGGGATTTCTCGCCTGCAAACAGCTCCAGCGGCTGAGGCTCGAAAATCATCACCACGACGGGCAAGCCTCGCGCCTCGCCTTCTTTACGCAATCCCTGCAACAGCGCCTGATGCCCACGATGCACGCCGTCAAAATTACCAATGGTCAGCACGCACCCGTGCGGGGCTTGACTGAGATTATGTATGCCGCGTATCAGCTTCATGACTGGCTCAAAACAGTGAAAATCGCCAAAGTATACCTTGTACAGCGGTTAAGGTTAACCGCCGATTGTTCACGCTAAACAGAAAGCCGTATGATTTCATCACGCTGACCTTTCACAGCAAAAAAATCTGTCCGCGAACTGCGATTTTTACGCCGAAAAGCTGTATTCACGAACGACAAGCTGGTAGAATCCTGCGCCATCACTACGTAACGTAGCGTCGCCACATTAACGGCGCTTATTTGCACAAATCCATTGACAAAAGAAGGTATAGAGGGCATATTCCTCGGCCTTTGAATTGTCCACATAGATCATATTTGGGAGTTGGACCTTGGCTAATATCAAATCAGCTAAGAAACGTGCCGTTCAGTCTGAAAAGGCTCGTAAGCACAATGCAAGCCGTCGCTCTATGATGCGTACTTTCATCAAGAAAGTATACGCAGCTATCGAAGCTGGCGACAAAGCTGCAGCGCAGAACGCATTTAACGAAATGCAACCAATCGTGGATCGTCAGGCTGCTAAAGGTCTGATCCACAAAAACAAAGCAGCGCGTCATAAAGCAAACCTGACCGCGCAGATCAACAAACTGGCTTAATCGCCACTTGTTGTTGCTTGTTTGAAAGAACCCGCTTAACGCGGGTTTTTTTATGTCTTCAGATTGCCGGCGGCGTAAAAAGCGCCGAATAGTCGCGATTGCAGATTCGCTGCACCGCCGGGTGCTGAATCATCCTTTCGGCGAATATGGCGTGATACTCTTCCATCACGTTATCCACCCTGCCGATCTCGGTTATTTTGTCGTCTGAATAGAGATCGTGCGCGTACAGCGTCGGAGCAACGAAGATAGCGTTATGCGCTTCGCCAAAGGCTTTCATCAGCGCCGCATCGTCGAACTCACCGAGAATTTCTACGTTCAGCCCCTGCGAGTTAAACCAGTTCAGCAGCTTCCGTCCGAGCATGGACCTCCGACCCGGCACCAGCAAGCGGCGCTCTTCCAGGCAGGCAGGAAACGGTTTTTCCGGTGGCGGATTGATGCACCAGAAACTGACGCCGCATTCGCCAATTTTCACCGAGAACAAGCCTTCCTGCTGCGTGGAATCGATAGGGCAATCCGAAATAATCATATCCAGCTTATGCTGGCTCAGCTGTTCCAGCAGCATCTCGTGAGTGGACTCAAAGCAGCGTAAATGGATCTGTTCATCTTCCACCACCGCCGCATCCAGCACGCCACTCACCAGCCGTTTGGACAGCGCATCCGCCACCCCCACGTCAAAAAGCAGGTTAGACTCTTTGCGGTAGTTGACGATATCCAGCATCTCCTGGCTCAGGGTGAACATTTTATCCGCATAGCGGAACACCAGCTCGCCCAACTCACTGGGCTCAATCCCACGGCCCTTGCGCTTGAACAACTTGCCCTGTAACCGCTCTTCCAGGGCTTTGATTTGTCCGGTAATGGTTTGTGGCGTCAGGTAAAGCGCTTCTGCCGCCCCCACGACCGAGCCCTGTTTATAAACGTGCCAGAAGTAATAAAGATGGTTGTAATTCAAATGAGACATCGCGTGTTCTCTCCCTGAGTGTGTATCGGGAGAAGGAGCCCCCTCCTCCCGGTTTTCCGTTATGCCTGGACAGCCTGTCCGGACAATTTCACCTTCAACAAGGTATAACCAATGACTGCGGCCAGTAATGACCCGATGAGAATGCCGAGTTTTGCCCAGACGATAAGCTCAGGCGCGTTTGCGCCAAACGCCAGCGTCGAGATAAAGATCGACATGGTGAATCCAATACCGCACAGCACGCCGACGGCCATAATCTGGCTAAAGGTGGTCCCGTTTGGCAATGACGCCAGCTTCAGCTTCAGCGCCAGCCAGCAGAACAGGCTGATACCCAGCGGCTTACCGATAAACAGACCGGCGATGATACCCAGCGGCAGCACGGAGGTGAGTCCGTCCAGGGTAACCCCGGCCAGGGAAACACCCGCGTTGGCAAACGCAAACAGCGGCAGGATCATAAAGCCCACCCACGGATGAAGCACATGCTCCAGCTGTCTGGCAGGCGATTTGCCGTCCTGCTCCTTCAGTGGAATAAAGAAGCCAACGATGACGCCCGCCAGCGTGGCATGCACGCCAGACTTCAGCACCGCCGTCCACAGCACCATGCCCACCAGAATATAAATACCCGTACGTCGGACGTTGAAGACGTTCAGCAAGGCCAGCACCACAATAGCCACGGCCGCCACGCTCAGCGACAGAACCGACAGATCGCTGGTGTAGAACAGCGCGATAATCACGATAGCGCCCAGATCATCGATAATCGCCAGCGCCATCAGGAAAATTTTCAGTGCTACCGGGACGCGGCTACCGAGCAAGGCTAAGACCCCGAGCGCAAACGCGATATCCGTTGCGGCCGGGATCGCCCAGCCGTCACGCGCAACCGGATCCTGCCACGCAAACGCGAGAAAGAGCAACGCCGGAACGATCATCCCGCCAATCGCCGCGATCACCGGAAACGCCGCGCGCTGACGGCTGGCAAGCGAACCGATCACCAGCTCACGTTTAACCTCCAGACCCACCAGCAGGAAGAACACCGCCATCAGCGCATCGTTGATCCACAGCAGCATGTTCTTGTTAATTTCCAGCGCCCCGACTTTCAGCTCGACGGGCGTTTCCAGAAATGCGTGATAGAGATCGCGCGTCATGCCCATATTGGCGAGCAGCATGGCGGCCGCAGCAGCCATAATCAGGATGACGCCGCCGGATGCCTCACTGCTAAAGAAACGGTGTAGTAATTTCACGTTTAAACTCTCTTTTACAACAATACCTCGGTAAAACCATAATATCAGCGCAAACAGATCGGTAAAAACAGATTAATATTGGTTATAGATTCAGTTTAACCGAGGAATAACGCTATAAACAAAAAGCCCGGAATCGCTTCCGGGCTTTAAAAGATAGTAACCAGCTGGCGGGTTAGCGGGTTAAATCGTCGAAGAATTTTTTGACGCCATCGAAGAAGCTTTTGGAGCGCGGACTGTTTTTCTCGCCCGTCGGACCACCAAAACTCTCCTGAAGCTCTTTCAGCAGCTGTTTCTGCTTGTCGTTCAGGCCAACCGGCGTTTCTACGACCACGCGGCATAACAGGTCACCCTGCGCGCCACCGCGAACGGATTTAACGCCTTTGCCGCGCATGCGGAACAGCTTCCCGGTCTGGGTTTCGCCAGGGATTTTCAGGTTAACGCGACCGTCCAGCGTCGGCACTTCGATTTCGCCACCCAGCGCCGCCATCGCAAAGTTGATCGGCACTTCACAGTACAGGTTGTTACCTTCACGCTCGAAGATGGCGTGCTGCTTCACCTGAACCTGAACGTACAGATCGCCTGCCGGTGCGCCGTGCTCGCCGGCTTCACCCTCACCTGCCAGACGGATGCGGTCGCCCGTATCCACGCCTGCCGGGATCTTAACGGACAGCGTTTTGGTTTTCTCCACGCGACCGTGACCGTGGCATTTGGTGCACGGATCTTTAATCAGCGTACCGCGACCATGACAGTGCGGACAGGCCTGCTGCACCGCGAAGAAGCCCTGGCGCATCTGCACCTGACCGGAACCGTGACAGGTTGGGCAGGTCTGTGGCTGAGTCCCCGCTTTCGCGCCGCTGCCGTGGCAAACGTCACACTCTTCCAGCGTCGGAATACGGATCTCTTTGGTGACGCCGCGAACCGCTTCTTCAAGCGTCAGCTCCATGTTGTAGCGCAGGTCTGCGCCGCGCGCCGCGCGCTGACGACCACGTCCGCCGCCGAAGATATCGCCAAATACATCACCAAAGATATCGCTGAAATCAGCGCCGCCGCCGAAGCCGCCGCCACCAAATCCACCGCCGCCCATGCCGCCCTGTTCAAAGGCCGCGTGACCGTACTGATCATAGGCCGCACGTTTTTGTGCATCGGTCAGGACTTCGTAGGCTTCTTTAATCTCTTTAAATTTGGCTTCAGCCTCTTTGTCACCCTGATTACGGTCAGGGTGGAATTTCATGGCCAGGCGCTTATACGCCTTTTTGATTTCACGCTCTTCCGCAGTTTTCGGAACGCCTAAAATCTCGTAATAGTCTTGCTTTGCCATTGGTTTTTTTAAGCCCCTTAACATGCGAGCACGGGCGTGGAGAATTCTCCTACGCCCGTGCCGATTACTTACCCTGCATCAGGGCGATTATTTTTTGTCTTTCACTTCTTCGAACTCAGCGTCGACAACATCGTCGTCTTTCGCGTTGTTCTGGGAAGCATCAGCGCCCGCCTGCTGCTGTGCGTGCTGCTGCTGAGCGATTTCCATCAGCTTCTGAGAAACCTGTGCCAGCTCCTGCATCTTCGCTTCGATGTCCGCTTTGTCTTCGCCTTTCAGAGACGTTTCCAGCGCGCTCAGTGCAGTTTCGATCGCAGTTTTGTCTTCCGCTGGCAGTTTATCGCCCGCTTCTTCAACCTGCTTACGGGTGCTGTGCAGCAGATGGTCACCCTGGTTACGGGTCTGAACCAGCTCTTCGAACTTACGGTCGGATTCCGCGTTAGCTTCGGCATCACGAACCATTTTTTCGATTTCCGCTTCGTTCAGGCCAGAAGATGCCTTGATGGTAATCTTCTGCTCTTTACCGCTGTTTTTGTCTTTCGCAGACACGTGCAGGATACCGTCAGCATCGATGTCGAAGGTGACTTCGATCTGTGGCATGCCGCGTGGTGCCGGGTTAATACCGTCCAGGTTGAACTGACCCAGAGATTTGTTATCCGCCGCGCGCTTACGCTCACCCTGAATCACATGGATGGTTACCGCAGACTGGTTGTCTTCAGCGGTAGAGAACACCTGGCTGTGTTTCGTCGGGATAGTGGTGTTTTTGTTGATGAGCGGAGTCATCACGCCACCCATGGTTTCGATACCCAGAGACAGCGGGGTAACGTCCAGCAGCAGTACGTCTTTTACTTCACCCGTCAGAACACCACCCTGAACCGCAGCACCGATAGCAACCGCTTCGTCCGGGTTCACGTCTTTACGTGGCTCTTTACCAAAGAATTCAGCCACTTTCTTCTGAACCATTGGCATACGAGTCTGACCACCTACCAGGATAACGTCCTGAATGTCAGACACGGACAGGCCAGCGTCCTGCAATGCAACTTTCAGTGGCTCGATAGAACGGTTCACCAGGTCTTCTACCAGGCTTTCCAGTTTCGCACGGGTCACTTTGATGTTCATGTGTTTTGGACCGGTCGCGTCTGCGGTGATGTACGGCAGGTTCACGTCGGTCTGCTGAGCGGAAGACAGCTCGATCTTCGCTTTCTCAGCGGCTTCTTTCAGTCGCTGCATGGCCAGCGGGTCGTTACGCAGGTCAATGCCCTGATCTTTCTTGAACTCGTCAACGAGGTAGTTGATCAGACGGGTATCGAAGTCTTCACCACCCAGGTGGGTATCACCATTGGTTGCCAGAACTTCGAAGGTTTTTTCGCCGTCAACGTCGTCGATTTCGATAATAGAGATATCGAAGGTACCACCACCCAGGTCGTAAACCGCGATAGTACGGTTGCCAACTTCTTTATCCAGACCGTAAGCCAGTGCTGCTGCGGTTGGTTCGTTGATGATACGTTTTACTTCCAGACCTGCGATACGGCCAGCATCTTTGGTTGCCTGACGCTGAGCATCGTTGAAGTAAGCAGGTACGGTGATAACAGCTTCAGTTACCGGTTCACCCAGGTAATCTTCCGCGGTTTTCTTCATTTTCTTCAGCACTTCAGCAGAGATCTGCGGAGGTGCCGTTTTGGTGCCTTTCACATCAAGCCATGCATCGCCGTTATCGGCTGCGATGATTTTGTAAGGCATGATGGAAACGTCACGCTGAACTTCTTCGTCCTGGAAGCGGCGGCCAATCAGGCGTTTGATCGCAAACAGGGTGTTTTGCGGGTTTGTCACGGCCTGACGTTTAGCCGGCTGACCAACCAGAGTTTCACCATCCTGGGTATAAGCAATGATAGAAGGCGTGGTGCGATCGCCCTCGGCGTTCTCCAGCACACGTGCAGTAGTGCCATCCATAATCGCTACACAAGAGTTGGTAGTACCCAGGTCGATACCAATAATTTTACCCATCTAAACGTCTCCACTAAAAATTCAGTCAACATGTGGTTGTGTACCTGTAATAAGGGCAGAACGTGCTTTTTCAACTGCCCAGATTTGATTTTTTTCAGGTCCACACACTGCGGTTGCTTACAAGATGGGGTCACAACAGCATCCATCAAGGGGGAAGGATAAAAAATTTTTTAATTTCACCCCGGTGAGATCATAGACGGCGTCGATGCCGCCCATTATGATGCCGCGCCCCGTCAGGTAGAACTGGCGCGGGTTTAACCATTTCACCATATTAATGATGATTTTTTTGAGGACTTATGGGCAACACTAAGTTGGCTAATCCGGCTCCGCTGGGCCTGATGGGTTTTGGCATGACCACCATTCTGCTGAACCTGCACAATATCGGGATGTTCCCGATGGACGGCATTATCCTGGCGATGGGCATTTTTTACGGCGGTATCGCACAGATCTTTGCGGGCCTGCTGGAATATAAGAAAGGCAACACCTTCGGCTTAACCGCCTTTACCTCTTACGGTTCCTTCTGGCTGACTCTGGTCGCAATTCTGCTGATGCCTAAAATGGGCCTGGCAGAGGCGGCAAACGCCCATTTCCTGGGCGTGTACCTGGGACTGTGGGGCGTGTTCACCCTGTTCATGTTCTTCGGTACCCTTAAGGCGAACCGCGCACTGCAATTCGTCTTCCTGAGCCTGACCGTACTGTTCGCTCTGCTGGCCATTGGTCACCTGGCGGATAACGAAGGCATCGTACACGTTGCCGGCTGGGTAGGTCTGGTTTGCGGCGCAAGCGCAATCTACCTGGCCATGGGTGAAGTGCTGAACGAGCAGTTCGACCGCACCATTCTACCGATTGGTGAAAAACACTGATCCCTCTGTCGTGCCCGCGTCGCGGGCACGACGTCCCACTGACTGGCGAAGCCACACCCCCAAAACCAGCCCCATCAGCGATAACGCCAGCACGTACCACGCAGGTGCAAGGGGTGACACCCCCATCAACACCGTCACCACAATCGGGGTCAGCCCACCGAAAATGGCATACGAGACATTATAAGAGAAAGAGATCCCAGTGAAGCGTACCTCCGGCGGGAAGGCGCGGACCATTACGTACGGTACGGCGCCAACGACGCCCACGCACAGCCCGACGACACCGTACAGCAGGAACAGCTGTTCAGGATGGGTGCCCGCAAGATGATAAAATGCCCAGCTCGACGCGGCCAGAAGCAAACTGCCGACAATAAAGGTCGCGCTTGCGCCGAAACGATCCGCCGCCAGCCCGGCGGCCAGACAACCAAAGCAGAGCATAATTGTCGCGATACTGTTCGCCTGTAACGTCACGGCAGGCGCAAAACCGTACTGTTTTTGCAGCCAGACCGGCGACATCAAAATGACCACCACGATCCCCGCAGACAGCAGCCAGGTCAGAAGCATCGACACCACTACCGCTTTTTTATGCCGCACTACTACGGTTTTCACCGGCAGTTCTTGCGCCAGCGCCTTCCGCTGCTGCATTTCCAGAAATATTGGCGTCTCCTGCAACCAGCGTCGCAGGTACATCGCCACCAGCCCAAACGCCCCACCCAGCAGGAACGGTATACGCCAGCCCCAGTCGTGAACGGCCTGTTGCGTCATGCTGGTATTGATGATGGTTGCAACCACGGAGCCAAGCAGGATCCCGATCGTCAGCCCTGCGGTCAGCGTTCCGCACGCAATGCCGATGCGGCGCACCGGGACGTGCTCAGCGACAAACACCCAGGCGCCCGGCACTTCCCCGCCGATGGCCGCGCCCTGGAGAATACGCATCAGCAGCAGCAATAACGGGGCGATAATGCCCATCGACTCATAGGTAGGCAAAAGCCCAATCGCCAGCGTCGGCACGGCCATAAGCAGGATGCTGAGGGTAAACATCTTCTTGCGCCCAACCAGATCGCCAAAGTGCGCCATGACAATGCCGCCCAGCGGGCGCGCCAGATAGCCGGCAGCGAAAATGCCGAAGGTTTGTACCTGACGCAGCCATTCCGGAATATCCGCCGGGAAAAACAGCGCCCCCACAACGGCGGCGAAGAAGACAAAGATGATGAAGTCGTAAAACTCCAGCGCGCCGCCCAGGGCAGCGAGCGTGAGGGTTTTGTAGTCCTGTCGATTCAGAGGTCGGGTGTTATGTGACATAGCGAACCATTGTGCATGTGTTGTGGATTATTTTTTACAGCAATCGTAAAGAAAAAATTACTATATCGTAAATCCATTTACACGCTACCGCGGCTGGCGCTAATGTCACATTTTAAAGAATTTCAGGAGATTGTTTCGCGGCGAGCGCTTTTAGGGCGAAATGCTGCTACCACATTGCCGTCAGTTTCCACGTACGGACCGTCAAGCAGTTGTATACAATACGGTACACTTGCAAAGATACCGTGGACGATAACGCTGCCGTCTTCGGCTTTTACCCCTTCCAGCGTTTCTTTTATCGACTTCGGCTGCCCCGGCAGGTTCAGGATCAGCGCCTGTTTGCGGATCACCCCGACCTGACGGGAAAGAATGGCCGTCGGGACAAAGTGTAGACTGATCTGGCGCATCTGCTCACCGAAGCCCGGCATTTCACGATCGGCGATAGCCAGCGTCGCGTCCGGCGTTACATCGCGGCGCGCGGGGCCGGTTCCGCCCGTCGTCAGCACCAGGTGGCAGCTCATCTCATCCACCAGTTCACACAGGGTTTGCTCGATGATCGGCTGCTCGTCCGGGATCAGGCGAGTCTGGATCTCAAACGGGGTAGTGAGCGCGCTGCCCAGCCACGCTTCCAGAGCAGGGATGCCTTTATCCTGATAAACACCGCTGGAGGCGCGGTCAGAAATCGACACTAAGCCGATGCGTAAGGTATTCATATCCATTCCATTCAAAAAGTACTGATTAAAGGGAATGATACACGCAGAGAGAAAATTCAGACAGAGGCGGGGGAAAGACGCGTGACCGGGAACCCGGTCACGCAGAATGATTACAGCAGGTCGCCGATCATTTTTTCCAGTTTTTCCTGGTCGATAGCAAACTTACGGATACCGTCCGCCAGTTTATCTACGGCCATTGGATCCTGGTTGTGCTGCCACAGGAACTCGGACTCGGTGATGCGCTCAGGGCGTGCTTTCACTTCGCCGGTGTAGGACAGTTTACGCTCGATAGCACCTTCGCTTTCTGCCAGCTCTTTCAGCAGCGCAGGAGCGATGGTCAGGCGGTCACAGCCAGCCAGCTCGATGATTTCGCCGACGTTACGGAAGCTTGCGCCCATAACAACGGTCTCATAGCCGTGCTGTTTGTAGTATTCGTAGATTTCAGTCACTGAAATCACGCCTGGATCTTCAGACGCCGCGTACTCTTTCTTGTCGGTGTTGGCTTTGTACCAGTCCAGAATACGGCCCACGAACGGAGAAATCAGGTATACGCCAGCTTCGGCACATGCACGCGCCTGCGCGAAGGAGAACAGCAGAGTCAGGTTACAGTTGATGCCTTCTTTTTCCAGCTGCTCAGCAGCGCGGATGCCCTGCCAGGTAGACGCCAGTTTGATCAGGATACGGTCATTGCTGATGCCCGCATCGTTGTACAGTTTGATCAGGCGTTTTGCTTTGGCGATAGACGCGTCGGTGTCGTAGGACAGGCGAGCATCAACTTCGGTAGAGATACGGCCAGGAACCAGCTTCAGGATTTCCAGACCGATGTTCACTGCCAGTTTGTCAGTGGCATCCACAACCTGCTGCGCGCGGTCATTGCTCTGTGCTTTTGCCCAGGTCACCGCCTCGTCGATCAGTTTGCGATACTCAGGGATCTGTGCGGCGTTAAGGATCAGAGAAGGGTTGGTTGTGGCATCCTGCGGCTGGTACAGCTTCATTGCCGCGATATCTCCGGTGTCAGCGACGACAGTGGTGAACTGACGAAGGGAGGTCAATTTATCCGTCATGATAGTGTTTCTCTTTTAACGTGCCCTGGATAATTCACACTACCGACAGCTTGCCAGCAGCGGAAAAATGACAGGTTTACTTGTTAGGGGGATGTAACCGGTCTGCCCTGATGATAACACGAGTGAGAGGCAGCGCAACCGCAGACAGCGCGCTTAGGCAGAGTATGATAAACTCAGAATATTAACAGGCTGCTAAGTAACAGCATGCACAATCAGTGGTAGCGCTTACATATTCACTTTGGCATCAACAAGAGGGACGTTAGTGCCTGATTTCTTTTTCTTTATCAACGAAGTCCTCTGGGGTTCGATCATGATATACCTGCTTTCAGGAGCAGGTATCTGGTTTACGTGGCGCAGCGGTCTGATTCAGTTTCGCTATATCCGCAAATTTGGCAGAAGTCTGAAAAACAGCGTCACCCCACAGCCGGGCGGCCTGACCTCGTTTCAGGCGCTCTGTACCAGCCTGGCCGCGCGCGTCGGCAGCGGTAACCTGGCCGGTGTCGCGCTGGCGATCGGCGCGGGCGGTCCGGGCGCGGTATTCTGGATGTGGGTGACGGCGATTATCGGTATGGCCACCTCCTTTGCTGAATGCTCGCTTGCGCAACTCTACAAAGAAAAAGACGGCAAAGGTCAGTTTCGCGGCGGTCCCGCCTGGTATATGGATCGCGGGCTGGGAATGCGCTGGATGGGCGTTCTGTTCTCGATCTTTTTGCTGATTGCCTATGGCCTTATTTTCAATACCGTTCAGGCAAATTCCGTCGCCCACGCGCTGCGCTTTGCCTTCAATTGTCCGGAGTGGCTGACGGGCGGCGCGCTTGCCCTTCTCACCCTGCTGACCATTGTGACCGGGCTCAAAGGGGTTGCCCGCCTGATGCAGTGGCTGGTTCCGCTGATGGCGCTGCTGTGGGTGTCCACCAGCCTGATGGTATGCGCGATACATATCGATGAGGTGCCGAACGTCATCGTCACCATTTTCCAAAGCGCGTTCGGCTGGCGCGAAGCGGCTTCCGGCGCGCTGGGTTACACCCTTAGCCAGGCACTCACTGCGGGTTTTCAGCGGGGTATGTTCTCCAACGAAGCGGGAATGGGCTCCACGCCGAATGCCGCCGCAGCGGCCGCATCCTGGCCCCCACATCCCGCCGCGCAGGGCATTGTACAGATGATTGGCGTCTTCACAGACACCATTGTTATCTGCTCCGCCAGCGCGATGATAATGCTGCTGGCCGGTGCCGCTGAACAACCGTCCGGTAGTACGGCAGGCATTCATTGGGTACAACAGGCGCTGGTCTCCCTCGTCGGCGGCTGGGGCGCGGGCCTTGTCGCACTTGTCGTGGGACTTTTTGCCTTTAGTTCCATTGCGGTGAACTATATCTATGCCGAAAACAACCTTATCTTCCTGAAAGTTGACTCGCGTCTGGCCCGCAACATCCTTCGCGCGGGTGTGCTGGCGATGGTGTTTGTAGGTTGCCTGCTCAGCATGCCGATGATCTGGCAAATAGCGGACGTCATTATGGCGCTGATGGCCATCACGAACCTGACGGCCATTTTGCTGCTTTCACCGGTTGTGGCGCTGATCGCGCGCGATTATCTGCGTCAGCGCAAGCTCGGCGTACAGCCCGTCTTTGACGCCTCACGCTATCCCGAAATCGAGTCACAAATTGCCCCTGGCACCTGGGATGATTTGCCGCGGCAATAACAGCTATCGATCAATTCAGGGCGATTTTTTGTTAAAGTCGCTCTAAATTTCCTGCAAGGACTGGATATGCTGATTCTGATTTCACCTGCCAAAACGCTCGACTACCAGAGCCCGCTCGCCACTGAGCGTTATACCCAGCCGGAATTGCTGGACTACTCACAACAGCTGATCCACGAGGCGCGTAAGCTTTCGGCTCCGCAAATCGCTTCGCTGATGAGCATCAGCGATAAACTCGCCGACCTGAATGCCACCCGTTTTCATGAGTGGCAGCCTGACTTCACGCCCGCCAACGCCCGCCAGGCGCTGTTGGCCTTCAAAGGTGACGTCTACACTGGCCTGCAAGCAGAAACGTTTAGCGAAGCCGATTTCGATTTTGCCCAGCTGCATCTGCGCATGTTATCCGGCCTGTACGGGGTGCTGCGACCGCTGGATCTGATGCAGCCGTATCGTCTGGAGATGGGTATCCGCCTGGAAAACGCTAAAGGTAAAGATCTGTACCAGTTCTGGGGCGATGTCATTACCGACAAGCTTAACGCGGCGCTGCAAGCCCAGGGGGACAACGTGGTGATCAACCTGGCCTCCGATGAGTACTTCAAATCGGTGAAGCCGAAGAAGCTGGATGCGGACATTATCAAGCCGGTATTCCTCGACGAGAAAAACGGCAAATTTAAAGTGATCAGCTTCTACGCCAAAAAAGCGCGCGGTCTGATGAGCCGCTTCATCATTCAAAACCGTCTGACGAAGCCAGAGCAGCTCACTGGCTTTAACAGTGAAGGGTATTTCTTCGACGAGGCATCGTCAGGAAAAAACGAGCTGGTGTTTAAGCGTCACGAGCAATAAAAGACAACCCCGCCAGCTGGCGGGGTTTGTGTTAATGGTGCTTCCGGTCCGGGCCCGGGCGACGATCGTCATGTCGGTGATGATCGTCACGATCGCGATGTTCATCGTGCGGACGCCAGTGGTTATCGCGCCAGTCATAGTGCGCTTTCCACCAGTCATGGTCGCGCCAGCGGCCGCCATCCCAGTAGTGCCCGTTATTATCCCGATCGCCAATTTGCAGTTTTACCGCTGGCACGAGGGTGATCTCAGCTGCCTGCACCGCCATGGGAGCGACCAGCATCAGTGAAAGCGCGATAAGTGCAGGTTTCAGTGTAGACATAGGTGACTCCTTATTCTTCTTGCCCAACGTGGGCCGATGTAAGGAGAGTACGTGATGGGGACGGGGGATGTTATTCTCTGCAATCCTAAACGCTAAGTGACCGCATTTATTGGGAATTTCTGCTTTTTTCCTGCTGTTTTTCTCCTTAATTTCTTCACAAAAAAGCCGGGTGGCGCTGCGCTTACCCGGCCTACGATGAGTTCGCCGTTGTAGGCCCGGTAAGGCGAAGCCGCCACCGGGCAGCACAATCACGCTCGGGTCATCATCAGCTTACGCAGCGCGGCAAAGTCTGCGGGCAGCTCATGAGACAGCAGCGGCAGGTCGGCGCGATCGGCCAGCTCTTTTGGCAGCGGCAGCGTTTCCCCCAGGATCGCTTCCACGCTCTCTTTGAACTTGGCCGGATGGGCGGTGCCGAGGAACAGGCCATACTCACCCGGTTGAAGCTGATCGCGCAGGGCACGATAGGCAATCGCCGCGTGCGGCTCAGAGGTATAGCCCACCGCTTTCAGCTCGCGCATGGTGGCTTTAGTGGTTTCGTCCGTCACCGCTGCGTAACCCAGATCGCCCAGACGCCAGACCTTACGGCGGAACAGCTCTTCCACACGCGGCCAGTTGTTAGGCTGTGACACATCCATCGCATTGGAGAGCGTGGCCTGAGTCGCGTTCGGCGCCCATTTTCCGTCCTTCAGGAAACGCGGCACGGTGTCGTTGGCGTTGGTGGCGGCGATAAAGCGCTTCACCGGCAGGCCGAGTGATTTCGCCAGCAGGCCTGCCGTCAGGTCGCCGAAGTTCCCACTTGGCACGGAAACCACCAGCTGATTGCGCGCGTCCTGCGGCAGCTGCGCCACCGCTTCGAAGTAGTAGCAGATCTGCGCCAGCAGACGGCTGATGTTGATGGAGTTGGCAGAGTTCAGCCCCAGCGCCGCCTTCAGCTCTTCGTCATCGAAGGCCTGCTTCACCAGCGCCTGACAGGCATCGAAATCGCCGTCGATCGCCACGGTTTCAATGTTGCCCCCAAGGGTGCAGAACAATTTTTCCTGAAGCGGGCTGATTTTGCCTTTCGGATAGAGGATCACCACGCGGACGTTTTTCAGGCCGTAGAACGCATGGGCCACCGCCGCTCCGGTATCGCCTGAAGTCGCGGTAAGAATGGTCACCGGTTTGTCGCCGCTGATGTGGGTCAGCATCTGCGCCATAAAGCGACCGCCGAAATCTTTGAACGCCAGCGTCGGGCCGTGGAACAGCTCCAGACATCCAACGTCAGGCTCCACCTGCTTCACCGGCG
The DNA here is from genome assembly GCF_049237125.1 of Enterobacter cloacae complex sp. GYL001. Lineage (NCBI taxonomy): Bacteria > Pseudomonadati > Pseudomonadota > Gammaproteobacteria > Enterobacterales > Enterobacteriaceae > Enterobacter > Enterobacter cloacae complex sp. GYL001. Next base: position 110,808 of record NZ_JBMKGW010000004.1, on the reverse strand, counting down.
CCGGGAAAGCAAACGCCGCACGCACGCGTTCTTCGAGCAGCTCCTGCGGGATTTCGTCGCCGATAAAGGCAGACAGAATTTTGGTGCTGCGGGTGACAAAGTTCTGCTTCAGCAGCTCATCGATTTCGGTCAGCTGAAATTCCGGCAGGTCGTGGGGGAAGAACAGCCCCTGATTTTTGCCAAGCCCCTGCGTTACCGCCTGCGCGAAGCTGACCTGCTCGTTATGATCTTTAAGGTTGTAGAGTTTCATTCGTTATCCCAGTACTCGTGCGCCAGCCGTGTCCAGACGGCAGATATGAACAAAGCCTTCCTGATTTTGCAGGTAGTGTTTAGAGAGCCAGTCCGCCACGCGCTGCGCGGTGTCTGGCTTGTCGCATAAGGCGAACAGCGTCGGGCCGGAGCCGGAGATGCCGCACGCCTGTGCGCCGATATCCATGGATGCCTGTCGCGCCTCGTTAAAGCCCGGCAGCAGCTTCGTGCGATACGGCTCGGCAATGACGTCTTTCATCAGTTTCGCCGCCAGCTGCGGCTGACGGGTGTAGCAGGCGTGAATAAAGCCCGCCAGATGACGCCCGTGGGCGATACAGTCCTGACGACGATACTGCGCCGGCAGGATCGCACGCGCTTCGGCGGTAGACACTTTAATGCCCGGATAGGCCAGCACCCACAGCCACTCATCAAACCCTGGCACCTGCTGGCTGATGATGCCATTTTCTTCAATCATCAGCTGCATGCCGCCAAGGAAGCACGGCGCCACGTTATCATAATGAATGCTGCCGGAGATGCGCCCTTCCAGCTCGCCCATCAGCGCCAGCAGACGGCTGTTGTTCAGCGGCTTGCCGCAATGCTCATTCATCGCCACCAGCGCGGCGACCACCGAGCAGGCGCTCGAGCCCAGCCCCGAACCAATCGGCATGCTCTTTTCCAGCGTCATGGCGACCGGCACGTTTTTGCCGATCTCCTGACAGAAGCGTTCCCAGCACTGATAAACGATATTCTCGCGCGGTTCAGACGGCAGCTTACTGGCGAAGCGGCCGATGTTATTCAGGCTGAAGCGCTCTGCCGCCTCAACCGTAACCGTATCGCCCAGCAGCGAACCGTCCACCGGCGTGACCGCCGCGCCCAGCACGTCAAATCCGACGCTCATATTGGCGCTGGAAGCCGGGGCATATACTTTAACCATCTTAAACTCCTAACTTCCATGACAGGGTACGCAGCAGATCGGCAAACACGCCTGCCGCCGTCACATCATTCCCTGCGCCATAGCCGCGAAGCACCAGCGGCAGTGGCTGATAATAATGGCTGTAGAACGCCAGGGCGTTCTCGCCGTTTTTCACCTTGTACAGCGGATCGTTGCCATCCACTTCGGCAATCTTCACCCGGCAGACGCCGTCTTCTTCAATGTTGCCAACATAGCGCAATACCTTACCTTCATCACGGGCTTTCGCAACGCGTGCGGCAAAGGCGTCGTCAAGCTGCGGCAAACTGGCCATAAAGGCGCTGACGTCACCGCTGTCATCAAATTCTGCTGGCAGCACCGGCTCAATCACGATATCCGAAAGCTCCAGCTCGCGGCCAGTTTCGCGCGCCAGGATCAGCAGCTTACGCGCCACGTCCATGCCGGAGAGGTCGTCGCGCGGATCCGGCTCGGTGTAGCCCAGCTCGCGCGCGGCGCGGGTGGCTTCCGACAAGCTCATCCCTTCGTCCAGCTTGCCGAAGATAAACGACAGGGAGCCGGAGAGGATGCCGGAGAAACGCTGTAGTTCGTCGCCCGCGTTCAGCAGGTTTTGCAGGTTCTCGATGACCGGCAGGCCCGCGCCCACGTTGGTGTCATACAGAAACTTACGGCGCGACTTACTCGCCGCCAGCCGCAGCTGATGATAGTAATCCATCGACGAGGTGTTGGCCTTTTTGTTTGGCGTCACCACGTGGAACCCTTCGCGCAGGAAGTCGGCGTACTGATCGGCCACCGCCTGGCTGGAGGTACAGTCAACAATCACCGGGTTAAGCAGGTGATATTCTTTCACCAGGCGGATCAGGCGGCCCAGGTTAAATGGCTCTTTCGCCTCTTCCAGCTCCGCCTGCCAGTTTTCCAGATTCAGACCGTGGACGTTAGTCAGCAACGCTTTCGAGTTCGCAATGCCGCAAACGCGCAAATCGATATGTTTCTTCTTAAGCCACTCCTGCTGGCGCTTCACCTGCTCCAGCAGCGCGCCACCGACACCACCGACGCCCACCAGGAACAGCTCAATCACCTGGTCGGTGTTGAACAGCATCTGATGCACCACGCGCACGCCGGTAGTGGCGTCATCGTTATCCACGACAACGGAAATGGAACGCTCTGATGAGCCCTGGGCAATCGCCACGATATTGATATTAGCCCGCGCCAGCGCGGCAAAGAATTTGGCGGAGATACCGCGCAGGGTGCGCATGCCGTCGCCGACCACCGAGATAATCGCCAGACGCTCCTGAATCGAGAGCGGCTCCAGCAGCTCTTCTTTCAGCTCCAGATAGAACTCTTCTTCCAGCGCGCGACGGGCACGCAGGCAATCGCCCTGCGGAACGCAGAAGCTGATGCTGTATTCGGAAGAAGACTGCGTGATCAGCACCACGGAGATCCCGTTGCGGGACATAGCGGCAAAGACGCGTGCCGCCATGCCGACCATGCCCTTCATCCCCGGGCCAGAGACGCTGAACATCGCCATGTTATTGAGGTTAGAAATGCCTTTCACCGGCAGGTCATCTTCATCCGCGCTGGCGCCAATCAGCGTGCCCGGCGCCTGAGGGTTACCGGTATTCTTAATCAGGCAAGGGATTTGGAACTGGGCAATCGGGGAGATGGTACGCGGGTGAAGAACTTTAGCGCCGAAGTAGGAAAGCTCCATCGCTTCCTGGTACGACATCGACTTCAGCAGCCTGGCGTCCGGTACCTGGCGCGGATCGCAGGTATAAACGCCGTCGACGTCAGTCCAGATCTCACAACAGTCTGCGCGTAAACAGGCGGCCAGCACGGCGGCGGAGTAGTCAGAGCCGTTACGCCCCAGCACCACCAGTTCGCCCTTCTCGTTACCGGCGGTAAAGCCTGCCATCAGGATCATATGGTCAGACGGGATTTTGCTCGCCGCAATACGACGTGTCGACTCGGCAATGTCGACGGTGGATTCAAGGTAGTGGCCCACAGCCAGCAGTTTTTCAACCGGATCGATGACCGTCACGTGGTGACCGCGCGCTTCCAGCACGCCTGCCATGATGGCGATAGAGAGTTTTTCACCCCGGCAAATCAGCGCCGCGTTGATGCTGTCCGGGCACTGACCAAGCAGGCTGATACCGTGAAGAACGTGTTTAATCTGGGCAAATTCAAGTTCAACGGTGCTTTTCAGCTGCGCCAGCGGGAAACCAGGCTGGGCGTCGGCCAGCCCCTGAAGCAGATCGGCAAAGATACGCTCGGCGTCGCTGATGTTCGGTAGTGCATCCTGACCACCGATGGTTTTTTCAATCATCGCCACCAGGTGGTTCGTGATTTTGGCCGGGGCAGAGAGCACGGTGGCAACCTGCCCCTGCCTGGCGTTGCTTTCCAGGATATCGGCAACACGCAGAAAACGTTCTGCATTTGCCACTGACGTACCGCCGAACTTCAACACTCGCATGGTTCTACCTCATTTCCTTTAGCCGAAAAAAAAGCCCGCACTGTTCAGGTGCGGGCTTTTTTCTGTTTTTCCTGTACGCGTCAGCCCGCATCGTTACCTGTGGTAATGATGATGGTTGTAGTAATGGTGGTGATGCTGATGCGTTTCATGGATGTTGTGTACTCTGTCATTATTATCTGTCTGTGCTCTATTCTTTTAGGGTTAAAGGATCGAGCCCCTTAAGTCAATGAATTTTTAATTCGATCACAATTCGGGACATTCTCACGTCCCGCTGCGGGCAGATTTATTTTCATCGGAATAACCCAGATGCAACCCCAGACATCAGCAGGATCGGCCATAATAAAAACCTATGACACTATTTTACTCGGCTAATTTTTTTTCAATATCATGAAGCAATCGGTGCAGCATTGCCGTATCGCGCTGCTCAAGACGCCCCAGGCGCTGCTGTAACCAGTCCACCATTTTCTGATCGTCAGCGACGGCCAACTGCTCAAGAAGGTTATTTGCACGAACACGCAGTGCCGCCAGCTGGTTTTCATCCGAAACTGTCACCGGTGGCTGAGAAATTTGTATTAAGGATGCTAATTGATAGCAATAGACCATCACCGCCTGCCCCAGATTGAGTGACGGATAATCCGCCACCATCGGCGCGCCCGTCAGCACGTCAGCCAGCTCCAGCTCTTCGTTAGTCAGCCCGGAATCTTCTCGCCCAAACACCAGCGCGGCTTTCTCCAGCCACTGGCTTTTCTCTTCCAGCATCGGCACCAGTTCAGCAGGCGTGGCGTAATAGTGAAACTTCGCCCGGCTGCGCGCGGTCGTCGCGACGGTAAACGAAATATCGTGGAGTGCGTCGGCGAGCGTAGCGTAAGTGGTTATATTATCGAGAATATCACCCGAACCGTGCGCCACCCAGCGCGCAGCAGGCTCCAGATGCGCCGTGCTGTCCACAATACGCAAATCGGTAAACCCCATAGTCTTCATGGCACGCGCCGCAGCGCCAATATTTTCAGCTCTTGCTGGTGCCACCAGCACAATCGACAGATGCATTTACGCTCTCTTTTTAATCAGTTAGCAGGTAAAAATGTGATTCAGTTCAACATATTACGCAGCACGAATTTACAATTTTGCAACACAAATCACCGAAATAGCGTTTCATAACAATTAAAAAAAGCTAAACTATTTTGTGGCTGAACAATCAGTTAGAATGTTAACAGAAGTCCATTATCCTTATGTTTTGTAATGATAATGACCATATGAATACTCTTTTCTGATTGGATTCGTACCGTTTATCAATCAATGTCCGCAACTAGTTGGTTTATTGAAAAATTGTGACAAAGGCTAGCATTCAGCTACGATGATTTCATCAAACTGTTAACGTGCTACAATTGAACTTGATATATGTCAACGAAGCGTAGTTTTATTGGGTGTCCGGTGTCACTTAGCCTGTTATGTTGCTGTTAAAATGGTTAGGATGACAGCCGTTTTTGACACTGTCGGGTCCAAAGGGAAAGTACCCACGACCAAGCTAATGATGTTGTTGACGTTGATGGAAAGTGCATCAAGAACGCAATTACGTACTTTAGTCACGTTAAGCCGATCATGTTAATTTGCGACATGCATCAGGCAGGTCAGGGACTTTTGTACTTCCTGTTTCGATTTAGTTGGCAATTTAGGTAGCAAACATGCAGACCCCGCACATTCTTATCGTTGAAGACGAGTTGGTAACACGCAACACGTTAAAGAGCATTTTCGAAGCAGAAGGCTACGATGTCTTTGAAGCGACCGATGGCGCAGAGATGCATCAGATCCTTTCTGAAAATGATATCAACCTGGTGATTATGGATATCAACCTGCCGGGCAAAAACGGGCTTCTTCTGGCGCGCGAACTGCGTGAACAGGCGAACGTCGCGTTGATGTTCCTGACGGGCCGTGACAACGAGGTTGATAAAATTCTTGGTCTGGAAATCGGCGCGGATGACTACATCACCAAGCCGTTCAACCCTCGCGAGTTAACCATTCGTGCACGCAACCTGCTGTCCCGCACCATGAATCTGGGTACGGTAAGTGAAGAGCGTCGTAGCGTCGACAGCTACAAATTCAACGGCTGGGAACTTGATATCAATAGCCGTTCGCTGATTAGCCCGAACGGTGAGCAGTACAAACTGCCGCGCAGTGAATTCCGCGCGATGCTGCACTTCTGCGAGAACCCGGGCAAGATTCAGTCCCGTGCAGAACTGCTGAAGAAAATGACCGGTCGTGAGTTGAAGCCACACGATCGTACCGTTGACGTAACCATCCGTCGTATTCGTAAACATTTCGAATCTACGCCGGATACGCCGGAAATCATCGCCACGATCCATGGTGAAGGCTATCGTTTCTGCGGTGACCTCCAGGAGTAATTCTCCCGTCACGCAGTAAAAAACGGCGCATTTGCGCCGTTTTTTTTATCAATGCCACGGCATAATCGGTACCGCGCTTATCGCGTTTTTCGGTGAGCCGTCCACGACTTTGTCGGAATAAGCCAGATAAGCCAGGGTGTTACGCTTCGCGTCATAAAAACGGACCACCTGTAGCTTTTTGAACACCAGCGAGGTCCGTTTCTGGAATACGACGTCGCCCTGCGCTTTGCCGTTTTTGATTTTGTCACTCAATTCCACCGGGCCAACCTGCTGGCAGGAGATGGCCGCGTCAGACGTGTCTTCAGCCAGCCCCAGGCCGCCTTTAATCCCGCCGGTCTTTGCCCGGCTGACATAGCAGGTGACGTTTTTAACGTCCGGATCGTCAAAGGCTTCCACCACAATTTTGTGGTCCGGCCCAAACATTTTAAACACAGTATCCACGGAGCCAATTTGCTCCGCCTGTGCCACGCGCCCTGCCATCAGCGCCAGTGCTGCAAAGACTAAAACCTTGTATTTCATATTGTTACCATTCATAAAAATTACGCTGAGCGATTATTCAACAGGTTAGATAAAAATGTAGCAAGATCACAGGATTAGAATATATCCGCACATAAATCACTACAAAAAGCATTTATGCGCAAAAAAAACACTGAATGCTAAAACGTCAAAAAATGCTATTATCCGCTAACCTGTAAACAGGCACCTGCGGCAGTTTTAAGGATGAGGATAGTATATGGATCAGGCTGGAATTATTCGCGACCTGCTCACCTGGCTGGAAGGTCATCTCGACCAGCCTTTGTCACTGGATAATGTGGCGGCAAAAGCAGGCTATTCCAAGTGGCATCTGCAAAGGATGTTCAAGGATGTCACCGGTCATGCTATCGGTGCCTATATTCGCGCACGTCGTTTATCAAAGTCTGCTGTCGCGTTGCGCCTGACCGCGCGACCAATCCTGGATATTGCCCTGCAATATCGCTTCGATTCACAGCAAACCTTCACCCGTGCCTTTAAAAAACAGTTCTCGTTAACGCCAGCACTTTATCGCCGCTCGCCGGACTGGAGCTCCTTTGGTATGCGTCCGCCGCTGCGTCTGGGCGAGTTTGCGATGCCAAAATATGAAATCATCACCCTGCCGGAAACGCACCTGGTCGGCACCACGCAGAGCTACTCCTGTTCCCTGGAGCAGATCTCCGAGTTCCGCCATCAGATGCGCGTTCAGTTCTGGCGCGAATTTTTAAGCCATGCTCCGGCGCTCCCGCCGATTCTGTATGGCCTGAACGAAACGCATCCCAGCCAGGAAAAAGACGACGAGCAGGAGGTGTTCTATACCACGGCGCTGACGCCTGACATGGCGAACGGTTACATTCATGGCTCGAAGCCTGTCGTGCTGGAAGGCGGCGAGTATGTGATGTTCTCATACGAAGGTTTAGGAACGGGCGTTCAGGAGTTCATCCTGACCGTTTACGGGACCTGCATGCCGATGCTGAATCTGAATCGCCGTAAAGGTCAGGACATTGAGCGCTACTATCCGGCGCAAGATGCTAAACCGGAAGAAGGCCCTATCAATCTGCGTATGGAATTCCTGATTCCGGTACGTCGTTAACGCTGCAATTCGTCCAGTGCAGGGGCATCAAGATGCGAAATGTCCCCTGCCATCTCAACCACCCACCCCGATGCCAGCCAGGCACTTTCCTGATAGTCGATACGGGAAATGGAGCAGTTGCGCAGACGCAAACGGCGCTCGGCGTAAGCCGGCAGTCCCAGAATGGTGCTCACCAGGCAACCCAGCGCGATACCGTGGCTTACCAGCAGCGGTCGGCTACCTGCCGGGAGTTTCAGGCACTCGGCCAGCGCGGCATGCATGCGCACGCTCAGCTCCTGCATGGATTCCCCTTCAGGGATGCGACCATCTTCAGTGCCGTTCACCAGCGTGCGGCGCCAGCCTTCTTCGGTTTCCGTCAGCGTATCGATAGGACGTTTTTCCAGCACGCCCATATCCAGCTCGCGCAGACGCGGTTCGAGGGTCACGTCGCAGCCACAGGCATCGGCGATGATGCGTGCCGTCTGCTGCGTGCGGCCTAAATCACTGGAGATGACGTGAGTGATACCCAGCGTTCTGGCGCGCTCCGCCACCTGCCATGCTTGCTGCACACCTTTGTCGGTGAGAGGACTATCTGACTGGCCTTGAATACGTCGCTCGGCGTTCCACTGCGTTTCACCGTGGCGAACAAGGTATACCTGTAACATGCTTTTTTTCCGTTATACTGCGATGAATTTTTTAAATCGAGCTTAATTATGCACCATGTTGTCTCTGCTACCACCAATCCTGCCAAAATTCAGGCAATTCTAAGGGCATTTGAAGAGATCTTCGGCGAAGGATCCTGCCATATTGACGCCGTCGGCGTCGAGAGCGGTGTGCCGGAACAGCCGTTTGGCAGCGAGGAAACACGCGCTGGCGCACGAAATCGCGTGGCTAATGCAAAAGCCGCCGCGCCAGACGCTGACTTCTGGGTCGCGATTGAAGCAGGTATCGACGAAGGGGCGACCTTCAGCTGGGTTGTCATCGAAAGCCGTGAGCAGCGCGGCGAAGCGCGTTCTGCCACGCTGCCGCTGCCGGAGGTCATACTGGAGAAAGTCCGCGCGGGTGAGGCGCTGGGGCCGGTAATGTCGCACTACACCGGCATTGATGAAATTGGTCGTAAAGAGGGGGCGATTGGCGTCTTTACGGGTGGCAAGCTTACGCGTTCAGGCGTTTACCACCAGGCCGTTATTCTGGCGTTAAGTCCGTTTCATAACGCGATTTATCGTTAAGTTTGCAGGCCGGATAAGGCGAAGCCGTCATCCGGCGTTTTTCAGCAATACGGCTTCCAGCCACTGACGCAGTTCAACCGGCGCCGACTTCAGGCTGTTTGAACCCCGGGTGATGGTCGCGATACCCGCGCCCAGCTCGTTTTTCAGCTCGCGCTGGCTCATTTCGCCGCGCAGCAGTTCCTCAATAATGCGTACCCGTGTACCCAGCGCTTCACGTTCGTCTGGCGTCAGCATCAGCTGTAGCAACGGTAAATGCAGATCTTTGTCGTAAGACTGGCGGAGCAACTCCACAAAACGAAGCCACTCCTGATGACGCTGTTCGGCCATGGCCGAGGAATACGGGGAATGCTGGGTCATGTTATGCTGCCTCTTGTACTCATTAGCGAGTACAGCATAACACAACCCGCGCCGATCAGTAACGTCTCTGCCACTCGGCATCGCTCATCAGGGTATCTTTCTGCCCCATGAAGTAGCGATAGTAGGCGTCATAGGCCAGCACGTTCTTCACATAGCCGCGCGTTTCCGAGAACGGAATGCTCTCGACAAACGCCACGGCGTCGATACGCCCTGCGCTGTTGCCAAGCCATGTCCGCACGCGGCCAGGCCCGGCGTTGTACGCCGCTGACGCGAAGATACGGTTATTACCGAACTGCTGATAGACGTACTGCAAGTAGCTGGTACCGATGTTGATGTTAGTCTCCGGATCCAGCAGCTGGGACGGGCTGCTGTAGCCTGGAATATTAAACATCTTCACCGTGTGCGTCGCGGTACCCGGCATAATCTGCATCAGGCCGCTGGCACCCACCGGAGAACGCACTTTCGGGTTCCAGGCGCTCTCCTGACGGGCAATGGCCATCGCGTAGCTTTGCGGAATATCTTTGCCGCTGGTGTAGCGATCGAACAGATCCTTATAAGCCAGCGGGAAACGCTCTTCGAGGTGATCCCACAGTTTGCCGGCGATCGTCGCCTGCACGCTCAGATCCCACCAGCGATTATCAAATGCATAGCGGGCAAGCTGCGCTTTCTCATCGGTGGTACGGCTGGTGACCAGATTCGCCCATTCGCTGCGCGCGGTATTATCCAGATTCCAGTACATCAGCTCGCGCACGCGCGCCATTTCCGGCCCCTGCGTCAGCGCCGGGTTCGCGTTGGCTGGCGCTTTGTCGATCTTCAGGGTGTACTCCTCGCCCAGACGCTGCGCCGCCGCCATCGGGTAGAATCCGCGCTGCTGCATCAGGGAGTGGAGGATCTCTTTGGCTTCATCTTCACGACCACGTTCCAGCAGCATGTCCGCCTGCCAGTAACGCCATTCATCTTTCTCTTTGGCATCCATCGGCAGACGCGCCAGCCAGGTATTGAGGCCACGACGATCGCCCGTTCCCAGCGCCATGCGCACGCGACGCTCCACCAGCGAGACAGAGTTCGAACGCATCACCGCATCGTCACGCCAGCGCGCCTGTTCGTCGGTGACATCTGTCCCCATCAGTCGCCATGCAACGATATCGCGCAGCTCCTGAGTTTGATCGTCATTAAGCTGCTGGGCCTGCACCAGCTGCGGGATCATCAGCCGGGCGTTTTCCACATCATCACGCGCCACGCTGGCAAAGGCCACCGCCGCCATCTGGCGGGTAAAATCGGTCGCGCCGGTGGTACGCGCAAACGTCAGCACGGTATTGGGATCGTTTGCCAGACCGATAACGGCAGACGCAATGGTCTGATAATCTGCGGGCATCTGGCCCGCCAGCACGGTGACCAGCCGGGTGTTTCCGGCCTTCATCGCCAGGCGAATACGTTCCAGGTAAGAGAGCGGATCCTGCTTGCCCGAGGCGCGCCAGGCGCTGAACAGCGGGTCACAGGCGTTTGGCTGGCTTTTGCCCGTCAACCACAGCTCTTTCGCGCCGGTCCAGGCTTCCTCCTGCTGACCGGTCGCCCATTTCGCATAATAGTAATTACACTGCGCTTCCGTCGCGCCCGGTTTATCCGGGCTGAAAGCCAGCAGGCCGCGCCAGTCTTCGCGGCGGGCCAGCTCGTTCACAAACCGGGACTTCAGGGTGCGCGCAGGCGGCAGGGTCGGGTTCGCCTGAATGAAGTTATTCACGGTGACGGTCGGTTGATTCATGAGATCGTCCGTGATCTGGCGATACTCAAGATACGGATACAGCGGATAATCCTTCAGCGTCGGCATCAGCGCCTGCACGGTATCCATCTGCTTGTTGTCCCATGCCTGTTTAATCTGGGCATAGCGGTTACGTTGTTCATCCAGTGAATCGGCATGCACCGCCTGGCTTACCGCCATTACGCATACGCTGGCAGCCAGCAGACGCCAGACCACCCGTTTGGCTTTTTCCACAAGCTCTTCCTCATTGTTTTTCGTCAGTTGCAGCGTCTTGCCACGTCAAAGTTACATCAACTTATGCTAACCAGGCATCCCACAACGCGCCACGTCATGGACACTTTTTTACCTTTCTTGCGCGTTTTAACACTCCCGACGTTCCTGGCTGGGATTAGGGCGTGAAAAAGGCTACACTTCGAGGCTGAAATTCATTCTCATCACGATAAAAGAGGCGAAGTCCAACGTGGCTCAATTCGTTTATACCATGCATCGTGTCGGCAAAGTTGTCCCGCCGAAACGTCATATTCTTAAAAATATCTCGCTGAGCTTCTTCCCGGGCGCAAAAATCGGTGTTCTGGGTCTCAACGGTGCCGGTAAGTCCACCCTGCTGCGCATCATGGCCGGCATCGATACAGACATCGAAGGTGAAGCCCGTCCGCAGCCTGGCATTAAGATCGGCTACCTGCCGCAGGAACCTCAGCTGAACCCGGAACACACCGTGCGTGAATCCGTTGAAGAAGCGGTATCCGAGGTGGTTAACGCCCTGAAAGGTCTGGATGAAGTGTATGCCAAATACGCCGAGCCGGATGCGGACTTCGACAAACTGGCCGCTCAGCAGGGCAAATATGAAGAGATTATCCAGGCGCACGACGGTCACAACCTGAACGTGCAGCTGGAGCGCGCGGCCGATGCCCTGCGTCTGCCAGACTGGGATGCGAAAATCGCTAACCTGTCCGGTGGTGAACGCCGCCGCGTGGCGCTGTGCCGCCTGCTGCTGGAAAAACCAGACATGCTGCTGCTCGACGAACCTACCAACCACCTGGATGCGGAATCCGTGGCGTGGCTGGAGCGCTTCCTGCACGACTTCGAAGGCACCGTGGTGGCGATTACCCACGACCGTTACTTCCTCGACAACGTTGCGGGCTGGATCCTGGAGCTGGACCGCGGCGAAGGTATTCCGTGGGAAGGCAACTACTCCTCCTGGCTGGAGCAGAAAGATCAGCGTCTGGCGCAGGAAGCATCTCAGGAAGCGGCGCGTCGTAAGTCTATCGAGAAAGAGCTGGAGTGGGTGCGTCAGGGCGCGAAAGGCCGTCAGTCCAAGGGCAAAGCCCGTCTGGCACGCTTCGAAGAGCTGAACAACACTGAATACCAGAAACGTAACGAAACCAACGAACTGTTTATTCCACCTGGCGCACGTCTGGGGGATAAAGTGGTTGAAGTGACCAACCTGCGTAAGTCCTACGGCGACCGTCTGCTGATCGACGACCTGACCTTCTCCGTGCCGAAAGGCGCTATCGTTGGCATCATCGGTCCGAACGGCGCAGGTAAATCGACCCTGTTCCGCATGATGTCCGGTCAGGAACAGCCTGACAGCGGCTCTATCACCCTGGGTGAAACCGTGAAGCTGGCTTCCGTGGACCAGTTCCGCGACGCAATGGATAACAGCAAAACCGTGTGGGAAGAGGTTTCCGGCGGTCTGGATATCATGCGTATCGGCAACACCGAGATGCCAAGCCGCGCTTACGTTGGCCGCTTTAACTTTAAGGGCACTGACCAGGGCAAACGCGTGGGCGAGCTGTCCGGCGGTGAGCGCGGTCGTCTGCACCTGGCGAAGCTGCTCCAGGTTGGCGGCAACGTTCTGCTGCTTGATGAACCTACCAACGACCTGGACATCGAAACCCTGCGCGCGCTGGAAAACGCCCTGCTGGAGTTCCCGGGCTGCGCGATGGTTATCTCGCACGACCGCTGGTTCCTGGACCGCATCGCAACCCACATCCTGGACTACCAGGACGAAGGTAAGGTGGAGTTCTTCGAAGGTAACTTCACCGAATACGAAGAGTACAAGAAACGCACGCTGGGCGCAGACGCGCTGGAGCCGAAGCGTATTAAGTACAAGCGTATTGCGAAATAAAAGCAAAACGGCAACTTCGGTTGCCGTTTTTTATGTTTGTACCCTCTCCCCGTGGGAGAGGGCCAGGGTGAGGGCATCAGGCCGCACAGTGTGTAGGCCGGGTAAGGCGAAGCCGCACCCGGCTTTTTTATTTGCCCACGTAATACCGCTTCACCTCATCAAACTGCATCGCAAAGTCGATATAGCTCATCAGCGCAGGCGAATTGAGCTTACGGCTCGGGTAGGCCAGCCAGAGATCGTTTCCCTCAACGCTCCACGCCGACAGCACCTTCACCAGCGCGCCCTTTTCGATCTTATCTTCCAGCAGGAATGCGGGTAACAGCGTGATCCCCGCCCCGGCAATGGCGCATTCCCGGGCGTACACCAGGTTATCCGTCATGTGGGCGTTATCCGGCAGGTAGCGGTAATCCTCATTCTCGCTTCGCAGAAGCCACTCTGACCATGCCCGGTGCGTAATGCAGCGGTGATCCACCAGCTGTCGGGGATGGATTAACGGCGCCCGACGCGCCAGGTAGTGGGGCGAGGCCAGCATGTAGCGCGGACAGTGCCCAATCATGCGGCCAATCAGGGAAGAATCCTGCGGTTTGCCGGTGCGCAGCGCCACGTCAAAGCCAGACTCGACCAGATCCACCACATCGTCTGAGATCGACACATCCAGCGACACGTCCGGATAGCGAAGCTGGAACTCCGCATTCATATGCGCCAGCAGCGTCGCGCCAATTCCCGCCGGACAGGTGATCCGCAGCCGCCCGCTGGGGTTTTCGCGCAGCCGCTGAATGGCATACTCCGCGCGCTCGCTGGCCGCCAGCATTTCACGACAGTGCACCAGATAGTGTTCGCCCGCAAACGTCAGGCTTATTCTGCGCGTGGTGCGATTCAACAGACGGATCCCCACCTGTTGCTCCAGCTGGCTAATCCGCTGGCTGACGCTGGATTTCGGCAGTTCCGCCTTCTGCGCCGCCGCGGTAAAGCTGCCCATCTCGGCCACCAGCGCAAACAGCGCCATATCCTGAAGCTGTTTAAACATGATTGTTCACCCTGTACGAACGCTGAGTTCTTGATTGTCCATCTTATCATGCAGCTGACCACTTAATAGACTAGCCTCAACAAAACGCATGCCATTGAGGAGCACACCATGTCAGTGAAAGCCATTGCCGTTAACCCGGAAAATCCCTCCACCTTCGTTGAAATCACTCCGCCGATGCCGCAGCCCGGTGAACACGATCTGCTGGTGGAGGTAAAAGCCGTCTCCGTAAACCCGGTGGACACCAAGGTACATGCAGGCATTGCCAAAAGCGGACTGAAGGAGCCGCGCATTCTCGGGTGGGATGCCAGCGGTATCGTAAAAGCCGTTGGGGCTGGCGTCACCGGATTCAAACCGGGTGACGAAGTGTGGTACGCGGGGGACATCACCCGCCCGGGCAGCAATACCACGCATCAGCTGATCGATGCGCGCATTGTCGGGCACAAGCCTGCAAGCCTTGACTGGGCCGCCGCGGCTGCACTGCCGCTGACGGCGCTCACCGCGTGGGAAGGCCTGTTTGAACGGCTGAAGATTCAGGATGCCGACGCAGATAAAACGCTGCTGATAATTGGCGGCGCGGGTGGAGTCGGATCGCTGGCGATCCCGTTTGCGAAGCACAACAGCAAGGTGAAGATCGTCGCAACCGCTTCACGAGAAGATTCCGCCCGGTGGTGTCGCGATCGCGGGGCTGACATTGTCGTAAATTACCGCGACCTGAAGGGTGAACTGGCGAAACAGGGGCTCACCTTTGTGGATTACATTTTTATCCTCAACGATACCGACGGGCACTGGGATGCGGTCAGCGATCTGATTGCCCCTCAGGGACACATTTGTTCCATCGTTGAAAACGCGCATCCGCTGAACCTGGACAAGCTGAAGTCCAAATCTGCCGCCCTGCACTGGGAGTTTATGTACACCCGCAGCATGTACCAGACTGCGGATATGGCGCGTCAGGGTGAGATTTTAGATGAGGTGGCGAAGCTGGTGGATAACGGCGTGGTGGAAAGCTCGCTCAGCGAAACGCTGCACGGGCTAAGCGTGGAAAGCATTACCGAAGCGCACCGCAGGGTGCTGGAGGGGCATATGCGTGGGAAGGTGGTGGTTGAGTATTGAGTGGACTGATTCCCTCAGCCCGGCCCTCTCCCAAAGGGAGAGGGCGATTAAAGTCCCCTCTCCTGGTGGGAGAGGGGAAGTTATTAACCCTGCTCCCCCATCATCTCCTTCACCAGCTCGACGCAGCGCAGGAAGCGGGAATCGTAGTCCGACTCTTCCACATGCACAAACTCAACGTTGTTCTCGTTAAGCATCTCCACCAGCATGGTCTGGAACTCCCGCCTGTCCACCGAGCTGCCCAGGCTGCGCATGCCGTCGGCCACCCACGGGGTGTTGTTTTCCAGCAGGATCACCAGGTCAAAGCGGTATTCGTCAATCAGCGCCTGCACAAACGGGTGCTCGCGCCCTTCGTACTTTTTGCAGAACGCCTGCGTGGTGACGAAATCGGTATCAATAAAGGCGACTTTATTGGCGTATTTCACCGCAAAATCAATGTACTGGGCATGACCGAGCGCGATTTTATCGTAGTCGGAATACTGCAACGCCATCTCGTCGCCGCCAAGGTGTGAGAAGACGTAATCGCGGCCATACTCCCACGCACTGGTGGTATTGAAGATGTTAGCCAGCTTATTTACCAGCGTCGATTTCCCGCTCGACTCGCCGCCGAGGATCGCCACCGTACGCACGAAGAACGGCTTCACCTCGGTCGGGATGTAGTCCCAGTAACGGAACGGGTTCTCGCGGATCTGCGCCCCGCTGATGTTCATGAAGGTGCGTTTAGGATCGATCAGCACCGTCTCGATGCCCAGATGCTCGCGGAACTGCGGCGCGTCGGACTCTTCAGAGGTGTAGATCCAGTTAGGCGCAATGCCCTTCTCTTCCATAAACGCTTTGATGCCGTTGCTCCACACGTCCCAGCCGTGCGGATACGGCTCCATGCCCTCTTCGTTAAAGGCATGAATACGAATATTTTTCTGATATTTAAAGGTCTGAAGCAGCCAGCGCAGGCGGTCCGGCACGGTGGGCTGCTGCGACATGGCGCTGTCTTCAAACAGCTGGCGATCGCGGGTTTCATCATAACCCATGATGATATGCAGTTCGTCGACCTGGCTACAGGCGCGCTGGATCAGATAGATATGCCCGGTATGCAGCGGGTAGAACTTACCGAACACCACGCCAATGTTCTTTTGCATCCGCGGAAATTCAAGCCCCAGAAAACGGTGCAGCGCTTCCAGCTTCTGCGCGCTGGGGCTTTTGATTTTGGCGTTCAGCAGTTGGCTCAGATAGCCCTTGGTCATGCCGCTGGCGTCCGCCACCTGCTGCAACGTGCAGCCCTTCTGGCGGATAGCGGTCTTGATGTAGTCAAATGATGACATAAATTACGGTGCCTCCTGCAAAATCGAATACGTAATTATAAGTCGTCAAAGACATTTAACGCATCTGCGAGTTTTTTAACGCCAAAAACCTGCATCCCTTCCGGGATTTTTTTCGGCACGTTGGCGGCCGGAACAATCGCGCGGCGGAAGCCATGTTTTGCCGCTTCGGAGATACGCTCCTGACCGCTCGGCACCGGGCGGATCTCGCCGGCCAGCCCCACCTCGCCAAACACCACCAGATCCTGCGGCAACGGCCTGTCGCGCAGGCTGGAGACCATCGCCAGCAGCAGCGCCAGGTCCGCGCTGGTTTCCGTAACCTTCACCCCACCAACCACGTTGACGAACACATCCTGATCCGCCATTTGCAGACCGCCGTGACGGTGCAGCACCGCCAGCAGGATCGCCAGGCGGTTCTGTTCCAGACCGACCGCCACGCGCCGCGGGTTGCCCATCATCGATTGATCCACCAGCGCCTGAATTTCAACCAGCAGCGGACGCGTCCCCTCCCACAGCACCATCACCGAACTACCGGACGTGATCTCGTCGCCACGGCTCAGGAAGATGGCCGACGGGTTGCTGACTTCGCGAAGCCCCTGCTCGGTCATGGCAAACACGCCCAGCTCATTCACCGCGCCAAAGCGGTTTTTATGGCTGCGCAGGGTACGAAAACGGGAATCCGCATCGCCATCGAGCATCACCGAGCAGTCGATACAGTGTTCAAGCACTTTCGGTCCCGCCAGCGAGCCGTCTTTGGTCACATGACCAACCATCACAATCGCCACGCCGCGCGTTTTGGCAAAGCGCGTCAGGTAGGCCGCGGTTTCACGCACCTGCGCCACGCTTCCCGGTGACGACTGAATGTCAGCCATATGCATCACCTGAATGGAGTCAATCACCATCAGCTTCGGCTGCTCTTCTTCGGCGATCATGCAGATCTGCTCGATGCTGGTTTCCGAAAGCATATTCAGATTGCCGGTCGGCAGGCCGAGGCGGTGCGCGCGCATCGCCACCTGCTGAAGTGATTCTTCCCCCGTGACGTACAGGGTTTTCATCTGTTCGGCTAGCTTGCAGAGCGTTTGCAGCAGCAGGGTCGATTTACCCGCGCCCGGGTTACCGCCGATCAGAATGGCGCTGCCCGGCACTACGCCACCGCCGAGCACGCGGTCAAATTCTTTGAATCCGGTGGAAAAGCGCGGCAGTGCTTCCAGGCTGATATCCGAAAGTTTTTGTACCTTCGACACGCCTGCATTGCCCGCATAGCCGCTCAGCCGTTCATTGCGGGCCACGCTCGGCGAAGCCGCCACACCACGCACTTCGGTGATGGTGTTCCAGGCATGGCAGGCGCTGCATTGCCCCTGCCAGCGCGGATAATCCGCACCACATTCATTACAGACAAATGCGCGTTTTGGAGCTTTCGCCACGGTTTACCTCGTTATTTCTGTGCGGTCTGCGCGCCGGGTGGCGCTGACGCTTACCCGGCCTACAAAAGCAGGCCGCTATTTTTGATTAATGCTGCCGGAGAGAATACAGAACACCCCCATCAGATCAGCATGACGGATAGTGACTTCCGTCTTTTCATTCACTTTCGGCTTGGCATGGTAGGCAATACCCAGCCCGGCAACTTTGATCATCGGCAGATCGTTCGCGCCATCGCCGATGGCGACGGTCTGCTCGACCGGAATGGCATATTTCTCCGCCAGACGCATCAGCGTATTGGCTTTGTACTGCGCATCCACGATGTCGCCGATGACCTGTCCGGTGAGTTTGCCGTCCATGATCTCCAGCTCGTTTGCCACCACGGTGGTCAGACGCAGCTTGTCACGCAGGTAGTCGGCAAAGAAGGTGAACCCGCCGGAGGCAATCGCCACTTTCCAGCCGAGCGTCTCCAGCTTGAGCACCAGCTGCGTCAGCCCAGGCATCAGGGGCAGTTCATCGCGCACCTGACGCAAAATGTTAGCATCGGCCCCCTTCAGGGTCGCCACGCGCTGTCTCAGGCTGGCGGTGAAATCCAGCTCGCCGCGCATCGCGCGCTCGGTGACTTCCGCCACCAGCTCGCCGCTGCCCGCCAGTTTAGCAATCTCGTCAATACATTCGATCTGAATGGCAGTGGAGTCCATGTCCATTACCAGCAGGCCGGGCGTTTTCAGGTGCGGAATTTTGCCGAGGGGGGCAACGTCCAGCCCGGCGTCGTGCGCCAGACGCGTGGCGCGCTGTGTCAGGGAACCCGCCAGGCGAATAACCTGATAATCTTCCACGCACCAGGCCGCAACGATGACCATCGCTGCGCCCAGTTTGGTTTGATACTGGGTGAGGCGTTGCTTATCCAGGCCGCGTCCGTACAGCAGCCAGCCGCTACGGCCAGCGTGGTAATCGAGAGGCATCACCTCATCGCCACTTAAAGAGAGCGGCAATCCTGGCCATAAAGAGACATCCGTTGGCAGGTCGCACCAGGTAATGTTCGGCATTGAAGCTCCTGTAATTTCGTTCGCGCCGGAAGGTTCCAGAGGGAAAATAACGCATGAGGCTACCCTGTAACCATCACTTCTGGCAACATTAAGCCGTAAATTTTAAGCAGGTGGAATATGGCTCGCGCAAAACTGAAATTCCGGCTTCATCGCGCCGTGATTGTCCTGATCTGTCTCGCACTATTAGTGGCGCTGATGCAGGGGGCATCCTGGTTTAGCCAGAATCACCAACGACAGCGTAACCCGCAGTTTGAGGAACTGGCCCGGACGCTGGCGCGCCAGGTGACGCTCAACGTTGCGCCGTCTATGCGCACCGAAACGCCGGATGATAAGCGAATAGCCCAGGTATTGCGCCAGCTTACGGAAAACAGCCGCATTCTGGATGCAGGCGTGTACGATGAACAGGGCGACCTGATTGCCCGCGCGGGTGAGCATGTCGACGTGCGTGACAGGCTGGCGCTGGATGGCAAAAAAGCCGGTGGTTATTTCAACCAACAAATCGTCGAACCCATTCAGGGCAAGAATGGTCCGCTCGGCTATTTACGTCTGACACTCGACACCCACACCCTGCCAACCGAAGCCAAACAGGTGGATAACACCACCAATATTTTGCGCCTGATGCTGCTGCTCTCGCTGGCGATTGGCGTGGTACTGGCGCGCACGCTGCTCCAGGGCAAACGCACCCGCTGGCAGCAGTCGCCGTTCCTGTTAACCGCCAGCAAGTCGGTTCCCGAAGAGGAAGAGAGCGAGAAGAAAGAATAGTGATAAAGTAGGCGGATGATTCGGAAAAGGAACTCTGCCATGTCGACGTTACGCCTGCTAATCTCTGACTCTTACGATCCCTGGTTTAACCTGGCGGTGGAAGAGTGCATCTTCCGCCAGATGCCTGCCACCCAGCGCGTCCTGTTTCTCTGGCGCAACGCCGATACGGTCGTTATTGGTCGCGCGCAAAATCCGTGGAAAGAGTGTAACACCCGCCGTATGGAAGAGGACAACGTCCGCCTGGCGCGCCGCAGCAGCGGCGGCGGTGCGGTGTTTCACGATCTGGGCAACACCTGCTTTACCTTTATGGCGGGCAAGCCGGAATACGACAAAACCATCTCGACCTCCATTGTGCTTAACGCGCTCAATTCACTCGGCGTGACGGCTGAAGCCTCGGGACGTAACGATCTGGTCGTGAAAACGCCTGAAGGCGACCGGAAAGTGTCAGGCTCAGCCTACCGCGAAACGATGGATCGCGGATTCCACCACGGCACATTATTGCTGAATGCCGATCTGAGCCGTCTGGCAAACTATCTGAACCCGGACAAGAAAAAGCTCCAGGCTAAGGGAATTACCTCCGTGCGCGGTCGCGTGGCGAATCTGGTGGAGCTCCTGCCGGGGATTACCCATGAACGCATTTGCGATGCGATCCGCGAGGCCTTTTTCAGGCATTACGGTGAACGCGTAGAAGCCGAGGTGATTTCTCCGGATAAAATCCCGGATCTGCCAAACTTCGCGGAAACCTTCGCCCGCCAGAGCAGCTGGGAGTGGAATTTCGGTCAGGCACCGGCGTTTTCACACCTGCTGGATGAGCGATTTACCTGGGGCGGCGTTGAGCTGCACTTTGACGTCGAGAAAGGCCATATCTCTCGTACCCAGGTATTTACGGATAGTCTTAATCCGGCACCGTTAGAAGCGCTGGCTGCACGTTTGCAGGGCTGTCTCTATCGGGCAGATATGCTGCAACAGGAGTGTGACGCGTTACGTGTTGATTTTCCGGAACAGGAACAAGAGTTGCGGGAGTTATCGGCGTGGATTGCGCAGGCAGTACGCTAATAAAAAAGCCCGCTGGCGCTCTGCTTAGCGGGCCTGGAAAACCGCAGGCCGGGTCAGGCGAATCCGCCACCCGGCACAACAGGTATTACTCTTTATCGCCCAGCAGAACGGATTCCAGCGCGATTTTGATCATGTCGTTGAAGGTGGTCTGACGCTCGGCAGCGGTAGTCTGCTCGTGGGTACGGATGTGGTCAGACACGGTGCAGATGGTCAGCGCTTTCGCACCGAATTCAGCCGCCACGCCGTAGATACCGGCCGCTTCCATTTCCACGCCCAGAATGCCGTATTTTTCCATCACGTCGAACATGTCACCTTCTGGCGAGTAGAACAGATCGGCAGAGAACAGGTTGCCCACGCGCGCGTCAACGCCCAGCGCTTTTGCCGCGTCAACCGCGTTACGCACCATGTCAAAGTCAGCGATGGCTGCAAAATCATGATCTTTAAAGCGAATGCGGTTGACTTTAGAGTCGGTGCACGCGCCCATGCCGATCACCACGTCACGCAGCTTAACGTCCATGCGCACTGCGCCGCAGGAGCCGACACGGATGATTTTCTTCACGCCGAAGTCGGTGATCAGCTCTTTGGTGTAGATGGAGCAGGATGGGATACCCATGCCGTGACCCATCACGGAGATTTTGCGGCCTTTATAGGTGCCGGTGAAGCCCAGCATGCCGCGCACGTTGTTCACTTCACGCACGTCTTCGAGGAAGGTTTCTGCAATGTGCTTCGCGCGCAGCGGGTCGCCCGGCATCAATACGACGTCAGCGAAATCACCCATTTCTGCATTAATGTGAGGAGTTGCCATCTTCAGTTCCTTTTACATTGTTGTTTTTGCCGGGTGGCGGCTACGCCTTACCCGGCCTACATTCTGTTCTCCCTCTCCCGGTGGGAGAGGGCCGGGGTGATGGCATCAGGCCGCACCCAATCCGTTTAGAACATAGCCTTGCCATATTCCATGTCAGACGTACCAAAGTATTTCGCAATCGTCTGGCCGATGTCCGCGAAGGTCTCACGGTGACCCAGCGAGCCCGGTTTGACTTTCGGGCCGTACACCAGCACCGGAATGTGCTCACGGGTGTGGTCGGTACCGGTCCAGGTCGGGTCACAGCCATGGTCAGCGGTCAGGATCAGAATGTCATCTTCCCCCACCAGCTCCATCAGCTCTGGCAGACGGCGGTCAAACAGCTCCAGACCCGCAGCATAACCGGCGACGTCGCGACGGTGGCCCCAGGAGGAGTCGAAGTCCACGAAGTTGGTGAAGACAATGGTCTTATCGCCCGCTTCTTTCATCTCTTTGATGGTGGCGTCGAACAGCGCATCCAGACCGGTCGCTTTGACCTTTTTGGTAATGCCGCAGTTGGCGTAAATGTCCGCGATTTTACCCACGGAAACCACGTGGCCGTCTTTCTCATCGACGAGTTTTTGCAGCACGGTCGGCGCCGGTGGCTCCACGGCCAGATCGTGACGGTTGCCGGTACGCTGGAAGTTACCCGCTTTGTCGCCGATAAACGGACGCGCGATAACGCGGCCAATGTTGTAGCCGCCTTCGGTCAGCTCTTCACGGGCGATCTCGCACAGCTCGTACAGTTTATCCAGGCCAAACGTCTCTTCATGGCAGGCGATCTGGAACACGGAGTCAGCAGAGGTATAGAAAATCGGTTTACCGGTTTTCATGTGCTCTTCGCCAAGCTGATCCAGAATCACGGTACCGGAAGAGTGGCAGTTGCCGAGGTAGCCCGGCAGGTTGGCGCGCTTCACCAGCTTATCGAGCAGCTCCTGCGGGAAGCTGTTCTCGTGATCGGAGAAGTAGCCCCAGTCAAACAGCACCGGCACGCCGGCAATTTCCCAGTGACCGGACGGAGTATCTTTCCCGGAAGAGAGCTCGTGCGCCCACGCGTAGGCGCCCACGACTTCCGCGTTACCGTCCATACCGGCTGCGATCTTACCGGTAGAGCCTTCATGCGCTTTTACCAGCCCCAGACGGGTCAGGTTTGGCAGGTTCAGAGGGCCTTTACGACCGTTGTCCGCTTCGCCTTTTGCACAGGTTTCCGCGATGTGACCCAGGGTATCGGAACCCACGTCACCAAATCGTTCTGCATCTTCGGTTGCGCCGATGCCGAATGAGTCCAGCACCATAATAAATGCACGTTTCATAATTGTTCTCCGTACTTAGTGCTTCATAAAAATGCGATCAGATCAGTATACCGCTATTCAGTGATACGACGATAGACCGTCGGTGTGGTTTCCGGTGCTTTATCGTCAAGAGATATTGCCGCCTTCACTGCTTTCGCCGCGTCCTGCCAGCTGGCTTCGTCTTTCGCGTGGATCACCGCCAGCGGACGTTGGCCGTCAACGCTGTCGCCCAGACGGGCCATATCGGTAAAGCCGACGCTGTAATCAATGGTGTCCGATGCCTGACGACGACCGCCGCCCATAGACACAACAGCCATGCCGAGCGCGCGGGTATCCATAGCCGAGACAAAGCCTTCGCTGTCCGCATAGACCGCTTTGCTGAGCATCGCGGTGGGCAGGTATTTCGCGTAGTTTTCCACGAAGTCGGTCGGGCCTTTCTGCGCCGCCACCATCCGACCAAAGATCTCCGCCGCTTTGCCGTTGTCCAGCACCGCCTGAAGCTTCGCGCGGGCTTCCGCGTCGTCTTTGGCCAGCTTGCCGGAGATTAACATCTCAACGCACAGCGCCATGGTGACATCGAACAGGCGCGGGTTACGGTATTCGCCTGTGAGGAACTGCACGGCCTCACGGACTTCAACCGCGTTACCGGCGCTGGAGGCCAGCACCTGGTTCATGTCCGTCAGCAGTGCAGTGGTGCGCACGCCCGCGCCGTTGGAGACGCCAACGATCGCTTCGGCCAGCGCCTCAGAGAGTTCATAGGTTGGCATAAACGCGCCGCTGCCCACTTTCACATCCATCACCAGCGCATCCAGACCTTCCGCCAGTTTTTTGGCAAGGATAGAGGCGGTGATCAGCGGGATGGAGTCTACGGTCGCGGTAATGTCACGCGTCGCGTAGAAACGCTTGTCAGCCGGAGCAAGAGAGCTGGTCTGGCCGATAATCGCCACGCCAACGTCTTTAATAATGTCGCGGAAGCGGTTGTCATCCGGGAAGATATCGAAGCCCGGAATGGCTTCCAGTTTGTCGAGCGTACCGCCGGTATGACCCAGGCCGCGCCCGGAAATCATCGGGATGTAACCGCCACAGGCCGCCACCATTGGGCCGAGCATCAGAGACGTCACGTCGCCCACGCCGCCGGTGGAGTGTTTGTCCACAATTGGGCCGTTAAGGTTGAGGCTTTTCCAGTCCAGAACGGTTCCTGAATCTCGCATCGCCATGGTCAGCGACACGCGCTCAGGCATCGACATATCGTGGAAGAAAATGGTCATCGCCAGAGCCGCAATCTGCCCTTCAGAGATGGTGTTATCACGAATGCCATTGATAAAAAAGCGGATTTCTTCGTCGCTTAATGCATGACCATCACGTTTTTTACGAATAATTTCTTGTGCGAGAAACACGGTAACCTCCATGCGGAATCGGGTGAATGGCGGCGGATATGTTGACCCGCCCTACGATCCTGTAGGCCGGGTTAGCGTAGCGCCACCCGGCAATTCAACTTAGTAGCTGCTTGCGCTCTTACCGTCACCGTGACCCAGCGCTTTCAGCAAGCTGGCCAGCAGGCTGGACGCGCCGAAGCGGTAGTGGCGGGAATCAGCCCAGTCGGCGCCGAACAGCTCGTCGGCAATCGCCAGGAACTGCTGCGCGTCTTCCGCGGTACGCACGCCGCCCGCCGGTTTGAAGCCAACGGTTTTGGACACGCCCATATCACGGATGACTTCCATCATGATGCGTGCGCTTTCCGGGGTAGCGTTGACCGGCACTTTACCGGTAGAGGTTTTAATGAAATCCGCGCCCGCTTTGATAGAGATTTCAGACGCTTTACGAATCAGCGCCTCTTCTTTCAGCTCGCCGGTTTCGATGATCACTTTAAGCAGCACATTTGCCGCCGCACACGCGTCTTTACAGGCTTTCACCAGGTCAAAACCGACCTGCTCGTTGCCGGCGATCAGCGCGCGGTACGGGAATACCACGTCAACTTCGTCTGCGCCGTACGCAATCGCCGCGCGGGTTTCTGCCAGCGCGATGTCGATATCGTCATTGCCGTGCGGGAAGTTGGTTACGGTGGCAATGCGCACGTCCGGCGTGCCCTGCTCTTTCAGCGTTTTGCGGGCAATCGGGATGAAGCGCGGATAGATACAGACGGCGGCGGTGTTACCCACTGGCGTTTTCGCCTGATGGCACAGGGCGATGACTTTTTCATTGGTGTCGTCATCGTTCAGGGTGGTCAGGTCCATCAGTTTCAACGCGCGCAGGCTGCTTGCAGTTAAATCGGTCATAACATTCTCCAACGGCAGTGCCGTATAAATTTTACCTTGCGGGTCTGTGAGTATTCTAACATTCACCCGCATCCACACTTCGACATTCATCACAGTTAATGAAAACTGTGTGCAAATTTGCATTACTGTAATGAGATCTTCTTCAAATTTTAGTGCGTTAATTGCTGACTAAATCGGCGATATCCCCTGTCTGATCAAAAGCGCCACCAGGCTGGCTTCCTACAATTCGTTCACTATCCGC
The DNA here is from genome assembly GCF_049237125.1 of Enterobacter cloacae complex sp. GYL001. Taxonomy (NCBI): domain Bacteria; kingdom Pseudomonadati; phylum Pseudomonadota; class Gammaproteobacteria; order Enterobacterales; family Enterobacteriaceae; genus Enterobacter; species Enterobacter cloacae complex sp. GYL001. The sequence continues at coordinate 85,321 of NZ_JBMKGW010000004.1, read as the reverse complement.
AGAACAACCAAGGAAGTGAACATGCCCGACGCCCTGCAACAACGTTGCCAGCACATTGTGACCAGCCCGGTGTTAACCCCGGAACAAAAACGTCATTTTCTGGCGCTGGAAGCAGAGAACAATCTGCCCTATCCCGCTCTGCCAGAGGCGGCCCGGGCCGCGCTGGACGAGGGATTCATCTGCGACATGTTCGAAGGCCATGCGCCTTACAAACCGCGCTACGTGCTGCCGGACTACGCTAAATTTCTGGCTAACGGCTCAGAATGGCTGGAGCTGGAAGGGGCGAAAGATCTGGATGATGCCCTCTCGCTGCTCACTATCCTTTATCACCATGTTCCGTCCGTCACATCGATGCCGGTCTATCTGGGCCAGCTCGATGAGATACTCAGCCCCTATGTTAAAATTCTAACACAGGATGAAATCGATAGCCGAATAAAACGTTTCTGGCGTTACCTGGACAGAACCCTGCCCGATGCGTTTATGCATGCCAATATCGGCCCGGCGGATACGCCTGTCACCCGAGCCATCCTTCGCGCGGATGCCGAACTGAAGCAGGTTGCGCCGAACCTGACCTTTATCTACGACCCGGATGTAACCCCCAGCGATCTGCTGCTGAGCGTGGCGGAAAACATTTGTGAATGTAGTAAACCGCATATTTCTAATGGCCCGGTGAATGATAAAATTTTCACAAAAGGTCGCTATGGCGTGGTGAGCTGTTACAACTCCCTGCCGCTGGCGGGCGGCGGCAGCACGCTGGTGCGCCTTAACCTGAAAGCGATTGCGGAACACAGCCGCTCACCGGAAGACTTTTTCACCCGTACCCTTCCCCACTACTGCCAGCAACAAATCGCGATCATCAATGCGCGCTGCGATTTTCTATATGAACAATCCGGCTTCTTTGAGAATAGCTTCCTGGTGAAAGAGGGGCTGATTGATGCCGATCGCTTTGTGCCGATGTTTGGCATGTACGGTCTGGCCGAAGCGGTGAATGTGCTGTGCGAGAAAGCAGGCATTACGGGACGTTACGGTAAGAACGAACAGGCCAATGCTCTGGGCTACCGCATCAGTGAACAGCTTGCGGCGTTTGTTGAAAACACGCCGGTGAAACACGGCTGGCAGCACCGCGCGATGCTGCATGCCCAGTCTGGGATCAGTTCCGATTCTGGCACCACGCCGGGCGCACGTCTGCCGTACGGCGACGAACCGGACCCTGTCAGCCACCTGCTGGCCGTGGCGCCGCATCATAAACACTATCATTCGGGGATCAGCGATATTCTCACCCTGGAGGAAACGGTTAAACGCAATCCTCAGGCTGTGGTGCAGCTGTGCCTGGGGGCGTTCAACGCCGGTATGCGTGAGTTCACCGCGAATGTAGCCGGAAACGACCTGGTGCGCGTCACCGGGTATATGGTGCGGCTCTCCGATCTGGAGAAATACCGGGAGGCCGGCTCGCGCACCAACACCACCTGGCTCGGCGAGGAGGCCGCGCGCAATACCCGTATTCTGGAACGTCAGCCGCGCGTGATAAGCCATGAACAGCAGATGCGCTTTAGTTAGTCAGGTCATACCCTTCTCCTGCGTGGACGGGCCGGGCAGCCGCCTGGCGTTGTTCCTCCAGGGCTGTAACCTGCGCTGCAAAACCTGCCACAACCCGTGGACGATAGGGCGCTGCAACGACTGCGGCGACTGTGTTCCCTACTGTCCTCATGATGCGCTGGCAATTCAGGCCGGGCGCGTCTGGTGGCAGGAGAGTCACTGTCAGCAGTGCGACACCTGTCTGCACCTGTGTCAGCAGCAGGCGACGCCGATGGCGCAGCGCTATAGCGTCGAGGAGATCCTCTCCCGGGTTCGCACGTCCGCGCCGTTTATTGAGGGCGTGACCGTCAGCGGGGGTGAGGCCACCACGCAGCTGCCGTTTTTGGTTGCGCTGTTCACCGCGATCAAAGCCGATCCGTCCCTGCGCCATCTGACGTGCCTGGTGGACAGCAACGGCCTGTTAAGCGAAACCGGCTGGCAAAAGCTGTTACCGGTGTTTGACGGCGCGATGGTGGATCTGAAAGCCTGGGGCAATGAACATCACCGTTTTCTGACCGGGCGCGAAAACACGCAGATCAAGCAGAGCATCCTCTGGCTGGCCGATCGTCATCGCCTGACGGAGCTGCGCCTGCTGGTGATCCCCGCTCGGTGTGATTATCTGCACCATCTGCCATCGCTGACCGCTTTTATCCACGCGTTGGGGAACGTTCCTGTGCGGATCAACGCGTTTCATGCTCATGGGGTTTACGGGGAGGCGGCGCGATGGCGGAGCGCCACGCCGGAGGACATCGAGCCGCTGGCGCAGGCCCTGGAACGGCAGCAGATCACGGTGATCCGCCCGGCCCTTTATTTATAGCGTGATGCCGAAGACCGCGCGGGTGTTTTCCAGCAGCGCGCTGGCAATCACATCTTCAGGCTCCTGACGCAGCTCACACAGCACATCAAAAACGCGTGCCGCCTGCTCCGGGCGGTTGGGCTGGCCCTGAAAACCATTCAGCGGCATGTCAGGCGCATCCGTTTCCAGCAGGAGCGAGGTCAGCGGGAGCTGCGCCATCACATCACGGGTTTTGCTGGCACGCGGATAGGTAATGGTGCCACCGACGCCAATCTTATAGCCCAGCTCAATAAAACGTTGCGCCTGCTGAAGGCTTCCAGCGAAACCATGGACCACGCCCCTGCGCGGCACGTCGATACGCTTCAGGTGCATCGCCAGTTTGTCATGGGTACGTCTGGAGTGGAGGATCACCGGCAGATCGTGGCGCTTTGCCAGCCGGAGCTGCGCATCCAGGATCGTCTGCTGGCGCTCAAACTGCGGATCTTCACGATAGAGATCGAGGCCGATCTCACCGATGGCAACCAGCTTCGTATCCGCATTTTGCAGCGTGGCATCCAGCCTGTCGAGATGGTCATCAAGATGGTGCTCAATAACGATCGGATGCAGACCCAGCGCGGCATACAGCGCATCGTGCTCCCGGGCAAGCGCCAGAACTTTGTCGAATCTCGCCGCTTCAATAGCGGGCACAATAATGGCTCTCACACCGGCCTCAGCCGCGCGCGCAATACTTGATGTTTCCTCCCCGCTAAACGGCGGGAAATCAAAGTGGCAATGGGTATCGATAAAGCAGTGCGTCACGCCAGATCCTCGTTATCGAGTAAGCCATCGTTGGCCTGCGGCGCGTCCACCAGCGGCATCGCCACCGCGTCATTGGCCACAACGGCAGGCGGCAAAATGATGCTTTTATGCCGATGAAGAGGCGGTTGCTCCGCCAGCATTTTCCCGACGGTCGCCAGGAAGTAACGCCCGCACAGCCGCCCCGTTTTGTAATCCATACGCAACGCAGGCAGCCGACTGCCCAGCGCCATGCTCAACAGCGGTTTAGGCGGATAAATTTCAAAGATGCACAGCTTGCCCGGTGGTTTTTCAATAAAACGCTGCATCGCGCCGTAGGTGGTTTCATGCTGCTTCGCGATATTCACCAGCGGTTGCAGGCTGCTGTCGCCCAGCCAGCGTTCCATCCGCTTAAACCACTGTGGGGTGTAATACATCTGCGAAGGCACCGTGCGGATCACCACAATGGTTTTTGCCCCGCGCCGCGCCGCCTCCTGTACCGGCACCGCGTCGCTGATACCGCCGTCAAGATAGCTTATCCCCTCCAGCAGGGCGCCGGTGCGGTAGAATCCCGGGATCGCGCTGGATGCGCGGATGATATCCAGCCAGTTCTCTTTCTGCGGCGAAAAGTAACCCGGCGAATAGTCATCGCCACGGCTGGCGCACATCCAGAACTCTTTGCCGGTATCGAACAGTCGTGACGCGGTATCCATGGCCAGCGGCATCTGGCTGGAGGTGGCATCCAGTAACCAGTCGAGATCGATCAGGTTCCCGCCGCGTACGAAGCGTACCGGATTGAAGAATTCTTTGGAGGTGGTGTAGCGCATAATCACTTTGCGCGCATAGCCGGGCTGGTTGCAGACATAGGCGGAGAGGTTCTGCGCCCCGGCAGAGGTGCCGAAATAGAGATCGAACGGGTTGAATTGCGCGCGCATAAATTCGTCGAGCACGCCAGCAGTGAAAATACCGCGCTGCCCTCCCCCTTCACAGACCAGCGCAAGCTGGCCTGCATGAAACGGTTTTAACGTCAGCGGCGCAATATTGCCGAGCGTAACGGGAATTCGTTGCCCCACCTCTGCCTTCCTGTTTTCATTATTTTGATGAGACACAGTAACGCACTTCCCCGGTGGTTCTCAAACGAGAAAAAGCCAGTCACGAGGACTGGCTTGAGTTTGTTTAGTAAATATTGCGTTTGCTACGGGCGACGTCGACCCGTAAACAGGCTGACCAGGAACAGAATAATACCGACGACGAAGACAATTTTCGCTGCCCATGCCGCGGTACCCGCCAGTCCACCAAAGCCCAATGCGGCGGCAATTAACGCGATAACCAGAAATATAATGCCCCAACGAAACATAAGCCTCTCCTTTACCATAGTTAATGTCGGCCGCTAAACGTGAGCGCTCAGGTCACTCACCGGCTTTTCCAGAATCGTTTTTATTTCGCCCGCGGTTTTCAGCCTGACGGGCGAATGGTACTGCTTTACTTCGTTTTCAGATCGTTTTTGACGCTTTTCACACCATCAATAGCTTTCGCAATTGACTCGGCACGATCGCTTTGTGCCTGATTCTCAACCGTACCGGACAGCTGGACCACACCATCGGTGGTTTCAACTTTCACCATACGGGATGGCACGATGTCGTCAGCTAACAGTTTAGCTTTGATTTCGCTGGTAGTTGCTGCATCTCCGGCATAGCCCTTCACCGACGATTCTTTGCTGTCACGTACGTGCAGTTTGTCGCTGACGGAGCTTACGCCCTCAACGCCTTTCGCCACTTTAACGGCTTCTTCAGCCTGGGTCTGGCTTTCAACGAAACCGCTCAGGGTGACAACCTTGTTGTCGGTTTTAACAGAAATATCGGTGCTCTTGATGGATTCGTGATCCACCAGTGCGGCTTTCACTTTTGCTGTGATTGAGCTGTCATCCATGAAATTACCGACTTTATTCATAGAGCTATCGATTTTTTCCCCTGCGGTATTGGCGGAATTTTGCGCTTTATCCATGGTGCTGGTTTCCGCCAGAGCAGAACCGCTTACCAGGACACTACCCAATGTTACAGCCAGCAGAGTTTTAGAAATCTTCAGTCTTGTCATATTCATCGATTTATTCCTGTGTTTTGCCCATTATTTGGGCGACATACTTCCCTAATCTTGGTTTTATATATTGCGAATTAACACCGGGGCAAAATGGAGAACCAATGGACATGCATTGAACAGTTAATTCATCCACGCCCGGTGCTAAACACTGAGTTAAATATAGATCACAATCAGAGGGGTGCATTCAGAATTGGGGAAAAAACGAACGAATAGCGAAAAATTGCGGTGAATTAAGAACATTCCGCAAGGGTTTAATAACACAGGAATTAAAGAAGAGCACGGCGGCTGCCGTGCTCTGAAAGGAAATTAATGCTCGCGCGTTTTGCGGAACTGAACATCAGGATAACGTTCCTGCGTCAGGTTCAGGTTTACCATGGTTGGGGCGATATAGGTCAGGTTATCGCCACCGTCCAGCGCCAGCTGAACTTCGTTCTTACGTTTAAATTCTTCGAATTTCTTCACGTCAGAACACTCAACCCAGCGCGCCGTCGCCACGTTCACCGATTCGTAAATCGCTTCCACGTTGTACTCGCTCTTAAGACGGGCAACCACCACGTCGAACTGGAGCACACCTACCGCGCCCACGATCAGATCGTTGTTGGCGATGGGGCGGAACACCTGTACCGCACCCTCTTCGGAAAGCTGGACCAGGCCTTTCAGCAGCTGCTTCTGCTTCAGCGGATCGCGCAGGCGAATGCGGCGGAACAGTTCTGGCGCGAAGTTAGGGATACCGGTGAACTTCATCATTTCGCCTTGCGTGAAGGTATCGCCAATCTGAATGGTACCGTGGTTGTGTAAACCAATGATGTCACCCGGATAGGCTTCTTCTACATGCGAACGGTCGCCCGCCATGAAGGTCAGCGCGTCGGATATCACTACGTCTTTACCGATACGGACCTGACGCAGCTTCATGCCCTTTTCGTACTTACCGGAAACCACGCGCATAAAGGCGACGCGGTCGCGGTGTTTCGGGTCCATGTTGGCCTGAATTTTAAAGACGAAGCCGGAGAACTTCTCTTCCTTCGCTTCTACTTCGCGGGTGTCGGTTTTACGCGGCATCGGCTGCGGGGCCCACTCAACCAGACCGTCGAGCATATGGTCAACGCCGAAGTTGCCGAGTGCGGTACCGAAGAAGACCGGGGTAATTTCACCGCTCAGGAACAGCTCTCTGTCGAACTCATGCGACGCGCCTTTAACCAGCTCCAGCTCATCGCGCAGCTGGGCGGCCAGCTCTTCACCGACAGCGGCGTCCAGCTCCGGGTTGTCCAGACCTTTCACAATGCGGACTTCCTGAATGGTGTGGCCCTTACCGGTCTGGTACAGGTAGGTTTCGTCTTTATAGAGGTGGTAAACCCCTTTGAACAGCTTGCCGCAGCCAATCGGCCAGGTGATTGGCGCGCAGGCAATCTTCAGCTCGTTTTCCACTTCATCCATCAGCTCCATCGGATCACGGATGTCACGGTCGAGTTTGTTCATAAAGGTGAGGATCGGCGTATCGCGCAGACGGGTGACTTCCATCAGCTTGCGGGTACGATCTTCAACACCTTTCGCGGCGTCGATCACCATCAGGCAGCAGTCCACCGCCGTCAGCGTACGGTAGGTATCTTCGGAGAAGTCTTCGTGCCCCGGGGTGTCCAGCAGGTTCACCAGGCAGTCGTGATACGGGAACTGCATCACGGAGGTGGTAATCGAAATACCACGCTGCTTTTCCATCTCCATCCAGTCGGATTTAGCATGCTGGCTGGAGCCACGGCCTTTAACGGTACCCGCGGTCTGGATCGCCTGTCCGAACAGCAACACCTTCTCGGTGATGGTCGTTTTACCGGCATCCGGGTGCGAGATAATGGCAAAAGTGCGGCGTTTGGCCACCTCTTGCAGATAAGGAGACAACGTCATAATCAATTCTTCTTAGGTAAGCGCGGCAGCAGGCCGCGCATCATGGAATACGAAAAATGCGGCTATTTTACCCATCAACAGGGGGCAGGCAATCATTGTTTACACAGGAGCTGCTCCAGTTCGTTCAATGACGTAACGGTCCAGGTCGGCTCGATGCCTTCCGGCAGCGTGCGACCATGCGCATTCAGCCAGACGGTCGACAGGCCCGATCTCATACCTCCCAGAATATCAGATTCTGCCGTATCCCCCACCATCAGCACGCGATCGCGGTCAGGATTGCCCGCTTGCGCCAGCGCATAATCGAAAATACGCGGATCCGGCTTCGGTACGCCCACCTCTTCGGAGATCACCAGCGCGTCGAAATGATCGCGCAGGCCGGTGCGTTCAAGGCGGATCTGCTGAAGCGCGGTAAAGCCGTTGGTAATGATCCCAAGCTTCACCTTCCCTTTCAGCGAATCCAGCAGAGAAACGGCGCCGGGCAGCGGCGCGCAGATATCCGCCATCGCATTCAGGAAGGCCTCGTTCAGCGCCCCAGGACTGACGTTTAACCGTTCAGCCCACACGTCAAAACGCTGATGCTGAAGCTGTAACGCGGTGATGGCTCCGTTCTGGTAATCCACCCACAGCGGTTTGTTCACCGCCTGATAGTCCTGAAAATCTTCCGCGGTGAACGTCACGCTATAGTCGAGAAACATCCGCTGTAGGCCGCCGAACGAGTCAAACGTAAACAGCGTTTCGTCGGCATCAAAGAAAATCCAGTCCCATTTCATCGTTACAACCTTATTTTCGTTATCCAATCGGCAGAGCCATGATAATGGCGTCTTCACGTCCCTCTGCGGTGGGGTAGTAGTTACGGCGGATAGTCGCCTCGTTGAAGCCTAAGCTTTCATAGAGCGCGATGGCGGCGACATTGGACGCGCGCACCTCCAGCCACAGGGTGAAAACGTCACGGGTTTCCAGCTCACGAATGAGGTGCTCAAGCAGTTCCCTGCCCAGCCCGCGGCGCTGATAAGCGGGATCGACCGCAATATTAAACAGCGTCGCCTCGTCCAGAACGACCTGTGTGATGGCGAACGCAGCCATCGCACCGTCAACGTCCAGGCGGAGATTTAAATAGCGTTCGCCCTGATTGCTGGCAAACGTCTTTTCGCTCCACGGAAAGGCATGGGCGCGGGTTTCAATCGCGAACGCGGTGGTCAGGTCAACCGTCGTGAGGGAAGAAATCGTGTTCATATTCGCAAATTTGTTGCCATAGCGCGCTACGCGCTTTTGGGTTGGCTTTCAGTTCGTCCAGCGCTGGCGAACTGATCTGGCTTCCTTCAAGAGGTAGCTCGTCCACCGCCCCGATTCGCCAGCTGTTACAGCGGCTGTCAGGGGGAAGCATCGCGACGCTTTCAGGCGCCAGCTGTAATACCTGATCGCGGGTCACCTTCAGGGTGCGAAGGACATCCTCAATCAGGGGCTCGTTCAGGGCAGGCGGCGCTTCTGCCACCATCACCAGGCGGACATGCGCAGGTATGGAGATGGCTATTTCGCCCCGCAACGCCGTCGGGCGACGCAAAGCCCACTGGGTAATGCCCAGCTGCTGCAACTGCCAGTCTCGTCGGGATGTCATAGCGAAAACTCCTGTCTCTCAGGCGCGCAAATATAGCAAATGTGTCGAAACTGCGCCATCTACCTACTATAATCCCCGCCTGAGTTTATTGAGGAACAATTCATGTCTGCATTTACCCCGGCAAGTGAAGTCTTGCTGCGTCACAGTGATGATTTCGAAGAAAGCCGTATTCTGTTTGCCGGAGATATGCAGGATGACCTGCCCGCGCGTTTCGACTGTGCTGAAAGCCGTGCCCACACCCAGTACTATCACCACTGGCAGGTGCTGAGCCGCCAGATGGGCGAGCGCGCGCGCTTTAGCCTGGCGGCGGAGCAGAGCGATATTGCTGACTGCGATACGCTCATTTACTACTGGCCAAAAAACAAGCCGGAAGCCCAGTTCCAGCTGATGAACCTGCTTTCTCTGCTGCCGGTCGGCTGCGATATTTTTGTTGTCGGTGAGAACCGCAGCGGGGTGCGTAGCGCAGAGCAGATGCTCGAAGCCTGGGCGCCGCTGACGAAAATCGACAGCGCCCGTCGCTGCGGACTGTACCATGGTCGTCTGGAAAAACAGACCACCTTCGATGCCGACGCCTTCTGGGACGAGTACCAGCTTGACGGCCTGACCATTAAAACCCTGCCGGGCGTGTTCAGTCGTGATGCGCTCGATACGGGCAGCAAGCTGCTGCTGTCCACCCTGACGCCTCACACCAAGGGCAAGGTGCTGGACGTCGGCTGTGGCGCGGGCGTGCTGTCAACGGTTCTCGCCAGCCACTCACCAAAAGTGCGTTTAACCCTGTGTGACGTGAGCGCCCCGGCAGTAGAAGCCAGCCGCGCCACGCTTGCTGCGAATGGCATAGAAGGTGACGTGTTTGCCAGCAACGTCTTCTCCGACGTGACCGGTCGCTTTGACATGATCATCTCTAACCCGCCGTTCCACGACGGAATGGAGACCAGCCTTGAAGCGGCGCAAACGCTGATCCGTGGCGCAACCCGTCACCTCAACAGCGGCGGTGAGCTGCGTATCGTAGCGAACGCCTTCCTCGCGTACCCGAAAGTGCTGGATGAAACCTTTGGCTTCCACGAAGTGATCGCCCAGACGGGCCGCTTTAAGGTCTATCGCACCGTGATGACGCGCCAGGCGAAAAAGTAACCCCCCGGTCCGGCGATGGCTGACGCTGCCATCGCCCATTTTTGCAGCAATCAAAACAACGTGCGCAATTTTCTGTTGACGTAAAGCTGAAAACATCTAGAATGCGCCTCCGTGGTTACGATACTTTTACAGTGTCGATGGTATGCGAAGGTGGCGGAATTGGTAGACGCGCTAGCTTCAGGTGTTAGTGTCCTTACGGACGTGGGGGTTCAAGTCCCCCCCCTCGCACCATAAATCACGTTGATATTGCTCGCACTGGGCGAAGGTGGCGGAATTGGTAGACGCGCTAGCTTCAGGTGTTAGTGTCCTTAGGATGTGGGGGTTCGAGTCCCCCCCCTCGCACCAACGAGGCGATATCAAACCAGTAAGATGACTGTGCGAAGGTGGCGGAATTGGTAGACGCGCTAGCTTCAGGTGTTAGTGTCCTTACGGACGTGGGGGTTCAAGTCCCCCCCCTCGCACCAATTATCTTACATCCCCTCAGCAGTGCCTCCTGTTTTTCCCTTTTATTTCAAACTCATCAGAATCACCAGCAGTCCACTGATTAGCGCAACGCATGATGGCAGCAGCACGTAATGCCGTAACTGTTTGTGCCAGATCATTGCGGATGTCACCAGCAAGCCTGAAACAATCATTGCTTTCCAGACATCAATGGGGAGATCGGCAAACATTAGCCCACCGATAATGGAACCAGGCAGTAATATTCCCCACCCACTTCCCAGCGCTTTGCTCAACATGGTTTCACCTCTCGCACTGATAATGATAACCAGTATCATATGATAGTAATTATCACTTGTCAGCATGCGACGTAAGAAATTGCGCCAGCAATTGCTTTCCCATAATGACAGAGAATGTGTAAGGTGATAAATTGCCCACCTGTTAACTTCCGATAAAGTTTTTCTGATAATAAAAATTCAATTTTGTAGCGCCCAATATTACACAACAACACCTTGCTCATTGTTTTAATTGAGTTTTAATAAAAACGCACGCATATGACATCACAATCCTGGCTGTCTTTAGTCAACAAGAAATATCAGCTATCTTTACGTTTGTTTTTATTTCTGAACGCCGCATCAGCATTGTTCTCGGTAACAAACCCTCTCTATTCCGTGCGTGTGTTATCAGTCCCGCTCTTTGCCGTACTGACTATCAGCACAGGCTTACTTATCTGGCACTGGAAAAACAGCACGCGAAAAATAAATATCCCTGTTGTTTCAGCTATTTTTGGTCTTTTATGGGCCTGGCAGATCGTCTCTAAATTTCTGTTAATCACGCACGATCACGCGACCTATTTAATGATGGCGCTATTAACAGTGCTTTTTATAGGGTCTCTGGCGTTCGCAAGTAATATTAAAGCCTTTACGTTACATTCATTTCCCGCTTTTATATCCTGCCTGTGGCTTAGTCCGTCCGAAAACTGGCTGAGAATGGCCTATTTTTTCGCGCTGCCGGTGGTCGCCATTGGTATCCATCATGTTCTTCAGCGGCGCAATGACCGTTTCGCCCAGGAGCTGCTTTCCGAGCTGCTGGAGGAGCGCGAAACCCTGACCGATCTCAGCATGATGGACCCGCTCACCGGCCTATATAACCGTCGCGGGCTGCAAAGCCGGCTGGAGAATCTTCCCAGGCCTGACGCTGGCGAGCACTTCGTGCTGCTGATGGATATCGACCACTTCAAAGCCTACAACGACCATTATGGCCATATGATGGGCGATCAGGCCTTGATCAGGGTCTCGGCTGCGATACGCGACGCCGTGCGCTCACGCGATGTTGTCGCCCGGTTTGGCGGGGAAGAATTTATGGTGCTGTTGAGTAACATCCCGCTGGAGCAAGCGCGACAGACGGCTGAACGCATACGTCAGAAGGTTTACGATCTTAAAATCCCCCATATGTTTAACGAAAGCGTCGCCACTAACGTGACCATCAGCATCGGCATCGCCATGTTCGAAGGTGAAGACGTTGAGGGCGCGCTGGCGAAAGCCGATAAAGCCCTCTATGAAGCCAAGCATATGGGACGTAACAGCATTCTGCTGAGCGAAGAGCTTCATACCGCCTGAAACCGCCTTCACAGCGCCAGGATAAAACGCTTGCGCTCGGTTTTATCTATAGTTAGGATTGGCAATCATTATCATTTAGATTTGTAATCCACACTATGGCGACTCGTACCGCACACATCGTTGAGCCCCTGCTCTGGCGAGCTCCACTCTCCGCCGGGGAAACGACGCTTGCGGATGCCATTCGGGAAAAAATTGCCGTAACGCGCGCCCATCTGCTGGATTTCATCAAACTGGATGAAGCACCGCCGCATCATGCTCTGACGCTGACTGAGTGGCAACGCCCTGCGGAGCTGCGGTCACTGCTGGCAACCTATTCCGACCATATTTATCGTAACCAACCTACCCTGACGCGGGAAAACAAACCGCTGTTATCCCTCTGGGCACAGTGGTATATCGGGCTGATGGTGCCGCCTGTCATGCTGGCCCTGTTGACCCAGGAAACGATGCTCGATCTCTCGTCGGAACATTTCCATGTTGAGTTTCATGAAACCGGGCGCGCTGCCTGTTTCTGGATTGATGTACACGAAGATCCGAGCGCGAGACACCTGTCAGCGCAGGCGCGTATGGAACGGCTGATTACAAGAGCGCTGGTTCCGGTCATTGATGCGCTGGAAGCGACGGGAGAGATTAACGGCAAACTGATCTGGAGTAATACCGGGTATCTTATCCACTGGTATTTAACGGAGATGAAGCCGCTGCTCGGCGACGAGAAAGTGGATGCACTGCGTCAGAGCTGTTTCTTTGCCAGACAGCTGTCGGATGGACGGGATAACCCTCTTTACCGCACCGTGGTTCCGCGTGAGGGACTTCTGGTACGTCGTACCTGCTGTCAGCGCTACCGTCTGCCGGACGTCCAGCAGTGTGGCGATTGCACGCTTAAGTAGTCTGGCCCGGCCTGAAACCCGCAGAGAGAGGGAACAAACATTAAAAACGGCAACCTGCGTTGCCGTTTTGCTTTTACCTAAGCGACCTGCTGATTTTCCTCTTCTCCATTACGCTGTGCTTCTTCCGCTTCCTGCTGAAGCAACTGTTTCTCGTACACCTTGAAGAACGGGAAATAGATAATGGCGGAAACGCAGGCCAAAACCAGCACCAGAATGGCTGCACGGAAATCCCAGCCCAGCGCCCAGGCGGCACCAACCGGAGCCGGTGCCGTCCACGGCACAACGGAAATCACGCGGCCAATCAGATCAAACTTCATCGCTGCCCATGCCAGCACGGCATTAACCATCGGCGCCAGCAGGAAAGGAATAAAGAACACCGGGTTCATCACAATCGGCGTACCGAAAATCACCGGTTCATTGATATTGAAAATGCTTGGTACCACGCTCAGACGTCCAATGGAGCGCAGGTGCGCGGAGCGGCTACGCAGATAGCAGAACACCAGCCCCATCGTCGCCCCCGATCCGCCGATAACGATAAAGAACGTCCAGAAGGCTTCCATAAAGATGTGTGGCAAAGGCTGGCTCGCCGCCAGCGCGGTCTGGTTCGCCCCCAGGTTTGTCAGCCAGAACATTTGCAGCATCCCGGAGACAATCGCCGCGCCGTGGATCCCGGCAAACCACAGCAGGTGGCCAATCAGCACCGCCAGCAGGATCGCAGGCAGCGAGTCAGCCGCAGAGACCAGCGGTTTGAATATCGACATGATGGCCTGTGGGATCAGCATACCGAACTGCGACTGGATCAGCAGGCTCAGCGGGTAGAGCGTGAGCACCACCACCAGCACCGGGATCAGCAGGTCAAACGAGTTTTTGATCATCGGCGGAACCTGGTCTGGCAGGCGGATCCCGATATTGTGTGCTTTCAGGAAACGCATCATCTCAACGCAATAGATCGCCACCAGAATCGCGGTGAAAATACCGGTCCCTCCCAGGCTATCCACCGGTAAAGCGCCTTTGGTTTTAGGGGCGGCGACCAGCAGGAACGCCATCAGCGACAGCATCGCGCACATGAACGGATCCAGCTGATGGGTTTTAACGTAATGTTTGCCCAGGTTGTAGGCGATAGCCGCACAGATATAAAGGGACATCACCCCCATCGTCATATCAAACGGCGTCAGAATTTGACCTTCAAACTGCTTCGCCATATCCAGCCAGGCGCGAGCAAAACCCCAGGTGGTATCAGGCGAAAAAGGCGGGTAAGCGAACACTAATAAAAACGAGCCTACAATCATAAACGGCATCGCTGAGATAAACCCGTCACGAATAGCCATAACGTGACGCTGGGAAGAGATGCGCCCGGCAATAGGGCTGACATAATTTTCAACGAAGCGGAAAATCAGATTAAATGCAGCGTGGTTGGCAGACATAGCAGATCTCCTGTCAGACGTTCGTTTTGGACGCTCTCACGTCACACGTTGTTCCATACATCAGCGTCACAACCTTGCCGGATCGTGTACCTGCGGTACTGCTCAAACGGAATGGTTTCATAATTAGCTCTTATTATTAGATACAGGGGAAGTTACACACTTAGTATTAATCTCTGCATCACGCTCTGCAACCGGTTACTGTAACCGGTTTCTGTGAATGTGAAGGCGATCCAGAAATCGCCCCTGACGGATATTTGTTACTTAAGGGATATTTACAGCGACTAAATTCTTATGACAGATTACGCAGGATATTTGTCAGGAGGAATCAATGAGTTTGCAGTCTGTACAACAGTTTTTTGCCGAACACGCTCCGGATATAGAGATCATTGAGCTTAACCAAAGCACAGCGACTGTTGCCCTTGCTGCTGCCGCGCACAACGTTGAACCCGGCCAAATTGCCAAAACGCTGTCACTGAAAATTAAAAATGACGTGATTCTGGTGGTTGCAAAAGGCGATGCGCGTCTGGATAACAAAAAGCTTAAAGAGACATTCGGCGCAAAAGCCCGCATGCTCAGCAGCGATGAGGTCGTCACCCTGACGGGTCATCCTGTTGGCGGCGTCTGCCCTTTCGGACTGGAAAATCCGCTCTCTGTTTACTGTGACATCACATTAAAACAGTACGCGGAAGTGTTACCCGCAGCGGGTGCCATCCACAGTGCGGTGCGTATATCGCCCGACAGAATGGCGGAGCTGACCGCAGCAAAATGGGTCGATGTCTGCATTTAAACGTTGCGCCAGAAGAACTCTGGCGCACCACTTAACGCTGAGAGAATGAAGGAACGGTGAGAGCTGAACGACGCACTTCCCGGGCAGGGAGATGCGCCAGGATATCCGCCGCATCCAGTAATCCCACGTCAGAATTGACGCCCAGCTTTACCATTGCGTTAAACTTATGCGCCCGGATGGTTTTAATATTGCGTTCAAGCTGCGCCGCAATTTCAGGGATTGAAAATCCCGATGACATATAACGCAGTATTGCCCTTTCGGTTGGGCTTAACATACGATTCTGGCTAACACACCAGTGATTGTACATGTTGTCATTCACCTGATGCGTTTCGCTGAGTAATGTCTCCAGCCCCTCCATTAGCTGCTTTAGCGGAACCGATTTACTGATTATCCCATGCAGGCGAGAAGGCGAAAGATGGCTGACCAGCCTCGCCTCCATTTCGTCAGAGGCCAGCACGATACGCTGGACGTCGCTGTGGGTGAAGGTGAGATCCCGTAAACAGGCCAGACAGTTTCTCCGCTCTTCACGCTCATCAGACAGTGAATAGATAACCGCATAGAATGAGATATCCGAGAGCGCCGCTTTAAAGCTGGCGAATCTGCTAAACAGGTGCACATGGTAATGGCTCAGGGCGGGCATCGCAAAGAGATGCTTCAGCCCTACAGCGCTCATTGAGCAGCTTTCGATGACGGCGATATGTCTTGTTGCAGTGGTCTTTTCCATTCCTCAAACTCTCCATAAGCCGACATTAAACTGAGTTCTCGCATTCCCTGGGTACTGCTTATCCACGCGTACATATCGGCATTACTGCGAAGTGATAAACGGCGCATTGCACTGTTTTTCTGTGCACTGATCGTTTTATTACTTTTATTCAGCAGCGTGGCTATTTGGTTGATTCCCCAACCTTTACCTAATAAACGCAACACCTTGCGTTCAGAGTGGGTGAGCGCAATCATTTGCTCACTCTCTTCTTCAATATCGGACGTTTCCGGTATTAATAACGTCTGGCTTATTCGCTCGGCACGTTCACTGCCCGCGCGAATAGCGTTAATAACGCCTTCGATCGGTTCCATATCCGAAAGCAGCGTGCTTTCCGGACGCATAAGAAGCTCTACTGCAAGTGGATAAAGGGGACGCGAGACAAGGAATATCCAGTGAATGTCCCGATACTGATTCATTAATCCATAATACTGCTCAAGCGTGCCGCGAGGATTACGATACTCACCTGAAATATCGGCAATAACGACCCCAGCGCGACGCAATTGTAGTAGCGTCAACTCCTGCATCGAACGGCAGTACGTTATTTCAAAATCAGGAAAATGACGCGTCATGACGCCACCTAGCCCATTTTGCATAACCGGCACTCTACTAATCACCACTCCGTGTTTACCATTCAATGGCAACATAGACCCTCCCTGTCATGAATTCATTATTTAAGAACGAACTAACCCTACGAGTTTAAACACGCTTGCATCCCTCAGTACAAAACGGCTTAATACTCGCAAATCAGAAGAAATGTCACATGGGTTAAGAAACGCCCAATACTGGCTTAATATCGCATAAAGACCACAAAACTTTAATTAAGATTGCGTGAAAAGATTGAAAATATGAAATTAGAAATACTTAATATATTGTCTTTATAAATCTCTATTTTTATATTCATTAAATAAATAGAAAGTGCGGTTTTCTCCCCCTGCTCACGCGACTGATTGCACAAATGTTGATCTGGCCCAGCGCAAAGGGCCCTGCCCTTTGTGTTAAAAGTAAGCAATCTCTCTTCTCTTCAGGGCGTTTCATGCAGGCAGATCGGTCTACGCAACGTGCTACCACGCGGCTATGTATTCAGTGCGGGCTTTTTCTCTTACAACACGGGGCAGAAAGCGCCCTCGTGGAAGAACTTTCCACACGCCTTGGGCTGGCGCTGGGGATGGACAGCGTTGAGAGCTCCATCTCGTCAAATGCCATTGTGCTGACCACCATTAAAGACGGACAGTGCCTGACCTCCACCCGTAAAAATCATGACCGCGGCATTAACATGCACGTCGTGACGGAAGTGCAGCACATCGTGATCCTTGCTGAACACAAGCTGCTCGATCTGAGGGAGATAGAGAAACGCTTCAACCAGATCAAACCTCTCCGGTATCCACGCTGGCTGGTTGTGCTGATGGTGGGACTCTCCTGCGCCTGCTTCTGCAAGCTCAACGCGGGCGGCTGGGACGGCGCTGTCGTGACCTTCTTTGCCAGCAGCATCGCGATGTATGTCCGCCAGTTGTTGACGCACAGGCAACTGCATCCGCAAATTAACTTCTGCATCACGGCGTTCGTGGCGACAACCGTATCCGGCCTGCTTTTGCGCCAGCCTTACTTCGCCAGCACGCCTACTGTTGCGATGGCCGCCAGCGTATTGCTGCTGGTGCCGGGTTTTCCCTTAATCAACGCCGTCGCTGATATGTTCAAAGGCCACATCAACACCGGTCTGGCGCGCTGGGCGATAGCCAGCCTGCTGACGCTGGCGACCTGTATCGGGGTGGTAATGGCCATGACACTCTGGGGGTTACGCGGATGGGCGTGATGGATTTTCTGCTCGCACTGGCGCAGGACATGCTCCTGGCAGCCCTTCCCGCCGTTGGCTTTGCGATGGTGTTTAACGTCCCACAGCGTGCATTACCCTGGTGTGCGCTGCTGGGTGCCATTGGCCACGGCTCACGTATGATCATGATGACCTCGGGCTTTAATATCGAATGGTCGACGTTTATCGCCTCCATGCTGGTCGGCAGCATCGGTATTCAGTGGTCCCGCTGGTATCTGGCGCACCCGAAAGTGTTCACCGTGGCGGCAGTCATTCCTATGTTCCCGGGCATTTCAGCCTATACGGCGATGATCTCCGCCGTCAAAATCAGCCACTTTGGCTACAGCGAACCGCAGATGATCCTGCTTCTTAGCAATTTCCTTAAAGCCTCGTCGATTGTGGGCGCGCTCTCCATCGGCCTGTCGATCCCCGGATTATGGCTTTATCGCAAACGTCCACGCGTATAATAAAATCGCTTGCAATTGTATCGTGCGCTATCTATATTCATTTCATGGACGCAAAAACGAACGACACCACCAACGCGCTTCTGCTGGATAACCAGCTCTGTTTTGCCCTCTATTCGGCAAATCTGGCGCTTAACAAGCTGTACCGGCAACTGCTGGCGCCGCTTAACCTGACTTACCCGCAATACCTTGTGATGCTGGTGCTGTGGGAGCAGGATGATATCACGGTGTCAGACATTGGCGAGCGGCTGTTCCTGGATTCCGCCACGCTGACTCCCCTGCTGAAACGCCTGGAAAGCGCAGGATTAATCTTCCGCCAGCGTTCCCGTCAGGATGAGCGTCAGGTCGCCGTCACCCTGAGCGACGCGGGTCGGGCGCTGCAACAGCAGGCCGTGACGATACCCCACGCCGTGGGCTGTGCAGCGCAGTGTGATACCGACACCATGCTGGCGCTCAAGCACCAGCTCGAACTTTTGCGCCAACAGCTTCATCGCGCGTAAGGCTATACTTTACGCGTCTGATTCTAACTTAATACATCGCGCGCTATTTAATAGTGCATATAAACGTAAGATGAGGAACCTGCCATGTCTTTAGAAAAAGTTGTCTACACTGCCAAAGCCAAAGCAACCGGAGGCCGTGATGGCCGCGCAACGTCTTCCGATGGCGTTCTGGATGTCAAACTGGGTGTGCCAAAAGAGATGGGCGGCATGGGGGGTGAAGTAACCAACCCTGAACAGCTGTTCGCTGCGGGCTACTCCGCCTGCTTCCTGGGCGCAATGAAGTTCGTTGCGGCACGCGACAAATTCGCTCTGCCAAAAGACGCCTTTATTGAAGGCGAAGTGGGGATTGGCCCGCTGCCAACCGGTTTTGGTATCGAAGCGAAGCTGAACATCCACGTTGAAGGGATGGACGCAGCGGAAGCCAAAAAACTGGTGGATGCAGCGCATATCGTCTGTCCGTACTCTAACGCGACGCGCGGCAATATCGACGTGACGCTGAACATCATCGCGTAAACTGCCGCCTGTGATTTTAGCCCCGGTAAGCGTAACGCCGCCGGGGAAATCCTCTCCTTTCCTCCCCCTCTCTCTGTGCTACCATAACCCTCAATCACGTCCGTAGTAATCAGTTGAGAAAGTGTTATGTCCTCCAGAATCCTGACTACCAGCATTGCTGGCATTGATGCCTTTATGCGCGATCCTCGCGGTGTGTTGACGCACGCCGAAGGCGGCACGCTCGCGGTATTTGCCGACAACGCCCCGGCGTTTTATGCGGTCACGCCGGAACGTCTGGCGCAGCTTCTGGAAATTGAAGCGAAGCTGTCGCGTCCGGCGAGCGATGTCATGCTGGATAATCAGTTTTTTGACGAACCCGCCAGCGCCCCGGTGGCCGTTCCAATGGGGAAATTTCCCATGTACGCCGGTTGGCAGCCGGACGCCGATTTTCAGCGGCAGGCGGCCTTATGGGGAATAGCCCTCGCGCAGCCCGCGACGCCAGAAGAGCTGGCGGCCTTTACCGCTTACTGGCAGGCTGAAGGAAAAGTCTTCCACCATGTTCAGTGGCAGCAAAAGTTCGCGCGCAGTCTGCAAATCAACCGCGCCAGCTACAATGGCCAGCCAAAACGTGATATCAATGCCTTTTCAGAACCGGACAAAAAAATCCCTGATGGATTCCGAGGTGCGAAATGAAAAACGTCGGCGACCTGATGAAACGTTTGCAGAAGATGATGCCCGCCAACGTGAAGCCCGCCTTCACCACCGGTGAAGAGCTGCTGGCATGGCAAAAAGAGCAAGGTAAAATTCGCGCGGCTGCCCTCGCCCGCGAAAACCGCGCGATGAAAATGCAGCGCACCTTTAACCGCTCGGGCATTCGCCCTCTGCACCAGAACTGTTCCTTCGAGAATTATAAGGTCGAGTCACAGGGGCAGATGAACGCCCTCAACCAGGCGCGCCAGTACGTGGATGAATTTGACGGCAACATTGCCAGCTTCATCTTTAGCGGAAAACCCGGCACGGGGAAAAATCACCTTGCGGCCGCTATCTGCAACGAGCTGCTGCTGCGCGGGAAGTCAGTGCTGATTATCACCGTGGCCGATATTATGTCCGCCATGAAGGACACCTTCAGTAACCGCGAAACCAGCGAAGAACAGCTGCTGAATGATTTGAGTAACGTGGATTTGCTGGTCATCGACGAGATCGGCGTCCAGACGGAGTCCCGCTACGAAAAAGTGATCATCAATCAGATTGTCGATCGCCGTTCGTCGTCAAAACGCCCAACCGGTATGCTGACGAACCACAATATCGACGAGATGACCCGACTTCTTGGCGAGCGGGTGATGGATCGCATGAAGCTGGGTAACAGCCTGTACGTCATCTTCGACTGGGACAGCTATCGCAGCCGCGTCACCGGCAAAGAGTATTAAGATATTTCCAGGGAGCACCGGAAGAGCAGAGGTATATACTGAACCCACTTTTGGCCCAAAACGGACCTTGTTGAGTAAATCATTATGAAAAAACAGTTCCTTATCAGCATCCTTACTGGCGCCCTGCTGGTGACTGGCGCAGCGCAGGCCGCATCATGGCAGGAGTCGCTCTCCAGCGCAGCAAGTGAGTTAACCAAAGAGAGCGGCACTTCCCAGGGCGGGCTGTCAGCCTCGTCCCTCACCGGCCTGCTGAGTAACAGCTCCCAAAGCCTGAGCGCCGGAACGATGAACAACGCGGCGGGCATTCTGGAATACTGCGCGAAGCAGAAACTGGCTTCCGTTACCGATACCGAAAACATCAAAAACCAGGTGCTGGGTAAACTGGGTCTGGACACCCAGGAGCAGAAAGCGGACACCAACTATATGGACGGTATTCAGGGTCTGCTGAACGCGCAAAATGGCCAGCAGCTGAACCTCAGCACCCTTGGAAATTCATCTCTGGCGAAACAGGTGAAAACGAAAGCCTGCGATCTGGTGCTGAAACAAGGCGTTAATTTCCTCTCCTGATCGCCTCCCATTTTCTGCCACAACACGCCGGGTTTATTACGTTAGTCTTACACCGCGGCGTGAAGTGCGTTTTTTTACCCCCTGCCACCACCTCAGCCTCCGTGTGCCACGATGCGACTGTATTCAAAAATCCGATTTTATAAACCAAATCCTAACAACAGCACACTTTCGTGACACTAAAATTGCAGCTAAGCGACATCGCAATTACATTGTATTACCCAAAAAATAAGCAATTAGCCGGCTAAGCGTCCGGCATGATGAGGATCTGCTGTTGTCAGAGTTAATGTCCCTTGTCCTTTTCCTGGCTTCCATCGGCGTTTATGCCTGGAAAGCCGGTCGTCACACCTGGTGGTTTGTGGCCACCCTGGTGGTGCTCGGCATTTTTATTGTTTTAAACATTACGTTATATGCCAGCGATTACTTTACCGGCGACGGTATTAACGACGCGGTGCTCTACACGTTGACCAACAGCCTGACCGGCGCTGGTGTGGGTAAGTACATCCTTCCGGGTCTGGGGCTGGTGGTCGCCCTGGTGGGCATCTTCGCCGCGCTGGCCTGGGTTCTGCGCCGTCGCCGTCACCGTCCGCATCATCATGGCTACAGCCTGCTGGCGCTGTGCCTGGCGCTGGCCTCCGTGGATGCCAGCCCGGCATTCCATCAAATTACCGAGCTGGTAAAATCCCAGTCGCGCGATGGCGATCCGGACTTTGCGGCCTATTACAAAGAACCCTCGAAGAAGATCGACAATCCCAGACTCAACCTGGTCTATATCTACGGCGAAAGTCTGGAACGCACCTATTTTGATAACGATGCTTTCCCGAACCTGACGCCAGAGCTTGGCGCGCTGAAAGACCAGGGCCTCGACTTCAGCCACACCATGCAGCTGCCCGGTACGGATTACACCATCGCCGGGATGGTGGCCTCTCAGTGCGGCATTCCGCTGTTCGCCCCGTTTGAAGGCAACGCCTCCGCCTCAATGTCGAGCTTCTTCCCGCAGAACATTTGCCTCGGCGATATCCTGAAAAACTCGGGCTATGAAAACTACTTTATGCAGGGCGCTAACCTGCGCTTTGCCGGGAAAGATGTGTTCCTGAAATCCCACGGTTTCGATCACCTGTATGGTTCCGAAGAGCTGAAAACCACGGTGGCCGATCCGGCCTACCGCAACGACTGGGGCTTTTACGACGATACCGTTCTTGATGAAACCTGGAAGAAATTCGAGGAGCTTTCCCGCGCCGGTAAACGCTTCTCGCTGTTTGCGTTGACCGTTGACACGCATCATCCGGATGGTTTTGTCTCACGCACCTGTAAACGTCAGGGCTACGACATTGACGGTAAAAACAACAAGTCGTTCAGCGCCGTGACCTGTAGCCAGGAGCATATCGCGGCGTTAATCGAGAAAATCAAAGCGTCGCCGTATTTCAAAAATACGGTCATCGTCGTCTCATCTGACCATCTGGCGATGAAAAACAGCGCCTGGGATGAGCTGAATAAGCTGGATCGCAGCAACCTGTTCTTTGTGCTGCGCGGCGATAAACCGCAGCAGGAGATCATTGCCGCAAAACGTAACTCGATGGATAACGGCGCTACCGTGCTGGATATTCTGGGGGGCGATAACTTCATTGGCCTGGGCCGCAGTACGCTTTCGGGCCAGTCCTTGTCGGAAATCTTCCTCAACATGAAGGAAAAAATTCTCGCCTGGAAGCCGGATATCATTCGTCTGTGGAACTTCCCGAAAGAGATAAAAGATTTCACCATCGATCAGGATAAAAAAATGATCGCGTTCTCCGGCAGCCATTTCCGCCTGCCGCTGCTGCTGCGCGTGTCGGATAACCGCGTCGAGCCGCTGCCGGAAAGCGAATACTCCGCGCCACTGCGCTTCCAGCTGGCGGAATTTGCCCCGCGCGATAATTTCGTCTGGGTCGACAAATGCTACAAAATGGGCCAGCTCTGGTCGCAACAGCTGTCGCTGTCCACCGACTGGTGCGTCTCTCAGGGGCAACTCGGCGGCGAGCAGACCGTGCAACACGTTGACAAACCGCAGTGGCAGGGAAAAACCGCGTTTAAAGATACGGTTATTGATACCGCACGCTATCAGCGCAACGTAGACCTGCTGAAAATCGTCGACAACGACATTCGTTATAAAGCAGACAGCTTCATCTTTAATGTTGCCGGCGCGCCGGAAGAGGTGAAGCAGTTCAGCGGTATTTCACGGCCGGAATCCTGGGGGCGCTGGTCTAACGCGCAGTTGGGCGATGAGGTGAAAATTGAGTATACCCATCCGCTGCCGGAGAAATTCGATCTGGTGATCACCGCCAGGGCATTTGGTCCCAACGCAAACCGTCCTATACCGGTGCGCGTCGGTGATAAAGAACAGACGCTGACGCTGAGCAACGATGTCACCACCAGCACGCTGCATTTCGATAACCCAACGCGCAGCAATACGCTGGTTATTGTGCCACCCGATCCGCAGTCCACTAACGAAGGGAATATTCTCGGTCACGCTCCGCGCAAGCTGGGGATCGGCATGGTGGAGATTAAAATTGTGAGCAGCGCTGGCTGATGACGGCGTTCACTCTTCGCCCGACGCGCCTCGACAACGTCGCTGCCCTGCCCGCCATTGAACGCGCGGCGGGGCAGCGGTTTCGCGACGTTCCTAAGCTGGCCTGGCTGGCAGACAATGAGGTTATTTCTGTTGAAGATCACCTCGGTTACGCCGGACGCGGATTAAGCTGGCTGGCGCTGGCTGACGACAGGCCCGTGGGTTTTATTCTCGCCGAAGCTCATCCATCGTCGCTGTTTATTGTGGAACTGTCGGTTCACCTGGACTGGCAGGGACGAGGTCTTGGACGCCAGTTAATCGCCCGTGCCGCCGCGCATGCCCGCAGTCTGGGGCTGAACTCGCTGACGTTAACGACGTTTCGTGATGTCCCGTGGAATGCGCCCTTCTACA
The DNA here is from genome assembly GCF_049237125.1 of Enterobacter cloacae complex sp. GYL001. Taxonomy (NCBI): domain Bacteria; kingdom Pseudomonadati; phylum Pseudomonadota; class Gammaproteobacteria; order Enterobacterales; family Enterobacteriaceae; genus Enterobacter; species Enterobacter cloacae complex sp. GYL001. Next base: position 61,312 of record NZ_JBMKGW010000004.1, on the reverse strand, counting down.
GGCGATTAGGGTTTGAAATGATGACGACGCTGACGCCGGAACTGCGCCAGAAACGCGAGGAAGAGACGGCGCACGGTTTAGCGTATGGTTCCCGCTGCGCCATGCGCCTGCCTCTGTAAAATCGCCCGGTGGCGCTGCGCTTACCGGGCCTACAAAACCCAATTCCGCCGTCCGGGTAAGGCGAAGCCGCTCCCGCCAAAACGCACACCCTGTAGGCCGGGTAAGGCGTAGCCGCCACCCGGCGAAACGCACAACCCGTAGGCCGGGTCAGGCGCAGCCGCCACCCGGCAAAACGCACATCCCGCAGGCCGGGTCAGACGCAGCCGCCACCCGGCGAAACGCACAACCCGTAGGCCGGGTCAGGCGCAGCCGCCACCCGGCAAAACGCACAGCGTCAGAACGTTTCCCAGTTATCGCCCGCATCTGCGGTAGCCGGTTTACGCGCCACTACCGGTGCGGCAACGCTTTTCGCGGAGGCGAACTCGCGCGCCTTCATCTGTTCCTGCTGAATACGGAACACCGCAACGGCCTGCGTCAGACGGCTCGCCTGCTCTTCCAGTGCCGCGGCCGCCGCCGCAGACTCTTCCACCAGCGAGGCGTTCTGCTGCGTCACGCGATCCATCTCAGCCACCGCCAGCCCAACCTGGTCGATACCGCGGCTCTGCTCGTCAGACGCAGACGCGATTTCGCCCATGATATCCGTCACGCGCGTTACCGCATTCACGATCTCACCCATGGTTTCACCCGCGCTTTCAACAAGCGTTGAACCAATTTCCACGCGCCCCACGGAGTCTTCAATCAGGCTCTTGATCTCGCGAGCCGCCTGCGCGCTGCGCTGCGCCAGGTTTCGGACTTCACCTGCAACCACCGCAAAACCACGCCCCTGCTCGCCCGCACGCGCCGCTTCTACCGCCGCGTTCAGCGCCAGAATATTGGTCTGGAAGGCAATCCCGTCGATCACGCTGATGATATCGGCGATTTTCTGCGAACTGCCGGCGATGTCACGCATGGTCTGCACCACGTTATCCACCACCTTGCCGCCTTTCTGCGCGGTTTCAGACGCGCTCAGCGCCAGGTTGCTCGCCTGACGGGCGTTCTCGGCGTTCTGCTTCACGGTGGCAGTCAGCTGTTCCATGCTGGCGGCGGTCTCTTCCAGAGAGGCAGCCTGCTGTTCGGTACGGGATGAGAGATCGTTATTGCCCATCGAGATTTCGCTCGCACCGCTGTAAATAGCGTTGGCGCCGTTACGCACGTCACCCACGGTACGCACCAGCTCGCCCTGCATATGGCGCAGGGAGTCAGCCAGTACACCCATCTCGTTGGAGCCTTCCACGTCGATGCGCTTCACCAGGTCGCCGCTGGCGATATGACGAATGCTGTCAATCAGACGGTTCAGCGGCGAAATTAGCGCCTGACGAATACCCAGCCAGACGGCAACAATCACCACCAGCACCGCAGCCAGCACGCTAATCAGCACCCAGATAGCCTGGCGGTAAGAGCTGTTGCTGTCTTCAACCGCGGTCTGATACAGCGCGTCGTTCTGTTGCAGGTAGTTGACGTACTGCTTCTCAAAGCCATCCTGATAGCTCTGGGTCGGCTGGTCGAAGAACTCATTGATTTTGCCCGCCCCCAGCAGCTGGATCAGCTCAGCCAGCGCGCCATGGTAGATACCGTAATTACGTTTGATTTCCACTGCCGCAGCGTCGCTCTGACGCGGGTCGCGCGGCAGCGCTTCGTAATCCGCCCAGTTTTTTTCCGCCTGTTTCAGAGACGCAGAGGCAATCTGCATCAGCTCGGCGACGGTTGAGCCGCTGCCGATATTGTTCTGATCCATCATATAGCGGATACCCGCGCGGTTCAGGGTGTTACGGGTTTGCAGCAGCGCCACCCAGCTACCGTTCAGGGTGGATTGTTGCTGGCGAATTGTTTGCAGGATGGTGAAATTCTCTTTGTCATGCTTCAGGGCATTGAAGAAAAGACCACCAGACGTGAGTTGTAAAAGGCCAAATATCGCTAAAACCAGCAGTAAGCTGGTGACAATCTTGATTCGGTTTAACATGTTTTCTCTTTCCTCAGGCAGATACAGAATATTCGGCCTGGCATGAGAAAACTTTACGAAAATCATCCTGGAATTTAGGGTTTTTACGCTTCGTCCCTCGCGGCGATATGTCGGTTTCCAAGTTCAATAAACTCTTCCAGCAGCGCCGTGAGCTGCTTCATCTTCTCAGGCGTATATTCCGCCTCTATCTGCTGGTACGCCTCTTCCACCTGAGCCTGAGCACGCTGGTACAGCGCGTTGCCTTCTTTCGTCAGCGACACGTACAGCTTGCGCTGGTCAGTCACCGGTTTTAAGCGCAGCACCAGACCGTCGCGCTCCATCCGCGTCAGAATGCCGGTCAGGCTTGGGCGCAAAATACAGGTGCGGAACGCCAGATCGTGAAAATCCATGGAGGGATGCTCGGCCAGCACGCGGACGATACGCCACTGCTGCTCGGTCAGATTATGCCGCTTCACTATCGGGCGGAAGTAGCCCATCGCCGCTTCACGCGCCTGCAACAGCGCGATGGTTAATGAGTCATGCATCATCTACCCCTTACATCATTAACAAATAAACAATTAAAAACAGATGCTTTTATAGACAACACGTTTTAACCCAAAAAGTCTAACAGAAACAAAGCTATTTTTTTAACTTATTGATTTAAATATCAATCCACCCTTTTATGTAAATTTATTGTTATTTGCATCACAAATTATTCACTTCTGATTGCGAAACGAACAGCAAAAGCATAAAACCAGATCATTAACATATTAATGAAATCAAAACCGGACAGCCGGTTTGAGGAGTATGGGAATGAAAGGTACTGTTTTTGCCGTAGCGCTAAACCACCAAAGCCAGCGTGTGGCCTGGGCTGAGGCGTTTGAAAAAGCCCCCTATAACGCGCCGCCAAAAACGGCGGTGTGGTTTATCAAGCCACATAACACTGTTATCCGCGCAGGCGAACCGATTCCCTTCCCGCAGGGAGAAACCGTGTTAAGCGGCGCGACGGTGGCGCTGGTGGTGGGCAAAACCGCCAGCAAAGTACGCGTTGAAGAGGCGGCGGCGTACATCGCCGGCTACGCGCTGGCTAACGAAATCAGCCTGCCGGAAGAGAGCTTCTACCGTCCGGCGATCAAGGCCAAATGCCGGGATGGATTTTGCCCGCTCGGCGAACCTGTCGCCGTTAATAACGTTGATAATCTGACCATCATCACCGAGATCAACGGCCGCGAAGCGGACCACTGGAACACGGCCGATCTGCACCGCAACGCCGCCGAACTGCTGAGCGCCCTGAGCGAATTTGCCACCCTGAACCCCGGCGATGCGATATTGCTCGGCACTCCGCAAAGCCGCGTCGAAGTTCGCCCGGGCGATCGGGTACGTATTCTGGCAGAAGGATTTCCGCCGCTGGAAAACCCGGTGGTGGAGGAACGCGACGTTGCCATCGCTTCGCGCACGCCGCCGCACGCCACGCTGTTTGCCCTCGGTCTGAACTATGCCGACCACGCCAGCGAGCTGGACTTCAAGCCACCCACCGAGCCGCTGGTGTTTATCAAAGCGCCGAATACCTTCAACGGCGACAACCAGACGTCGGTGCGCCCGAACAATATCGAGTACATGCATTACGAAGCGGAGCTGGTGGTGGTCATCGGCAAAACCGCGCGCAAGGTCAGCGAAGCCGAGGCGATGGACTACGTGGCGGGCTATACGGTGTGCAACGATTACGCCATCCGCGATTATCTCGAAAACTACTATCGCCCGAACCTGCGGGTGAAAAGCCGCGACGGGCTGACCCCCATCAGCCCGAACGTAGTGCCAAAAGAAGCCATTCCTGACCCGCACAACCTTCGTCTTCGCACCTACGTCAACGGTGAACTGCGTCAAGAAGGCACCACGGCAGACCTGATCTTCAGCATCCCCTACTTAATTGCGTATCTGAGCGATTTTATGACCCTGCAACCGGGCGACATGATTGCCACCGGCACGCCGAAGGGGCTGTCCGACGTGGTGCCGGGCGATGAGGTGGTGGTGGAAGTGGAAGGCGTAGGCCGTCTGGTAAACCGAATTGTCAGTGAGGAGACTGCAAAATGAAAAAGATTAACCACTGGATCAACGGTAAAAACGTCGCCGGAAGTGAGTACTTCCAAACCACTAACCCGGCCTCCGGCGAGGTGCTGGCAGAAGTGGCCTCAGGCGGCGAAGCCGAAATCCATCAGGCCGTTGCCGCCGCCAAAGAGGCGTTTCCGAAATGGGCCAACCTGCCGATGAAGGAGCGCGCACGCCTGATGCGTCGCCTGGGGGATCTGATTGACCAGAACGTGCCGGACATTGCCGCGATGGAAACCGCCGACACCGGCCTGCCGATCCACCAGACCAAAAACGTGCTCATTCCGCGCGCCTCGCACAACTTCGAGTTCTTCGCCGAGGTGTGCCAGCAGATGAACGGCAAAACCTACCCGGTCGACGACAAGATGCTCAACTACACCCTGGTGCAGCCGGTGGGTGTCTGCGCGCTGGTGTCGCCGTGGAACGTGCCGTTTATGACCGCCACCTGGAAGGTCGCGCCGTGCCTGGCCTTAGGGAATACCGCGGTGCTGAAGATGTCTGAACTCTCCCCGCTGACCGCCGACCGTCTGGGCGAGCTGGCCCTCGAAGCGGGCATTCCGGCGGGCGTGCTCAACGTGGTGCAGGGCTATGGCGCCACGGCGGGCGACGCGCTGGTGCGTCATCATGACGTGCGCGCCGTCTCCTTCACCGGCGGTACCGCCACCGGGCGCAACATCATGAAAAACGCCGGGCTGAAGAAGTATTCCATGGAGCTGGGCGGCAAATCTCCGGTGCTGATTTTTGAAGACGCGGACATTGAGCGCGCGCTGGACGCCGCCCTGTTTACCATCTTCTCCATCAACGGCGAACGCTGCACCGCCGGCTCGCGCATCTTCATCCAGCAGAGCATCTACCCGGAGTTCGTCAAACGCTTTGCCGAGCGCGCCAACCGCCTGCGCGTGGGCGACCCGACCGATCCGAACACCCAGATTGGCGCGCTCATCAGCCAGCAGCACTGGGAAAAAGTCTCCGGCTACATCCGCCTCGGCATTGAAGAGGGGGCAACCCTGCTGGCGGGCGGCCCGGACAAACCGACCGATCTGCCTGCGCACCTGAAAGGCGGCAACTTCCTGCGCCCGACCGTGCTGGCGGATGTCGATAACCGCATGCGCGTGGCGCAGGAAGAGATCTTCGGGCCAGTGGCCTGCCTGCTGCCGTTTAAGGATGAAGCGGAAGGGCTGCGCCTGGCGAACGACGTGGAGTATGGCCTGGCATCTTACATCTGGACCCAGGACGTCAGCAAAGTGCTGCGTCTGGCGCGCAACATCGAAGCGGGCATGGTGTTCGTTAACACCCAGAACGTGCGCGACCTGCGCCAGCCGTTTGGCGGCGTGAAGGCCTCCGGCACCGGGCGTGAGGGCGGCGAATACAGCTTCGAGGTCTTCGCGGAGATGAAGAACGTCTGCATCTCCATGGGGGACCATCCGATTCCAAAATGGGGGATCTGATCATGGGAAAATTAGCGTTAGCGGCAAAAATCACCCACGTCCCGTCGATGTACCTCTCTGAGCTGCCGGGCAAAAACCACGGCTGCCGCCAGTCGGCCATCGACGGGCATAAAGAGATCAGCAAGCGCTGCCGCGAGCTGGGCGTGGACACCATTATCGTCTTCGACACCCACTGGCTGGTGAACAGCGCGTATCACATCAACTGCGCGGACCATTTTTCAGGCGTCTACACCAGCAACGAGCTGCCGCACTTTATTCGCGACATGACCTACGACTACGACGGCAACCCGGAACTCGGCCAGCTGATCGCCGACGAAGCGGTGAAGCTTGGCGTGCGCGCCAAGGCGCACAACATCCCGAGCCTGAAGCTGGAGTACGGCACGCTGGTGCCGATGCGCTACATGAACGCGGATAAGCACTTCAAAGTGGTCTCCATCTCGGCGTTCTGCACGGTTCACGACTTCGCCGACAGCCGCAGGCTGGGCGAGGCCATCGTCAGTGCCATCGAAAAATACGACGGCACCGTGGCGGTGCTCGCCAGCGGCTCGCTGTCGCACCGCTTTATCGACGACCAGCGCGCGGAGGAAGGGATGAACAGCTACACCCGCGAGTTTGACCGCCAGATGGACGAGCGGGTAGTGAAGCTGTGGCGCGAGGGGCAGTTCAAGGAATTTTGCAGCATGCTGCCGGAGTACGCCGACTACTGCTACGGCGAGGGCAACATGCACGACACGGTGATGCTGCTGGGAATGCTCGGCTGGGACAAATACGACGGTAAGGTGGAGTTTCTCACCGAGCTGTTCGCCAGCTCCGGCACCGGCCAGGTCAACGCTGTTTTCCCGCTGCCCGCGTAAGGAGCCACCATGCCGCATTTTATTGCTGAATGTACCGACAACATCCGCGAGCAGGCCGACCTGCCGGGGCTGTTCGCCAAAGTGAACGAGGCGCTCGCCGCCACGGGCATCTTCCCCATCGGCGGCATCCGCAGCCGCGCCAACTGGCTGGACACCTGGCAGATGGCCGACGGTAAGCACGATTACGCCTTTGTGCATATGACGCTGAAGATTGGCGCGGGGCGCAGCCTGGAGAGCCGGGAAGAGGTCGGTGAAATGCTGTTTGCGCTGATTAAAGATCATTTCGCAGCGCTGATGAACAGCCGGTATCTGGCGCTGTCGTTCGAGCTTGACGAGCTGCACCCCACGCTTAATTACAAGCAGAACAACGTGCACGCGTTGTTTAAGTAGCCGTTTGCTCGCCCGGTGGCGCTGCGCTTACCGGGCCTACAACGGCCCCAAACCGTAGGCCGGGTAAGCGCAGCGCCACCCGGCAACAGCAGCACCGAACCGTAGGCCGGGTAAGCGAAGCGCCACCCGGCAACAGCCGCACAAAGGATACGCCATGCTCGACAAACACACCCACACCCTGATCGCCCACCGTCTGCATCAGGCGGAACAATCCCGGGAGCAGATCCGCGCGATCTCGCTGGAGTACCCGGAGATCACCATTGAAGACGCCTACGCCGTCCAGCGCGAATGGGTGAGCCTGAAAATCGCCGAAGGCCGCGTGCTGAAAGGCCACAAGATCGGCCTCACCTCCAAAGCGATGCAGGCCAGCTCGCAGATCAGCGAGCCGGACTACGGCGCGCTGCTGGACGATATGTTCTTCCACGACGGCAGCGACATCCCCGTGGATCGCTTTATCGTCCCGCGCATCGAAGTGGAGCTGGCCTTCGTGCTGGCAAAACCGCTGCGCGGCCCGAACTGCACGATCTTCGACGTCTACAACGCCACGGATTACGTCATCCCCGCCCTGGAGCTGATCGACGCCCGCTGCCATAACGTTGACCCGGAAACCCAGCGCCCGCGCAAGGTGTTCGACACCATCTCCGATAACGCCGCCAACGCGGGCGTGATCCTCGGCGGCCGCCCGATTAAACCCGACGAGCTGGATCTGCGCTGGATCTCCGCCCTGCTCTACCGCAACGGTGTGATCGAAGAGACCGGGGTCGCCGCAGGCGTGCTTAACCACCCGGCAAACGGCGTGGCGTGGCTGGCGAACAAACTCGCGCCATACGACGTGCAGCTTGAGCTAGGCCAGATCATCCTCGGCGGCTCGTTTACCCGCCCGGTTGCCGCCAGCAGAGGCGACACCTTCCACGTCGACTACGGCAACATGGGCTCCATCAGTTGCCGCTTTGTGTAGGAGTGCACCATGGAAAACGCATTTAAGACCGCGCTGAAAGCCGGAAAACCGCAAATCGGCCTGTGGCTGGGGCTGACCAGCAGCTACAGCGCTGAGCTACTGGCCGGGGCCGGTTTTGACTGGTTGCTGATCGACGGGGAGCACGCGCCGAACAGCGTGCAGACCGTCCTGACTCAGCTCCAGGCCATCGCCCCTTATCCCAGCCAGCCGGTGGTGCGCCCGTCGTGGAACGATCCGGTGCAGATCAAGCAGCTGCTGGACGTGGGGGCGCAAACCCTGCTGGTGCCGATGGTGCAAAACGCCGACGAAGCCCGTCTGGCGGTCAGCGCCACCCGCTATCCGCCTGCCGGCATTCGCGGCGTCGGCAGCGCGCTGGCGCGGGCGTCGCGCTGGAACCGCATCCCGGAGTATCTGCATCAGGCTAACGACGCCATGTGCGTGCTGGTGCAAATCGAAACTCGCGAGGCGCTGAAAAACCTGCCGCAGATCCTGGACGTGGAAGGGGTGGACGGCGTGTTTATCGGCCCGGCGGATCTGAGCGCCGACATGGGCTTCGCCGGTAATCCGCAGCACCCGGAGGTGCAGGCCGCCATTGAACAGGCGATCGCGCAGATCCTCAGCGCGGGCAAAGCGCCCGGCATCCTGATGGCGAACGAGCAGCTGGCAAAACGCTATCTCAGCCTCGGCGCGTTGTTTGTCGCGGTCGGCGTGGATACCACCCTGCTCGCCCGCAGCGCCGAAGCGCTGGCGGCCCGCTTTACCGACGTCACCACAGCAGTTGATAACAATAAATCCGTCTACTAAACGTACGATGTGGAGCGCAACATGACGACCTCAACCCTGCATAATAAAGCTGTTGAACATCGCGTTATTAATAAGCTGTTCCGTCGTTTGATCGTGTTTCTTTTTATCCTGTTTGTTTTCTCGTTTCTCGATCGCATCAACATCGGCTTTGCCGGGCTGACGATGGGCAAAGATCTGGGCCTCACGTCAACCATGTTTGGCCTGGCCGCGACGCTGTTTTACGTGACCTACGTGCTGTGCGGTATCCCCAGCAACATCATGCTGGCGAAGGTCGGCGCCCGCCGCTGGATCGCCGGGATCATGGTGGTGTGGGGCATCGCTTCTACCTGCACCATGTTCGCCACCAGCCCCGAAACGCTTTATGTCCTGCGCATGCTGGTGGGCATTGCCGAAGCCGGTTTCCTGCCAGGCATTCTGGTCTATCTCACCTGGTGGTTCCCGGCGTATCACCGCGCCCGCGCCAACGCGCTGTTTATGATCGCCATGCCGGTGACCATGATGCTCGGCTCGATCCTCTCCGGGTACATTCTGGCGATGGACGGGCTGTGGAACCTGAAGGGCTGGCAGTGGCTGTTCCTGCTGGAGGGGCTGCCGTCGGTGGTGCTCGGCGTGGTGACCTGGTTCTACCTTAACGACACCCCGGCACAGGCCACCTGGCTGGATGATGACGAAAAGCAGGCACTCAAAACGATGATCGCCCGCGAGCAGGAGCTGGCCATTGCGCACGCCGCCACGCCGCGCTCGACGCTGCGCGAGGTGCTGACGCCCGCCGTGCTGCTCTACACGCTGGCCTACTTCTGCCTGACGAATACGCTGAGCGCGATCAACATCTGGACGCCGCAGATCCTGCAAAGCTTCAACACCGGCAGCAGCAATATCGTGATTGGCCTGCTGGCGGCGATCCCGCAGTTTTGCACCATCCTCGGGATGATCTGGTGGAGCCGCCGCTCCGACAGGCTGAAAGAGCGAAAAAAGCACACCATCCTTCCGTATCTGTTTGCAGCGGCGGGATGGATGCTGGCCTCGGCGACCGATCACAGCCTGATCCAGCTGCTTGGCATCATCATGGCCTCAACCGGATCGTTTACCGCCATGGCGATATTCTGGACCACGCCGGATCAGGTTATTAGCCTGCAATCCCGCGCGGTGGCGCTGGCGGTGATCAACGCCATCGGCAACGTCGGGTCTGCCGTCAGCCCATTGCTGATAGGTATTCTGCGCGACGCGACCGGCAGCTTCAGCTCGGGACTGTGGTTCGTGGCGGGTCTGCTGGTGGTGGGCGCGCTGGTGCTGACGCGCATTCCGATGACGCAGCGGGATCAACAGAGGAACGATCATGTGCCAGAGCCCCATCGCCAACATTGATATCAGCAAGGATTACGACGAAAGTCTGGGCACCGACGATGTGCACTACCAGTCGTTCGCCCGCATGGCGGCCTTTTTTGGCCGCGACATGCAGGCGCACCGCCACGACCAGTATTTTCAGATGCATTTTCTCGACACCGGGCAGATTGAGCTCCAGCTCGACGACCACCGTTACTCGGTGCAGGCGCCGCTGTTCGTGCTAACACCACCGTCGGTGCCGCACGCGTTTATTACCGAATCCGACAGCGACGGCCACGTGCTGACGGTACGCGAAGATCTCATCTGGCCGCTGTTAGAAGTGATCTACCCCGGTACGCGGGAAGCGTTCGGCCTGCCGGGGATCTGCCTGTCGCTTGCCGACAGGCCTGACGAGCTGGCGGCGCTGAAGCACTACTGGCAGCTGATTGCCCGGGAATCCACGGAACAACTGCCCGGTCGCGAGCATACGCTGGTCCTGCTGGCCCAGGCCGTTTTTACCCTGCTGCTGCGCAACGCGAAGCTCGACGACCACGCGTCAGGCGGCATGCGCGGTGAGCTGAAGCTTTTTCAGCGCTTTAACCAGCTGACAGATGCTCATTACCACGAGCACTGGACGGTTCCGGAGTATGCCAGCGAATTGCATCTCACCGAATCTCGCCTGACCGATATCTGTCGCCGCTTCGCAAACCGCTCGCCGAAACGGCTGATCTTCGACCGCCAGCTGCGGGAAGCCAGGCGTTTGCTGCTGTTTTCCGACAGCACAGTGAGCGAAATTGCCTGGCAGCTGGGGTTTAAAGATCCGGCCTATTTCGCCCGTTTTTTTAACCGACTGACGGGGTGCTCACCCAGCGCATACCGGGCGCAGAAAGTACCGGTTTCCTGAACGCATAACGGTTCGTAGGGCGGGTAAGCGCAGCGCCACCCGCCGAAAAGCCGCACAGATCACAAAACCACCTCTCACCCGAAAAGTACCTGCCGTTGTCCCAATCGTCCCTTCACGTTCCGCCCGTCTCAAGCTTCAATTAAACAACAAAAACAAAACATAAATTTAACAACCATCTTCCGATACGAGGTCCCTATGAAGCCTGAAGATTTCCGCGCTGATGCCAAACGTCCGTTAACCGGTGAAGAGTATTTAAAAAGCCTGCAAGATGGCCGTGAGATTTATATCTACGGCGAGCGCGTTAAGGACGTCACTACCCACCCGGCATTTCGCAATGCGGCGGCGTCCATCGCCCAGATGTACGATGCCCTGCACAAGCCAGACATGCAGGATACCCTCTGCTGGGGTACCGACACCGGCAGCGGCGGCTACACCCATAAATTCTTCCGCGTGGCGAAAAGTGCCGACGATCTGCGCCAGCAGCGTGACGCCATCGCCGAGTGGTCGCGCCTGAGCTACGGCTGGATGGGGCGTACGCCGGACTACAAAGCCGCGTTCGGCTGCGCGCTCGGCGCTAACCCTGCCTTCTACGGTCAGTTCGAGCAGAATGCCCGCAACTGGTACACCCGTATTCAGGAAACCGGCCTGTACTTTAACCACGCCATCGTCAACCCGCCGATCGATCGCCATAAACCGGCGGACGAGGTGAAAGACGTTTACATCAAGCTGGAGAAAGAGACCGACGCCGGGATCATCGTCAGCGGCGCGAAAGTGGTGGCCACCAACTCGGCATTGACCCACTACAACATGATCGGTTTTGGTTCTGCGCAGGTGATGGGCGAAAACCCGGACTTCGCGCTGATGTTCGTCGCGCCGATGGATGCCGAAGGGGTGAAGCTGATCTCCCGCGCCTCTTACGAGATGGTGGCAGGGGCGACAGGCTCTCCGTACGACTACCCGCTCTCCAGCCGCTTTGACGAGAACGACGCCATTCTGGTAATGGATCATGTGCTGATCCCGTGGGAAAACGTGCTGATCTACCGTGATTTCGACCGCTGCCGTCGCTGGACGATGGAAGGTGGCTTCGCCCGCATGTACCCGCTTCAGGCCTGCGTGCGTCTGGCAGTGAAGCTCGACTTCATCACCGCTCTGCTGAAGAAGTCGCTGGAGTGTACCGGCACCCTCGAGTTCCGCGGCGTGCAGGCGGATCTCGGCGAAGTGGTGGCATGGCGCAACATGTTCTGGGCGCTGAGCGACTCCATGTGCTCCGAAGCCACTCCGTGGGTAAACGGCGCGTATCTGCCTGACCACGCGGCGTTACAGACCTACCGCGTGATGGCGCCAATGGCCTATGCGAAGATCAAGAACATCATCGAACGTAACGTGACCTCGGGGCTGATCTACCTGCCGTCCAGCGCGCGGGACCTGAACAACCCGCAGATCGACCAGTACCTGGCGAAGTACGTGCGCGGCTCCAACGGGATGGATCATGTCGAACGCATCAAGATTCTGAAACTGATGTGGGATGCCATCGGCAGCGAGTTTGGCGGACGTCACGAGCTGTACGAAATCAACTACTCCGGTAGCCAGGATGAGATCCGCCTGCAATGCCTGCGTCAGGCGCAAAGCTCCGGCAACATGGACAAGATGATGGCGATGGTTGACCGCTGCATGTCCGAGTACGACCAGCACGGCTGGACGGTACCGCACCTGCACAACAACACTGATATCAATATGCTGGATAAGCTGCTGAAATAACGCAGCGGGAGGTTTCAATGCAATCTGAAGAACGCCTGCGTTTTCGCGACGCGATGGCCAGCCTGTCGGCGGCGGTGAATGTGGTTACCACCGAGGGCGATGCGGGTCGCTGCGGCATTACCGCCACCGCCGTCTGTTCGGTCACGGACACCCCGCCCTCGGTCATGGTCTGCATCAACGCCAACAGCGCCATGAACCCGGTCTTCCAGGGCAACGGCAAACTGTGCGTCAACGTGCTGAACCACGAGCAGGAGATCATGGCCCGCCACTTTGCCGGGATGACCGGCATGGCAATGGAGGAGCGCTTTGCTCTCTCCTGCTGGCAGAAAGGACCGCTGGCGCAGCCGGTGCTGAAAGGCGCTCTGGCAAGCCTGGAAGGTGAGATAACCCAGGTGCAAACCATCGGCACCCATCTGGTCTACCTTGTAGAGATTAAGAACATCATCCTCAGCAGCGAGGGGCACGGCCTGATCTACTTCAAACGCCGTTTCCACCCGGTGATGATGGAGATGGAAGCCGCGATTTGATCCCGTTGCACAAAAAAACGCTAAGGTTTCCGCAAAGGTGCGCCGTTAACTATCCATAAGATAAATTTTCCGGGGCGGCTGGCAACGTCGTCAGCCGCCCCCTTAACGCTGGAAAGTCTTATGGCCCCTTCACCCCGAAGCCGCTCGGCTGAACGTCTGGTTGAAATCATTATTGCCCTGCATCGCAACGGAAGCGTTAATCGCCGCGATCTGATGCAAAAATTTGGCATTACCGAACGCACGGTGTACCGCGATTTACAGGCGCTTTCCCCGATTATTGAACACGACGGCAAAGGGCGCTATCAGCTGCTGCCCGCGTATCAGCCCTGCCGCTGCGTGCACTGCCCTGAAGCGAACGACAAAAGCCCACAGGGCTAAATTATTCTCAGTGATCTCAATCACATATTTTCTCCCACCGGGGGTGAGCCTTAACCACTCACCCTCGCTTTTGACCGCTCACGCATCGCTTTCAACCACTCACCCATTTACCGTGCTTTACACGCGCGAGGATCTGGCACGATCGCTCCAGCATTAATCAATACCTCCTCACAACGAACCCTGACCCTTTTTTCTTTACATAAAAAACCAGGTCTTATTATGGATACTAAAAAACTACTTAAGCACGTGCCCTGGGCCATCCTCGGGATCATCGGTGCTTTCTGTCTGGCGGTTGTCGCATTACGCCGGGGCGAGCACGTCAGCGCCCTGTGGATCGTGGTCGCGTCTGTTTCCTTCTACCTTGTGGCTTATCGCTACTACAGCTTGTACATCGCGCAGAAGGTTATGAAGCTCGACCCGACGCGCGCCACCCCGGCGGTTATTAACAACGACGGCCTGAACTACGTGCCAACCAACCGTTACGTGCTGTTTGGTCACCACTTTGCCGCTATCGCCGGTGCAGGCCCGCTGGTCGGCCCGGTGCTGGCCGCGCAGATGGGCTACCTGCCGGGTACGCTCTGGCTGCTGGCGGGCGTGGTGCTGGCGGGAGCGGTGCAGGACTTTATGGTGCTGTTTATCTCCTCGCGCCGTAACGGTTCGTCGCTGGGCGAAATGATCAAAGAGGAGATGGGCCGCGTGCCAGGCACGATCGCCCTGTTCGGCTGCTTCCTGATCATGATCATCATCCTGGCGGTGCTGGCCCTGATCGTGGTGAAAGCGCTGGCCGAAAGTCCGTGGGGCGTCTTCACCGTCTGCTCTACCGTACCGATTGCGCTGTTCATGGGCATCTACATGCGCTTCCTGCGCCCTGGCCGCGTTGGCGAGGTGTCTGTCATCGGTATCGTGCTGCTGGTCGCCTCCATCTACTTCGGCGGCGTGATTGCGCACGACCCGTACTGGGGTCCGGCGCTGACCTTTAAAGACACCACCATCACCTTCGCGCTGATCGGCTACGCATTCATCTCAGCGCTGCTGCCGGTGTGGCTGATTCTGGCTCCGCGTGACTACCTGGCAACCTTCCTGAAAATCGGCGTTATCGTCGGGCTGGCCATTGGTATTGTGATCATCAACCCGGAGCTGAAAATGCCGGCGGTGACGCAGTACATTGACGGTACCGGTCCGCTGTGGAAAGGCGCCCTGTTCCCGTTCCTGTTTATCACCATTGCCTGCGGTGCCGTGTCTGGCTTCCACGCGCTGATCGCCTCCGGCACCACGCCGAAGCTGATGGCCAACGAAACCGACGCGCGCTTCATCGGTTACGGCGCGATGCTGATGGAATCCTTCGTGGCGATCATGGCGCTGGTTGCGGCGTCGATTATCGAGCCTGGCCTGTACTTTGCGATGAACACCCCGCCGGCGGGTCTCGGCATTACCATGCCAAACCTGCATGAGATGGGCGGCGAAAATACCGCGCTGATCCTGGCGCAGCTGAAAGACGCCAGCGCGCACGCGGCGGCGACCGTCAGCTCCTGGGGCTTCGTGATTTCGCCTGAGCAGATCATGCAGACCGCGAAAGACATCGGCGAACCGTCCGTGCTGAACCGCGCAGGTGGCGCGCCAACGCTGGCGGTGGGTATCGCACACGTGTTCCACAAAGTGCTGCCGTGGGCGGACATGGGCTTCTGGTACCACTTCGGTATTCTGTTTGAAGCGCTGTTCATCCTCACCGCGCTGGATGCCGGTACGCGTGCAGGCCGCTTCATGTTGCAGGATCTGCTGGGTAACTTCGTGCCATTCCTGAAGAAAACCGACTCTCTGGTGGCCGGCGTTCTGGGCACTGCGGGCTGCGTAGGCATGTGGGGTTATCTGCTGTATCAGGGCGTTGTTGACCCGCTGGGCGGCGTGAAGAGCCTGTGGCCGCTGTTCGGCATCTCTAACCAGATGCTGGCGGCCGTGGCGCTGGTGCTGGGTACCGTTGTCCTCGTGAAGATGAAACGCACCAAGTACATCTGGGTCACCGTGGTGCCTGCGCTGTGGCTGCTGCTCTGCACCACCTGGGCGCTGGGTCTGAAATTGTTCAGCACCAACCCGCAGCTGGAAGGCTTCTTCTTCATGGCTAACCAGTACAAAGAGAAGATTGCCGCAGGCGGCGCGGATCTGACCGCGCAGCAGATTGCCAACATGAACCATATCGTGGTGAACAACTACACCAACGCGGGTCTGAGCATTCTGTTCCTGGTGGTGGTGTACAGCATTATCTTCTACGGCATCAAAACCTGGATGAAAGTGCGTAACGTTGAGGGCCGTACGGACAAAGAGACCCCGTACGTACCGGTGCCGGAAGGCGGCGTGAAGACCTCCTCACACCATTAATTAAGCATGTTACTGTAGGCCCGGTAAGCGTAGCGCCACCGGGCTTCTTCTATCTGGAACCCTCAATGTTTGGTAACTTAGGCGAAGCAAAAAAATACCTCGGTCAGGCGGCGAAAATGCTGATTGGCATTCCGGACTATGACAACTACGTTGAGCATATGAAGACCAACCATCCGGATAAGCCGTACATGACCTACACTGAATTCTTCCGCGAGCGTCAGGAAGCGCGCTACGGCGGAAGTGGAGAAGGCGGCGTCCGCTGCTGCTAAAGGAGAAACCATGACCCCGATTGCCGTTACCCTGCTGACCGGTTTCCTCGGCGCCGGTAAAACCACCCTGCTGCGCCACATTCTGAACGAGCAGCACGGCTTCAAAATCGCCGTCATCGAAAACGAATTTGGCGAAGTCTCCGTTGACGATCAGCTGATTGGCGACCGCGCCACGCAGATCAAAACCCTGACCAACGGCTGCATCTGCTGCACCCGCTCTAACGAATTAGAAGACGCCCTGCTGGACCTGCTCGACAGCCGCGATCGCGGTGACATCGACTTCGACCGACTGGTGATCGAGTGCACCGGCATGGCCGACCCCGGCCCGATTATTCAGACCTTTTTCTCCCATGAGATCATTTGCCAGCGCTACCTGCTGGACGGCGTCATCGCTCTGGTGGATGCGGTCCATGCCGACGAGCAGATGAACCAGTTCACCATCGCCCAGTCTCAGGTTGGCTACGCCGACCGCATCCTGCTGACCAAAACCGACGTGGCGGGTGAAAGCGAAAAACTGCGCGAGCGCCTGACGCGCATTAACTCGCGTGCGCCCATTTACACGGTGACGCACGGCGATATCGATCTCGCTCAGCTGTTCAACACCAACGGCTTTATGCTGGAAGAGAACGTCACCGCGAAACCGCGCTTCCACTTTATGTCCGACAAGCAAAACGACGTGACGTCGATTGTGGTGGAGCTGGACTACCCGGTGGACATCAGCGAGGTCTCCCGCGTGATGGAGAACCTGCTGCTGTCGTTTGCCGACAAGCTGCTGCGCTATAAAGGGATGCTGTGGATCGACGGCGAGCCGAACCGCCTGCTGTTCCAGGGCGTGCAGCGCCTGTACAGCGCCGACTGGGATCGCCCGTGGGACGATGAAGCGCCGCACAGCGTGATGGTGTTTATTGGAATACAGCTGCCGGAAGAGGAAATTCGGGCAGCGTTTGCGGGGCTGAAGAAATAACCGCACCGATTATCCCCTCTCCCCCGCGGGGAGAGGGTTAGGGTGAGGGGGAAACTTATTTCAACGCCTCCGGCAGCGTCACAATCCACAGCTCGCTGTCGGACTCCGGTTTCTTCAACGGCTTCACGCTGAGGGTGGTTTCAACCGGTTTGTCATCCAGCTTCAGCGCCCCCTGCGCGTTCACCCGATAATCCTTGAGCTTCTTGCCTTCGACTGGCTTCTGCATCGCCACCTTCACGCCAAAGTCATTATCGTTCGCCACTGCCAGCGTTTTGCTGTCAATCAGCGCCAGCCCTTCGGCCTTTTCCTGCTGCCAGCCCAGCGCACGCAGATCGACTACCTGCGTTTTTTCCGCAAGGGTGATGCCGCGCTGCGCCAGCGTTTTCTCATCATCAAACTCCGGGTATTCGCCCGGCTTGTCGAAGGCGGCCAGATCGCTCGCCTTGCTCAGATCCACCCTGTAGATGAGGTTACGCATTGCGTCGTTTTTATCCTCACCCTGTTCTATCAGCAGGATGGTGTGGTTATCCAGCGCCACTATGTCACCGATTTTGGCGTCGCTGTTTTTGCTGTAGGCCGCGCTGTCGATGGGGTAGCCGTACATCGCGGTTTTCCCGGTCGCCGGATCGAAGCTGACCAGACGCGTAAACAGCGCCTGTTTTTTGCTCTTCCCGTCGATATCCAGCGTGCTTTGCACGGCGGCGATAATGCGTCCGTCCGGCATGCGGGTCAGCCCTTCAAAGCCCCGGTTTGCCTGACGCCATTTGATAACGTTTGGCAGACCGCCCGCGATGGATTTCTCCCCTTCCGTCGCCTGCGGACCGTGGATCGCGAGGATTTTCCCTTTACTGTCGACGTTAATCAGGAACGGGCCATACTCATCGCACAGCCAGTAGCCGCCCTTCCCGTCCGGCGTGATGCCTTCCGTATCCAGCCCGCGGTTATCGCCTTTCAGCACTTTTAAGGTGTCGCTTAGCGCGACTTCATTGGTAGATCCAATCACGCCGCTTTGCAGCGGCAGGCCGTTGATCTCGCCTTTATCGTCATACAGCGGTCGCGCGTCCACGGCCTCCGCTTTGCCGTTTAGCACACGGATCGTCAGCAGCATCGGGGCGAAATCCGGGGTAACAAAGATTTTGGCATCGTTTTTCCCCATTTTTGGCGAATCCGCGTTAGGACCGCGATCGGTCACGGTCGCAAACGTCAGCGCATCGCCCTGCTTGCCCGTGAATAACAAACCCGAACCAATCCCCACCGGGAGCCCGTTCGGGAATGCGCTGGCAAACGCACCGCTGTATTTGACATGCGCGCCTTCGGGAAAGCTGACGACGTAGCGCTCCGCGGTTGGCTGTGCCGCCAGGCCAGAGAAAGAGAGCGCACAACCGATTAGCACAGGAATAATTTTTCTTTTCATATTGTTAGCATCCAGTAAGTGAAGCCAACAACGTAATGAAGAAACGTGTCAGAAAAATGACATGTAATGGCAACGAAGCGGCGCGTACGGACGTATATCAATCACCAGAAATGTAAACCTCTGTCTTTATCTGTGTCAGCTGAAATACTTTTGGAAATTATTAGAAACCCAATTAATTCATGGCGAAGGACTATTTGCGCCTCGTTCATTTTACGTTTAGCCAGGAATGTAAACTGTCCCTAAACGCGAATGTATTGGACATTGACGATTTGCCATATAAACAACTCATCAACATTTACCATTCAAAAACCCAACACAAACAGCATATAAATGCGAGACATATCACATTTGCAGTCATAAACATCGCTTGTTAAGGTGCCCTCAGATTAATTTAATGACGAGGAAACACTCATGAAAAAACTTAACATCCTGATCCTTTCTGCTCTGACCGCCGTATCGGGCTCCGCACTGGCCATGGGTGGCAGCATTGAGCAGGGTAAAAACTTTACTAACCTCAATCTGGAAATGGGGAAATCCTCATCCGGCCTGTATGCGGAGAGCAACTGGCTGAAAAACACCGATGACGGTACCCAGACCGGCGGCGTTGGGGCAGGCTACAACCTGGAAGTGGGTCCGGTGATGCTGAATGCTGGCGCGAAAGCCATCTACATCGGCCCGAAAAAAGGCGATAACGGCGTGGCATTCCCGATTGGCGGCGGCGTTAACGTTGCGCTTACGGACAGCATTCACGTGTTTGGTGAAGGTTATGTGGCGCCAGACGGCCTGAACAACAGCGTGAAGAACTATGTTGAAGCTAACGGCGGCGTAAGCTGGACGCCAGTCAAACCTGTCACGCTGAAAGTGGGCTATCGCCACGTGAGCGTAGACGGTAAAGACGGTCGTCCAAACCACACGCTGATCGATGGTGCATATGTAGGCGGTGGAGTGTCCTTCTAAGCCTGTTTGCGCGTTTCGCCCGGCGGCGCTACGCTTGCACGGGCCTACAATGAAGGGTGCAATGTATTAAAATTATTGCACATTGATTGTAGGCCGGGTAAGCGCAGCGCCACCCGGCAAGAAAGGCGATGCGACCGTTAATAAAAAACCTGCCGGATGGCAGGTTTTTTTATTAACGCATTACTTGCGAACGACCACCAGCTTCTGGTTCACAAACTCTTTGATCCCCAGGTCCGACAGCTCGCGTCCGTAACCCGAACGTTTTACGCCGCCGAACGGCAGCTCTGCCGCAGTGTCGGTGAGCCAGTTGATGTATACCATCCCGGTCTCAATGCGCGACGCCATTTTCTTCGCGCGCTCGATGTTCTGGCTGAACACCGCGCCGCCCAGACCGTAGTGGGAATCGTTAGCCAGTGCGACCGCTTCGTCGTCGCTTTTCACCACGTAAACCTGCGCTACCGGACCGAAGAACTCCTCGAAGTACGCCGGGTTATCGCGCGAGATATGTGTCAGGATCGTCGGCTCAAAGAAGCTTCCGTCACGCTGAACCGGCTTGCCGCCATGGTGCAGCTTCGCGCCATTTTTCACCGCCTCGTTAACCTGTTTAGTTAGCGTCTCCAGCGCGTCTTTGGATGACAAAGGCCCCAGCGTGGTGCTTTCGTCCAGCGGATCGCCAATTTTCACCTGCTTAAACGCCTCGGTGAATTTGCTCAGGAAGGCGTCTGCAATCTTTTCATGCAGGATAAAGCGCTTCGCCGCGGTACAGACCTGCCCGGCATTGTTCAGCCGCGCGTTAACGCCGATCTTCACGGCTTTATCCAGGTCGGCATCGTCCAGCACCACGAACACATCGTTCCCGCCCAGTTCCAGGGTCGATTTTTTGATGTGCTTCGCAGCCTGTGCCGCAACCACGCTACCCGCTTTTTCTGAACCGGTCAGCGCCGCCCCCTGTACGCGATTGTCGGCGATAATGTTCGCCACCTGTTCGGACGAGATAAACAGGTTGGTCCACGCCCCTTCCGGCGCGCCCGCTTCACGTACCAGCTGTGCAAAGGTCTCTGCACAGTGCGGCACGATGCTGGCGTGCTTGGCGATCACCGGGTTGCCCGCTGCCAGGTTTGGCGCCAGAACGCGCATCAGCTGATAGTACGGGAAGTTCCATGGCTCGACGGCCATCAGCACGCCGATGGGGTGATGTTCAACCCATGCTTCCCCGAGTTCAGAGTCATACTTCACCGGGGCCAGGAACTGCTTCGCGTTGTCCGCATAGTAGCGGGCGATTTGCGCGCACAGCTTCACTTCGCCGCGGCTTTGTTCGATGAGCTTACCCATCTCCTGACTGGCGATTTTCGCCAGATCCTCCACGCGTTCGTCGATCAGGTCCGCCAGCTTATGCAGCACCGGCAGGCGCTGGCTTATGTCGCCTTTCGCCCAGTCGGAGTGATAGAGCGCATCGGCTGCCTTCAGCGCCGCTTCAACGTCTGCGTCAGTGTGAGAGGGATATTCTTTGATGAGCTGGTTCGTGGCAGGATTTACTGTCTGGTAAGCCATATCGAATCTCCTTGTTTTACCGCTTAGGGTATTAAGGGTAGTCAATCTGACTGGCTTTGAAGGTAAAGTTGGGTATATACGGAGGGTTCTTAACAAGACGCTGCCAGGCGATGCGCAGACATGGTATAAAAAATGCTCATCAATGGAGTTCCTATGACCGATACCCGCCACATCCGCCAGACCTTTAACCGCGCAGCAGGCCTTGAGCTGCGCAGTACGTGGCAAAGCACCCGGGCATATAAACGTCATTGCCATCCACAGCTCTCCATCGGCGCGATTGTGGAAGGCCAGACCTGCTGCGTAAGTCATGGCAATGCGTACGTTCTTGATCCCGGTGATCTTATCATGATCCCGGCTTATGCCCCGCACAGCTGCAACCCCGTTGTCGGGAAGCCGCGCAGTTACCATATGCTCTATATCGACACCGATCTTCCCCTGGCGCTACAGGTTATTCGCGATCCCACGCTCTTTAAGCACTTTCTTGCCGTTGTCGGGACGATGTCCTCCGCATCCGTGGAGACCCTGCTTTCTGCCCTTCCCCGTTGCGCGGGTGAGATGAATGCACCTCGCTCAACCAGCCAGCAGGTTCAGCAGGCGTTACTCTCCGACCTTGCCGCACCGCCTTCCCTTGACGAACTCGCCCAACGATTCTCACTGCGCAAGGAGACGCTGATCCGCACTTTCAGGCAGGATACCGGCCTGACGCCGGGCAGTTTCCTCAACATTTCGCGCGTGGAGTACGCCAAAGCGCGGCTGCGCGCGGGGGATGATATCGCCGACGTGGGCTACCAGAGCGGGTTTGCCGACCAGAGTCATTTTCATAAGACCTTCGTGAATTATACCGCTGCCACGCCGCGCCAATACGCCACGGGCCGATCAATATCAGACAATAATCAGGATACGTAACGTCGTAAGGTGACCTCAGATTTGTTACTGAGGTCGCTATGGAACTGTTATTTCCCTCCGCCTTTCTTGCCCTGGCGCTGGCGCATTTTGTTGCCCTGTTAAGCCCGGGCCCGGATTTCTTCCTGCTGGTAGGCTACGCCGCCCGCTACCGGCTGCGCGGCAGCGCCGGATTGTGTCTCGGCATCGCAGCAGGTAACGGGTTGTATATCTTACTGGTGATTATCGGCTGGAGCGCGCTGCGCCAGTTTGGGTGGCTGTTTACGCTTATCGAACTGTCCGGCGCGCTGTACCTGCTGTGGATTGGCTCGCATCTTGTGCGCAGCCGCCCGCAGCCGCTGGCGCTGGAAGAACCCCGCCAGCGCTGCCCTTCTCTGCGTAAGCAAATCCTGCTGGGGCTGGGTTCGGCGCTGTTAAATCCCAAAAACGCGTTGTTCTACCTGGCGCTAATGACAGCGTTACTCGGGCCGGACGTCACACTGCTTCAGCAGGCGACCTGCGGCGTCTGGATGGTGATGGTGGTGCTGGTATGGGATCTGGCGCTGATATCGCTGATGGGGTTACCGGCGGTTCAGCGAAAGCTCAGCCGTTCGCTCTGGCTGATAGAGCGAACGGCGGGGGTGGTATTGATGGGGTTTGGTGGGTGGGTGCTGTGGCGGTTTTTGCACTTTTCCCCCGTATCCCTCTATCCTTAACCCATGGAAAAACATACCGAACTCAAACGCGCCAAGCTTCTCGCGCTGTCGCTGCTGCTGATTGCCGTCGCAGCGTTTATCACCACTCTGTTCCTGCCGCAAACCTTCTGGGTGCGCGGCGTAAAGGCCATTGCCGAAGCGGCGATGGTCGGCGCGCTGGCGGACTGGTTTGCCGTTGTCGCGCTGTTCCGCCGGGTGCCAATTCCCTATATCTCGCGCCATACGGCGATTATCCCGCGCAATAAAGACCGCATCGGCGACAATCTCGGCCAGTTCGTGCAGGAAAAGTTTCTCGATACGCAATCTCTTGTCGATCTTATCCGTCGCTACGAGCCCGCACAGATGATTGGGACCTGGTTCAGCCAGCCCGATAACGCCCGGCGCGTGGGGCAGCATCTGGTGCAGGTGATGAGCGGTTTTCTGGAACTTACCGACGATGGGCGCATCCAGCGCCTGCTCAAACGCGCCGTCCACAAGGCTATCGATAAGGTCGATCTAACCGAGACCAGCGCCGTCATGCTGGAAAGCATGACCAAAAACAACCGTCACCAGGTGCTGCTGGACGCCATCATCAACCGCCTGATTACCCTGATTCAGCGGGAAAGCACGCGGGAATTTATTGCCGACCAGATCGTCCACTGGCTTAAGACCGAGCATCCGCGCAAGGCGATGGTGCTGCCCACCGAGTGGCTGGGCGATCAAAGCGCGGAGATGGTGTCGAACGCGGTGAACACGCTGCTGGACGATATCAGCCACGACCGCACGCACCAGATCCGTCAGGCGTTTGACCGCGCCACGATCAAGTTCATCGACAATCTGAAAAACGATCCGGAGACGACGGCGAAAGCCGAGAATATCAAACACTACCTGAAGAATGACGAAGCCTTTAACCGCTATCTGGGGGAAATGTGGGCTGACCTGCGCCAGTGGCTGAAAAATGACATGCAGAGCGATGATTCACGCGTGAAGCAGCGTATCGCCAACGCCGGGCTGTGGTTTGGCGAAACGCTGACCAACGACGCCAGCCTGCGGGCGTCGCTGAATGAGCATCTGGAGCAAGCCGCGCACCGCGTGGCGCCGGATTTCGCCGCGTTCCTGACGCGCCATATCAGCGACACGGTGAAAAGCTGGGATGCCAAAGACATGTCACGCCAGATAGAACTCAATATCGGTAAAGATCTTCAGTTCATTCGCGTTAACGGTACCCTGGTGGGCGGTACGATTGGCCTGATCCTGTTTCTGCTCTCGCAACTGCCCGCCGTACTGGGGCATTAATCCGCTTTTGGCGGCGCGATAACGTAGCGCGTCGCCTCGAAGCGGTTCAGGATCAGGTGCACCAGAAAGACCATCGTCAGCGTGACCACCAGCGCGAAGGTGACGGAGGTGATGCGGTACAGATCGCTGAACACCAGATCGCTGTCCGGATGCATGTTCTGCCCGAACATAATGCCGATGGTGGTGATACTGGCGAAGCCTACCCCGGCGCCGACCTTCTCCATTACGTGCAGACGCGCGCCAAACGCCAGCCCAAGGCCAATCAGCGGCATCATCAGCAGCATATGGCTGCTGTGATCGTAGAGGATAAGCTGGACGACAAGGATATAGAGACACCCCAGCACCACGCCGACCACGCGCCAGATGGAGCTGATAACCGATCCGCGATAGTGCATCGGGAACAGGATCAGAATGCCCGCCATCAGCGCCGAAAGCGAATCGCTTAAGTCGCTCATCTGAAACACCACGAAAATCAGCGTCGCCACGGTGCCGGAGAGCAGCGACTCGTGGCGCACGCGGGCGTCATCTTTCTCGATCAGCGGCGGCGGCTTACGCGGCTCCACGTCCGGCAGCAGGTAGTTCATCAGCGCGCTCAGGCACACCGCCATTACGCTCGCTTCGATGTTAGAGAATAAAAGCGTGTGCCAGTTGGTGGTGGGGTAGCTCATAAAGTTGAGCATCACGCTCTGGCAAACCACGCCCATCGAGCCGAACAGGAACAGCGGCCCCTTACTCATAAAGCGAAAACGCATCACGTACAGGGCAAACACCACCAGCGTCATAATGACCGGCCACTGGGACAGATAGCCGATGATAAACACCATTTCGACGCAGTTCAGCGAGGCGCTGAAGATAAACTGCTTCGCCACGTGGCGGTTAAACACCGGCACCAGCGAGAGCAGCATGATCGGATAGACCACAAAAAACACGCCGTAGCTGGTGTTGTAGAAACTCGAAATACTGAGCGCAATCATCCCGGCAAAGACGATACGCAGGGTCTGGCGAAAGTCGTTTGCCGTATAGACGATGTTGCCGTGCGGGGTAAATACCCGCGCCAGGGTGCTAATAGACATAGTGAAGCAGGCTAACCAGATGGATTTGCATCCCGGAGAAGAATCGCGCAAACGGCCCTTCGCTATTGTAGAGCTGCACGGTGGCGCGCGCGCCGGTCGGCAGCGACTTCGGTAAGGCTTCGTCCAGCGCCACGTGAATGCGCATACGCTGGGCATCACGCACCCAGCGGTTGGAGGTTTCCGGTTCAGAAAGTTGACCGTTTACGGCCTCCTGTCCGGCGAGGATCCCCGCGTCGCTGCTGGTGACGTGGGCACGGAAAACTTGCCCCGGGAAGGCGTCGAACACCACGGCGGCGTCGGTCCCCTGGTGGGTATGCCGCAGGCTCTTCTCGCGGAAATCCGCCACGATATCGATCCGGGTGTTCACCAGCGCCAGCGCAGCCGAACCGGACGAGGCGTAAAAACCGGGGCTTAATTGCAGGTTACTGACCGTGCCGTCCGCCTCGGCGTAGACCTTCGTCCAGCCAAGATTCAGCTCCGCTTCATCCAGCGCGTTACGGTATTTTTGCAGCGTCACGTTGCGGTGCTCATCCCGCTCGCCGCGCTGAATGCGCAGGTTATGAATATTCGCCTGAATCGAGCTGACGGACTGCTCGCTGCTCTGCCAGGTGGTACGGACCTTATCCAGATCCGCCTGCGACACGCTCTGCAAGGTACTCAGTTTCTGGTAGCGGTCGAAGGTAACTTTGTCATTACGCGCCGTCAGCACCGCGGTTTTCAGGCTGGCCTGCGCCGCGGCAATCTGCGCGTCCAGCTGATCGTTAGACAGACGCGCCTGTTCCAGCGCAATCTGCGCCGCTTCGACCTTATTGCGAAACGGCGTGGCGTCGAGTTCAAACAGCAGATCGCCTCTCTTAACCTGGCTATTGTTGTGGACATGTACCGCCGCCACATACCCGGAGACGCGGGCAGACACCGGGGTCACCACGCGCATCACGGTGGAGTCCGGCGTCAGCGGGATCCAGATATCCGCGACGATAAAGTAGACAAACATCAGCAGGAAAGAGGCAATACTCACCCTTACCCAGCGGGCAAACTTTTGTTCAGGAGTCATTATTTTTCGGTCTTATTATCTTCTTCGCGGATTGTCCGCAAATTGCAGGCGATTTGATTGAGTGTGGCGCTGAAAATATCGAGATGTTCCGGCGCGATGTTTTGCGATACGCGCGCCTGATACGTCTCAATTACCTGAGAGAGCCTTTCAAGAATGGCTTTTCCCTCAGGCGTCAGCGTCAGCAGCCGGATACGCTTGTCATACGGCGAGACGGTGCGCAGCAGGTAGCCCTGCTTTTCCAGCTGTGTCAGCGTACGCATTAGCGGAGGCAGTTCAATCCCCTGCACTTCCGCCAGCTCGCTGACCGAGACGTTATCCCCGAGTTGATGAAGCTGCATCATCACCGTCCAGCTCGACTGGGTTAACCCGGTGTCGAGAATGGCGTCGTCGATGACTGCGCGCCACTGACGCACGATCATCGCCATCCGCATGCCCATCGGCCTGCGGCTAAACAGATCTTCTTCACTCATGGGGAATCCTCTCGTAGTACGACATTACGATAATAGTTATCAGGGTAAGTATCAAGAAACGAGAAGTTAAAGCGCAGGAATTGCGAAACGATGTTCTCCCTCTCCCTGTGGGAGAGGGTCGGGGTGAGGGCATCAGCCCGCAACGGCGTTTAGCGGCTAAAATGCTTCCTGACGGCACTTTTCCCCGAAGCCGTCACCACCACCTCCCTGTACCCCGCCACCCGCTGGATCCAACCTTTGCTTTCCATGTGGATGAGCAGCGCCGCGCCGGCCTCTCCCCCCAGATGAAACCGCCGCTCGCTCCAGTCCAGGCAGGCGCAGCACGCCTTGCGACGCGTATTGGGATTTAACGGAATACCAAGCTTCAGAAACTGCTCGCGGCCATGTAGCGTGAGCGCTGAACCGTCTGCCTCAAGCCAGCCTTCCGCCTGCATGAATTCATAGATATGCACCGCCACCGTTCCGGCAAGATGGTCGTAGCAGGTTCGTGCTTCGCGCAGGGCTTTTGGCGCGGAGGTTTCCGGCGGCGTGATGCGGCTCCAGGAGAGCCCCATCATCTGCTCGACAAGCGCCGCCACGTCGTGTCCCGCCAGGCGATAGTAGCGATGCCGCCCCTGAGACAGGCAGGTAATCAGCTTTCCCTCCACCAGCCGCGCCAGATGCCCACTGGCGGTCGACGGCGCAACGTCTGCCGCCACGCTCAGCTCTGTAGCCGTCCACGCCCGCCCGTCCATCAGAGCACAGAGCATCTTCACGCGCGACGGATCGGCCATTGTAGCCGCTACAGCGGCAATGGCCTGTTCCAGCGCCGCCGCAATTTCACCCTGCTCGCCGGGCCTGTTGTCGAAAATCACATGAACGTCATACATCCGCGTGCCCTCCCGTTTCGGAGCTGTACTCCCGCATCAGCTGCGCCACGCGAATACGGTAGAAAGAAAAAATCGACTCCCGTCCTTCGGCCTGCGCCGCCTGATGAAAGACGTTCTGCTTCCAGCGGCGGACGGCCTCTTCATCCCGCCACCAGGAAAGGGACAGGATTTTGCCGTCGGTCGTCAGGCTCTGGAACCGTTCGATATCGATAAAGCCGTCGATATCGGCCAGCAAAGGCTTAAGCTCTGCGGCAAGTTGAAGATAGCGCGCCTGATGCGCCGGTGCAGCTTTAGCTTCGAAAAGGACTGCGATCATGAAGGTCTCTCCGTTGTGATGATATGGAGAGAATGCGGGACTAATGGTGTGGATGCTTCGGTATGGAGCGAAGTGTTTGCCGGATGGCGCTGCGCTTATCCGGCCTACGGTGTTTTGTAGGCCCGGTAAGCGTAGCGCCACCGGGCAGGGTTTAACCCACAATCGACCTCGGCTCCATAAACGCCCGAATCCCCCACTCGCCATCGTCACGTCCCGCCAGGCTTACGGGCGCTGGTGGCGATAATCCGCGAGCGCGGGATTACTCCAGGTTAGCCTTGTTCAGCCCATATGCCGCATCCAGCGAGCCCGGCTCCATGCGGGAGGTAATGCCCAGGCGGTTCCAGGCGTTGATCGCTACGATGGCGAAGTTCAGCTCTGAAATCTCCACGTCCGAGAAGTGCTCCGCCACGCTGCGGTACAGCGCGTCGCTCACGCCGTGAACGCCAATCTGGGTCAGCGCTTCGGTGAAGGCCAGCGCGGCTTTCTCGCGGGCGCTGAACAGCGGCGACTCCCGCCACGCCGCCAGATGGTACAGGCGCAGCTCGCGCTCGCCGGCAATTTTGGCCTCTTTCGAATGCATATCCAGGCAGAAGGTGCAGCCGTTCAGCTGCGAGACGCGAATGTCAATCAGGTGCTTTAGCGCCGGATCAATGGAGGTTTTCGCCACTTCCATGCTCAGGGCGGAAAGCGCGTTGGCGAGTGCAGGTGTGGCTTTGTGGTGGTTTACGCGGGTGCTCATTGTCTTTCCTCTTTTTTGTGCGGTTTTTATCATGCGATGAGGCAAATCTACGCCGTTAATGACATAGTAAAAAGACACAAAAAACCTGAAATGAGGTAGGACATGAAGCCGGGCTATCACGACATTTATACCCGCTATCGCGATAACATCACGCGCGGCGTACTGAAGCCCGGCGACAAAGTGCCTGCCATCCGCGTGCTGGCTGAAGAGCTTAAGGTCGCGCGAAAAACCGTTGAAACAGCCTATGCCATTCTGACGGGGGAAGGATATCTGGTAAGCCAGGGCGCGCGCGGCACGCGGGTGAATCCGGATCTTCTGCTGCCCGCGCAAAACGCTCCGGCAGAACAAGCGACCGGCACGCTGCCGGCGTCGTTGATTAGCCAGCGCGAACGGGCCGGTTTTCTGCGCCCCGGCATTCCCGCGCTCGACAGCTTCCCCTATAAAAAATGGCTGCTGCTGGCAGGCCAGGCGACGCGCGCCATGCGTCAGGATGAAATGCTCAACCCGCCGGTGCTGGGCTGGTATCCGCTGCGCGAGGCAATTGCCCGCTATCTCAATATCTCGCGCGGGTTGTCCTGCACCGCAGAACAGGTGCTGATCACCAGCGGCTACAGCGGCAGCCTGCGCCTGATCCTCGACACGCTCGCCAGCCGCAGCGATAAGGTGGTATTTGAGGATCCGGGCTACTTTATGGGCCAGCAGTTGCTCAAGCGCATTGTGCCCCGCCTGCACACCGTGCCGGTCGATCGCGCAGGGATGGATACGGACTACCTGCTGCGTAATCACCACGATGCCCGCTTCGCCATCGTTACCCCGTCGCACCAGAGCCCGCTGGCGGTGACGCTCTCCCTGCCGCGCAAGCAGCAGCTGCTCGACTGGGCGTCACAAAACGAGGCGTGGATTATCGAAGATGACTATGACGGCGAATTTCACTACACCCGCAAAGTGCTGCCGTCGTTGAAAAGCCTCGACCAGCATGACAGGGTGATCTTTATGGGCACCTTCAGCAAAACCATCATGCCTTCACTGCGCATGGGCTACGTGGTGATGCCCGCCAGCACCGTCGGCGCGTTTACCGACAGCGCGGACATCCTCACCAGCGGCCAGCCGGTCCTGACGCAAAAAATCCTCACCACGTTTCTCAACGAGGGGCATTTTTTCCGTCATCTGAAAAAGATGCGCGCGCTCTATCAAACCCGCCGCGACTGGATGATTGCCGCCCTGCGTGAGGTCTATGGTGATCTGTTCTTCACCGAGCAAAACGACGGTGGAATGCATATTGTCGCGTTCCTCGCAAAGGGAAGCGCTGACCGGGAGATCGCCCGCTGCTGGCAGGAACAGCAATTGCAGGTCAATGCGCTTTCGGCGTGGTATCGCGGGTCGGGCAAACGCTACGGGCTGGTGATGGGCTATAACAACGTGCGGTCATATCAGGAGGCGGTTGAGCTGCTGGAAAGGCCGAAACGGCAGACGCTTGCGCTGTTGAGCTGAAAACCGCCAGGTGGCGGCTGCGCCTTACCCGGCCTACGGTCTCCTGTAGGCCCGGTAAGCGTAGCGCCACCGGGCAACCTTATGCTCACACATCATATCGCGATAACCCGACGTCCTTGAGCTGCTCGTCGCTCATCTGGCTCAGAATACGGCGGGTACGGTTGATGCGATACCAGTTACGCAGCGTTTTCGCTATCCAGACAAACGCGATAAACGGACGTTTTGAACGATTCTCGTAGAATTCCATGATGCTCTCCTCGCTGTGCCAGTGGAGTTATCATCATGGAAAACGGCCAGTACAATACAGATTCAAAAACCGCTTTTGTTTACCATACAGATCCGCTAAAACGGTATCTGCATGGTGGTTTACCCATCAATCTGTACTGGTTTAATGCTCTGTATGGTGAAAAAAAAGGATACAGCATGACGCGCTATCAACATCTGGCCAACCTCCTGGCGGAACGTATCGAACAAGGGCTGTATCGCAGCGGTGAACGTCTGCCGTCGGTACGCACGCTGAGCCAGGAGCACGGCGTGAGCATCAGCACCATACAGCAGGCCTACCAGATCCTCGAAAACCGCCAGCTGATTACGCCTCAGCCGCGCTCCGGCTATTTTGTCTCGAAACGCAAAGCCCAGCCGCCCGTCCCGGCGATGACGCGCCCGGTACAGCGCCCCGTGGACGTCACCCAGTGGGACGAAGTGATGATGCTGCTGGACGCCCGCGCCGACAAAGAGATGATCTCCTTTGGCGGCGGCTCACCGGACATTAACCAACCGAGCCTGAAGCCGCTGTGGCGTGAGATGAGCCGCATTGCGCAGCATAATCCGGGCGAAATGCTGAGCTATGACGTGCTCGACGGGCGCCTGGAGCTACGCGAGCAAATCGCCCGTCTGATGCTGGATGGCGGCTCCACCGTGGCGGCAAACGAGATTGTCATCACCAACGGCTGCCACGGCGCGCTGTCGATCGCTCTGCTCTCGGTGTGCAAGCCGGGTGACATCGTGGCAGTCGAGTCACCATCGTTTCACGGCACCATGCAGATGCTGCGCGGCTTTAACATCAAGGCCATTGAAATTCCCACCGATCCCGAGACCGGGATCAGCATCGAGGCGTTAGAGCTGGCGCTGGAGCAATGGCCGATCAAGGCGGTGATCCTGGTGCCGAACTGCAATAACCCGCTCGGGTTTATCATGCCGGAGTCTCGCAAGAAGCAGGTCTTAGCCCTGGCACAGCGGCACGATATCGTGATTGTTGAGGATGACATTTACGGCGAGCTGGCGGCGGAGTACCCGCGTCCGCGCACCATTCATTCTATGGACATAGATGGCCGCGTGCTCTTATGCAGCTCGTTTACCAAAACCGTGGCGCCGGGCCTGCGCGTCGGCTGGATCGTGCCGGGGCGCTATTACGACCGGGTGATGCACATGAAGTACGCCGCGGGCGGGTTTAACGTGCCGGGCACGCAGATGGCGGTGGCGGCGTTTATTCGCGACGGCCATTACCATCGCCACGTGCGCCGTATGCGTCAGATTTATCAGCAGAATATGGAAACCTATACCTGCTGGGTGCGGCAGTATTTTCCGGCAGAGATATGCGTCACCCGCCCGCAAGGAAGCTTCCTGCTGTGGGTTGAGCTGCCGGAGACGGTCGATATGGTGTGCGTCAGCAAGCAGCTGTGCCGTCTGAAGATCCAGGCTGCGGCCGGGTCGCTGTTTTCTGCCTCCGGGAAGTACCGCAACTGCCTGCGGATCAACGTGGCGTTGCCGCCGACGGAGAAGAACCGCGAAGCGCTGAGGAAGATGGGCGAGGCAATTGTGATTGCGATGGAGGAGTAGTGCGGCCTGTTGCCCTCACCCCAACCCTCTCCCAAAGGGAGAGGGTGGAAACCGCCACCGGGCAATGGTCAACGACTCAGAACTTCCACGAAACGCTGCCCACAATGCTGCGTTCTGCACCGAAGTAGCAGTAAGAGAGCGAGTTACACGCCGCGACGTAGCTTCTGTCCGTCAGGTTATTGACGTTCAACTGCGCGCTCACGCCCGTGAGCCCCACTTTCGACAGGTCATACCCCACGGTCATATCCACCAGCGTGTACGACGGAAGCGTATGGGTGTTCTGGCGATCGCTGGCGATCCCGTTGACATAGCGCACGCCGGAGCCGACGGTCAGGCCATCCAGAGGGCCGGTTTTGACGTCGTAACTCAGCCAGGCGCTGGCCATGTTACGCGGGGCATAAACGGCGCGCTTGCCCTCCTCTTCCGGGCTGCTCTTCTTGTAGCGAATATCCGTGTAGGTGTACGCGGCCTGCATACGCAGGCTGTCGGTCAGCTGACCAATCGCCTCCAGTTCAACGCCTTCGGATTCGATTTCACCGATGGAACGGTACGGATCGGTCGGCTCCTCTTTAGTGGCAATGTTCTTCTGGTTAATGCGGAACACCGAGGCGCTGAACTGGCTGTTCATCCCCTCCGGCTCATACTTCACACCCGCTTCCCACTGCTTGCCCTTCATCGGATCCAAAATGTTGCCCTGCTCGTCGGCAAAGCTGGTCGGCGTAAAGGCGGTAGAGTAGCTGACGTACGGCGCGACGCCGTTATCAAACAGATACAGCAGCGCCGCGCGGCTGCTGAAGTTATTTTTATCCAGATCGCTGCGGGTGTGGTTGAAGTTGTCGACGTTCGACACGCTCACCTGGTCGTAACGCCCGCCCAGCGTGAGGCGCCAGCGGTCAATGGACATCTGATCCTGTAGGTAGTAGCCGGTCTGGCGCAGCTTGTGCTTTTCCCTGCTGTACTGGGTGATGTAGTCCGGCTTCGCGCCGTAAACAGGATGGAAAGCGTCAATCGGCGGGAAGCCGCCGTAGTAGCCAGTGACGTTGTTGGTGCGGTCCTGGTAGTCCATGCCGATCAGCACGCGGTGGTTTACCGCCCCGGTATCGAAGCTGCCGTCGACCTGGTTATCCAGGGTGATGGCGTTCATCTTCTCGTCGGAGCCGGAATAGCCGCGGTTCAGCTCGGTGTCATTCAGCCAGCCTGCGGCATACACCTGGTTCAGCTCGACTTTGGTGTGCAGGTAGCGCAGCTTCTGGCGCACGGACCAGCCGCTGTCAAACAGGTGCTCGATGTTATAGCCGACCATGTTTTCCCGACGATCGTACTTGTCGTAATCGTCCTCGCCTTCGAAGAAGGTGTTGGAGATTTTCTTACCGCTGTGCGGTACAACGGTGCCCTCATATGGCAGGCCGGAGTGGCTGCCGCCTTCCGGATCGCGGTGCAGGTAGGCCATTAGATCCAGACGGGTGTTGTCGGTGATACGCCAGGTCAGGCTCGGCATCAGGGCGTAACGCTCTTCCTTCAGCGGATCGAACTGGGAATCGGCATAGCGGGTCATCCCGCTGAGGCGCACCGCCACGCGGTCGTTATCATCAACCGGGCCAGTGACGTCGAACATCGCCCCACGCTGGTTATTGTTACCGGCGAAGAGCTTGATCTCCCCGCCAGGATCGAACGATGGCTTACGGGAGGTGAGCGCCACAATCCCGCCCGGCGATGAGCGGCCATAGAGCACGGAGGCCGGACCGCGCACGACTTCGATACTGTCCAGGAACCACGGGTCAACCACCAGCGAGCTGTGGGAGTTGGTGTCGCCCATCATCTTCAGGCCGTCGAGGTAGACGTTGTCCAGGCTGCCGTCCGAGAAACCGCGCAGCACCATGTAGTCAAAGCGGTTTGACGCCCCGATCTGGTTGCTGTAGACCCCCGGCGTGTAGCTCACGGCCTGACGCACGCTGGTTGCGCCCTGCTCTTCGAACTGCTCGCGAGTGACGATAGAGACCGACTGCGGGGTTTCAATATCCGGTGTTTCAAGCTTGGTGGCCGCAGACTGCATCTGCGAGGTCACCACCACGGTGTCAGTTTTTTGGGCATCCTGCGCCAGTAAAGGAAAAGCAACGCTACCGGTAACCCATCCCACCAGCAGTGCCAGACGCGATTTAACAAACATAACCCTCTCCAGAGATATTTCTTATTGTTAATAAGAATTATTACCTTTTTGAGAGTGCAAACGGCTATGCGTGCCGCCAGGTTACGTATGCGCGATGCTAAACCACACGAAATGCATTCGCGCGACAGGAGAAATTACGTTAGCGGAGTTTGCGCACGTCCCCCGGTGAAATCCCGTAATGACGACGAAACGCGGTGGCGAAGTTGGTGGCATGCTGATACCCGCACATCCAAGCCGCCTGCTGCACGCTGTGGCCTTCCAGCAGATAGCGGCGCGCCAGCGCAAGGCGACAGTCGCGAAGGTAATCGAAGAGCGTGCAGCCGTAGCGCTGACGGAACTTGCTGCGCAGGCTGCTTGGGCTCATTGCGGCAAGGGCTGCCAGCTGCGCGAGAGTATGATCCCGTTCAGGAGACTGTTCCAGCAGGCTCCGCACGCGTTCAAGACGCGCATGCTCAGGGCGGCCTGGGCAAGGCTGCTGGCGCTGGTTGAGGCCATGGCCGATCAGCTGATACATCAGCCCCTCCAGCAACAGCTTGCGTGAGAGCACGCTTCCCCCCTGCCGCTGCGCATGCAGAATACCTGACATCACAAACTCGGGAACCTGCCAGACAAACGCGGGTGCATTCAGGCTTTGCCATTCCAGAAGCAATGACTCAAGCAGGGCTTCACGTCCGGCATCGTGCGGGTAGACGCCAAACGAGAGCGTTTTCAGCGTGCTGTCGGCATCGTGACGCGCGCTCATCACCTGATCTTCACTCAGACGTGAGCTGAACGCCATGCCCGGGCGGACGGGATAATTGATACCATTGAGCGTGAGCGTCACGCACCCTTCCAGCACCACCAGCATATAGAGCGGGCTGCTGTGGCGAGAGGTGGTTTCATAGGGCTGTAATACACGTACGTCGGAGTGGGTCAGCGAAATGCCGGACGAGAGCATCATCTCTTCAACATTCCCCTGCAACACGGGGCTACCGCTGACCTGCGCCTCTTTTAACTGGGGGAAACGGTAGTCGATGCCGTAGCGCTCGCCGAATACCTGAAAATCTTCAACAAAAAATATGCGTTTCGCTGATCTATTTTCACTCTGGAGCATCATTTGGGGCCTGCATCGGGGAAAGGACAGGCAAAACAGTACCATCCATTTGTAATGGCAGCAATCACCGGGCGCAGACACTATTACGCTCCGGACGAGGCCGGAGCGAAGGCATATATTTCCTTGCGAGAAATATATTTATGCTTCCTGCCACTCAGCAAAAACCTCTTTATGGTTTTTGGTCAGGACAACTTTATTATCTTCGACCTTATCAACCCAGCCGAGAGGAATAAAGTGGTGCTTGCCGCCCGATTCCGGATCGCTCTTCGCAAGCTTGATACGCTCACCATCAAGATGGTCCACAACCCCGACGTGCGTTCCGCAGCTGGCGACAACCTGAGTGTGATCCTTAATTGCGCTTTTATCTACCATAATTATTCTCCTGTTTCGGTTATTTGCCTGTTGCACGAAATTAACTGTAGCGCATAAATTCAGGCTTAAACGTCTTATTAGCATTTTGAAACATCATTGACAGAACCGAATATTAAGTCTACTTAACGCCGAAATGAAAAAATAAGAATGAGATGAATTATTACCGACTGATTATTTCCCGTTCATAATTAAATTATCGCAACCAACGAGGAGGTATTTATGACGATTCGCAATAATCGGGCAGAAATTTCACTGGCTCTTGGTGAAGCGGTTTTAGACATCGTGCAAAAAGGCCATGAAGTATCGCGAGAAAATCTTGCCCGGGCGATGAAAATCAAAGCGGAGAAAGAGCGCGACGATGAGCGGCTTCTTAACTACTGGAAGGCCTGTAATATGCTGGTCTGAACCTGGCGGCGTTTAGCCTGACTAAACGCCGCCTGCTGTTACTCGTCGAAGAACCAGTAGCCCTGGTTAATCAAACCGGTCAGCTCTTCCACAAACGCCGGATTATTCAGCGCATCGCCCAGCTCAGCCTGGCCGAGCTCGGTGAAGCGGCACAGCGCGTCCGCCCCGTTCACATCCGCCGTTTCCAGCTGTTCGCTGTTGATAAAGACGCTGCCGTTGATGTTCAGCACGCGCAGCCCGCTCAGGCGGGAGAGCGTTTCGCCCCCTTGCAGCGCGTCGAGCACCTCTTCTGCGGAATACGGCGGCTCGGCGGCGGCAATATCCAGCTCGTGACGCGGCGTGGAGACGAAGCTGCCAAACCATTTCGTAAAATCATCTGGCTTGCTAATCATGTCGATCATCATCTGGCGAATGCGATCGAGCTCGTACTGCTCCACGCGGCCAGGGTGTTCGCGGCAGGTCAGATCCGGATCGCTGTAATGTTCGCCGCCCAGATCGTTCTCCAGCGCGTAGTCGGCAAAGCTGCTGATCAGATCGCGACCGTTCGGCCCGCGGAAACCGACAGAGTAGTTGAGCGCGGTTTCATGGGTGAAGCCGTCATGCGGGAATCCAGGCGGAATGTAGAGGATATCGCCCGGGGCCAGATCTTCGTCGATGATCGGCTCAAACGGATCGACGTGCAGCAGGGCCGGATGCGGACAGAACTGACGCATCGGCAGCTTGTCCCCCACGCGCCAGCGGCGGCTGCCCATCCCCTGGATAATAAACACATCGTACTGATCGATATGCGGCCCAACGCCGCCACCCGGGACGG
Source organism: Enterobacter cloacae complex sp. GYL001 (assembly GCF_049237125.1). Lineage (NCBI taxonomy): Bacteria > Pseudomonadati > Pseudomonadota > Gammaproteobacteria > Enterobacterales > Enterobacteriaceae > Enterobacter > Enterobacter cloacae complex sp. GYL001. The sequence continues at coordinate 24,721 of NZ_JBMKGW010000004.1, read as the reverse complement.
AGAAGGAGATCATCAGGTCATCGAGACGCCAGTCCGGCAGGACGCGGAACGGACGCACCAGCTCTGCTGCGGGCATATGCCAGTGGTTCACCGCCTGCGCCAGCAGGGACCAGCCGGTTTCACCGAGGTTATCGAAATGCTCAAACGGGCCATTGCTCGCCTGCCACTTGCCGTTAGCATGGCTTACCAGGCGGCTATCAACTTCCGGCTCCATCGCCAGACCCGCCAGTTCATCAGGGGTAATGGGGTCGACAAAATTCGGGAAGGCATTTTTCAGCACAACGGGTTGTTTTTGCCAGTATTTTTCAAGAAATTCCGGCCAGTTCAGGTTCAGTTGATACGCCATGGGTAGCACCAGTGAGAGGGGAGACAGGCGCGATTATAGAAGAGACAGCGAGGGGGGAACTTGTCATGGGTCAATCGAGCGCGCGTAGGTCGGGTAAGGCGAAGCCGTCACCCGACGCACACGCCGGCTTAAACTTAATCCAGGTTCAGCTCGTCATAATGGGTAATCAGTTTACCCACGATGCCGTAGTCCAGCGCTTCCGCCGGTGACATCCAGAAGTTACGGTCGGTGTCTTTCTTCACTTTCTCCAGCGGCTGGCCGGTGGCGTCAGCAATCAGCTTGTTCACGCGCTCCAGCATGCGGATGATCTCGCGCGCTTCGATTTCGATATCCGTTGCCTGACCGCGCACGCCGCCCAGCGGCTGGTGGATCATAAAGCGGGTATTCGGCAGAGCGTAGCGGTGCTCTTTTTTCGCCGCCAGGAAGATGGTGATCCCGGCGCTCGCCACCCAGCCGGTGCCGATCACATGCACTTCCGGACGGATAAACTTAATGAAGTCGTGGATGGTGTCGCCCGCTTCTACATGGCCGCCCTGACTGTTGATGTACAGCTTGATCGGATCGTTGCTGACGCTTTGCAGCAGGATCATCTGAGTGATGACCTTCTGGGCCAGCTCCTGGTTAATCTCTCCGGAGATGACAATCGAACGGGATTCCAGCAGTTTTTGCTGTAGAGCGCCCGCGCCGTTTGTTCCTTCCGCTTTTTCCTTGTCGCTTTCTTTCAGTGTGTAGTGCATTGTTGTTTCCTCAGCTTGTCGCGCTCAAAACCAGAGTGTAGCCTGTTTTACCGGTGAAAGTCCTCACAGACAAATAACGAGGGATCTTATGAATATTGCACATGTCGCACTCTGGACCCGCAGCCTGGACGCGCAGGTTCAGTTCTGGGAAACGGTGTTTGGCGGCCGCAGTAATGACCGCTACGTCAGCAAAAATCGTCCGGGGTTTAAATCTCACTTTATTACCCTGGATGACGGGCCGACCATCGAGCTGATGACGCTGCCGGGCCTGCCCAGTGCACCTTCGCACCCGGAATTTGTCGGCTGGGCGCATATCGCCATCAACGTCGGCAGCAAAGCGCAGGTGGACAGTATGGCAGCGCAGGCGCAGGCAAGCGGCTCCCTGCTCAGCGCCCCGCGTATGACCGGGGACGGTTTCTATGAAGCGGTGATTGCGGACCCGGACGGCAACCGTATTGAGCTTGTCGGTGCATAAAAACAGCGTTTCGTTCCTTCATCGCCTCCGCTCCAGCTCGCTATACTTCATATGGTTATCATATTGCTAAATGATAATGATATTTAATGTGTTAAGATGAAAGTCAGCATAAACAGTCTCTTACGTAGCCATAGTGACTGTTTACATCCTCGACATTTAAATCAACACCGGGGCGGTGAATGGAACACATTGTTTATGTGGTTGATGACGATGACACAGTCAGACAGTCCGTTGTCAGGCTGCTGGAATCCGCGGATATACACGCCCTTGGCTTTTCCTCAGCAGAAGCCTTTCTCAGCCATCCCTTTGAGGATCTGCCCTCCTGCGTGATCCTCGATATGCAAATGCCCACGATAACCGGGTTTGATGTCGCAGATGCGCTGAAAGACAGCGGGCGGGAAATACCGATCATCTTTCTCACCGGCCACGGCACCATCCCTATGTCCGTCCGGGCGATCAAAGGCGGGGCCTACGAATTTCTCACTAAGCCCGTTGAATCCAGCGCGCTCATTGGCTCCATCGAATCCGCGCTCAGGCTGGCACAGCACAACGCCGCCCGCGTCAAAGAGCACTACGCCCTGAAACAGCGCCATCTGTCCCTCACGCCGCGCGAGCATGAGGTGCTTGAGCTGGCCGTCAGCGGCAAGCTCAACAAGCAGATCGCCGCCGAGCTGGGCGTCAGTGAGATTACGGTGAAAGTGCACCGCCGCCGGGTGATGGAGAAAATGCAGGTCCGCTCCGTGGCTGAACTGGTCAGGGCCGTCGAGCGCCTGACCAAACATCAGCCAGCGGAATAAACGTTACATCTCCTGTCCGGCAAGCGGCAACGCGAAGGTAAACACCGTGCCGTACGGCTCTCTGCGGCGCGCGCTCAGTTTCCCCCGGTGCCGTTCAATGATGCTGGCGCTGATGGTCAGCCCCATGCCCATTCCCTGCGCTTTGGTCGAATAGAACGAGTCAAAGATCCGCTCGGTGAGCTCCGGCTCAATGCCGCTGCCGGTATCGGCGATCTCAAAGATCACCTTCCCCTCAGCGCAGTTCGCGGTGGCGATCGTGATGCTGCACGGGCGATCCGTCACTTCCGCCATCGCTTCCATCGCATTCATCACCAGGTTAAGCAACACCTGCTGGATCTGCACGCTGTCGCCGATGATAAAGCTGTCGTCAGCGTTCAGAAGATAATCAACGCTTATGTGTCGCAGCTCAAGTTCGCTGCGGGAAAGCATAATGATGTGGTGGATCAGGAAGTGCAGATCGATTCGCGTAAACGTGGGGTCCTGTTTGCGCGTCAGAGACTGAATGCTGCGGATGATCTCCCCTGCCCGCTCGCCCTCGGCGGCGATCTCCTCCAGCCCCTCGCGCACTTTGTCCAGCCGCGCCGGATCGCGGTTGAGCCAGCGCAGGCTCGCGCCGGCGTTCGAGACAATCGACATCAGCGGCTGGTTGATCTCGTGCGCGATCGAGGAGGTCAGTTGCCCGACGGTAGTGGCTCGTGAGACCCGCGCCAGATCCGCCTGCGCCACCCGCATCGCATCCTCCGCCGCCCGCTGGCTGGTGATGTCGGTAATGATGCCGTAATACTCATTCACCTCGCTGCCCACCCCCACCGGATCGCCAATCCCGAGGATGTAACGAACGGAGCCGTCGGTGCGGATGATGCGAAACTCCGCGCGCATCGACAGCCCGTCACGCACGCTCTGATTAACGAGGGTGCTGATCCGGCCATAATCATCCTCATGCACGAAGGTCAAAAACTCCGCCATTGAGATCATCTTTTGCTGCTCCGGCAGGCCAAGGATACGGGCGTATTCTTCGGACATAAACATCAGATCCTGCACCAGTTCCCAGCGCCAGCTGCCGGTATGGCTGATCTGCTCGCCCAGCATCAGTGAGGTCTGGCTGGCGCGCAGCTCTTTCTCCACCCGTCGGCGCTGGATGTTTTCCGCCAGCAGCTCGGCGTAGAGCCGCGCCGTCTCCAGCGAAACCGCCGCCTGCGCGCCTAGCAGGCTGACCACGCGCGAATGTTCGGCGGTAAACACCTCCGGCATCAGGCGGTTTTCCAGATACAGAATCCCCACCAGCCGCGCCTGTTTGAACATCGGCACGCACATCACGGCGGCGCCGGACGTCACCAGATACGGATCCTGGCTGAACGGGTGGAACTCCTCCGGTTTGCCGGTGCGGATCTCCTGCCCGGTGCGGATCACCGCGGCCAGCACCGACAGCGGCATGTCCGTCGCCATCGGTGACGCTTTCAGGATGCGCACCCGCACGCCGTCGGTACTGGTCCAGGCGCTGGCTTCAATCTCCGGGATGTGATTATCGCTGACACGCAGCAGCAGGCCACGCTGCGCCCCGGCCCGTTCAAGCAGCAGCGTCATCAGGTTTTCGATTAAACGTTCAAGGTTGATCTCTTCGGATAAGGCGCGTGAGGCTTTGATGACGCTCTGTAAATCGCGGATCACCTCGTTCTGGGCAAACGCCGCCGTGTCATACGCGCGGCTCTGCCCGGAGGCCAGCAGATGGGGGAAATCCTGCTCCAGCTGGCGCACCTTGGCCTGCGCCCCGACGCGCCCCCAGGCGGCAATCGCGCCGCGGAAATGGGCGTCGGAGGCGGTCGGGTAGCCGCAGGCCAGCGAGAAACGCCCGGCCAGCTCGTGCGCCAGGGCATTGATCGGGTTAAACCCGCCCTCCCGCGAGAGTCGCACCGCTTTTTCATACTGCTCCAGCGCGATGCTGTTCATGCCGTCCAGACGGACGATTTCGGCATAAATCAGCGCCTCTTTATCGGCAAATGTGCCCGGATTGATCCGCGCCCAGAGGGCAATTTTGTCGTAATGGTGATGAATACTGCGGCGATAATCCGCCGAAAAGGTTTCCGGCGTGAGCTGGCGGGAGAGCGCCAGCGCGCTGTAAAAATGGTAATCCAGCAGATGAATATGACCCGGCGCGGACCACGCATACCAGCCCGCCATTTCTAAATCCGCCTGTGCGTCGGCGTATTCGCCGCAGGAAAAGTGCGCCATCCCGCGATAGAGCCAGTACCAGAAGAGCATGGTCGAGGTCTGCTCGGGCGCCTGCTCCGGCGGCGCGGGCAGCAGATCGTCAGGCAGCGCCTGGGCGGCGCTCCATGGGCCCGTCACCGGCGTGCGTAAAAACTCCACGTAGCGGCGCTGAATGTGCAGAACGGTTTCAATGTCCTGGTAATCCGTTTTGCGCACAAAGGCCAGACCGCGATCGATGCTGGTCAGCACGCCATCCAGATGATCGCCCCGGGAGAGGAAGTTAATGATCTGATGACAGGCCGCGAAGCAGGCCATCGTCATGTCGCCGTGGGTCACCGCTGAGGTAAAGCAGGCCTTGGCGCACTCGATAGTGTACGACAGCGGCTGGGTCCAGACGCTGAGCTGGTCGAGCGGCAGCAGAGTTTTGGCTTCATAGGCATCATAGCCGTGGCGGTTCACCAGCTCACGAGCCAGCGTGCCGTACTCAAACCCGAGACGGTATTCGGCGTAGCGGTGGCCAATCAGCACGCCAAACCAGGCCATCGCCGTGGTGGAAGCACCGGTTATGCCGTGATCGAGCGTGAGGTGCATCATCCGGCACAGGAGTAAAAAGTGCAGGCGCGGGCAGGTAAAGCTGGCGAAAATACTGGCGCTGTAAAGCAGGTTCATCACCGCTTCGGTCTCTGCGTTCTCCATCAGCTTAAGCTGAGAAAACGGGTTCTGCGGCGCGTCGGCGGTGCGTTGACAGAACTGCTGCCAGGCCTCGTCACATTCGGCATTTTCCGGGTAGCGGCTGATCTGGATCCCGAACACGCCCAGCCAGCATAACGACGCCTCCAGCGCCAGGCGGATCTCCGACTGGCGCATATGAACTTCCGCCAGCAGGTTGGCGGCCAGCGCTTTCTCCGTCAGCCCGCCCGGTGAACCGAGGATCGCATCGCACAGCGCACGCGTGCGCTCCAGGTGTCCGAGCGCAAACTCACAGCCCGCCTCTTCGATATCCAGCATAAAGTCCGAGACCGGGCCCGCATTCCCCAGCGCTCTGGCGGTCTGGATATAGCTTAAGGCGGAAAGGTAATCGCCGGTACGCTTCGCACGCCGCGCGGCCTGAAGGCTCAGCTCCCGGAATCGCTGCCGCTGGGGTGCAGGCTGGATGCAGTCCAGCGCGGCGCTGACGTGGTGAACCGCGCGGAACAGCAGTTCGTTGCCCGCCGTCTGCCGCGCGGCATCCGCCAGCAGGCTGGCGGTGGTCAGGTGCAGATGGCTTTTCTCGCCCTCATCCAGCAGGGCAAAGGCGGCTTCCTGCACCCGATCGTGGGTAAAAGCGTACTCTTTCTCCGTCAGCACAATCAGCTGAGCGGTCACCGCCGGATGAAGCGCATAGCGGATTTCCGCCGCCGACCGCCCCACCACGCGGCACAGCATCTCCAGCTCGCCCGTGCAGCCGAGGCAGGCGATGCTGCCCAGCAGGCGGCGCGTCTCGTCGGGCATCTCCTTGAGCTGTTCAAGCACCAGCGTCACCACGTTCTCGGTGTAGTGCCGGGCGCGGATGGCCTGGAGATCGTAATGCCATTTCCCCTGATATTTGTTGTGCACCACCAGTCCGTCATCGACGATGCGGCGTAAAAATTCCTGCACGAACAGCGGGTTGCCGCCGGTTTTTTCATGGATCAGCGTGGCAAGATCGGTGGTACCGGTACTGCGGGCATGAAAAATCCCCCCGAGCCAGCGCGCCACGGCCTTCACCGACAGCGGCTGCGGCACGATCGTCGTGGCGTGTTGCGCCGCCTCTGGCAGGCTCGCCAGCGCGGTCTGCAAGGTGGGCTCAGAAAGCGAACTGAGATCGCGGTGCGCCACCACCACCAGCAGCGGGATGGCGCCGCAGGCGCGCAGCAGGTGATCGAGCGTTTGCAGGCTGGCGGCGTCGATCCACTGCACATTATCCAGCAGCAGCACCAGCGGCGCGCCCTGGGTGGCGAAGGTTTTCACCAGCGCCAGCACCATATGGCTGAAGCGCGCCCGCGCGTCGATGGAAAAGGTATCCGCAGAGAAACGCGGTTTGTTCTCTAGGAGTAAATTCAGCTCCGGCACCAGGCTGACGGCCAGCTCCTCGAAGCCTTCCAGCGCGCGCGACAGACGGATTTTCCACGTCGCTACCTCCCCGGCTGGCAGCCCGAGCAGGTGCAGCGTGAGCGTCCGAAACGCCGAACTCAGCACGCCGTAGGGCAGCGTGGGAGAATATTGATCGACCTTGCCCACCGCCAGCAGCACCTTGCGCTGTTGCAGCGATTTCAGCGTGGTGGCGATCACGGAAGATTTGCCGATCCCCGAAGGCCCCCCAATCGTCACCAGTTCCGGCGCACCGCTCTGGCTGACCCGCTCAAACGCGGCGATGACGTCGCTGGCCTGCGGATGCGCAGAGAAAAGCGAATCGGCAAGATGGATCGCCGGAGAGCGATCCTGCTGGCCGGGAATAAAGTCGACGATCTCACCTTCGGCGGTCAGCGTCGCCTGGCAGCGCCTGAGGTCGGCAATCAGCCCGTCGACGGTCTGATAGCGATTCTCCGGATTCTTCTCCAGCAGCTTAAGGATAATGGTCGACAGCATGCCGGGTACGTCCGGGCGCACCCGCCCCGGCGCAAGCGGCTCAGAGGCAATGTGGTAATGCGCCCAGTTGGTCTGGTCATCAGCGCTCAGTTCAAACGGCAATCGCCCGGTCAGAAGTTCATAAAGCACGATACCCAGACTGTAGAGATCGCTCCGGCTGTCGACGGCGCGCCGGGTACGCGTGGTGTGTTCCGGTGACATGTAGGCGGGCGTGCCGCCAGACGCGGCAAGCCGGGACTGGGAGAACGCGTCGGAGGTGCCGCAGGAAAGACCGAAGCTGCAAAGACGGCAGGTGGCGTCGTGATGAACGAAGAACGCCCCGGGTTTGATATCGCCGTGGATCAGGTTGTGCAGATGCATCTGGCGCAGGGGACCGCAGATGCGGATCGCCATTTCGATAAAGCGGGCGATCCCGGAAATCGCCTTACCTGCCCGGCACGCCAGCAGTTCAAAGCAGAACGGCGCGTAGACCAGCGCAAAACGTCCGCGGTACTGGGTTGAAGCGACGGGCCGGATAGCCCAGCCGTCATGAAGCCGGTCGCGCAGGGCAAACTCGTTTTTCAGCAGCCGCGTTGCCCGCTCCTCTTCTTCATCGCTGACCGCGGTGGCAATAATAAACGAACCGCCGGACTGGGGATGCCGCCCGTTCATCCAGGAGATGCCGCCCTCCTGCGCCAGCACGGTAAAAATGACATCCTCTTTCAGAACAAAAGCCCGCCCTTCATGGAGACTTCCCCGGGCGGGCCAAAATGCAGGCGACGTATGTTCGTTCATCCGCGATCCTTATTGTCGGCGGGTCAGCTCCCGCTGAATATGATCCAGCAGAATATCGATGTTAATCGGCTTACGCAAAAATGCAGCGGCGCCCAGACTGAGTGCATACCGCTGCATATTTTCATCAGCATGGCCGGAGATAAACAGTATTGGCGGTGGCGGCATGGCCAGCAACCGCAGCTTCTCAAACAGCTCGATGCCGTTCATGCCGCGTAGCTTGATGTCGGTGATCACCAGCGACGCGCCGGACAGGGCGAGAGGGTGGCTCAAAAACACCTCTGCCGAATCGAAGGTATCGGTAGCATACCCTTCCGATTGCAGCAGGTTACTGAGCCCGCTGCGAACAGAGCGTTCGTCATCAATGATGGCAATGCGCCACGGCAGCGTCATGCTGTCTTTCCTCAAACAAATCGTTACGCGTCGCGGCTTTCCTTCGCGGGCGCTGGGGGCGCGGTACCGCTGATCTTCGGTACGCATTCATGACGAAACCAGGCCAGGGTCAACGGTTCGCGGCTCACCAGACGCCGTCCGATGGGGATCAGCTGTTCACCCACCAGCATGCCGAACAGGCCAAGCAGCGCGACGACCGGCGGCGCCGGGGAATGCACGTCGAGCAGGGCGTAAAGTACCCCAGCCGCGACCCCGCACACCAGCGAAATAATCCAGGCCTTCATGATGACGCTCCGGACAGGTGCTGAACGTGGGGAACCGTCACCTGCACGCCCGCGGGATTGTCGCGGGATAAAAGATGACGCATCGCCTGTTCCCCCGCCAGCATCCCCAGCAGGCCAATCAGCGCCAGCGCGGGCGGCGCGGGGGAACGCACCTTCAGCACGGCATACATCAGGCCAATCAACACGCCTGCCGCGAGGGATATCAACCCTGTACTCATTGTGAACTCCAGAGAAAAAGGCAGCGGCGAGCCGGATGAGGGACCAGCCCGCCAGCGGGACTTAGCGTGCCGGAACCGGCGCTAAGGTGCGGTGCTCGCTCTTCTGACGAGACGGCGCTTTGTGCACCATGGTGTAGGCGTAATCCACACCCATTCCGTAGGCGCCGGAGTGCTCGCGCACGATATCCATCACCGCGGTGTAGGTCTCTTTGCGCGCCCAGTCACGCTGCCACTCCAGCATCACCTGCTGCCAGGTCACCGGGATCACGCCCGCCTGGATCATGCGCTGCATCGCGAAGTCGTGGGCTTCTTTGGAGGTGCCGCCGGAGGCGTCTGCCACCATATAAATTTCGTAGTCGCCTTCCAGCATCGCGCACAGGGCAAAGCTGTTATTGCACACTTCGGTCCACAGGCCCGCGACAACCACCTTCTTCTTGCCGTTGGTCTTCAGCGCGTCGCGCACCTTCTGGTCGTCCCAGGAGTTCATGGAGGTACGCTCCAGAATGTCCTGGCCCGGGAACACGTCCAGCAGCTCCGGATAGGTATTGCCGGAGAAGCTTTCGGTCTCAACGGTGGTGATGATGGTTGGGATGTTGAACACCTTAGCCGCTTTCGCCAGCGCCACGGTGTTGTTTTTCAGCACCTGGCGGTCAATAGACTGCACGCCGAACGCCATCTGTGGCTGGTGATCGATGAAGATGATCTGACCGTTGGCAGGGGTTAAGACTTCGAGCTTAGAAGTGGTCATAAGATTATCCAGTGAGGTTAAAGGTTAAAATCGCCGCGAACAGCACGCCGATAAAATCGCGTTCATCCTATGACCCACAGCGCTGTGGTGTAATTATCTCTTCGTATAGTTAACCTTAGGTATAGTTATACTTTGGTATACCTATCCTATTGTATAACTGGATCTTTGCCGAAACCGGTTCCCATAATCCTGACCATTCCCCTCTTAGTCTGGAGCTATTATGGTTACCCTCGGTAAAGCCGATCTCATTCTGGTTAACGGCCAGTTTCACACCGTCGATCGCGAGAATCCTGTCGCGGAAGCCGTTGCCGTGCGCGACGGAAAATTTCTGGAAGTGGGTACCGTCGCCGAGGTGATGCAACACCACTGCGACGGCACTAAGGTGGTCGACTTAAAAGGCCACACCGCCATCCCCGGCCTGAACGACTCGCACCTGCACCTGATCCGCGGCGGCCTGAACTACAACCTCGAGCTGCGCTGGGAAGGCGTGCCGTCCCTGGCCGACGCCCTGCGGATGCTAAAAGGGCAGGCCCTGCGCACGCCGTCGCCCCAGTGGGTGCGCGTGGTGGGCGGCTGGAGCGAGTTCCAGTTCGCCGAGCGCCGCATGCCGACCCTCGACGAAATTAACGACGCCGCGCCTGACACCCCGGTGTTTATCCTCCACCTGTACGACCGCGCCCTGCTCAACCGCGCCGCGCTGAAGGTGGTCGGCTACACCAAAGACACGCCAAACCCGCCGGGCGGGGAGATCCAGCGCGACGCCAACGGCAACCCGACCGGAATGCTTATTGCCCGTCCGAACGCCATGATTTTGTACGCCACGCTGGCGAAAGGGCCGAAGCTGCCGCTGGAGCAGCAGGTCAACTCCACGCGCCAGTTCATGCGCGAGCTGAACCGTCTGGGGCTGACCAGCGCCATCGACGCGGGCGGCGGCTTCCAGAACTACCCGGAAGATTACGAGGTGATTGCCGAGCTGCACGAGAAAAAGCAGATGACCATCCGCATCGCCTACAACCTGTTTACCCAGCGTCCGGGCCACGAGCTGGAAGACTTTGAAAAATGGACCGATATGCTTACGCCGGGCCAGGGCAGCGATTTCTTCCGCCACAACGGCGCGGGCGAGATGCTGGTCTTCTCCGCCGCCGATTTTGAAGACTTCCTCGAGCCGCGCCCGGATCTCGCGCCGGGCATGGAGGACGAGCTGGAGCGCGTAGTGCGCCATCTGGTGGAGCACCGCTGGCCGTTCCGCCTGCACGCCACTTACAACGAATCCATCAGCCGCATGCTGGACGTGTTCGAGAAGGTGAACCGTGACATTCCGTTCAACGGGCTGCACTGGTTCTTCGACCACGCCGAAACCGTGTCGCAGGCCAACATTGACCGCATCAAAGCACTCGGCGGCGGTATTGCCGTGCAGCACCGCATGGCCTTCCAGGGGGAATACTTTGCCGAGCGCTACGGCATCGAAGCCACCCGCCACACGCCGCCGGTGGCAAAAATGCTCGAGACCGGCGTGCCGGTGGGCCTGGGAACGGACGCCACCCGCGTGGCGAGCTATAACCCATGGACCGCGCTCTACTGGCTGGTCTCCGGCCGCACCGTTGGCGGGATGCAGATGTACGATCACAGCGCCCGTCTGGATCGCGATACCGCCCTGATGCTCTGGACCCAGGGCAGCGCGTGGTTCTCCAGCGAGCAGAACCAGAAGGGGCAGATCAAAGCGGGCCAGCTCGCGGATCTGGCGGTGCTCAGCAAAGATTACTTCCGCGTGCCGGAGGAGGAGATCAAGGGCATCGAGTCCGTCCTCACCGTGGTGAACGGCGATATCGTCTATGCCGCAGGCGCTTTTGGCCCACTCGCGCCGCCCGCCATTCCGGTCCTGCCCGAGTGGTCCCCGGTGGTGAAGGTGCCGGGCCACTACCGCAGCGCGCCGCCGCAGGCCGCACGCGTGGGTATGAGTATGGCTCACCACTGTAGCGGCCCGTGCGGGGTTCACAACCACCAGCATGACTTTGCCCGCACGTCAGAGATGCCGGTATCCGACGATAACGCTTTCTGGGGTGCGCTGGGTTGCAGCTGCTTTGCATTCTGATGAAACAAAATGACGCTTCGCCCCGGATCGATCCGGGGCTGTTCTTTCTGCGCCTGACCGGCAGTCTGCTGCTGCTTTACGTGCACGGTCTGCCGAAGGTGCTGCACTTCAGCGAAGAGCTGACGCGCATCGAAGATCCGTTTGGTTTTGGGCCGTATGCCAGTCTGATCCCGGCGATCGTCGCCGAGGTGATCTGCCCGCTGTTTATCATTGCGGGGATTTACACCCGCCTGGCGTGCCTGCCGATTATCGCCGTGCTGCTGGTGGCGATGCTGGCGGTCCACCCGAACTGGTCGATTGCCGAGGGGCAGTTTGGCTGGCTGCTGCTGATTATCTTCACCACCCTCGCCCTTACCGGGCCGGGCCAGTGGCGAGTGCAGCGTAAAACAACGGAGAGGTTCGCATGACCCAGGTAAACGACGTTCGCGACGCACACGTCGAGACGACGCCCGCCCCCGCGGTTTCACCCTGGCAGCCGCTGAGCCAGCCGGTGTTCCGCATGCTGTGGATCGCCACGGTGGTCTCTAACGTCGGCTCATGGATGAGCGACGTCGGTATCAACTGGAGCATGCTGACGCTCAGCGCCGATCCTTTAGATATCGCGCTGGTGCAGGCGGCGAGCAGCCTGCCGATGTTCCTTTTCGCCCTGCCGTCCGGGGTGATGGCGGACATCGTTGATCGACGTAAATACCTGCTCTTCTCCCAGCTGTGGGTGTTCATTGCCGCCGCCGGGCTGACGCTGCTCTCTTTTACCGGACACGTCACCCCCACCGTTCTGCTGGCGGCGACATTTCTGCTGAGCGTGGGTGCGGCCATGAGTTCGCCGCCGTTTCAGGCGATTGTCCCTGACCTGGTGAGCAAGCCCGAGCTGGGTTCCGCCGTGGCGCTTAACTCGCTCGGGGTCAATATCAGCCGGGCAATTGGCCCTGCGCTGGGCGGTTTTCTGCTGTCGCTTGCCGGGCCGTGGATGGTGTTTGCCCTGAACGCGCTGTCCGTGATGGGCGTGGCGTGGGTGCTGTGGCGCTGGCGTCCGGCACCGTCCGTGCAGCGTTTGCCACCGGAGCACTTCTTCTCTGCGGTGCGCTCCGGGATTCGCTACGTGCACGCCGCGCCGGTGCTGCGCAACGTGCTGGTGCGCACCGTGGCCTTTTTTGTTTTCGGCAGCGCGGGCTGGGCATTGCTGCCGCTGGTGGCGCGCCGCGAGCTGGGCTTAGGCCCGGCGGGCTACGGCGTGATGCTGGCGTGTATCGGCCTTGGCGCCATTGCCGGGGCCATCCTGCTGCCGCGTCTGCGCCAGCGGCTGAACGCCGATCGGCTGATGGTGGCCGCCAGCCTGACGTTTGCGATCACCATGCTGGCGCTGGCATTTGTACGTCACTTTTGGCTGCTAAACTTGTTTGAGTTCTTTACCGGCTTCGCGTGGATTGCGGTGCTCTCCACCCTCAACCTTGGCGCGCAGCGCAGCGCCGCACGCTGGGTAAAAGCCCGGGCGCTGGCGGTGTATCTGACGGTCTTTTTCGGTTCGATGACCGCAGGCAGCGCCGTCTGGGGCCAGATCGCCTCGCAGTTCGGCACTCCGGCTTCGCTGGTTGTCGCCACGCTGGGGATGGTGCTGGCGAGCATGACGGTGTTCCGCTGGAAGCTGGAGAAAGATCCGGATTTAAATCTCGACCTGAGCGGGCAGCCGCTGGACGGGGTGGAGATTGAACTCCCGAACGAGCGTGGCCCGGTGCTGGTCTCGCATGAGTACATCATCGACCCGCAGAACGCGAAAGCGTTTTTGCAGGCCGTGCACGAGCTACGCCGGGTGCGCCGCCGCGCCGGGGCGATGAGCTGGGCGGTGTACGAAGATATTGAACGTCCGGGTCTGTTTATCGAAACCTTCCTGATGGGTTCCTGGATCGAGCATCTGCGCCAGCAGGAGCGCCACACCATGAATGACCTCCTGTTGCAGAGCCGCGTTCTGGCTTTTCATCAGGGCACAACATCACCGGCAATTCGTTATCTGGTCGCGCCGGTCTGAACATAACAATCACCTGTAGAGGAACACACTATGGCAACGTTTAAGGCAAAAGATGGTACGCAGATTTATTACAAAGACTGCGGCGCGGGCAAACCGGTTCTTTTCAGCCACGGCTGGCCGCTGGATGGGGATATGTGGGACAGCCAGCTGAACCACCTGGCCGAGCGCGGCTACCGCACCATCGCCTTTGACCGTCGCGGGTTTGGACGTTCAGATCAGCCGTGGAACGGCTATGACTACGATACCTTTGCATCCGACATTAACGACCTGATCACCACGCTGGATCTGCGCGACGTGACGCTGGTGGGCTTCTCCATGGGCGGCGGCGACGTAACGCGTTACATCAACAACTACGGCAGCGAACGCGTGGCCGGTCTTGCCCTGCTGGGCGCGGTAACGCCCATTTTCGGCAAATCCGAAAGCTACCCGGAAGGGGTCGATCAGAGCGTGTTCAGCGGGATTCGCGACGGACTGCGTAAAGATCGCGCTCAGTTCATCAGCGATTTCGCCACCCCATTCTACGGCACCAACGCCGGGCAGACCGTTTCTGCCGGTGCCCTGACGCAGACGCTGAACATCGCCCTGCTGGCGTCCCTGAAGGGCACCATCGACTGCGTAACCGCCTTCGCCGAAACCGACTTCCGCCCGGATATGGCGAAAATCGACGTGCCGACGCTGGTGATCCACGGCAGCAACGACCAGATCGTGCCGTTTGAAACGACCGGCAAGCTGGCGGCAGAGATGATCAAAAACGCCACGCTGAAAGTGTACGACAACGCGCCGCACGGCTTCGCGCTGACCCACCAGGACCAGCTCAACGAAGATCTGCTGGCGTTTGTGAAGTCGCTGTAAGTCATTACGCGAAGCCTGATGGCGCTTCGCTTATCAGGCCTACAAGGGCTGGTCCTGTAGGCCGGGTAAGGCGCAGCCGCCACCCGGCGCTTTCGCAGACGCATTCCGCTCCGCCAGCAGCCGACAAATCTCCGCATGCTTCTCCTCGGTAAAGTTAAAGCGCGACATAAAGCCCATTCGGATCAGCGAGCCTATCGCCGGTAACAAACAAATGCCGAAGAACAGCCCCGCCAGCACGCTGTCGCTCTGTGACTGCGCCTGCGGCACATAGTCGATCATCGTCAGAAACACGCCGATGAGCCCGCCGCCCACCGCCACCGACATCTTGCCGGTAAAGGTCTGCCCGGAGAAGGTGATCGCCGCGCAGCGCTTGTAGGTGTGATACTCCGCATACTCGATGGTGTCGGCAATCATCGACGAGGTGAGGATGTTGGTCATCATCACGAACAGCGTGCTCAGGCCGAGCAGGATAAACAGCAACGCCGTGTGCTGATAGCCCGTGAACCACATCACCACGCGCACCGCCACGTCCAGCCCGCAGAGGATCATAAACAGATTCCGCTTCTGCATCCGGCGCGTCAGCAGCGGGGCGACCAGGCACAGCACCGCCGCCACTATCCCCATCACGCCAATTGCCATTTGCAGGCTGCCGTCGCCCATATTGTTGATAAAGAAGTAGATATAGAGACCGCCCGCCACGTTATGGAACACGCAGAAAAAAAACGACAGCAGGACGATAAACAGCGGCTTGTTCTGGCGCAGGTTGTGGAAGGTGTCGCGCATCGTCACCTTTTCCGGGCTCGGCGGCACGCGCTCTTTGATCTGCATAAAGCCGTTGAGCATCAGCGGCAGGCCCACCAGCATCATCACCAGCGCCGCCATAAAGTAGCCTTTATCGTTGCTGTACTGGGCAAAGAACGCCGCCAGCTTCGGGAAGAAGATGTTGGCGCAGGCGATCCCGGCGTTCACTCCAAGCATCGCCGCCGTCACCGCGCGGGTGCGCTGGCCGGAGTCGTTGGTCATCACCGATGACATCGACCAGAACGGGATATCGGAGATGGCGTACAGCGTCCCCCACAGGATATACGTCACCCCGGCGTAGAGGATTTTGGTGGTCATGTCCGCTTCGATTTTATAGAACGCCAGCAGGGTGACCCCGGTGATCAGCAGCGGGGCGATCAGTAAAAAGTGGCGAAACTTGCCGAACCGGCTGTTAATGGTGTCCATAATGCTGGCAAACAGCGGATCGTGAACCGCGTCCCACGCGCGGGCAATCAGGAAGATGGTGCTTGCCGCCAGCGCCGAGATCCCCAGCACGTCGGTGTAAAAATAGTTAATAAACGAACCCACTAAACCAAAGCTAAAACACTGACCTAAACCATAGCCAAAGTAAGACCACAACTCGCGAGACGGTATTTTCATTGTCATTGCCATAGTGCGTACCTGGTTGCCCGGCGACAGCGCGCCGGGTCATTATTATCAGCCCTGCGGATTCGGGGCGATTTTGCGCAGCTTCTTCATCAGCGCGATTTCAACGCTTGAGAACGGGATACCGTTCTCCTCAAACACGTCGTGGAACCACAGGCGGCAGTAGTCCGTGGACTCCTTCATCACTACCGGCCACGGCAGCCAGGTCTGGGTTTTACCGCGCACCAGCCCCCACTGATACGGCGCGACCTTCGCCATGTACATCAGCGGGAGCTGCTCTTCGATGGTGCCGCCCACGTGACGCGCCAGCCATTCGGTGCAGAAGATTGGGCGGCCCAGCGCCTGAAGCTGCTGGATAATCGCCGTCATGCGCCCGGTATTGGTGTAGGCGTGGTAGCTCACCACATCTGACAGCGCCAGCGCGGTCTGGTCCAGCGGGTGCTGGTAAAACGTCTCGCCCTCCTCTTCCGCGGGCAGGCGCCACGCGCAGACGGTGAGCGGCTGGGTCGGGTCTTCCTCACGCACCCAGCGGAACGCCTGCTTCATCAGCTCGTGCGCGCAGGTTTCCAGCTTCTCGTCGTACAATACCTCCTCCGTGCCGGTCGCGAAAATGCCGCGGTTGCCCGGCTCGTTATACAGATCCCAGAGCAATACGCGCTTATCCTCGCGGAACTGGCGCACAACGTCGCGGATATAGCGCTCAATCTGTGGCCAGCAGTCGCGATCGCACACCTTATCGCGTCCCGGGCTCGCCGCCGCCTGGCTGTTGTGCTTGCCCGGTACGGGCGGCTTTTGCGGGCCGAGGTACGGCTCGTCGCCGGAGAACCCGCAGTCGTCCATCAGGGTCAGCATGGTGCTGAACCCGTGACCGTCGGCAATCGTCAAAAAGCGGTCGATGCGCGCCATCAGCCCGTCGCGGTCGTGCTCCCAGACGATAAACGGCAGGTTGATGCGCAGGGTGTTATAGCCCGCCTCCGCCGCCCAGCCCAGCTCGCGCTCGATGGTGGCGGCATCGAAGGTCTCTTCCTGCCAGATGTCGGTCCAGTTCACTGCCGTCGACGGCAGATAGTTAAACCCGCACAGCCAGCCTTTTTGCTGATACCACGCCTGTGCCTGCTCCCTGCTCCACTGCTCTTTCATTACGCATCCTCTTGCTGATAATTTTTAGCTAATAAATATTAGTTGCAGAATAAATGCGCAAATCGTGGCGCTCAGAAAAGCGACGCCTCTCACAAAGTTCACGCTTCGATGGATGAGAAACGTGATCGACGGCGCTAAAGCGTGCGGTTAGGGTATGATGCAAATTCGCGAAAGGGAGAGGACGGATGAAGCGAAAAACAAAAGTGACGATGAACGATATTGCGCGGGCGGCAGGGGTGTCGCAGGCGACGGTATCGCTGGTGCTCAACCAGTCCCGCAACATCAAGCTCAGCGATGATACCCGCCAGCGGGTGATTAATGTGGCTACCGAGCTCGGCTACGACCGCCTCCCCGCCGTTCACGCCCCGCACAACCAGGAGGAGATCGCCCTGCTGGTCAGCTCCATGCAGAGCTTCGACCCGTTTATCGACGCCATCAGCCAGGCGCGGGAAGCGGCGTGGCGCAACGAGACCCTGCTCACCGTCTACGACTACGGCGACGACGTGGAGCTGGCCCTGAACATCATCCGCCAGCTGGACAAGCGCAACTGCATCGGGATTATCCTTGCCTCTCCGGTCACGAACGTCGTCGATATGACGGCATTCCAGGACTGCACCCGCATCCCGCTGGTGCTGCTCAACCAGCGCGACCCCGGCTCGCCGCTGCTGCCGTCGTTTATTCCGGACGACTACGCCAACGCTTTCCAGGTTACCAGACACCTCATCGCCTGCGGCGCCACGCGCATCGCCCACATCACCGGCGAGAGCTGGATGGAGGCCTCGCGCCAGCGTCTGGCGGGCTACCAGGCGGCATTACAGCAGGCCGGACTGGCGTGCGACGACGGCCTGGTGCGCCAGACCAACTGGCAGTTCAGCGAGTCCTTTACCGCGACAGCTTCGCTGCTGGAACTGACCGAGCGCCCGGACGCCATCTTCTGCGCCAGCGACTGGCTGGCGATCGGCTGCTACCAGGCGCTGGCGGTGAACGGCGTGCGCATTCCGCAGGATATGCTGCTGGCGGGCTACGACGACCAGAAGATTTCCGAGCAGCTCACCCCGCCGCTGACCAGCATCCAGCTGCCCTACAGCGAGCTGGGACGGCTGGCGGTGGAGTACCTGTGCAATCAGGAAGATGCCGCCACGCACGTGACGCTGGCGGGCAGGCTGAAGGTGCGCGCCTCAAGCCTCGTCTGAGGTAAACACCATGCCCGCGTAGGGCTTCTCGCGACACGCCGCCAGCCGCGCGGCGAGGCTGCCCACGTGCAGCTCCAGCTTGTGCCCGTCCGGGTCGAGAAAATAGAACGACGCCCCCTCGCTTTTGTTCTGCTTCCAGACGGTGACGCCCGCCTGCTCAAGCCTTTGCGAGAACGGTTCAAAATCCTCTTCCGCCACGGTAAACGCGTAGTGGGTGTAGTCGCTCTCCTGCGGCGGCACATACTGGCGCGCCTCGTCGTACGACAGGCAGACCCACAGATCGCCGCAGGTAAGATAGGCCCCGGTATTCCAGCGGGCGTGCAGCGCCAGCCCCAGCAGCTCGTGCCAGAAGGTGACGCTTTTTTGCAGGTCGCTGACCGCGAGGGTCAGGTGGTTGAGTGATTGCAGCATGACGTGCCCCGCATGACTGAAATTTAGTTAATTGATCTTACCTCTACAGAGCCTTTTCAAAAGCATTTCGGAGTAATTTGCATTAAGTGAACTCCATATTTAGCCCCCCCATAATTGACAGCAGTAGATGCAGAGGATCTTGTTATATGATACTCGCTATCATATACCTCGGACATATAACCAAATGAAAAAAATCATAAAATACCGTTTAAGTAATCTTCAGACATTCATAATTTCTTTTTTCTTAATAATTATCGGTTGTAGTATAACGCGGTATACCAGCCTTGAAACCGCATGGCTTTTTTTGTTGGGTGGGCTTTTTTTAGCATTTATATCACTTCTGGAAAGCAAGCGTCTTTCGCGCGTTGAAAAAGGGGTTTCTCTTATTTTCTTTGGGATATTCATGGGATTAGGAATTCCAGAACTGTTCCAAAAAAACTATAAAGACTTAATGACCCCTGATTTCAACGAGAACCTTGCTATATTTACTCAAATGGCTTTTTTTGTTTGTGCCGGAGCCGGAGGAGGTGTACTCGCCAACCATTCTGAGAATATTAAGACGGTCGACGTCACACCAAATACGCAAAATGGAAATGTTGATACAGCATTAAACTATATAAAAATATTGCAAGTAGAAGCCATATCACAGCGTAAAAAGATAGAGCAGTTAAGGTTAGTTATAATCGTGGCTGTAGGCTTGGGTTTGGCAAACCTTATCGTAACCATTTTAAAGTAGAGCAGGATGCAATTGAATTGTTCAATAATTATGATACTGTAGTTCTATGAACATAAACCACGCCGTGCTCACCGTAAACCGCTGGTGGCTGCCTTCTTAAAGGCGGCACGGAGTAGTTTTTCCCATTTTCAGATAGCCGCCGAAAGGCGGCTTTCTCACATCTAAGACCCCTTTCGGCAATTGCACATTAAGGAGTCTTTATGAACGCACCAACCATCCTCACCGGCGACCGCCCAACCGGCCCGCTGCACCTTGGCCACTTCGTCGGATCGCTGCGCCAGCGCGTGGCGCTTCAGCAGACGCACAACCAGTTTGTGCTGATTGCTGACCTTCAGGGGCTAACCGACAACGGCAGCAACCCGCAAAAAATTCGCGACAACATCCCCGAAGTGCTGGCCGACTACCTCGCCGCGGGCATTGACCCGAACCAGACCACGATCTGCCTGCAATCCGCCCTGCCCGCCCTTGCAGAGCTGACGATGCTGTATATGAACATCGTCACCGTCGCCCGCGTGGAGCGTAACCCGACGGTGAAAAACGAGATTGTGCAGAAAGGCTTTGCCCGCTCGCTGCCGGTCGGGTTTATGGCCTACCCCATCAGCCAGGCGGCGGACATCACCGCGTTTAAGGCCGAGTGCGTGCCCGTCGGCGACGACCAGCTGCCGATGATTGAGCAGACCAACGAGATTGTGCACAAGATGAACAGCCTGCTGCCCGCCCCGGTGCTGCGCCACTGCAAGGCGATGCTGAGCGACACCAGCCGCCTGCCCGGCATCGACGGCGGTGCCAAGATGTCGAAATCGCTGGGCAACACGCTGCACCTTTCGGCCAGCGAAGAGACCATTCACCGTGCGGTCAGCGCCATGTACACCGACCCGAACCATCTGAAGGTGAGCGACCCGGGGCAGATTGAGGGGAATGTGGTGTTTACGTACCTCGACGCGTTTCATCCGGACAAGGAGAAAGTGGCGGCGATGAAGGCGCATTATCAGGCGGGCGGGCTGGGCGACAGGGTGTGTAAGAACGAGCTGGAGGCGTGTTTGCAGGAGCTGATTGCGCCGATGCGGGAGCGGAGGGCGATGTATATGCAGGACAAGGGAGAGTTGATGGCGATGCTGAAGCGCGGGACCGAACGGGCGCAGGGGGTGACGCAGGCGACGTTGAGGGAGGTGAAGGTGGGGTTGGGGGTGCCAGTGTTTAGTTAAGTTAGATTTAGCGGTGGAGTGCGTGGTATTGGCATGAAACCGCTAACTTGATTATTGCGGAAATAAGCGAGGAGCAAAAATTCTTAAATGCATTATTAGCTATTGTTGTTTGTCATTCTGTTAAGAGCGCTATATTCATAGATTCTTTATATTTTAAACGTCGCGGCAACTGCTATGAGTAAGTTTATTATTTCCATGCTGAATACGTTACTTTGTGTTTTTGTGATTGTGTTATGCCTCATATGCGTGAGCGTCACTGATAACTGGAAAGAATGCACTATAGTTATAATCATCACTTTAGGATGCGCACATTTCATTGCCGTTTTACTAAATCGTGTATTGCCTCATAAGTTATCTATCTTAGAAGGAATACTGGAATTATTGGGAGGACCACTATTAGTTATAGGCACAATTGTGTGCTTTGATGTATTCGAACCCTAGCCGTTAAAAATCATTGGTATGTTTGCGTGGATTGTTTTGATTTTCTTTGGACCTTCAATAATAAGTCCCAGGCGTTAACTCGATCTACTGATGAATGTCTACGTCATTTCTGTACCAAAGGAATTCGACATAATGCAACCCACTCTTTCGCAGGTCATTGAGGTTGTGCGTCAGTCCTCTGGACATCATCGCAAGCGCATTGATGAGAACACCCTAATCGAAGCCGACCTCGATATATGCGGCATGGATGGCGATGCCCTGATTGAAGAATGCGAGGCAGCGTTTGGCGTTACGCTCGTCACTGAAGAAGATGGCTATGAGAAAACTTTTTCCCTCGCTGAAAACGAGTTTCTTTTAAGCACCGAGGGCATAGATTACTTTGGTATCTGCCGCTTGATTCGCAGGTTGCGAGGCATTCCGGAACCGGTGATACGCGATTTAACCGTTGGCGAGCTTCATGCTGTACTGGTTAAAACTGTGAAAGAACAAGTACATCATGATTGAGTGACTTTTAGCGTAGTGCGGACATGCGCTCTTATGCCCGCACTCGTTAGTCTTAAGTTTAAACAGCCTGCCCACTGCCACGCTTAATCACCGGAACATCACCTGTATCATTTAGCGCTCCCGGAAAGGTCTTCAGCCACTGTGCGACTTTCTGTTTATTGATATTCACCACACTCATTCCTTCCAGGCATCCCCATAATTCTCTTGTATGCTGTGGCGTAATCACGATGCAGTCTTTCATGGCGCGGATTTTTACGGGCATGCCGTTGATAAAACCTGCGCGGGTTAACCATTCGCCGCCCAGAAGAAGATATTTCATGTCTATGCGCGCATACAGTTCGCAGCAGGCGGCGCTGTCCTGCGGCGTTTCCGCGCGAGGATGAATGGGTGCCGCGTTGGGCTGGTTGCCGTGCAGACGGCGGGCGCTGTTTTTGCGTACCAGCTCGCGGTTTTCAATCATGCCGGTGAAAGCGTCTGATTCTGTTTTGAAAACAGTAAACTCTGGCTTAAAATTCGTCGCAGCCATTTTCAACTCCTCATTAGTTGTTTGTGGTTAGCGGTATGGGGGTGTTGCAGCACCTTCATATCGCGAATTCCTCGTTAAATTTTCTTTGATACTTCCTTTTGCCGTTCGGCGTAATTTCTGGTGTTCATTATACAGGGCTGAATATAAATACAGCGGTTTTGGATGGGGTAAATTTGGAATTTGCGAGGAGGATTCAGGAAATAAAGTTCTGTGCGGTAAGGTCATGTTTTTGTTCGTTGCGGGTTGATTGGTCTGGGTTTTGCGAGCATCATCGCAATTATTTACTTTCTTCCGTAACGCGATGGCTTCCAGCAAAACTCTCGAACAGGCAATTGCCGACATCACCATCTGGCGCAAAGGCGAACAGCGTGCGCCGCATAAGCCTTTATTGCTTCTGTACGTGCTGGCGAACTATCAACAGGGGCATGCGAGACTGTTTGATTATGGTACCGAGGTCCATGAGCAGCTACTTAGCCTGTTAGAACGCTTTGGCCCACAGCGGAAAGCACATTATCCGAATATGCCTTTCTGGCGGCTCAGAGGGGATGGATTTTGGGATCTGAAGAATACTGAGTTCTGTTCGACCACTGGCAGTAAGCAACCGCCTGTTAAAGAACTTGTGGAACATAATGTCGCAGGTGGGTTTGATGAAGAACACTTTGCGCTGCTGAATAAGAACAAAAATCTGATCGGCTCGCTGGCGCAGCAGATCCTTGAAGCACATTTTCCGGAAAGCATTCAGGAAGAGATCGCGGATGAGATGGGCTTTAATATTCAGCAAATCCGTAAGGTTCGCGATCCGCTGTTCCGCCAGCAGGTGTTGCGTGCTTATAACTATGAGTGCGCAATCTGCGGATTCAATATGCGGCATGATAACGCCTCTGTTGGACTCGAAGCCGCGCACATTAAATGGAAGCAGTTTGGCGGACCGTGTGAGATCCCGAACGGACTGGCGCTATGTGCGATTCATCATAAGGCGTTTGATAAAGGATCGATTGGGCTGGATGAGAGTATGCGGGTGCTCGTGTCTGAGGCGGTGAATGGGAATGGGATTGTTGGGCGGTTGTTCTGGGATTTTGCTGGGAAGCAGATTGCTTTGCCGGTGGTGAAAGGGAATTATCCAAGAGAGGGGTTTGTGGAGTGGCATCGTAGGGAGGTGTTTAGAGGATGAGTGCGAAGGCCGGACTCGAATTAAACACCTAATAGACTGATATCAATGTTGTTTATAAACAGGGGTAAATAGTTATACCCGCACTTGTACCCACAAGTGAAAATCCGTACAAAAAATAGACATTTCGAGTGGGTATAAAGCCATATCAGTAGAACACCGATATGGCTATCAAAGCAAGATTCAGGCAGGTAGGAAAGTTTTCTTCAGAGGCACCAAAAGTTTAGTCTCGATATCAACTTGCTCGTAGTTCTCAATAAGCGCACGGACGAGATCATCAAGTGTCCAGAGCGTCAGTGGTATCGTCGAACGGTCGGCTTCATATCGAGCATCTTTCGTAAAACCCCCTGTACTGACATAAAGCCCGCGATCGTCTTTATGGCGACCGCCGATAAAGCTGCGTATCTGTTGGCTTCCCATCTGTTCCCTGCGGTGCTTTACCTCAACGATAATACGTGGATTTTCAAAGCCGAATCCATCAGGTGAAGCAATGATATCTTTACCCCGATCGGCTCCCGCTGGTGACACCTGCGTTTTATAGCCCATACTGCGTAAAACTCCGGCAACCAGATTTTGCATCTCGTCCCAATCAAGAGAGTTGATGCGGTCTTTGATACCCTCGAACGCCAGCATTTCCATATCGCGGAGCGGATCAGAAACGACCTCATCTTCATCTATCACAATTGGATTCTGAGTAATTACATCTGCAGTGGGTTTCTTATCCTGCAAAAGCTCTTCTAGAGCATATTCTGGAAGCTGGAAAACCGTCAGCGTGGAGCCCAATGTGTTTTTGGTAGCAACAGACAATCGATCGCGATCGATTTCTTCAGTATTCCATTTAACCTGTCGAGCGATTCCCATCCCCTCTTCTACCCATTCAGGGTGGTACTGGAAATCAGATGTAACCTTACCTAGCAGATAAGTACGATTGGCTGGCGAATAAGTAATAACCCAATCACCCTTTTGGATCTCATTCACAAAACGCCAGACCTGCGATGCACCAGAACGGGCTGTTCCCAGCTTTGTTAAGGGATCTGCCTCCTGGTATAAGGCGAGTAACTGGGCTCGGGACAGGCCGGGTTTGACTAATGGAGCCAGCTGAGACCAACCGATGCCTACAATTTGCTTATCGCGAAAATCGTCATAGAGCTTGCCGCCATCGCCACGAATCATCCACATTCTGTTGCCCATACCAGTCCCTTCATGAGGAAAAGAAATTAAGCTGGATCATAAGCTTGTTCGTCGCATGCGTCAAAACCATCAACAACGACGGCCCAGAATTCCCGGATTGTACTTGCGATAATGTGCCCAGTTAAAATTACAGCGGCTTTGTTGAATAAATCGAACTTTTGCTGAGTTGAAGGATCAGATCACGCATCTTCCCGACAACGCAGACCGTTCCGTGGCAAAGCAAAAGT
>NZ_JBMKGW010000003.1:0-486595 GCF_049237125.1 Enterobacter cloacae complex sp. GYL001 | reverse complement strand
GCGGCCTTCGTACCGATGGCGGCGGTGTTCCCGGCGCTGGAGCCGCGGCACAAGGGGGCGGCGATTTCGGTGTATAACCTGTCAGCCGGTCTGTCAAACTTCCTTGCGCCGGCGATTGCCGTGGTGCTGCTGCCCTGGTTCAGCACGCTCGGCGTGGTCATTGCCTACACGGCGCTGTATGTCGTGGCCTTCATCCTGTGTCCGTTTATTCGGGTTGAACAGCCTGGGTTTGTTCGTCAGGAAACCTGTAAGGGTGAAACGGTCGGAATTTCGTAATTTATTCAGGCCTGACGGCAGCGTCGGGCCATTCACGGAGACGTATGATGGATGTTAAGGCGGTAATTTTTGACATGGATGGCGTCATCATTGACTCCGAAGGCCTGTGGCGTCAGGCGCAGAAAGCAGCTCTGGCAGGCTGGCGTGCTGAGGTCAGCGACGAAGAGTGTGAGTCACTGACGAAAGGCAAGCGGCTGGATGAGATTGCCCGGACCTGGTGTGAATACTGTAAACTTGAGGCCGATCCTGAAATGATTGAAGCGGCCATTCGTCTGCGTATCATCGAACTGATTGGCCGGGAAGGCAAAGCGATAGAGGGCATCTACGACGTGATGGCGTATTTTCGTGAGGCAGGTTACCGGATTGCACTTGCCACCTCTTCGTCGCATGAAATCGTGCATGCGGTGCTTAAGAAACTCAGGATGGGTCACTATTTTGAGGTCATTTGCAGCGCCGACGATGAACGCTACGGAAAACCGCACCCTGCCGTCTATCTCTCGGCGCTGCGAAAATTAGGCCTGACGGCCTCGCAGTGCATAGTGATTGAGGACAGCCAGAGCGGCTACCGTGCCGCCCTTAGTGCGGGGCTCAAAACCATCATCGTCTCGCCAGCGTGCCATCATGCCAGCTTTAACAATGCCAGTGGCCGGTATGCGTCTATGCATGCGCTGCTGGAAACGCTTGCCGTTCCAGCCCCGGAAGCGGGTTAGTTGACTGATTTTTAAGCGCAGAAGTTTCCGCGGGTTGTTGCCGGTCAGCATATTCCTGCTTCTGCGCTTACCTTCAAATAACGTCTCCCGATCAACCTCACATTTCCCCGCGCTTTTGTGAAAATTGTCACGTCCGACCGTGCATATGCCCAAAAAATAGCCTCTCCTTAACGCGTTTTGTCCGAGGACGTGCTGATTTTTTATGCTTAAATTACATACTGAAACGCATTTTTAAAATCATAAAACCCCTTTGTCATTTTCTGCTTCTGGGCTTATCGCCGGACTTAAGGACCGATAATGAAAATTGAATCTGTAAACGTCACCGTTTTTCAGTACCCGACGCGTCGGGTCTCTGACGCCGCGGGGCATTCGCATCCTGGGCCGGAGAGCATGGCCAAAATGGCGATGCTGACCCTCACGGCAGAAGAGGGCTCCCGCGGATATTCGTTCGCGCCGCCGGAAGTGGTGCGCCCCTTTGTGGTCAATACCTTCTTTCGCAAAGTGCTGGTGGGGCAGGACGCATTCAACCGGGAACGCATCTGGCAGGATCTGGCGCACTGGCAGCGGGGAAGCGCGCATCAGCTGACCGAGCGTGCGCTGGGCTTCGTTGAACAGGCGCTGTGGGATCTGATTGGCCGTAAGCTCAACCTGCCGGTCTGGAAACTGCTTGGCGGCTATCGCGATAAGGTGCCGGCCTACGGCAGCACCATGTGCGGCGACGATCTGCCGGGCGGATTATCCACGCCGGAGGAGTATGCCAGCTTTGCCGAAAAGCTGGTGGCGCGCGGTTACAAGGCCATCAAGCTGCACACCTGGATGCCGCCGGTCTCTTTCGCCCCCAATCCAAAGATGGACGTCAAAGCCTGTGCCGCCGTGCGTGAAGCGGTTGGCCCGGACATTGACCTGATGATTGACGGCTACCACTGGTACAGCCGTACCGAGGCGCTGTACATCGGCAAAGCGCTGGAAAAGCTTGACTTCGCCTGGTTTGAAGAGCCGATGGAGGAGGAGAGCATGGCCTCCTACGCGTGGCTGGCGGAGAACCTCTCGATTCCGGTTATCGGGCCGGAAAGCCTGGGCGGAAAGCACCACAGCCGTGCTGACTGGATCAAAGCCGGGGCGTGCGACATCCTGCGCGCGGGGTCGAACGGCGTGGGCGGCATTTCCCCAACGCTGAAGGTGGCGAACCTGGCGGAATCTTTTGGCATGGACTGCGAAATACACGGCAACGGCGCGGCCAGCCTGGCGGTGATTGGCGCCATCAAAAACTGCCGCTGGTACGAGCGCGGCCTGCTGCACCCGTTCCTCGACTACGACCAACCGGCGGCGTACCTCAACAGCCTGGTGGACCCGATGGACGAAAACGGCATGGTCAGTCTGCCGACCCGCCCGGGACTGGGCGAAGACATTAATTTTGCATATATCGAAGCCAATACCGTCAGCCACGACTGACAGATAAAAACGTACCCTACAGGCGATATATACATGAAACGATCTCCCTTAGCCGGGGCGTGCTTGCTCGCGCTCTCGCTGATGATGGGGAGCGGTGCGGCGTACGCGAAAACGCCGCCCGACCAGCTCATCATCGGCATGAACATGAATAACCTGCTGACCCTCGATCCGGCGGCAATGACCGGTAACGAAGTGGTCGGCATTGTGGTCAATCTCTACGACTCGCTGGTGGAGCTGGACCCGAACGCGCTCACCAACGTCAGGCCCGCGCTGGCGACGTCCTGGGATATTTCGCCGGACCGTAAAACCCTGACCTTTCACCTGCGTGACGACGTTAAATTCCACTCTGGCAACCCGCTGACGGCGGAGGATGTGGTCTGGTCGATGCGCCGTCTGCTGCACCTCAACCTTGCCCAGGCGTCGGTGTGGAAGTCGTATGGATTTTCTAAGCAAAACATCGACAGCCAAATCAGCGCCCCCGATGCCTACACGGTGCAAATTGTTCTGCCTAAGCCTAACGATCCGCAGCTGGTGATCTACTCCCTCGGCGCGCTCGGCAACCTCGGCGTGCTCGACAGCAAAACGGTGCGGCAGCACGCGGTGAATAACGACTGGGGCAACCGCTGGCTTACCACCAACGAAGCGGGTTCCGGCCCGTTTATGCTGGAAACCTGGCAGGCGAAGGACGTGCTGCGCATGCAGCGCAACCCGCAATACTGGCGGGAAGAACCCAAAATGAGCCGGGTGGTGCTGCGTCATTTCCAGGAGTCACAAACCCTGCGCCTGATGATTGAGAAAGGCGACCTCGACGTTGCCAACAACATGGCGGTGGCGGACATTAACGCCCTGCGCAAAGACCCGCAGCTCACCGTCGAAGCCGTGCAGAAAGGCACGGTCTACTACGTGGCGATGAGCATGAAAGAGGCCCATTTCGCTAACCCGAAGGTGCGCGAAGCGGTGCGCTACTTGATTGACTATCAGGGCATCAATAAAGCGCTGATGCCGGGCTACGGCGTGCTGCACCAGCGCCCGATCAAGGCGGGTATGCCGTCCACGCTGCCGGACCCGGGCTATAGGCTCGATATCCCGCGCGCCAGAAAGCTGCTGGCGGAGGCGGGCTACCCGGACGGGTTTGACACCACCCTGCGGGTGCTGGCGGATCAGCCGTTCCTCAATATCGCCATCGCCGTGCAGTCGACGCTGATGCAGGCGGGCATCAACGCCAAAATCATCACCGGCACCGGGAACCAGATTTACGGCGCAATGCGCGAGCGCAAGTTCGACATGATGGTGGGGCGCGGCGGTAGCGGCGTCGAACCCCATCCGCACTCCAGCCTGCGGGCGTTGGTCTATAACCCGGACAACAGCGATGAAGCCCGTCTGACCAACTTCCAGGGCTGGCGTACCAGCTTCTACGACAAGCCGCTCAATGAAATGATCGACAAGGCCCTGCTGGAGCGCGATCCGGAAAAACAGATCGCCGACTACCAGCAGATCCAGGTCCGCTACGACGCGCTGATCCCGGCGATGATCCCCCTGTCACAGATGGTCGATTCGGTGGTGGTGCGTAACGAGGTGAAGAACTTCCAGTCGCACCCGTCGGCCACCACCTTCCTGCGTGAGGTCTACAAAACCGGAGGTGACAAATGAGTGTGGCAATTCTCGCGCCCGGCTCACGGACCCGGCGCTTCTCAAAGCGGTTAACGCAGGTGGTGGTGACGCTGTTCGGCCTTCTGCTGCTGACCTTTTTCATCGGCCGCGTAATGCCCGTCGATCCGGTGCTGGCGATTGTCGGACCGGATGCCGACCACAGCACCTATCAGCAGGTCTATCACCAGCTGGGATTCGACCGGTCGCTGCTGGCTCAGTTCGGTATTTACCTCAATAACCTGCTGCACGGCGATCTGGGCAACGCGCTGCTGACGGGTAAACCGGTGACTGCCGATATTCTGCGCGTCTTCCCGGCGACGCTCGAGCTGGCGACGATGGCGATTATCGTAGGTGCGGGTCTGGGCATTCCGCTGGGCGTACTGGCGGCGGCGCGGCGCAACAGCGTTTCCGACTACGTGGTGCGCATCATCAGTCTGGCGGGTTATTCCACGCCGATTTTCTGGGTCGGGATGATGGGGCTGCTGCTGTTCTACGCCTGGCTTGGCTGGGTGGGAGGCGCGGGACGTCTGGATCTCGGACTGGAGGGGGTAGTCCCACGCCGCACCGGACTGATGACGGTGGATGCGCTGCTGGCCGGGAACGGCGCGGTGTTCTGGAACGCCATTAACCATCTGGTTTTGCCCGCGTCGCTGCTTGGCTTCCACTCGCTGGCCTATATCAGCCGCATGACCCGCAGCTTCATGCTGGCGCAGCTGTCGCAGGAGTTCATTATCACTGCCCGGGTGAAGGGCTTAACTGAACGTCAGGTGATCTGGAATCACGCGTTTCGCAACATTCTCGTACAGCTCCTGACGGTAGTGGCGCTGGCCTACGGCTCGCTGCTGGAGGGGGCGGTGCTGATTGAAACCGTCTTCTCCTGGCCGGGCTTCGGTTCGTATCTCACCGGCAGCCTGCTGCTCGGGGATATGAACGCGGTCATGGGCTGCGTGCTGCTGGTGGGGGTCATCTTCGTGATGCTGAACCTGCTCTCCGACATGCTGTATCAACTCTTTGACCCGAGGACGAAATCATGACCGTTTCTCTGGATTCGCCGCTGGGGACCGGGCCATCCGAACGCCGCCAGCGTATCAGACGCACGCTGGGCCGCGCCGCGGGCTTCGTCGGCAAGATGGCGCGCAATCCGCTCACCGCCATCGGCGGCGGGATTATCCTGCTGCTGCTGATTGTGGCGGCGTTTGCCCCGCTGATCGCGCCGTACAACCCGCTGGTGCAGGACCTCAATAACGCGCTGGTCGCCCCGAACGCACTGCACTGGTTCGGCACCGACGAGTTTGGCCGGGACATCTTCAGCCGGCTGGTGTACGGCGCGCGCATCACGCTCTACATCGTGCTGCTGGTCTCCGTGACCGTTGGCCCGCTGGGGCTGCTGCTGGGCGTCACCGCAGGCTACTTCGGCGGCAGGGTGGACGCGGTGCTGATGCGCGTCACCGATATCTTTATCTCCTTCCCGAGCCTGGTGCTGGCGCTGGCGTTTGTCGCGGCGCTCGGGCCGGGGCTGGAGCACGTGGTGATTGCGATTACGCTCACCGCCTGGCCGCCGATTGCCCGTCTGGCGCGCGCCGAAACCCTCTCTCTGCGCCAGGCCGATTTTATCTCCGCCGTGCGGCTTCAGGGTGCTTCCCCGGTGCGCGTACTGTGGCGTCACATTGTCCCGCTGTGCCTGCCGTCAGTGATTATCCGCATCACCATGAACATGGCGGGGATCATTCTCACCGCCGCCGGGCTGGGCTTTCTTGGCCTTGGCGCACAGCCGCCGGAGCCGGAGTGGGGAGCGATGATCTCCAGCGGTCGTACCTACATGATGGAGTGCTGGTGGGTGGTGACTATTCCGGGGCTGGCGATCCTGATCAACAGTCTGGCGTTCAACTTCTTAGGAGATGGCCTGCGTGACATCCTCGATCCTCGTAGCGAATAACCCGATGCTCGACGTGCGCGATCTCCACGTCGATTTTATCAACGGCGACGCGGTCACCCACGCGGTGCGCGGCGTCTCTTTCCAGCTCGGACGCGAAAAGCTGGCGATTGTCGGTGAATCCGGTTCCGGTAAATCCACCGTCGGGCGGGCGCTGCTACGCCTGCATCCGGCCAAAGCGCAGATCCGCGCCGCGCGGATGCAGTTTGGCGATGTCGATTTACAGGCCGTCAACGAGGCGCAGATGCGCGGCATTCGCGGCAAGCGCATCTCGATGATCATGCAGGACCCGAAATACTCCCTTAACCCGGTGGTGTGCGTGGGCGACCAAATTGCCGAAGCCTGGCTGACCCATCATCCGGGGCGCAAGGCGGAAGCCAAAGCCAGAGTGCTGGAGATGCTCGACGTGGTGCGCATTCGCCAGCCGGAGCGGGTGTATCACCTCTGTCCGCACGAGATTTCCGGCGGGCAGGGGCAACGCATCATGATCGCCATGATGCTGATCGCCGATCCGGAACTGGTCATTGCCGACGAGCCGACTTCGGCGCTGGACGTGTCGGTGCGTTTGCAGGTGCTGGGCCTGCTCGACGACCTGGTGCAGTCCCGCGGTCTGGGGCTGATCTTTATCAGCCACGACATCAACCTGGTGCGCAGCTTCTGCGACCGGGTGCTGGTGATGTACGCCGGACGGGTGGTGGAGTCGATTGCCGCGAAGGATCTGCACAACGCCAGGCATCCCTACACCCAGGGGCTCATCAGCGCGCTACCGGAAATAAATCATCGCCGACCGACGCTGCCGGTATTACAGCGTCAGGCCAGCTGGCTCACCGAGTAAGGAGCAGAGATGATCGAGATACAACACCTTAACCTGACGTTTGGCGAGGGCGAGAAGCGTAATCAGGTGCTGGACGATGTGAATATCAGCGTGAGGGACGGCGAGATTTACGGCCTGGTGGGGGAGTCCGGTTCGGGCAAAACCACGGTGCTGAAATGCCTTGCCGGGCTGTTTACCCACTGGGAGGGCGAGCTGGCGATTAACGGCAAGCGGCTGGAAAAACGTATCAGCCAGGAACGCTGCCGCCGGGTGCAGATGGTATTTCAGGATCCGTACGGCTCTTTGCATCCGCGTCACACCATCGGCGATATTCTGGAAGAGCCGCTGCACATTCACCGCATAAAAAATCGGGAGCGGCGCGTTCACGCCCTGCTGGATAAAGTTGGGCTTAGCCGGGCGTTTCGCGATCGCTATCCGCACCAGCTTTCCGGCGGGCAGCGCCAGCGCGTGGCGATTGCCAGGGCGCTGATTCTGGAGCCGCAGGTGCTGCTGCTGGATGAACCTACCTCGGCGCTGGACGTCTCGGTTCAGGCGGAAATCCTCAACCTGCTGGCGGAACTTCAGCGTGAGTCGAACCTGACCTACCTGATGGTCACCCACGATCTGGGCGTGATTGCCCATCTGTGTCAGAAGGTGGCGGTAATGCAGTATGGCAAAATCCTTGAAAGCCTGACGGTGGACGAACTGGTGGCCGGGCAGGCCAAAACCGACTATACGCGGATGCTGGTCAATGCCTCACAGCAGTATTCCCGCGAGATGGCGCGGGAGGTGGCGGTGTATTAGGTAGCCGGGTGGCGACTACGCGATCGGTCCTGTAGGCCGGGTAAGGCGTAGCCGCCACCCGGCAAACCATCAGCGCAAGAGCTGACAATCCGGCGGTAATCGGCACTGCAACGCGCCCGGAACAACTTCGATGCGGAATTTCTCTCCGCTCAGCGGTTCGCCATCAAGGTTAAAGGTCATGCCGTGTGGGGCGATCACTTCAAACCACGCGGATTTCCCGGCGATGATATTGGGGCTCTCCTCTGGCTGCGTCAGCGTCGTAAACAGCGCGGGCAGCAGCCCGTCGCCAGTAAAAATGCGCAGCTGTAGCTGACCATCATTAATCAGGGCTTCCGGGCAAAGCTGCTGACCGCCGCCTGCCTGACGTCCGTTGCCGATACCAATCACCAGCGCGTCGCCCTGCCAGTGGAAGTTCTCACCGTGGATTTCACAGCTGTCGGGCTTGAGGGTGTCCATGCGCATCAGGCCGTGAATGAGGTACGAGACGCCGCCCAGCGCGGCTTTCAGCTTCTCCGGCGTTTCGCTGGTGATCCGCGTGCCGAAACCGCCCGTTGCCATGTTGATAAAGCAGGTTCTTTCATTCACCTGCGCAATGTCGACGGCGGTCGCTTTCCCGAGGATAGCCAGTTGCAGCGCTTTGCCTAAATCCTCAGGTATGCCGGCGCTGGTGGCAAAATCATTGGCGGTACCGAGCGGTAAAATGCCCATCACCGGGCGATGTGCTGTGTTGAGGTCAATAAGCGCGCCAGCGATCTCGTTGATTGTTCCGTCGCCGCCGCCTGAAATGATGGTCTCAGCGCCTAACCTGATGCCTTCGTCGATATAGCGTGCCGCATCGCCTTTTTCAAAGGTCACCCGCACGTGAATGCGCGCGCCATCTTCACGCAATTCGGTGATCGCCTGGCGCAACAGATCGTTGCCTGCACTTTTGCCATTGAGAATTAATAAACTGTCTGGATAGGATGCCATCCGGGTTGCTCCCTTTTTTAACTATAGAAAGAGTGTATCCCAGAGAAGGAAAAAGCGGGTAAGAACAGGATGAAAGGCAAAAAATAAGCCCGCGTAAGGGAGATTACGCAGGCTAAGGAGGTGGTTCCTGGTACAGCTAGCATTTATGGGTTATGTTTTTCAGCGGGGGGATAATACCCGTATTGAACGAAGCGGTATGTGATCCGATTCTAAGAATTATCCCAGCGTGAAAAAATCCCGTTGATTGACTATTTGCCGTGTGGATTTCGGGTATTTTCACCTTCAAAATTACGCATCAGCAGCGCAAACTCCAGCTCTACCTCTTCAGGAACCGGCAGCCAGACCACATGGCCGTCGCCAGGAGCGACCTCTATCGCCTCACCTTTTTTGTTTTCCAGGTGCTCCAGGCGGAAGTTCATGTTGCCCTGAGGCGTCATCAGCTCCAGGCTGTCGCCTTTAGTGAATTTGTTTTTTACGGCGACGGCGGCCAGCGGACCTTTACGTTCGCCGGTGAAGTCGCCTACAAACTGCTGGCGTTCGGAAATCGAGTAGCCATGCTCGTAGTTCTGGTAGTCGTCGTGGGTGTGACGGCGCAGGAAACCTTCGGTATAGCCGCGATGCGCCAGACCTTCCAGCGTTTCCAGCAGGCTGGTGTCGAACGGTTTGCCGGCGGCGGCATCGTCGATGGCTTTGCGATACACCTGTGCGGTACGGGCGCAGTAGTAGTAAGACTTGGTGCGGCCTTCGATTTTCAGGGAGTGTACGCCCATCTGGGTTAAACGCTCGACGTGTGCGATGGCGCGCAGATCTTTGGAGTTCATGATGTAGGTGCCATGCTCGTCTTCGAAGGCGGTCATGTATTCGCCCGGACGTTTGGCTTCTTCGATCATAAACACGCTGTCGGTAGGCGCGCCGATACCCAGCGTTGGCTCAACGTTGGTGACCGGGATCGGCTCGTGTTTGTGCACGATATTGCCGATGTCATCTTCTTTGCCTTCCTGAACGTTATATTCCCAGCGGCAGGCGTTGGTGCAGGTGCCCTGGTTCGGGTCACGCTTGTTGATGTAGCCAGAGAGCAGGCAGCGGCCGGAGTAGGCCATGCACAGCGCGCCGTGAACGAAGATTTCGATCTCCATATCCGGCACCTGGGTGCGGATCTCTTCGATCTCTTCGAGGGACAGCTCGCGGGACAGAATGACGCGGGTCAGCCCCATCTGTTTCCAGAATTTCACCGTTGCCCAGTTGACGGCGTTAGCCTGCACCGAGAGGTGAATGTCCATCTCCGGGAAGTTCTCCCGAACCAGCATGATTAAACCCGGGTCCGACATGATCAGCGCGTCCGGCCTCATCTCCACGACCGGCTTCAGGTCGCGAATGAACGTTTTCAGCTTGGCGTTGTGCGGCGCGATGTTCACCACCACGTAGAATTTTTTGCCCAGGGCATGCGCTTCATTGATGCCGAGCTGAAGATTCTCGTGGTTGAATTCGTTGTTACGCACGCGCAGCGAGTAGCGCGGCTGGCCCGCGTAGACGGCGTCGGCACCATAGGCGAAAGCGTAACGCATATTTTGCAGCGTTCCCGCCGGGGAAAGGAGTTCCGGTTTAAACATGTTTGTTCTCGTTCTGATGACAGGTCAGATCCGCGTGCACCTGGTGCAGCGGTAAGGGGAGATCCCCCACTTTAAGGGCGGGCATTGTAGCGCTGCGGGGAAGAGAGGTAAAGCTTTGCCCCTCACCCTAACCCTCTCCCCTTTGGGGCTGAGGGTTCCCCACAAAATAATGCCTGCACAGACGGCCCCCTCTCCCTTGAGGGAGAGGGCTGGGGTGAGGGGGGGGTATTCAGGCAATCCTGCACGCATCCGCTTCCCAGCGATAACCCACGCCGTACACCGCGCGAATAAACGACTGGTCGGCGTCCAGTGCCTCCAGCTTGCGGCGCAGGTTTTTGATGTGGCTGTCGATGGTGCGGTCGGTCACCACGCGGTAATCGTCATACAGATGGTTGAGCAACTGCTCGCGGGAAAACACTTTTCCCGGCTCGTGGGAGAGCGTTTTCAGCAGGCGGAACTCCGCTGGGGTAAGATCCAATAGTTTGCTGCGCCAGCTCGCCTGGAAGCGGCTTTCGTCGACGATCAGCGGGCTTTGCGCATCCAGCACCTGCAATTCACGCTGCGGCTTACAGCGGCGGAGGATGGTTTTCACCCGAGCGACCACCTCCCGCGGGCTGTAAGGCTTGCAGATGTAATCGTCGGCGCCGATTTCGAGCCCCAGCAGACGGTCGATCTCTTCGATTTTGGCCGTCACCATCACGATGGGCACATCGGAGAAACGACGAATTTCCCGGCACAGGGTCAGGCCGTCGGTACCCGGCAGCATCAGATCCAGCAGGATCAGATCCGGCGGCGTCTGGCGCACGTAGGGCAGCACCTGGTCGCCGTGGCTGATAAGCGTTGGCGCGTAACTTGCGGCACGCAAATAGTCGATCAGCAGTTGTCCAAGTTTAGGCTCGTCTTCCACGATCAAAATACGCGGTGTGTTGTCGTCAATCGGTAACTCGGTCATGCTTCCCTCGATAAATCCCGTTCCAGAGGTAACTCTACTGTAATGCTAACCCCGCCAAAAGGCGAATGGGCGGCGCGGATGGTGCCGCCGTGGGCCTCCACAATGTTAACGCAAATCGCCAGCCCAAGGCCGGAACCGCCGCTGGCGCGGTTGCGTGAACCTTCGGTGCGATAGAAGCGCTCGAACAGTTTTTCCAGCTGCGCATCTTTCACGCCAGGGGCGGAGTCCGCAAAGGTCAGGGCAAAGCGCCCGTTTTCCTGCCTGCCGGAGATATGCAGCGCGCCGCCGCCGTCGGTGTAGCGGAGGCTGTTCTCCAGCAGATTATTGAACAGCTGCATCAGGCGATCTCTGTCGCCAAATACCACCGCGCTGTCCGGCAGCGAGAGGTTGATTTTCAGGTCACGGCTGGCGAAGCGTTCGCGGAATGCGCCGGTCACGACTTCAAGGATATTGATCACGTCGACTGGGGCTTTCTGGTAGGCCAGGGCGCCTTCGTCGGACATGGAAAGCTGATGCAGATCGTCCACCAGCTTGGTCAGCGTGCCGACTTCCGCCTGAAGCGAGGCCACGGACTCGGGGGTGAACTGTCGCACGCCGTCCTGAATCGCCTCCAGCTCGCCGCGCAGCACCGCCAGCGGGGTGCGCAGCTCGTGCGAAATGTCGGCCATAAAATCGCGGCGCATCTGCTGGTTTTTTTCCAGCGTGCTGGCGAGCTGGTTGAAGTCCTGCGCCAGCTTGCCCAGTTCATCCTGGCTGCGGGTGTCCACGCGGGTCGAGAAATCACCCGCCGCCAGCTTGTGCGTGCCTTCCACCAGGCGCTTAACCGGCGCCAGCAGGCCGCGCGCCAGCGGGAAGGTGGCGAGCGCCGCAAGCAGGGTAGAAAGCGCGACAATCAGCCAGCTGGTCTGACGCTGCTGGCGGTCAAAGTTGATGTCGGTGTTGCGCGTCAGCCGCTCGACCGGCGAGGCGATAACCCAGCCCACCGTCGCGCCGTTCGAGGTAATGGCGCGCTTTGTGCCGTCCGGCGGTACCGGAGAGCGTGGGCCAACGAGCACGCGCATCTCCTGATCAATCACCCAGAACTGGGTGCGCCAGCCGTGCGGCGGCATGCCCGGCCCCGGGCGGTCGTCGTCATTATCGTGCTCCAGCGATCGCAGGATTTGAAACACAAAGCGATCGTTATTGCGCAGAAAACGCCAGTTACCGTGCAGGCTATACTGTTCGCCCAGCGCGTCGCTTAAGCCCTGTAGTCGCTGTTCGTTACCGTGCTTAATGTAGTCAATAAAGCCGCGCTCAAAGCTGACCCGCACCGCCCAGTGCATGGTAATCAGCAGAACGATACAGGTGGCGAAAATCGCCACAAAAAGCTTACCGGTGATCCCCGGACGCCAGAATTTCATGGTGCACTCCTTTTGCCGCGTCGGATCACGACGTTTTTGGTCGTGTCATTCGGTACTCTGGCAAAGATAAAAGCGGGCAGGGCGATAATTACCGCCATGCTGAGGTAAGTGTATAAAAATACCTGATGCGCGACGGGGGTGTCGGCGCTGAGATGGTGCTGCCCGTACATGCCGAGCAGCAATCCGGCGACCGTGACCCCCACGCTCATGGAGAGCTGCATGATCATCGACAGCAGGCTGTTACCGCTGCTCGCCAGCTCGTCCGGCAGATCTTTCAGCGTCAGGGTGTTCATCGACGAGAAGCGCATGGAGTTGATGATCCCCTGGCAGAACAGCACCAGCGGCAGGATGTAGTACCAGCCCAGCAGCGCCACGGCCATAAACAGCAGGCAGACCAGCGCCAGCCCGATCGTGGCGGCCACCAGCACCCGGCGATAG
Source organism: Enterobacter cloacae complex sp. GYL001 (assembly GCF_049237125.1). Classification (NCBI taxonomy): domain Bacteria; kingdom Pseudomonadati; phylum Pseudomonadota; class Gammaproteobacteria; order Enterobacterales; family Enterobacteriaceae; genus Enterobacter; species Enterobacter cloacae complex sp. GYL001. The sequence continues at coordinate 473,587 of NZ_JBMKGW010000003.1, read as the reverse complement.
CCAAAGCGGTTCACCACCTGCACCACAATACGCTTCATCCCCATGCTGCCGAGCACCATCGGGATCATCATCAGCCCGGCGTGGAACGGCGAGAAGCCCATCCCAATCTGTAAAAATACCGGCGTCATAAACGGCAACATGCCGCTGCCGATGCGTCCGGCAAAGCTGCCGAAGAGACCAAGACGGTAGGTGGGATTCCTGAACAGATTCAGGCTGAACAGCGCGTTAGCGTTGCCTCTGGCATGCCACAGATACCAGAGAATCGCGGTGATCCCCAGCGCCACCAGCAGGGCGAGCGACAGGGAGGAGATCCCCAGCCCTTTTTGCCCGTCGAGGGCCAGGGTGAGCGTCGCCATGCCAGCCGCCAGCAGGATAAAGCCAACGAAATCAAAGCGCCGGGTCTGCATTTTATAGTTCGGCATCAGCGTCAGAGTGGCAATCGCGCCGATAATACCGACCGGCAGGTTGATCAGGAAGATCCAGTGCCAGGAGGCATACTCCACCAGAATACCGCCCATCGCCGGGCCAAGCAGCGGGCCGACCTGACCGGGCAAGGTGACGAAGGTCATCGCCGCCATATACTGCGCGCGCGGAACAATTTTCATCACCGTTAACCGCCCGACGGGCACCATCATCGCGCCGCCGACGCCCTGTAGCACGCGCGCCATCACCAGCTGGTCGAGGGTATTGGCCTGGGCGCAAAACAGCGACCCGGTGGTAAACAGCACAATGGCGGTGAAGAAGATGTTTCTCACACCGACTTTATCCGCCAGCCAGCCGCTGGCGGGCAGCATCACGGCGACCGTCAGCACGTAGGCGACAATCACCATATGCATGTGCAGCGGGCTCTCCCCCAGGCTTTTCGCCATCGAGGGGAGGGCGGTGTTCACGATGGTCGTGTCCAGCGACTGCATAAAGAAGCCGAACGCGACGATCCACAATTGCCAGCGAACGTTACTGGGTAGGTCGGTCATTTACTCGGTCACCGTGGTTCTCTTTTTACGCGAAAAACGCAGCCGCAGTCGGTCAAAGAACAGATAGACTACCGGCGTGGTGTAGAGCGTCAGCAGCTGGCTCATCACCAGGCCGCCGACAATCGTGATCCCCAGCGGCTGGCGCAGTTCAGAGCCGTCACCGCCGGATATAACCAGTGGTAGCGCACCGAACAGCGCGGCCAGCGTGGTCATCATGATCGGGCGAAAACGCAGCAGACAGGCCTGGAATATCGCCTCGTCCGGCGTCAGGTTGCCGTTACGCTGGGCGTCCAGGGCAAAGTCGACCATCATAATCGCGTTTTTCTTCACAATACCTATTAATAGCATGATCCCGATGAGCGCGATTAGGCTGAACGGGGCACCGAACAGCTCCAGCGCCAGCAGCGCCCCCACGCCCGCAGAGGGAAGCGTGGAGAGAATGGTCAACGGGTGCACATAGCTTTCGTACAGCACGCCCAGCACGATATAAACCGTGGCAATAGCCGCCAGGATCAAAATGACCTGCGAGTTCATGGTGTCCTGGAACACCTGCGCCGTACCGGCAAAGCTGCCGCGCACGGAGGAGGGCACCCCGAGCTGGGTCATGGCGCGGTTGATGGCGTCGCTGGCCTCAGACAGCGACGAGCCGGTTGGCAGGTTAAACGACACGGTCGAGGCGGCGGAAAGCCCCTGGTGGTTCACCGACAGCGGCGCGTTCGACGGCTGCCAGCTGGCGAAGTACGACAGCGGGATCGCCTTGCCGTCATTATTGATCACAAACATCTTGTCCAGCGCGCTGATGTCCTGGGTGTAGCGCGGATCAACTTCCATCACCACCTTGTACTGGTTCATCGGCTGATAGATGGTGGAGACTTCACGCTGCCCGAAGGCGTTGTTAAGCAGGCTGTTGGCCGCTTCAACGTTAATGCCCAGGCGGGACATGGTTTCGCGATCGTAGGTGAGCGCCATCTCCGCGCCGTTATTCTGGCTGTCGGAGTTCACGTCCGCCAGCTGCGGCAGCGCGGCCAGCGCTTTACGGATCTTAGGCTCCCACTCGCGCAGGGCGGCTAAGTCATCTGAGAGAAGGGTGTACTGATAGCTGGCGTTAGCCTGTCGTCCGCCGACGCGGATATCCTGAACGGCCATCAAAAACAGATTTGCCCCCGGCTCTTTGGCAAGCTTCAGCCGCAGGCGGTCAATGATCTGCTGCGCCGTTTCGTGACGTTCACCGCGCGGCTTAAGGGTAATAAACATCATCCCGCTGTTAACGCGTGAGCCGCCGGTAAAGCCGGTGACGTTATCCACGGCCGGATCTTCCCGGATGATTTTCATAAAGTCTTGCAGTTTGCCCCGCATCGCCTGGAACGAAATACTCTGGTCCGCCTGAATACCGCCCATCAGCACGCCGGTATCCTGCTCCGGGAAGAAGGTTTTCGGGATGGTGATATACATCCAGACGTTGAGCACAATGGTGCCGATCAGCACCAGCCCGACAAGACGCGTGTGGTTCAGCACCCATTTCAGCGATTTGCCATAGCCGGACTGCATTGCCATCAGGACGCGGCCAAAGCCTTTCCTGCGCGGCTGCGAGTGCGGTTGGCTGCGCTTTAGCATCCAGCCGCACATCATCGGCGTCAGCGTCAGCGAAATCACCAGGGAGATACCGATGGCGACGGAAAGCGTGACGGCAAATTCGCGCAGCAGTCGCCCCGGCAGGCCGCCCATCAGCAGCAGCGGCAGGAACACCGCCACCAGCGACAGGCTCATGGACAGGACCGTGAAGCCCACTTCGCGCGTCCCCTGAAGCGCCGCCTGGAGCGGCTTCATGCCCGCTTCCAGATGGCGCGAGATATTCTCCAGCACCACGATGGCGTCATCCACTACAAACCCGGTGGCAATCGTCAGCGCCATCAGCGACAGGTTGTTAAGACTAAACCCACACAGGTACATGGCGGCAAAGGTGCCTATCAGCGATACCGGAACCGCCACCGCCGGGATCAGCGTGGCGCGCCCCGAGCGCAGGAACAGGAACACCACCAGGATCACCAGCGCGACGGAGATGATCAGCGTTTGCTCTACCTCCTCAAGCGAGGCGCGGATGGTAGGGGAGCGGTCCTGCGCAATCTGGAGGTCGATGGCCGCCGGAATCGTTTCCTGGAGTTCCGGCAGGCGCGCGCGGATGCTGTTCACCGTCTGGATGATGTTGGCTTCCGGCAGTTTGCGGATCATCAGCAAAATCGCCGGTTTGGCGTTAGTCATCCCGGCGTTACGCACGTCCTGCACCGAATCGGTGACGCTGGCGACGTCGCTCAGGCGCACCGCCGCACCGTTGTTGTAGTGAATAATCAACGGCTGATACTCGGCGGCGGTTTTCAGCTCGTCGTTGGTCTGGATCTGCCAGCGGTGGCTGTTGTCCTCAATCGCGCCCTGCGGCTTACGCACGTTGGCGTTGCTGATGGCGGAACGCACGTCGTCCAGCGATACGCCCTGGTTAAACAGCGCCTGCGGATTCAGCCCCACGCGCACGGCGGGCAGGGAGCTGCCGCCGACGTCCACGTCGCCCACGCCGTCAATCTGGGCGATGGTTTGCGCCAGCTGGGTGGAGGCAAAATCGTACAGCTCGCCCTGGGAGTAGGTCTCTGACGTGAGCGTCAGGATCATGATCGGCGCGTCGGACGGGTTAGCCTTGCGGTAGGTTGGACGGCTCGGCATGCCGCTTGGCAGCAGGCTTTGGGCGGCGTTTATCGCGGCCTGCACGTCACGCGCCGCGCCGTTGATGTCCCGGTCGAAGTTAAATTCCAGAATGATGCGCGTGCTGCCCAGCGAACTGCTGGAGGTCATCTCGTTAACCCCGGCAATTCGCCCAAGCGAGCCCTCAAGCGGCGTCGCCACTGATGACGCCATGGTCTCCGGCGAGGCACCCGGCAGCGAGGCGCTGACCATGATCACCGGGAAATCGACCTGCGGCAGCGGGGCCACCGGCAGCAGCCGGAAGCCCAGCACGCCGCACAGGGTAATAGCGACGGAGAGTAAAATCGTCGCCACCGGACGGTAAATGAAGAGGGCGAAAAACTTCACTTACGCCTCCTCTTCACGTTTCGGGAAGCGGCTTTTCGTCCACAGGGCCAGACGGTCAAACAGCAGGTAGATAACCGGCGTGGTAAACAGCGTCAGCACCTGGCTCACCAGCAGGCCGCCCACCATCCCGATGCCCAGCGGACGGCGCAGTTCGGCCCCCACGCCGGTGCTCAGCATCAGCGGCAGCGCGCCCAGCAGGGCGGCGAGGGTGGTCATCAGGATCGGACGAAAACGCAGCAGACAGGCCTGGTAAATGGCCTCGCGCGGCGCCATACCCTGCTCGCGCTCGGCGGCCAGCGCAAAGTCGATCATCATGATGGCGTTTTTCTTCACAATGCCGATAAGCAGGATGATGCCGATGATCGCAATGACGTCCAGCTCGCTCCCCGCCAGCATCAGCGCCAGCAGCGCCCCCACGCCCGCCGTCGGCAGGGTGGAGAGGATGGTGATCGGATGGATAAAGCTTTCATACAGCACGCCAAGCACGATATACATCGCCACCACCGCCGCGACAATCAGCCAGACGGTGCTGCCCAGCGCGGCCTGGAACGCCAGCGTACTGCCCTGGAACTGGGTCTGAATATCGGACGGGAAGCTGAGTTCTTTCTCCGCGCCCAGAATGGCCTCCACCGCTTCGCCCAGGGAATACCCGTCCGGCACGTTGAAGGAAATGGTGGTGGACGGGAACTGATCGAGATGGTTAATCGACAGTGGGGTGTGGAGCTCTTCCACGCTGGCAATGGCGCTGAGCGGCACAATCCCGCCGTCTTTGCTGGTCAGGCGCACCGTGTCCAGCGCGGCCAGCCCGGGCGTGTTTTCGGTGTTATGTTCCAGCACCACGCGATACTGGTTGGCCTGGGTATAGATGGTGGAGATCAGGCGCTGGCCAAAGGCGTTATACAGGGCGTTATCCACGTCGGACATGGTAATGCCCAGACGGCTGGCGGTGTCGCGGTTGACGTTCACGTACGCCGCCAGCCCTTTATCCTGCCAGTCGCTGCTGACGTCAGAAACCTGCGGCAGTGCTTTCAGCTTGTCCACCAGCTGCGGCACCCAGGTGCTCAGTGCCTCAAGCGAGGTGGCCTGGAGCGTAAACTGGTACTGCGTGCGGCTCACCTGCGTATCAATGGTTAAATCCTGGATCGGTTGCAGATACAGCTCAATGCCCGGCACGCGCGCCACCGCGCTTTGCAGGCGTTCAATCACCGCGTTAACGCGATCGTCGCGGTCATCGAGCGGTTTAAGGTTAATTTGCAGGCGCGCGCTGTTGAGCGACGGGTTGGTGCCGTCCACGCCCACGTAGGCAGTCAGGCTTTCCACCGCCGGATCTTTCATGATGATCTCAGACACCTGCTGCTGGCGCTGCGCCATGTTGGCGAATGAGACCGTCTGCGGCGCCTGAAGCGTGCCCTGAATAATGCCGTTGTCCTGAATCGGGAAGAAGCCTTTCGGAATGAAAATCCACAGCATGACGCTGAGCGCCAGGGTGCCGAGCGCCACGCCGAGCGTTGCCCACGGATGGTTCAGCACTTTCGCCAGCACGCGGCCGTAGGCGGCGATAATGCGCTCGAACATCCGCTCGGAGGCGCGCGAGAAGCGGTTTTGCTTGCGCAAGGACTCGTGGCTCAGCATGCGGGCGCACATCATCGGCGTCAGCGTCAGCGACACCACGGCAGAGATCAGAATGGCGACCGCCAGCGTCACGGCAAACTCGCGGAACAGCCGCCCGACGATATCGCCCATAAACAGCAGCGGGATCAGCACCGCAATCAGCGAGAAGGTGAGCGAGATAATGGTAAAGCCGATCTCCCCCGCGCCCTTCAGCGCGGCGGCTAACGGCTTTTCACCTTTTTCGATATAGCGCGAGATGTTCTCGATTACCACGATGGCGTCGTCCACCACAAACCCGGTAGCGATGGTGAGCGCCATCAGCGTCAGGTTGTTAATCGAGAAGTCGAGGAACACCATCACCGCGAACGTTCCGACCAGCGAGAGCGGCACGGCGACGGCGGGAATGATGGTTGCCGGGACGTTGCGCAGGAACAGGTAGATGATCATCACCACCAGCGCAATCGCCAGCATCAGCTCGAACTGGGTGTCGGTCACTGACGCGCGAATATTCGTGGTGCGGTCAGAGAGCACTTTCACGCTGACCGATTTTGGCAGGCTTTCCACCAGCTGCGGCAGCATGGTGCGAATGCTGTCGGCGGTATCAATAATGTTCGCGCCCGGCTGGCGCTGAACGTTCATGACAATCGCCTGCTGCTTATTGGCCCACGCCCCGAGCCAGCTGTTTTCCGCGCCTTGTTCAACGGTTGCCACGTCGCCCAAACGGATCGGCGCGCCGTTCTGGTAGGCAATGATCAGCTGACGGTACTCATCGGCGGACTGCATCTGGTCGTTGGCGGAGAGCGTGACCGCGCGGGTCGGGCCGTCCAGCGAACCCTTCGCTGAGTTGACGTTGGCGCTGCTGATGGCGGTGCGAATGGTTTCGCTGGTTAACCCCAGCGCGGCAATGGCCTGGGCATTCAGTTTGACGCGCACGGCGGGGCGTTGACCGCCCGCCAGCGTCACCAGCCCTACGCCGGTCACCTGCGAAATCTTCTGCGCCACGCGGGTTTCAACCATGTCTTCCACCTGGGTCATCGGCATGGCGGAGGAGGTGACGGCAAGGGTCATGATCGGCGGATCCGCCGGGTTGACCTTGCTGTAAACAGGTGGATTCGGCAGGTCAGACGGCAGCAGGTTTGTGGCGGCGTTAATCGCGGCCTGCACCTCCTGCTCAGCGACGTCCAGCGACAGCGTGAGCTGGAACTGAAGCGTGACGACCGAAGCGCCACCGGAGCTCTGGGAGGACATTTGCTTCAGACCAGACATCTGGCCAAACTGACGCTCCAGCGGGGCGGTGATGGCGGACGTCACCACATCCGGACTGGCGCCCGGATAGAGGGTGACAACCTGAATGGTCGGGTAGTCCACTTCCGGCAGCGCCGACACGGGCAGAAAACGGTAGCCAATGATCCCGGCCAGCAGGATCGCCACCATCAGCAGGGTCGTCGCAACCGGACGTAAGATAAACAGGCGTGATGGCCCACCTGTAGAGCTCGGCGGCATCACCTGCATCAGGCTTTTGCTCCTGTATTCTGCGCTTCCACCACCTCGACCTGCGCCCCTTCGGTCAGACGGTCAATACCGTCGGTCACGACGCGGTCGCCAGCGGACAGCCCGGCGCTGATCACCACCGTCTGGCTGTCCTGGATGCCGGTTTTCACCAGGTGTTTGCTGACCTTGTTTTCGCTGTTCAGCACCCAGACAAAATTGCCTTCACTGCCCATTTGCAGGGCCGCCGTCGGGATCACCACCGCGTTTTCTTCGGTCGCGACCAGCATTCGCGCGTTGACGAACTGATTCGGGAACAGGGCATCGTCCTGATTGTTGAAGCGTGCTTTTAGCTTAATGGTGCCGGTGGTGGTGTCGATCTGGTTATCCAGGCTCAACAGCGAACCTTCGCTCAGCTTCTGCTTGTTGGTGCGATCCCAGGCTTCAACCACCAGCGCTTTTCCGGCCTTCTGCGCCTGTATCACCGTCGCAATGTCGCTTTCCGGCAGGGTAAAAACGAGATCGATAGGGTGCGTCTGGGTGATCACCACGATGCCCGTGGTATCGCCGCTGGAGATTTGGTTGCCGATATCAACCTGTTTCAGGCCTACGCGGCCGTCAATCGGCGCGGTGATCCGGCTCCAGTCGAGCTGGAGCTGGGCGCTGGCGACCGCGGCTTCGTCGGCCTTGATGGTGCCCTGAGATTCACTGACCAGAGACTGCTGGGTGTCCAGCTCCTGGCGCGACACGAGGTTGGTTTTTACCAGCTGCTGATAGCGGGCTAAATCGCGGCGGGCATTGGCGAGGGTGGCTTTGTCTTTCGCGAGCTGCCCCTGCGCCTGCGCCAGGGCAACCTTAAACTGGCTTGGATCGATTTCCGCCAGCAGATCGCCGGCTTTTACCTGCTGACCTTCCTGGAAATGGATGGCCATCAACTGACCGTCCACGCGGCTACGTACCGTCACGGTGTTGGCGGCGGTGATGGTTCCCAGCCCGGAGAGATAACGAGGCACCGCTTTATTCACCGCCGTTGCCGCCTGCACCGGTGCCAGCGCACCGCCGCGCATAGCGTGGCGCCCACCGCCCGTTGAGCGTTGTGAGGGGCTATTAGCGCCAGCAGGTGCCGTGGAGTTCGCGGACTGGCTGTGCCAGTACCAGGCGGCGGCCAGGACCACCACAATCAGACCAACGGCGATTGCCCAGCGGGATTTGTTACTGCCTTTCATCGTTATACGTTCTCATCCTGAAACTCTTTCGGGGAATGATACTAGTTTAGTCAGCTAACACAGCGGAAAAATGGAGGAAATATGGAAGACTGTCGGGAATTGTCTGAGTGTGGCGCGCTGTTTCGCCTTCGCCGGGTGGAGCTGCGCTTACCCGGCCTACGGTTGGAGGATCTTGTAGGCCGGGTAAGGCGAAGCCGCCACCCGGCTCAACCCCATTAGCTAAACACCACCTGCGCCCAGCGCGCCAGCCCTGCCGTAACGGAGCCAAAGTCATCGCCGCCGGCAATCGGGATCCCCGGCAGCTGTTCCGCCAGCGCTTTCTTGATCAGCGGCGAACGGGCGCTACCGCCAGTCAGGTAAATTACGTCCGGCTTCACGTTGCCGTTCTCAAGCGCCAGCTGCACCTGCTCCAGAATACGCTGAAGCGGCTGAGTCAGCGCCATTTCCAGCCCTTCCTGAGTGATAGCCGTAGCCAGATCGTCACTGATAAACGGCAGCGAAACCGCATGCTCTGGACGATCGGATAGGGCAATTTTGCTCTCTTCGGCGGTGCGCACCACGCGGTAGCTCAGGCGCTGACGCCACACCTTATACAGAAGTGCGACCTTCTCTGCATTCTGCGCATCACGCACCAGATCGTTGAGGAAACGGCCATTCGCGGTGCTGTAAAAATCACTCTGGGCAGGGACGTCGTTGATGGCAATCGCGTTCCACCACGGCAGGATCGGCAGGGCGATGCCTTTCTCGGTTTGACCGCCCATGCCGAGCAGCGGCATCAGGCTCTTGAAGGCCAGGGCAATATCCAGATCGTTACCGCCCACGCGGCAGCCGCTGTGCCCCAGCAGACTATTTTCACGATCGCGACGGTGATGCCACTGGGGACCCATCAGCAGTAATGAACAGTCCGTCGTACCGCCGCCGATGTCCACCACCAGCACCCGTTTCTCTTCCGTCAGCGTGGCTTCAAAATCCAGCCCCGCCGCAACCGGCTCATACTGGAACACCACGTCACGGAAGCCTGCCCGATGCGCTGCACGCTCAAGGATCCCCTGCGCCTGCTGGTTGGCTTCGTCGCCGCCCAGCCCCTGAAAGTTAATCGGACGGCCAATCACCGCCTGGGTGATGGCATCCGGCACCTGGGACTGCGCCTGATTGCGGATGTGCAGCATCATCGCGCAGACCAGATCTTCAAACATCGCCACCTGCTGCGGCTTCAGGCCGCTGGCGCCGAGGAAGGATTTCGGCGATTTAACGAAGTAGACCTCTTCCGGGTCTTCAATGTACTGCCCGAGGGAAGAGAGGCCGAACTGCACGCTGGACGGGGTAACGTCGATATCTTCCTCGCGGTTAAAGCTGACCGCACGGCGCAGCAGCGCCTGGGTCTCCGCCGCCGTGGCCGGAACCTGATGGTGGCGGAACAGCCACTCGCTCACCGCTTCACGCGTGGGCGCACAAAGCATTGACGGCAACAGCGTACTGCCGTTTTCCATTTTCAGGAGCTGCGGTTGTCCGTTTTGCATTATCGCAACCGAGCAGTTTGCGGTGCCGTAGTCGAATCCAATAAACACAATAAATCCCCATGCCGGTGAGAAGGGGCGAGACTTTAGCGAAATGTCTGCCAGGCGACAACAGGAATATGAAAGCAAGGCGCAAGGCGATCTTTCGGTTTATGCTGAGGTAAATACAAAAGGAGAGACGATGTACACCCTGAACTGGCAACCGCCCTACGACTGGTCGTGGATGTTTGGCTTTCTTGCCGCGCGTGCGGTCACGGGGGTTGAGACCGTTACGGAGGATTACTACGAGCGCAGTTTTGGCTATGCCGGGCACCAGGGCGTTTTCCGGGTTACGCCAGACAGCGCAACCCCTACGCTGGCGGTGTCGCTCAGCCCTGGCCTGATCCCGGTGGCGGATATCTGCCTCGACCGCATCTCCCGCCTGTTTGACCTCGATTGCGACCCGCTGCACATTGCGCAGACTCTCGGCGAGCTCGGCGCGGCGCGGCCGGGCTTACGTTTGCCCGGCGCGATGGATGCATACGAGCAGGGCGTGCGCGCCATTCTCGGGCAACTGGTGAGCGTGGCGATGGCGGCAAAACTGGCGTCACGGGTGGTGGCGCTGTGCGGTGAACCCATTGAGGATGCGCCGGGCTATCTCTGCTTTCCTCCTCCAGAGGTGCTGGCCGCGGCAGAACCGCTGGCATTGAAAGCCCTCGGGATGCCGCTCAGGCGTGCGGAGTCGTTGATTCATCTGGCGCAGTCGGTGGTGGACGGTGAATTCCCGCTATTCCCGCCTGCGAACGTTGAGGCCGGGATGAAGGCGCTACAGCAGCGCCCCGGCATCGGGCGCTGGACCGCGAATTATCTGGCCCTGCGCGGCTGGCAGGCGAAGGATGTTTTCCTGCCGGATGACTATCTGATTAAACAGCGCTTTGCCGGTATGACGCCCGCGCAGATCCGTCGCTATGCCGAGCGCTGGCAGCCGTGGCGCTCGTATGCGCTGTTACATATCTGGTACACCGACGGCTGGTCGCCGTCAGTTGATGGCGAAATAGCTGGTATTCAGCAGTAGATCAAGCGGCTGCGCTTCCCCGATGGTGTCGCCGTAAATAAAATCAACGCCGATGCCCGACAGCGTATCCATCATGATTGACTGATGGCATGGCCCGGCAATGGTTTTTATGCCCAGACGCTGGGCGTGGCCCTGAATGATTGTCACCATCATCTCATCCATCAGATTGCCGTGGACGTTGGTCACCATGTCTGTATCCAGCAGCAGATAATCAGCGGTATTGGCGCTGAGCTGGCTGAAGACGTTCATATCGCGTCCGACCCGGGTCAGCACCACGCGACAGCCGGCCTGACGAAGCTTTTGTAGGCCCTGCTGCACGTTTTCATCCGTATTGCTCAGCACATCTGCGGCGATCGCCAGATGCAGCAGCCGCGCCGGCAGCGGACCTCTGGTGATCAGGTCGAGCAGCTCATCCACCAGCGTGACGCTGGCTAAACCCGCTTCTGAGAGCGGCAGCGCGACGCCCATTCCTTTGGCCGCCACCTGTGCGGCATAGGTACGGAAAAATTCGCTGAATATCCGTCGGTCCAGGGCGTGCAGCAGCTCCGGCTCCGCCAGCCCGGCGCGGAAGGCATGCTCTTCCAGCACTTCCCCCTGGCTGGTCCACAGCCGCAAGGAAATCAGCCAGAAGCTACTGCTCTCGGGAATGCGTGGCGAGGCGACGCTGCGGGCGATCATCAGCAGATGGTTATCTTTAATCATGTGCCACTGCTCATCCAGCGACATCATGCTGCGCGCGCTGTGGATCCGCTCCTGCTGGGGTTCGTAGACGGTGACCACGCCGCGCCCGCTGTTTTTCGAGGCGTAGCAGGCGATATCGGCCTGAGACATCACTTCCGCAGCCTGGTAATTGGTGTCGTCAATCAGCGTAATCCCCGCGCTGGCGCCAATGCGGTGCAGGCGTCCTTCCCAGGAAAAATGATAGTTGTTGATGGCGTCGATCAACCGGCCCGCAATATAGCGTGCGCTTTCGACGTTGCAGTCCGGCAGCAGCAGGCCAAACTCGTCGCCGCCCAGACGCGCCAGCACGTCGCTGGAGCGCAGCATGGTCAGCATCAGCGAAGAGAGTTCGCGCAGGAGAGCGTCGCCCGCCGCGTGGCCTGCCGTATCGTTCACCGCCTTAAAACGGTCAAGATCGATAAAGACCAGCGCGTGACGCTGATGGGTCTCCTGTACCGTCTGCAACAGGCGCTTAAGATGGTTTTCAAAGCTGACGCGGTTCGCCAGGTGGGTAAGGGCGTCATGGGAAGCGCTGTAGCTCAGCTGGCGCAGCATTTTGCGCGACTCGGTGACGTCCTGAATCACCAGCACCGAGCCGATGGTGTGTCCTTCCAGAGTGCTGAGGGGGGTTATGCTGTAATGAATGTCGAAACTGCCGCCATTGCGGCAGTTAAGCACCACATCCTGTTCGATATCGGTACGGGACATATCGCCGCTGTGGATGTTTTCCATTAACGGACCGTTCTCGCCGAAGGTAATGTGTAGCACCTTCAGAATGGGCTGACCCATCGCTTCGCTTTGCGACCAGCCGCTCATCTTCTCGGCGACCGGGTTCATAAAGGTGATGTTCATGTCGATGTCGGTACACAGCACCGCTTCGCCGATAGAGTCGAGGGTGATATGCAGGCGCTCTTTTTCCTGGAACAGCGCCTCGTTCAGCTGCTTCACCTCGGTCATATCCATGTTGATCCCTAACAGCCGCTCCACTTCGCCCTGTTTGTTCAGCACCCGGTTCGCCAGCGAACGAATGTGGCGAATGCCATCCTTGACGCGAATGCGAAATTCCAGCTTGAAAGGTACCCTGGCCTGGAGTGACTCACGCAGGACCTGTTCGGCGTGCGTACGATCTTCAGGCACCATGGCCGCATGCCAGAGCTGCCAGGTGGGTTTAATGTGCGAGGGGATCTCGTACAGCTCAAACATCCGTTTATCCCAGCTGATTACGTCCGGCTCGAGATCCCACTCCCAAATCCCGATTCCGCCGGCTTCGTTAGCGAGAGTGATACGCTCCATCAGACGCTTATTCACCCACTCGGTCTGTTTCAGATCGTTGATGTCTTCAATCTGGGCAATAAAGTAGAGCGGGGTGCCGTCGGCATGGCGCACAACGGAGACGGCCAGCAGCGCCCACACCACCTCGCCGCTGCGGGTGTAGTAGCGTTTTTCGAGGCTGTAGGTGTTGATCTCGCCGTGAATCAGCTGTTGCAACTGCTCCAGGTCGGTATTTAAATCTTCCGGCCAGGTTAACTGCTGGAACGTAAGCGACTGAAGCTCTGACTGGCTGTAACCGAGGAAATTACACAGCGCCTTGTTGGCCTGAAGCCATTGGCCCTCAATGCCCACCAGCGCCATACCAATCGCGGAATATTCCATCGCATTGCGAAAACGTTCTTCGCTTTCCGTAATATGTTTACGCTCAGCCCGGAAGGCATACATCACCATCGTCATAATGTTGGCGGGGAGCAGCATCATCAGGAAGGGGAGCCACGGCGCGTTGAAGGTGACGATCATGGTGGAGGGCGTCATGGAGAGCGGATTTCGCGCCATCATCAGGGACACCATCATGATGGTGAATAAAAATATCAGGAATGCTTCCATACGCGGCAGACGCACCGCGCTCCACATCAGCAGAACGATAATGCAGGTGAATGGCCACGGCAGCCAGGTGATTGCCGTCCAGCTAAGAACCAGCGTGACGACCAGGGTCACCAGCGTTTCCAGCAGCAGTTTCGGGTTGCGGTGGCGCAGCAGGTAATGCGGCTTAAACAGCAGACCTAACGGCACCAGCGCCAGTGCGCCAATGGCTTCTGAAAGTACCCAGACAAGGAAATTACGCAGCGGCTCCGCGCTCGGCACCAGAAAATGAACCAGAACGCCCCCCACCAGCGGCGGCACCAGGGCACTGCCGAGGGCAAGCCGGACCCAGTCGTTGAGGTTTTGCAGCGGATTATACCAGGGGAGCAGCTTACGCAGTAACAGCGCGCCAACCGTGGCCTCAATGATATTGATCGCCGTGTAGGTGATGTTGATCGATGCCCATGAGAAGAGCATCCACGAGGCAAAAATATTGCCAAAGGAGCAGGCGAGCGCAATGCCGGGCCACATTTTTCCCGCATGGCGGTAAAACGCCACCATCATAATTGAAGTCGGGAACCATAGTGGCGCCAGCAGCGTACCGAAGCGAGTCAGCTCGAGGGAAAATAAGGTGAAGATGAACGTGACCAGACCCAGACAGACAAGCCGCAGTAAAGGATGTGGGGTAGTAACCAAAACCCGCTGGTATTGTTTATTCATTACCGCTCTATCCAGGGACGCCATGTTGTCAGGAGCCAGGTCCGGACGCGTGAAATTAATAATTTGGTTTATGCTAGTACAAACATTTTACAATTCATATGCTGAGTGGTCAGATTTTGACTTCATAGACTTATAAAATAGTTACTCTGCGAAGAAGGGTGATGAAATGGCGAAAAACCGCGCGTAAAAATTTTGCTAAAGGCGTGAAACAGCGCTTTTCAGCCCGCCTCGCATAACCTGCGCATTCGACTGGTATCACGCCCCCGAAATCCCTATAATTGCCGCGTTTGACGCTCCGGCGTCGTCCTTCCTTACATCCAGGTTAATCAGGTCGCTAAATTTATGACTGATAAGTCTCATCAGTGCGTCATCATAGGCATCGCCGGCGCATCGGCTTCAGGTAAAAGTCTTATTGCCAGTACGCTTTATCGCGAACTGCGTGAACAAGTGGGTGATGAGCATATCGGTGTTATTCCCGAAGATAGCTATTACAAAGATCAATCCCATCTTTCGATGGAAGAGCGCGTAAAAACCAACTACGACCACCCCAGTGCGATGGACCACAGCCTGCTGTTCCAGCATCTGGAAGCGCTGAAGCGCGGCGAGGCGATTGAGCTGCCCGTCTACAGCTACGTGGAACATACCCGCACCCAGGAAACGATCCGTATCGAGCCCAAGAAGGTGATTATCCTTGAAGGGATTTTGCTGCTCACCGATGCCCGTCTGCGCGAATCTATGAACTTCTCGATTTTCGTCGACACTCCGCTGGATATCTGCCTGATGCGGCGTATTAAACGCGACGTTAACGAACGCGGCCGCTCCATGGACTCCGTGATGGCGCAATATCAGAAAACCGTTCGCCCGATGTTCCTGCAATTTATTGAGCCTTCGAAACAATACGCCGATATTATCGTGCCTCGCGGCGGTAAAAACCGTATTGCCATTGATATCTTAAAAGCGAAAATCAGTCAGTTTTTTGAATAAGCCGTGTGAATTGTGTACCGTTCAGAGATAACCTGGTTTTGCCCTGACGCCGTAAGGCTTCAGGGCGCGATGCACGAAAGGAGAAAGTGCCATGCGTCTTTGTGACCGCGATATAGAAGCCTGGCTGGATGAAGGCCGCCTGTCTATCACCCCGCGTCCGCCGGTTGAGCGTATTAACGGCGTGACCGTCGATGTGCGTCTGGGGAATAAATTCCGCACCTTCAGCGGCCACACGGCACCGTTTATCGACCTCAGCGGGCCGAAAGACGAAGTCAGTGCGGCGCTGGATCGCGTCATGAGCGACGAAATCGTCATCGAAGAAGGAGAGGCGTTTTATCTCCATCCTGGCGAACTGGCGCTGGCGGTGACCTTTGAATCGGTCACGCTGCCTGCGGACCTGGTCGGCTGGCTTGACGGACGCTCTTCCCTGGCGCGTCTGGGCCTGATGGTGCACGTCACCGCGCACCGTATCGATCCGGGCTGGTCTGGCCGTATCGTGCTGGAGTTCTTTAACGCCGGTAAATTGCCGCTGGCGCTTCGTCCGGGAATGATGATTGGTGCGTTGAGCTTTGAACCGCTGACCGGCCCGGCAGACCGTCCTTATAACCGCCGTCAGGACGCAAAATATCGCGACCAGCAGGGTGCGGTTGCCAGTCGTATCGATAAAGACTGATCTGTGAGTTCACTGAGGAAGCCATGAGAAGAGTTCTGACAACGCTGATGATTTTGCTGGTGGTGCTGGTGGCTGGCCTTTCAGCGTTGGTGCTGCTGGTTAACCCGAATGACTTCCGGGCCTACATGGTGCGGCAGGTGGAAGCGCGCAGCGGGTATGAACTCAAGCTGGACGGGCCGCTGCGCTGGCACGTCTGGCCTCAGCTCAGCATTCTCTCCGGACGTATGTCCCTCACCGCGCCGGGTGCCGCGCAGCCGCTGGTCACGGCGGATAACATGCGTCTTGATGTCGCGCTCATCCCGCTCTTATCCCATCAGCTCCAGGTTGAACAGGTGATGCTGAAAGGGGCGGTGATTCAGCTTACGCCGCAAACCGAAGCCGTTCGTCAGGCGGATGCTCCGGTCGCACCGCGTGAAAACACCTTGCCTGACGTCCCGTCTGACACCGGCTGGTCGTTCGATATTGGTAATCTGAAAGTTGCTGACAGCGTGCTGGTTTTCCAGCATGAAGATGACGAACAGATCACCGTACGCAATATCAACCTCAGGATGGAGCAGGATGCCAACCATCAAGCCACCATGGAGTTCTCCGGGCGGATCAACCGCAATCAGCGCGATCTCAACCTGTCGATGAACGCGAACGTGAACGCCTCTGATTATCCGCACCAGCTGACGGCGGACGTTCAGCAGCTTAACTGGCAGCTGACCGGCGCGGATTTACCCGCGAAGGGGATTGCCGGCCAGGGCACGATGCAGGCGGTGTGGCATGAAGAGCGCAAACAGCTCGAACTGAACGCGCTCAACCTCCAGGCCAACGACAGTGCCCTGAAGGGGCAGGCGAGCGTCACGCTTGATGAGAAACCTAAGTGGGTGCTGGATCTGCAATTCGACAAGCTGAACCTCGAGAACCTGCTTCCGCCCCAACCGGTGAACGCGACCGATGAGGGAGCCACGCAGGTGGGGCAAAGCCAGGTCACGCAGTCGCGTCCGGTGATCTCCTCAAATCTCGATCAGCCTGACTACAACGGCCTGCGCGGATTTACCGCCGACATTCTGCTGAAAGCGAACAGCGTGCGCTGGCGTGGGATTGATTTTACTGACGTCAGCAGCCAGATGTTCAACCACAACGGCCTGCTGGTCATCTCCGAGCTCAGCGGAAAAATGGGAGCAGGGAACCTCTCCCTGCCGGGCTCGCTGGATGTGCGCAAAGACGTTGCCAGCGCCGCGTTCCAGCCGCGTCTGGAAAACGTTGAGATTGGCACCATCCTGAAAGCCTTTAATTACCCGATTGCCCTCACGGGGCAGCTGTCGCTGGCAGGGGATTTCTCTGGTACGAAGATTGATGCGGACGCCTTCCGTCGTAGCTGGCAGGGGAAGGCGCACGTTGAGCTGAAAGATTCGCGCATGGAAGGGCTGAACTTCCAGCAGCTGGTGCAGCAGGCGGTAGAACGCAGCAGCAGCGTGAAAGCGAATGAAAACTACGACAGCGCAACCCGTCTGGACAGCTTTACCAGCGAGCTTGCCCTCGATAACGGTCAGCTCTCGCTGGACGACATGCAGGGGACTTCGTCACTGCTGGCCCTGACCGGAACCGGCGCGCTGGATCTGGTGAAAGAGACGGCAGACACCCGCTTCAACGTCCGCGTGAAGGCTGGCTGGGAAGGCGAAGGCCAGCTTGTGGAGTTCCTGAAAGAGACGCCGATACCGCTGCGCGTGTACGGAAAATGGCAGGAGTTGAATTACAGTTTGCAGGTCGATCAGATCCTGCGTAAGCACCTTCAGGATGAAGCGAAACGTCGGCTGAATGACTGGGCGGACCGCAATAAAGAGTCTCAGTCAGGTAAGGACGTGAAAAAGCTGCTCGATAAGCTGTGATGCCTGTTGTGCCGGGTGGCGGCTTTGCCTTACCCGGCCTACAAAAGCCAGACACCGTAGGCCGGGTAAGCGAAGCGCCACCCGGCTTTTTTACACCTCAAAATCCATCTCATCTTCACCGCGCAGCGGTATCAGCTGCACCTTCTGCACGCGATGGCTCTCTACCTGCAAGGTTTTGATCATGTAATCCCCCACCTGGACCTCTTCGCCCGGCTGCGGAATACGTTGCAGATATTCCATCAGCAAACCGGCGATGGTGTGGTATTCGCGCTTCTCATCCAGCGGAAGCGGAACGAACTGCACCAGATCTTCGAGCGGCATATGGCCGTTGGCGGTCCAGCTGCCGTCGGCGTTTTTCTGAATATCGTGACGCGCATCGATCTCATCCACCTCATTAGGCAGATTACCAGCGATGGTTTCCATCACGTCGCTGAGCGTTACCAGCCCTTCCACAGAACCAAACTCATCAACGACAAACGCGAAGTGGGTACGCGCGTTGCGGAACTGCTCCAGCGCGGAGAGCAGCGGCAGCGCTTCCGGGAAGACCAGCGGCTGGCGCACCAGCGCCCGCAGGTTGAGCGGCTCGCCGTGGAGCTGCTGTTGCAGGAGGTCAATCACGTGTACCACGCCCAGCAGCTCTTCTTCCTCTTCACCGCCGGTCACGACCACGCGGGTGTGCTGGTTTTTATCCAGCAGGGCGCGGATCTGCTCTTCCGGCGCCGTCAGGTCAATATGCTCAATGTCATGGCGGGAGGTCATAATACTGCTCACCGAGCGCTGGTTGAGGTTAAGCACGCGCTCTATCATCCGGCGTTCCTGCGGGTTGAAGATCTGCCCGTCGCTGTGGTCGGCAAGCATCGCCGCGGATTCAGCATCCAGCTCGGCATCCTCTTTTTTGCCGCTCAGCAGGCGCATCACCGTATCTGCGGTGCGCTGTCGTAATGTCTGGTTCGCGGAGAGAAAACGGCGACGGTTGAAAATGGCCAGCTGGTTGAGAAACTCAATCAGCACCGAGAAACCAATGGCGGCGTACAAATACCCTTTCGGGATATGGAAGCCAAAACCATCCGCCACCAGGCTAAAGCCAATCATCAGCAGGAAGCTCAGACAGAGGATGACGATAGTCGGGTGACTGTTCACGAAGCGCGTCAGGGCTTTACTGGCGAGCACCATCAGGGTGATGGCGATGATCACCGCGGCCATCATCACCGCCAGATGGTCAACCATCCCGACGGCCGTGATCACGGAGTCGAGAGAAAAGACGGCATCCAGCACCACTATCTGCGCGACCACTGGCCAGAATTTTGCACCGCGTCGCTGGGTGGGGTTTTCACTGTCTTTTCCTTCCAGCCGCTCATTAAGCTCAACCGTGGCTTTGAACAGCAGGAACAATCCGCCGAAAAGCATGATCAGGTCGCGGGCGCTAAAGCTCAGACCCTGCACGCTGAATAAGGGTTTGGTCAGCGTCACCAGCCAGGAGATTGAGGCCAGTAACAGCAGACGCATCACCATGGCGAGCAGAAGACCCGTCACGCGGGCGCGGTCGCGTTGTGAAGGGGGTAATTTATCGGCAAGGATAGCGATAAACACCAGGTTATCAATGCCGAGCACTAATTCGATGACGACCAGCGTCACCAGCCCGGCCCAGATTGATGGATCGGCAATCCATTCCATAGTAAATGCAATACCTTCTGTTATATGACTAATGTCACACTTCGATCATGGATAAAGCCGACGGAAATTGCAATGCCGGGGTGAGATTTCTCTTAATGCTACACTCAGGTAAACCCCATTTGCCGGGCGGTGTAAATAAGTTAATTGCGAAGATTTAATTACATAAGACGATATTTAGGATATATCGCAATAAATGGTCCGGCGATCTATTTTGTCAATATAAAGAAAATCCGAAAACCTTAAAACTTTGCTCTTAATATTAATCTTAAAAACGAATATTAGGACGGTTGTCTCCTTGCCTGCTATTAGGTTAGCTGCAACAATTCTTCCAGCATCAAATGTTAAATCTCCTTGTTGCTATTTTTGTTTCGATCCTTGGTGAAGGTTATACATTATCAATCGCCCCTGTGAGGCTTTTGATATATTTCGCAAAAGGCCTTATCCAAGAGGGTGTCTAACCATAACGCATTGTTTAGTCAGTGGATTGGTAACTGAAAGCCAAGGGCGGTAGCGTGCCTGAAAGCGTGTGAATCAGTCTCAATTATTCTGTCAATAGCCAATGGATGAATAAGCTTTTTTTAGGACTGATGCCAGTTATATTGCTAAATGATTAACTGCATTCTGATTGTCACCACGACCCGCGCTTATTTTAATTGCACAGGATAATTACTCTGCCAAAGTGATAAATAATCAATGATGAAATCCAAAATGAAATTGATGCCATTATTGGTGTCTGTGACCTTGATGAGTGGTTGCACGGTCTTTCCCGGCAGCAATATGTCGACAATGGGCAAGGATGTGATTAAACAGCAGGATGCTGATTTTGATCTCGACAAAATGGTGAATGTGTATCCATTAACCCCACGTCTGGTGGAACAATTACGCCCACGTCCAAATGTTGCTCAGCCAAATATGTCTCTGGACCAGGAAATTGCCTCTTACCAGTATCGCGTGGGTCCGGGTGACGTCATTAACGTGACCGTCTGGGATCACCCTGAACTGACCACGCCTGCGGGCCAGTACCGCAGCTCAAGTGACACCGGTAACTGGGTACAGTCCGATGGCACCATGTTCTATCCCTACATTGGCAAAGTGCACGTCGCGGGCAAAACGCTTGCTGAGATCCGTAGTGATATTACCGGCCGCCTGGCGCAGTACATTGCTGACCCGCAGGTGGACGTTAATATCGCCGCGTTCCGATCCCAGAAAGCCTATATCTCTGGCCAGGTCAATAAATCCGGCCAGCAGGCGATCACCAACGTCCCGCTCACCGTTCTCGATGCGATCAATGCCGCAGGCGGCTTAACCGACGGCGCTGACTGGCGCAACGTGGTGCTGACCCACAACGGCAAAGAGCAGCGCATTTCGCTTCAGGCGCTGATGCAAAACGGTGACCTGACCCAGAACCGCCTCCTTTATCCGGGCGACATTCTGTACGTGCCGCGCAACGACGATCTGAAAGTGTTCGTGATGGGTGAAGTGAAGAAACAGAGCACCCTCAAGATGGACTTCAGCGGTATGACCCTGACCGAAGCGCTGGGCAATGCGGAAGGCATCGATCTGACCGCCTCCAACGCCAGCGGTATCTTCGTGATCCGTCCTATCAAAGGCGAGAACGCGAAGGGCAAGATTGCCAACATCTACCAGCTGGATATGTCCGACGCGACGTCGCTGGTCATGGCAACGTCGTTCCGTCTCCAGCCGTACGATGTGGTCTATGTCACCACCGCGCCGGTTGCCCGCTGGAACCGTCTGATCAACCAGTTGCTGCCTACCATCAGTGGCGTTCGCTACATGACGGATACGGCGAGCGACGTTCATAACTGGTAAGCCGCGATGTTTAACAAAATTCTGGTGGTGTGCGTGGGGAACATTTGCCGTTCCCCCACGGCTGAAAGGCTGTTGAAAAATTACCAGCCTGCGTTAACGGTCGACTCCGCAGGGCTGGGCGCGCTGGTCGGAAAAGGTGCCGACGAACGTGCCGCAAGCGTTGCCCTTGAGCATAACCTCTCACTCGACGGGCACGTTGCCCGTCAGGTCTCTGGCCGGATGTGCCGGGAATATGACCTGATCCTCGCGATGGAAAAACGCCACATTCACGCGCTGTGCGATATCGCACCGGAGATGCGCGGCAAGGTGATGCTGTTTGGTCACTGGGATGGTGAGCGCGAAATTCCCGATCCGTATCGCAAGAGCCGCGAGGCCTTTGAGGCGGTATACACCTTACTAGACCAGTCTGCCCGTCAGTGGGCGCAGGCACTGAAAGCTCAGCAGGGATAACAATGACAGAAAAAACAAGACCTTCTGCCGCCCCGACGTCGGGCAGTGATGAAATCGATATCGGTCGCCTGGTCGGGACCGTTATTGAAGCGAAATGGTGGGTGCTGGGTATTACCGCCATCTTTGCCGTGGCGGCGATCGTTTATACGCTGTTCGCGACGCCTATTTACAGCGCCGACGCGCTGGTGCAGATCGAACAAAATACCGGAAACTCGCTGGTTCAGGATATCGGCTCGGCGCTGGCCAACAAGCCGCCGGCATCGGAAGCCGAAATTCAGCTGATCCAGTCGCGCCTGGTACTGGGCAAAACGGTTCACGATCTGGGGCTGGATATCGCGGTCACCAAAAACACCTTCCCGGTATTTGGCGCAGGCTGGGATCGCCTGATGGGGCGCAGTAACGATACGGTAAAAGTGACCGACTTCGTGATCCCAAAAGGGGCAGGGGACCAAACCTTTACCCTGACCGTGCTGGGACCAAAACAGTATCAACTGACCAGCGACGCGGGCTTCAGCGCACGCGGTGAGGTGGGGCAGATGCTGACTAAAGAGGGCGTCAGCATCAAGGTCAGCGCAATTCAGGCACATGAGGGCGGGGAGTTTACGGTCACCAAATTCTCGACGCTCGGGATGATCAACAACCTGCAAAACAACCTGACCGTCACCGAAAACGGCAAGGATACCGGCGTTCTGAGCATGACCTTCACCGGTGAAGACAAGGATCAAATTCGCGACATCCTCAATAGCATCACCCGCAACTATCTGGAGCAGAACGTTGAGCGTAAGTCAGCGGAAGCCGCAAAAAGTCTGGCGTTTCTCAGTAAACAGCTGCCGGAGGTGCGCGCCCGTCTGGATGACGCTGAGAACAAGCTGAACGCGTACCGTCAGGACAAGGATTCCGTCGATCTGCCGCTGGAGGCGAAATCGGTTCTCGACTCCATGGTGAATATTGATGCGCAGCTGAACGAGCTGACCTTCAAAGAGGCGGAGATTTCCAAGCTCTATACCAAACGTCACCCGGCGTACCGCACGCTGCTGGAGAAACGTCGTACCCTGGAAGAAGAGAAGGCGAAGCTGAATGACCGCGTGACCGCGATGCCGAAGACGCAGCAGGAAATTGTACGCCTGACGCGTGATGTGGAATCCGGCCAGCAGGTTTACATGCAGCTGCTGAACAAACAGCAGGAGCTGAAAATCACCGAAGCCAGCACCGTCGGCGACGTGCGTATCGTTGACCCGGCGATTACCCAGCCGGGCGTGCTGAAGCCGAAGAAAGCGCTGATTATCCTCGGCAGCATTATTCTCGGCCTGATGCTTTCCATTGTCGGCGTGCTGCTGCGCTCGCTGTTCAACCGCGGTATCGAAAGCCCGCAGGTGCTGGAAGAGAACGGGATCAGCGTGTACGCCAGCATCCCGCTTTCAGAGTGGCAGAAGTCCCGTGACAGCGTCAAAACCGTTAAGGGCGTCAAGCGTTACAAACAGAGCCAGCTGCTGGCCGTGGGTAACCCGACTGACCTGGCGATTGAAGCGGTGCGCAGCCTGCGTACCAGCCTCCACTTCGCCATGATGCAGGCCAAAAACAACGTTCTGATGATGACCGGTGTCAGCCCGTCAATCGGTAAAACCTTCGTCTGCGCCAACCTGGCGGCGGTGGTGAGCCAGACCAACAAGCGCGTGCTGTTGATCGACTGCGATATGCGTAAGGGCTACACCCACGAGCTGCTGGGCACCAACAACGTTAACGGTCTGTCGGAAATCCTGCTCGGTAAAGGGGAAATCAGCGAGAGCGCCAAGCCGACGTCGATTCCGAAATTTGACCTGATCCCGCGTGGCCAGGTGCCGCCGAACCCGTCTGAACTGCTGATGAGCGAGCGCTTCACGCAGCTGATTGAGTGGGCGAGCAAAAACTATGACCTGGTGCTGATCGATACCCCACCAATTCTGGCGGTCACCGACGCTGCCGTGGTAGGGCGTCATGCGGGCACCACGCTGATGGTCGCACGCTATGCGGTGAACACCCTGAAGGAAGTGGAAACCAGCCTGAGCCGCTTTGAGCAGAACGGTATTGAGGTGAAGGGGGTCATTCTGAACTCCATCTTCCGCCGCGCGACCGGGTATCAGGATTACGGCTACTACGAGTACGAATACAAGTCTGACAGTAAATAATAATCCCCCTCATCCTAACCCTCTCCCCAGGGGGGAGAGAGGACTGCATGGTGCAGCTTTTCTCCCTCTCCCTCCGGGAGAGGGTCGGGGTGAGGGATAAGGGGAAGACCATGACCACACAACGCCCTTTGATTTCTATCTATATGCCGACATGGAATCGTCAGCAGCTGGCGATCCGCGCGATTAAATCGGTCCTGCGTCAGGATTACGATAACTGGGAACTGATTATCGTGGATGACTGTTCCTCCTCTTACGAACAACTGCAAAAGTTTGTTGAAGACCTGAACGACCCGCGCGTGGTGTACACGCACAACGCCATCAACTCCGGGGCGTGTGCGGTGCGCAACCAGGCGATTATGCAGGCGAAAGGGCAGTATCTGACCGGTATCGACGACGATGACGAATGGACGCCAAACCGTCTGTCAATCTTCCTGTCGCACAAAACGCAGCTGGTGACCCACGCGTTTCTGTATGCCAATGACTATGTTTGCCAGGGCGAGGTCTATTCGCAGCCGGCCAGCCTGCCGCTGTATCCGAAATCACCGTATTCCCGCCGCCTGTTCTACAAGCGCAACATTATCGGCAATCAGGTGTTTACCTGGGCATGGCGCTTTAAGGAGTGCCTGTTCGATACCGAGCTGAAGGCCGCGCAGGATTACGACATCTTCCTGCGGATGGTGGTGGAGTACGGCGAGCCGTGGAAGGTGGAAGAGGCCACGCAGATCCTGCACATCAATCACGGGGAGATGCAAATCACCTCGTCGCCGAAGAAATTCTCGGGCTACTTCCATTTTTACCGCAAGCACAAGGACAAGTTTGACCGTGCCAGCCGGAAGTATCAGCTCTTCACCCTGTATCAGATCCGTAATAAGCGCATGAACTGGCGCACGCTGCTGACGCTGCTGTCGGTACGTAACGGCAAGCGTCTGGCTGACGGGCTTCGGGGGAAATAATGTTTCTGGAAGATTGCCGCGCTAACAGCTGGAGCCTGCGCCCGTGCTGCATGGTTCTGGCCTACCGTATTGCGCACTTTTGCTCGGTGTGGCGCAAAAAAAATGTGCTGAACAATATCTGGGCCGCGCCGGTGCTGGTGCTGTACCGCATCATCACCGAATGCTTTTTTGGCTATGAAATTCAGGCCGCTGCCACCATTGGCCGCCGCTTTACCATTCATCACGGCTATGCGGTGGTCATCAACAAGTTCGTCGTCGCGGGTGATGATTTCACCATTCGCCACGGGGTGACAATCGGCAACCGCGGGCCAGACAGCCTGGCCTGCCCGGTGATTGGCAATAACGTCGAGTTGGGCGCCAACGTGGTGATGATCGGGGACATTACCGTGGGTAATAACGTGACGATTGGCGCAGGCAGCGTGGTGCTGGACAGCATTCCGGACAACGCGCTGGTGGTGGGCGAGAAAGCCCGCGTGAAGGTGATTAAATGAACATTCTGCAATTTAACGTACGCCTCGCAGAGGGCGGGGCGGCAGGCGTAGCGCTGGATCTGCACCAGCGCGCGCTGCAAAAAGGACTCCAGTCGCGCTTTGTTTACGGTTACGGTAAAGGCGGCAAGAAAAGCGTCAGCCATGATAACTATCCGCAGGTGCTGAAGCAGACGCCACGTCTGACCTCCATCGCCAATATTGCGCTGTTCCGCCTGTTTAACCGCGACCTGTTCGGCAACCTGAATAATCTCTACCGCACCGTCACCCGCACTCGCGGCCCGGTTGTGCTGCACTTCCACGTGCTGCACAGCTACTGGCTGAATCTGGAAGAGGTGGTGGCGTTTTGTGGCAAGGTGAAGGCGCACAAGCCGGATACCCGATTTGTCTGGACGCTGCACGACCACTGGAGCGTGACCGGACGTTGCGCCTTTACCGACGGCTGCGAAGGCTGGAAAGATAACTGCCAGAAATGCCCTACGCTCAGCAACTACCCGCCTGTGAAGGTCGATCGCGCGCATCAGCTGGTTGAGGGTAAGCGTCAGCTGTTCCGCGATATGCTCTCGCTCGGCTGCACCTTTATCTCCCCAAGCCAGCACGTGGCGGACGCTTTTAATAGCCTGTACGGAGCAGGGCGCTGCCAGATCATCAACAACGGTATTGATGTGGCAACGGAAGCGATCCTGGCCGAACTGACGCCCGTAGCCGTTACCCCCGGTAGGCCGAAAATTGCGGTCGTCGCCCATGACCTGCGCTACGACGGCAAAACCAACCAGCAGCTGGTGCGCGACATGATGGCGCTCGGCGACAAAATTGAGCTGCATACCTTTGGCAAATTCTCGCCGTTTGATGGCGCTAACGTGGTGAACCACGGGTTTGAAACCGACAAGCGCAAACTGATGAGCGCGCTGAACGGTATGGACGCGCTGGTGTTCAGCTCCCGCGTGGACAACTACCCGCTGATCCTGTGCGAAGCGCTCTCCATCGGCGTACCGGTGATTGCCACCCACAGCGACGCCGCGCGGGAAGTGCTGGAGAAATCCGGCGGTAAAACCTTCAGTGAAAATGAGGTGCTGCCGCTGGTGCAGTTGTCGAAGGCCGATATCGCGCAGGCTGTTTTTGGCACGGACCTGGAATCGTTCCGCAACCGTAGCCGCAAAGCGTACAGTGGACAACAGATGCTGGAGGAGTATGTCTCGTTCTATCAGAATCTGTAGTTATCTGCTGCTGCCGCTGATCTACCTGCTGGTCAACGTTAAGATTGCCCAGCTCGGTGAAAGCTTCCCGATCACTATCGTCACCTTCCTGCCGGTTCTGCTGTTGCTTTACGTTGACAAGCTTAACCTCAAAAAGCTGATGATTTCACTGGGCATCGGGTTTGGTCTGACGGCGTTTAACTACATCTTTGGTCAGTCGCTGGACGCCAGCAAATATGTCACCTCCACCATGCTGTTTGTTTATATCGTTATCATTATTGGCATGGTGTGGAGTATTCGCTTTAAAACTATTTCTCCGCACAATTATAGGAAAATCCTCAGGTTCTTTTATATTGTCGTCGGGCTGATTGTTGTGCTTGCGGCAATGGAGATGGCGCAAATTATTCTCACAGGCGGCAGTAGCCTGATGGAAATAATTTCGAAATATCTTATATACAGTAACAGCTATGTACTGAACTTCATTAAGTTTGGTGGCAAGCGTACAACCGCGCTCTATTTTGAACCGGCGTTTTTTGCTCTGGCATTAATCTCAATTTGGCTCAGCATCAAACAGTTCGGTATCAAAACCCCCAAGACCGATGCTATGATTCTTGCAGGAATCGTTCTGTCAGGGTCGTTCTCCGGGGTAATGACGTTTATTCTGTTTTACCTGCTGGAGTGGGCGTTCCAGTACCTGAACAAAGAGGCGATTAAGAAAAAACTGCCGCTGGCGATAATCTCTCTGACGGTATTTTTAGTGGGCGTAATATTTGCGTTTCCGTACATTTCTGAACGTCTGGGTGATTTAGGAACGGAAGGTTCGTCGTCCTATTATCGCATCATTGGTCCACTGGTGATGGTGGGTTATTCCTTAACCCATATTGATGGCGTAGTAAGATTCGGCTCACTTTATGAATATGTTGCATCATTCGGAATCTTTAACGGTGCGGATGTCGGTAAAACCATAGACAATGGTCTGTATCTGTTAATTATCTATTTTTCCTGGTTCGCCGTACTGTTGACACTGTGGTATCTGTTTAAAGTTTTCAAAATGATGATTAACGCGTTTGGTGATAACCAGAACTTTCGCGTGCAACTTTATCTGTTCACACCGGTGTCGTTGTTTTTTACCGGGTCAATATTTAGCCCGGAATATGCATTCTTAATTGTATGTCCGTTTATTTTGCGCAAAGCGCTGAATATTACGAGCGTATGACGAAATGAGGTGATTTATGTTTCTTAGCGTCATTACTGTCGCCTTTCGTAACTACGAAGGGGTGGTAAAAACCTGGCGCTCGCTGCGCAACCTGGCGCGCGATCCGAGCCTCACTTTTGAGTGGATCGTGGTCGATGGCGGCTCGAACGACGGCACGGCGGAGTTCCTGGAAAAACTCAACGGTGAGTTCAACTTACGTTACATCAGCGAGAAAGATAAAGGCATTTACGATGCCATGAATAAAGGCATCAACATGGCGCAGGGGCGTTACGCGATCTTCCTCAATTCCGGCGATGTGTTCCATGAAGATGTGGCGCTGTTTGCCCGTCAGCTGGCGCGCCAGAAAGAAGATGCCATGTTTATTGGTGATGCGCTGCTTGATTTCGGCGAGGGGAAAAAAGTGCTGCGCGGCGCGAAACCAGGCTGGTATATCTACCACAGCCTGCCGGCCAGCCATCAGGCTATTTTCTTCCCAATGAGCGGCCTGAAAAAACAGCCTTACGATTTGCGCTATAAAGTTTCATCAGATTATGCCCTGGCCGCCAGCCTGTACAAATCTGGCTACCCGTTCCGTCGAATTAAAGGACTGGTATCTGAATTTTCAATGGGTGGCGTGTCAACCTCGAATAATCTGGAACTGTGCCAGGATGCCAAAAACGTGCAGCGTAAAATATTACGCGTGCCAGGGTTCTGGGCGGAATTATCTTATTTCTTACGTCTGAAAACGACGGGTAAAGCGAAAGCCTTATATAACAAAGCCTGAGATATAAGGAAACGTAATGCAGGAATTAAAGGGATTCTCCGTGCCGAAAGGTTTTCGGGGCGGGAGCGGTATTAAAGTTCAACTGTGGTGGGCTGTACAGGCAACGTTATTTGCCTGGTCGCCGCAAATACTGTACCGCTGGCGCGCATTTTTACTGCGTCTGTTTGGCGCAAAAATAGGAAAAAACGTAGTCATTCGACCTTCGGTGAAAATTACTTATCCCTGGAAATTAACGCTTGGGGATTACGCCTGGGTTGGGGATGACGCGGTGTTATATACCCTTGGCGAGATTACGATCGGCGCAAATTCGGTGGTGTCACAGAAGTGTTATTTGTGCACCGGCAGCCACGATTTTATGAGCCCGCATTTTGATATTACCGCTTCGCCTGTTGTGATAGGTGAAAAATGCTGGCTGGCAACAGACGTCTTTGTTGCACCCGGTGTTTCTGTTGGCGATGGCACGGTAGTCGGTGCCCGCAGCAGCGTTTTTAAATCGCTTCCGGCAAATAAAATTTGCCGTGGCAACCCCGCAGTGGTGATACGCGAACGCGTTGAAACTGAAAAACTTTGATAAGTACAGAGGAATATAAACATGTCTAAAGTCGCTCTCATCACCGGCGTTACCGGACAAGATGGTTCTTACCTGGCAGAATTGCTGCTGGAAAAAGGGTATGAAGTTCACGGTATTAAGCGTCGTGCCTCTTCATTCAACACCGAGCGTGTCGATCATATTTACCAGGATCCGCATGCGGCAAACCCGAAATTCCATCTGCATTACGGCGACCTGACCGACACCTCCAACCTGACCCGCATCCTGCAAGAAGTACAGCCGGATGAAGTGTACAACCTGGGGGCGATGAGCCACGTTGCGGTTTCTTTCGAGTCTCCTGAGTACACCGCTGACGTGGATGCGATGGGTACGCTGCGTCTGCTGGAAGCGATTCGCTTCCTTGGTCTTGAGAAGAAAACCCGTTTCTACCAGGCATCTACCTCTGAGCTGTACGGTCTGGTGCAGGAAATTCCGCAGAAAGAGACCACGCCGTTCTACCCGCGTTCTCCGTACGCTGTGGCGAAACTGTACGCTTACTGGATCACCGTGAACTACCGTGAATCCTACGGCATGTACGCCTGTAACGGCATTCTGTTCAACCACGAATCCCCACGTCGCGGCGAAACCTTCGTGACCCGCAAAATCACCCGCGCGATCGCCAACATCGCTCAGGGCCTGGAGTCTTGCCTGCACCTCGGCAACATGGATTCCCTGCGTGACTGGGGCCATGCGAAAGACTACGTGAAAATGCAGTGGATGATGTTGCAGCAGGAACAGCCAGAAGACTTCGTGATCGCGACCGGCGTGCAGTACTCCGTACGTCAGTTCGTTGAGATGGCTGCGGCACAGCTGGGCATCAAGCTGCGCTTCGAAGGCACCGGCGTGGAAGAGAAGGGTATCGTTGTTTCCGTGACCGGCCACGACGCACCGGGCGTGAAGCCAGGCGACGTGATTGTCCAGGTTGATCCGCGTTACTTCCGTCCTGCTGAAGTGGAAACCCTGCTGGGCGACCCAACCAAAGCGCACGAGAAACTGGGCTGGAAACCCGAAACCACCCTGCAAGAAATGGTATCCGAGATGGTGGCCAAAGATCTTGAAGCAGCGAAAAAACACTCCCTGCTCAAGTCTCATGGCTACGAGGTTGCCATCGCGCTGGAGTCCTGAGAATGACAAAACAACGTATTTTTGTCGCCGGTCATCGCGGAATGGTGGGTTCCGCCATTGTCCGCCAGCTTGAACAGCGCGGCGACGTTGAGGTGATTGTTCGCACCCGCGACGAGCTGAACCTGCTTGACAGCAAAGCGGTGCAGGACTTCTTCGCCAGCGAACGTATCGACCAGGTGTATCTGGCGGCGGCGAAGGTGGGCGGCATTGTCGCTAACAACACCTACCCGGCGGATTTCATCTACGAGAACATGATGATTGAGAGCAACATCATTCACGCGGCGCATCTGTACAACGTGAATAAGCTGCTGTTCCTCGGCTCATCCTGTATCTACCCGAAAATGGCGAAGCAGCCGATCGCCGAGAGCGAACTGTTGCAGGGCACGCTTGAAGCCACTAACGAGCCGTATGCGATTGCCAAAATTGCCGGGATCAAGCTGTGTGAATCCTACAACCGTCAGTATAACCGCGACTATCGCTCGGTGATGCCGACCAACCTGTACGGACCGCACGACAACTTCCACCCGAGCAATTCGCACGTGATCCCGGCGCTGCTGCGTCGTTTCCACGAGGCGACTGCCGAAAACGCCCCGGACGTGGTGGTGTGGGGCAGCGGTACGCCAATGCGTGAGTTCCTGCACGTGGACGACATGGCGGCGGCCAGCATTCACGTCATGGAGCTGGATCGCGAGGTGTGGCAGGAAAACACCGAGCCGATGCTGTCGCACATTAACGTCGGGACCGGCGTGGACTGCACCATTCGCGAGCTGGCGCAGACCATCGCGCAGGTGGTGGGCTACAAAGGACGCGTGGTGTTTGACGCCACCAAACCGGACGGCACGCCGCGCAAGCTGCTGGACGTGACCCGTCTGCATCAGCTGGGCTGGTATCACGAGGTCTCACTGGAGCAGGGGCTGGCCAGCACCTACCAGTGGTTCCTGGAAAACCAGCACCGCTTCCGGGGGTAATGATGTTTTTAAGTCAGGAAGATTTTGCCAAGGTAGTGCGTTCCACTCCGCTGATCTCAATTGATTTGATCGTGGAGAACGAACGCGGCGAGTTCTTGCTGGGGAAACGAACCAATCGTCCTGCACAGGGCTTCTGGTTCGTGCCCGGCGGGCGCGTGCAGAAGGATGAGACGCTTACCGATGCGTTTGAGCGTCTCACTCTGGCGGAACTGGGCCTGCAACTGCCAATGGCAGCGGGCCAGTTTTACGGGGTCTGGCAGCACTTCTATGACGATAACTTTTCAGGCACCGGGTTCACCACGCACTACATCGTGCTGGGGTTCCGCCTGAAGGTGAGTGAGGCAGACCTGCGTCTGCCTGATTCTCAGCATGACGATTACCGCTGGTTAACGCCAGAGGCGCTGCTGGCAAGCGACAACGTCCATGACAACAGTCGGGCGTACTTCCTTGCGGAACGTCAGGCCGAGGTGCCAGGCCTATGAAAATCCTCGTCTACGGAATTAACTACTCGCCGGAGCTTACCGGTATCGGGAAATACACCGGCGAGATGGTCGAGTGGATGGCGAGCCAGGGACATGACGTGCGGGTGATTACTGCCCCGCCGTATTACCCGGAGTGGAAGGTAGGCGAACGCTATTCCAGCTGGCGCTACCGCCGCGAAGAGGGCGCCGCGACCGTCTGGCGCTGCCCGCTCTACGTGCCGAAACAGCCCTCGACGCTGAAACGTTTAATTCATCTGGGCAGTTTTGCCCTGAGCAGTTTCTTCCCGCTGATGGCGCAGCGTCGCTGGAAGCCGGATCGCATCATCGGCGTGGTGCCGACGCTGTTCTGCACGCCAGGCATGCGCCTGCTGGGAAAACTCTCCGGCGCGCGCACCCTGCTGCACATTCAGGATTATGAAGTGGACGCCATGCTCGGGCTGGGGATGGCGGGGAAAGGCAAGGGCGGCAAGGTGGCGAAGCTCGCCAGCGCCTTTGAGCGCAGCGGCCTGCACAACGTGGATTACGTCTCGACCATCTCGCGCTCAATGATGAACAAGGCGCAGGAGAAGGGCGTCCCGGCGGAAAAAGTGATCTTCTTTCCGAACTGGTCCGAAGTGGCGCGCTTCCGCGATGTGACAGACCAGGATGCGCAGGCGTTACGCGCGCAGCTCGGGTTGCCTGCTGAGCAAAAAATCATTCTTTACTCAGGCAACATCGGCGAAAAACAGGGGCTGGAGAGCGTGATTGACGCCGCGCTTCAGCTGAGCGAACACCCGTGGATGTTCGTGATAGTCGGGCAGGGCGGCGGTAAAGCGCGGCTGGAAAAAATGGCCAGCGAGCGCGGACTGACCAACATCCGCTTCTTCCCGCTTCAGTCTTATGACGCGCTGCCCGCGCTGCTGAAAATGGCGGATTGCCATCTGGTGGTGCAAAAACGCGGCGCGGCGGATGCGGTGCTGCCGTCCAAGCTGACCAACATTCTGGCAGTGGGCGGAAACGCGGTGATTACGGCAGAAGCCGCAACAGAATTAGGCCAGCTGTGCAACAGCTACCCGGGCATTGCCGTTTGCGTGGAGCCGGAATCGGTTCCTGCGCTGGTGACCGGAATTGAGCAGGCACTTGCCATGCCAAAAGAGAACACGGTGGCACGTGAATATGCCGAACGCACGCTCGAGAAAGAGAACGTGCTGAGCCAATTTATTGCAGATATACGGGGATAAATCATGAGTCAAACCACTTTGTATCCGGTCGTAATGGCGGGTGGATCCGGGAGCCGGTTGTGGCCACTGTCCCGCGTGCTTTATCCAAAACAATTTCTGTGCCTGAAAGGCGACCTCACCATGCTGCAAACGACGGTTAACCGTCTGCACGGCGTGGAGTGTGAAAGCCCGGTGGTGATCTGTAACGAACAGCACCGCTTTATCGTTGCCGAGCAGCTGCGCCAGCTGAACAAACTGACCGAAAATATCATTCTGGAGCCTGCCGGACGCAACACGGCGCCTGCCATTGCCCTTGCGGCGCTGGCGGCAAAACGCAGCAGCCCTGACTGCGACCCGCTGATGCTGGTGCTGGCGGCTGACCACGTCATCCAGCAGGAAGAGGCCTTCCGCGATGCGGTACGCGCCGCGATTCCTTACGCTGAGAACGGCAAGCTGGTGACCTTCGGCATCGTGCCGGATCTCCCGGAAACCGGCTATGGCTACATTCGCCGCGGCAGCGTTACGCCTGGTGAAGGTGACAGCGTGGCCTTTGACGTGGCGCAGTTTGTCGAAAAACCGAATCTGGAAACCGCGCAGGCGTACGTGGCCAGCGGGGAATACTACTGGAACAGCGGTATGTTCCTGTTCCGCGCCGGTCGCTACCTGGAAGAGCTGGAAAAATATCGCCCGGATATCTTGCGCGCCTGCGAAAAAGCGATGGCGGTGGTGGATCCGGATCTCGATTTTATCCGTGTGGACGAAGAAGCCTTCCTCGCCTGTCCGGAAGAGTCCATTGACTATGCGGTAATGGAACGTACGGCAGATGCGGTAGTGGTACCTATGGATGCGGGCTGGAGCGACGTCGGCTCCTGGTCGTCACTGTGGGAGATCAGCGCGCATACCCCGGAGGGTAACGTCCATCACGGGGATGTGATCAGCCACAAAACGGAAAACAGCTACGTCTACGCCGAATCTGGCCTCGTCACCACGGTAGGGGTGAAGGATCTGGTGGTCGTGCAGACCAAAGACGCGGTGCTGATTGCCGACCGTAATGCCGTGCAGGACGTTAAAAAAGTGGTGGAGCAGATCAAGGCCGATGGCCGCCACGAACACCATATTCACCGCGAAGTCTACCGCCCGTGGGGCAAATATGACTCCATCGACGCCGGCGAGCGTTACCAGGTGAAACGCATCACCGTGAAGCCGGGAGAAGGGCTGTCGGTGCAGATGCACCATCACCGCGCCGAACACTGGGTGGTGGTGGCGGGGACCGCCAAAGTGACCATCGACGGTGAAGTGAAGCTGCTCGGTGAAAACGAGTCCATTTATATTCCGCTGGGGGCGACGCACTGTCTGGAGAACCCGGGGAAAATTCCGCTCGACTTAATTGAGGTGCGTTCCGGCTCCTATCTGGAAGAGGACGACATCATCCGCTTCCAGGATCGCTACGGGCGCGTGTAGCACTCCGCATCTTGCCCGGTGGCGCTGCGCTTTCCGGGCCTACGAATGACAAAAATTAATTTGGCCATTACATGGTCAGGGCCAACTGTTGCCTGAAAAAGGGGTCATCATGGAAAAATTAACCTGTTTTAAAGCCTACGATATTCGCGGCAAGCTGGGCGAAGAGCTGAACGAAGACATTGCGTGGCGCATCGGCCGCGCGTACGGCGAATACCTGAAACCACAAACTATCGTGCTGGGCGGCGACGTGCGTCTGACCAGCAAATCCCTGAAGCTGGCGCTGGCGAAAGGGCTACAGGACGCGGGCGTCGATGTGCTGGACATTGGCCTTTCCGGCACCGAAGAGATCTATTTTGCCACCTTCCACCTGGGCGTGGACGGCGGTATCGAAGTGACGGCCAGCCATAACCCGATGGACTACAACGGCATGAAGCTGGTGCGCAAGGGCGCGCGTCCTATCAGCGGCGACACCGGCCTGCGTGACGTGCAGCGTCTGGCCGAGGCCAACGACTTCCCGCCGGTGAATGAAGCCACACGCGGCAGCTATAAGCAGATTAACCTGCAAAAAGAGTACATCGACCACCTGCTGGGCTACATCAACGTGGCGAACCTCAAACCGCTGAAGCTGGTGATTAACTCCGGCAACGGCGCGGCAGGCCCGGTTGTCGATGCACTTGAAGCCCGCTTTAAGGCGCTGAACGTGCCGGTGACCTTCGTCAAAGTGCACAACACGCCTGACGGCAACTTCCCGAACGGTATTCCTAACCCGCTGCTGCCGGAGTGCCGCGACGACACCCGCAACGCGGTGATTGAGCACGGCGCCGATATGGGTATCGCCTTTGACGGCGATTTCGACCGCTGCTTCCTGTTCGACGAGAAAGGGCAGTTTATCGAAGGCTACTACATCGTTGGCCTGCTGGCGGAAGCGTTCCTCGAGAAAAACCCGGGGGCGAAAATCATTCACGATCCGCGTCTTTCCTGGAACACCGTCGACGTGGTGAAGGCCGCGGGCGGCGAGCCGGTGATGTCCAAAACCGGCCACGCGTTTATCAAAGAGCGTATGCGTGAGGAAGACGCCATCTACGGCGGCGAGATGAGCGCCCACCACTATTTCCGTGATTTTGCCTACTGCGACAGCGGGATGATCCCGTGGCTGCTGGTGACTGAGCTGCTGTGCCTGAAAGGGCAGAGCCTGGGTGAACTGGTGCGTGACCGCATGGCGGCGTTCCCGGCGAGCGGCGAGATCAACAGCAAACTGGCACAGCCCGCTGAGGCCATTGCCCGCGTAGAGCACCACTTTGCCATTCATGCGCTGGAGATTGACCGTACCGACGGTATCAGCATGGCGTTCCCGCAGTGGCGCTTCAACCTGCGCTCCTCCAACACCGAGCCGGTAGTGCGCCTGAACGTGGAGTCCCGCGCCGATACCGCGCTGATGGAAGCCCGAACGAAGGACATTCTGGCGCTGTTGAATCAGTAAAAAGAAAACCTTACCCCTCACCCTAACCCTCTCCCCAAAGGGGAGAGGGTTAGGGTGAGGGGTAAGGTTTAGAACTAAAGGAACAACGATGACAAATCTAAAAAAG
Source organism: Enterobacter cloacae complex sp. GYL001 (assembly GCF_049237125.1). Classification (NCBI taxonomy): domain Bacteria; kingdom Pseudomonadati; phylum Pseudomonadota; class Gammaproteobacteria; order Enterobacterales; family Enterobacteriaceae; genus Enterobacter; species Enterobacter cloacae complex sp. GYL001. The sequence goes on along the minus strand of NZ_JBMKGW010000003.1, from coordinate 437,669 downwards.
CGCGAACGAGCGAGAACGAATGCATCGTTAATCTCTATGGTGCAGCGTTTTTCTGATATCACCATCATGGTCGGCGGACTGTGGGCGGTGTGTTGGGTCAGCGGGCAGTCGTTCTTATACATGCACTTGCTGATGGCGTTGATTGCGCTGGTGGTGTTTCAGATGATCGGCGGCATGACCGATTTCTATCGTTCATGGCGCGGCGTCAAAATGACCACCGAACTGATGCTGCTGCTCCAGAACTGGACCTTAAGCCTGGTTTTCAGCGCAGGGCTGGTGGCGTTCAGCCATGATTTTGATAACCGTCTTGTGACCTATCTCTGCTGGTATCTGTTAACCAGCATTGGCATGGTGGTCTGCCGCTCGCTGATCCGCTTTGGCGCGGGCTGGCTGCGCAACCGCGGGTATAACCGTCGCTTCGTTGCCGTGGCGGGCGACCTGCCGGTGGGACAGGTGTTGCTCGACAGCTTCCGCAAAGAGCCGTGGTTAGGTTTTGAAGTGGTCGGGATTTATCACGACGCGAAGCCCGGCGGCGTGCCGTCCGACTGGGCAGGTAACTACGAACAGCTTATTGACGATGCGAAAGCCGGCAAAATTCATAACGTCTACATCGCCATGCAGATGAAAGATGAATCCCGCATCAAGAAACTGATGCGCGAGCTGGCGGATACCACCTGCTCGGTGATCCTCATCCCGGATGTCTTCACCTTCAATATTCTCCACTCCCGTATTGAAGAGGTGAACGGGGTACCGGTTGTTCCACTGTACGACACGCCGCTGTCGGGGATTAACCGCGTGCTGAAGCGCGTGGAAGATATCGTCCTTTCGTCCCTGATCCTGCTGCTCATCTCCCCGGTGCTGTGCTGCATTGCGCTGGCGGTGAAGCTCAGCTCGCCGGGGCCGATCATCTTCCGTCAGACCCGCTACGGCATGGACGGTAAGCCGATCATGGTGTGGAAATTCCGCTCCATGAAGGTGATGGAGAACGACAAGGTGGTGACCCAGGCGACGCAGAACGATCCGCGCGTCACCCGCGTGGGCAACTTCCTGCGCCGTACCTCGCTCGATGAGCTGCCGCAGTTCATCAACGTGTTCACCGGCGGGATGTCCATCGTCGGGCCTCGTCCTCACGCCGTGGCCCATAACGAGCAGTACCGCACCCTGATTGAAGGCTACATGCTGCGCCATAAGGTGAAGCCAGGCATCACCGGCTGGGCGCAGATCAACGGCTGGCGCGGCGAGACCGACACGCTGGAAAAAATGGAAAAACGTATCGAGTTCGATCTGGAGTACATCCGCGAGTGGAGCCTCTGGTTCGATATCAAGATTGTTTTTCTGACCATTTTCAAAGGCTTCGTGAACAAAGCGGCGTACTAAGATGAGCTTACGAGAAAAAACCATCAGCGGCGCGAAATGGTCAGCCATGGCCACCATCGTCATTATTGGCCTCGGCCTGGTGCAGATGACGGTGCTGGCGCGCATTATCGATAACCACCAGTTTGGTCTGCTGACCGTCTCGCTGGTGATTATCGCTCTGGCCGATACGCTGTCGGACTTTGGTATCGCCAACTCCATTATCCAGCGTAAGGAGATCAGCCATCTGGAGCTGACCACGCTTTACTGGCTGAACGTCGGGCTGGGTATCTTCGTTTTTGTGCTGGTGTTCCTGCTGAGCGATGTGATTGCCGGTGTGCTGCATAACCCGGACCTGGCGCCGCTGATGCGCACCCTGTCGTTCGCTTTCGTGGTGATCCCGCACGGGCAGCAGTTCCGCGCGCTGATGCAGAAGGAGCTGGAGTTCAACAAAATCGGCATGATTGAAACCAGCGCCGTGCTGGCGGGCTTTACCTTCACCGTGGTCAGCGCCCATTTCTGGCCGCTGGCGATGACCGCCATCCTCGGCTACCTGGTTAACTCTGCCGTGCGCACGCTGCTGTTTGGCTTCTTTGGCCGTAAGATTTATCGCCCGGGGCTGCATTTTTCACTGGCGTCTGTTTCATCCAACCTGCGCTTCGGCGCGTGGCTGACGGCAGACAGCATTATCAACTACGTGAATACTAACCTCTCCACGCTGGTGCTGGCGCGCATTCTGGGCGCGAGCGTCGCGGGTGGCTACAACCTGGCGTATAACGTCGCGGTTGTCCCGCCGATGAAGCTCAACCCTATCATTACCCGCGTGCTGTTCCCGGCGTTCGCCAAAATTCAGGACGATACCGAAAAGCTGCGCGTGAACTTTTACAAGCTGCTCTCCGTCGTGGGGATCATCAACTTCCCGGTGCTGCTGGGGCTGATGGTGGTTGCCAGCAATTTCGTACCGCTGGTGTTTGGCGAGAAGTGGAACAGCATCATCCCGATCCTGCAACTGCTGTGCGTCGTGGGGCTGCTGCGCTCGGTGGGGAACCCGATTGGTTCTCTGCTAATGGCGAAGGCGCGCGTGGATATCAGCTTCAAGTTCAACGTGTTTAAAACCTTCCTGTTTATTCCGGCAATTATTGTGGGCGGCCACATGGCGGGCGCCATTGGCGTGACGCTCGGCTTCCTGCTGGTGCAAATCGTCAATACCGTGCTGAGCTACTTCGTGATGATCAAACCGGTGCTGGGCTCCAGCTACCGTCAGTACATCCTCAGCCTGTGGCTGCCGTTCTATCTCTCCTTACCGACGCTTGCGGTGAGCTACGGCCTGGGCGTGGTGCTCAACGGGCATCTGCCGCTGGCGGCGTTGCTTGCGGTGCAGGTCGCGGCAGGCGCGCTGGCGTTCGGCGTGATGATTGTGCTGTCACGCAATGCGCTGGTGGTCGAGATGAAGCGCCAGTTTTGCCGTAACGAAAAAATGAAAACGCTGCTTCGCGCAGGCTAATTTTACGAGGCCATTATGAAATTACTTATTCTTGGCAACCATACCTGCGGCAACCGTGGCGACAGCGCCATCCTGCGCGGTTTACTGGATGCAATTAACACCCTTAAGCCTGAGACAGAAGTGGATGTGATGAGCCGTTATCCGGTCAGCTCATCCTGGTTACTGAACCGCCCGGTGATGGGCGACCCGCTCTACAGCCAGATGAAACAGCACAACAACGCCGCGGGCGTGATGGGGCGCGTGAAGAAAGTGCTGCGTCGCCGCTACCAGCATCAGGTGCTGCTTTCTCGCGTGACCGACACCGGCAAGCTGCGCAACATCGCCATCGCGCAGGGTTTTACCGATTTTGTTCGTCTGCTATCCGGCTATGACGCCATTATCCAGGTGGGCGGTTCGTTCTTCGTCGATCTCTACGGCGTGCCACAGTTTGAGCATGCACTTTGTACGTTCATGGCGAAAAAGCCGCTGTTTATGATCGGCCACAGCGTCGGGCCATTCCAGGATCCGCAGTTTAACCAGCTGGCGAACTATGTCTTCGGCCACTGCGACGCGCTGATCCTGCGTGAATCGGTCAGCCTCGACATGATGAAACGCAGTGAAATCGACACCACCAAAGTGGAGCACGGTGTGGACACCGCCTGGCTGGTGGATCATCAGGATGACAGTTTCCAGGCCAGCTACGCGGTACAGCACTGGCTCGACGTGGTGGCAAAGCAGAAAACCGTCGCCATTACCCTGCGTGAACTTGCTCCGTTCGATAAACGCCTCGGCACGACCCAGGCGGCGTACGAGAAAGCCTTTGCCGACGTGGTGAACCGCGTGCTGGACAGCGGTTACCAGGTGCTGGCGCTTTCCACCTGTACCGGTATCGACAGCTACAACAAAGATGACCGTATGGTGGCGCTCAACCTGCGCAACCTGGTGAACGACCCGTCCCGCTATCACGTGGTGATGGACGAGCTGAACGATCTGGAGATGGGCAAGCTGCTCTCCGCCTGCGACCTGACCGTGGGCACGCGTCTGCACTCGGCCATTATCTCGATGAACTTCGGCACGCCAGCCATCGCCATTAACTACGAGCACAAGTCTGCGGGCATTATGCAGCAGCTCGGCATGCCGGAAATGGCCGTCGATATTCGTCATCTGCTGGACGGGTCGCTGGGTGCGATGGTGGGCGACACGCTCGGCCAGCTGCCTGCGATCAACGAACGTCTGGCGATAGCGGTAAAAGCCGAACGCGAAAAAGGTATTGGCATGGTGAAATCCGTACTCGACCGCGTCCGGGAGGGGAAATGAAGGTTGGTTTCTTCTTACTGAAATTCCCGCTGTCGTCTGAAACCTTTGTGCTGAACCAAATCACCGCGTTTATCGATATGGGATATGACGTGGAGATTATCGCCCTGCAAAAGGGCGATACGCAAAACACCCATGCGGCGTATACCCGGTATGGGCTGGAGGCGAAAACCCGCTGGTTGCAGGACGAACCCACCGGACGAATGAACAAACTGCGCCATCGCGCCAGCCAGACGCTGCGCGGCCTGCATCGCGCCTCGACGTGGCGGGCGCTGAATATGTCGCGCTATGGGGCGGAGGCCCGCAACCTGATCCTTTCCGCCATTTGCGGGCAAACGGCCCAGCCGTACCGGGCCGATGTCTTTATCGCCCACTTTGGCCCGGCGGGTGTAACTGCGGCAAAACTGCGTGAGCTGGGGGTGATTGACGGCAAAATCGCAACCATTTTCCACGGTATCGACATCTCCAGCCGGGAAGTACTGAACCACTACACGCCGGAATATCAGCAGCTGTTTCGCCGCGGCGACATGATGCTGCCGATAAGCAACCTGTGGGCCGGACGCCTGAAAACCATGGGGTGCCCGAGCGAGAAAATCACCGTTTCACGCATGGGCGTGGATATGGAACGTTTCACTCAGCGACCGGTTAAGGTGCCGGGCAAGCCGCTGCAAATTATCTCTGTTGCCCGCCTGACCGAAAAGAAAGGGCTGCACGTAGCCATCGAAGCCTGTCGCCAGCTGAAGGCGCGCGGCGTGGACTTCCACTACCGCATCCTGGGTATCGGGCCGTGGGAGCGTCGCCTGCGCACGCTGATTGAACAGTATCAGCTGGAAGACGTGGTCGAGATGCCGGGCTTCAAGCCGAGCCACGAAGTGAAAGCCATGCTTGATGACGCGGATGTGTTCCTGCTGCCTTCCGTAACCGGCGCCGACGGCGATATGGAAGGTATTCCCGTGGCGCTGATGGAGGCGATGGCGGTCGGCATTCCGGTGGTCTCGACCCTGCACAGCGGTATCCCGGAGCTGATCACCTCTGAGCATTCCGGCTGGCTGGTCCCTGAAAACAATGCGCTGGCGCTGGCGGATCGTCTGGCTGCGTTCAGTTATATCGATCAGCAGACGCTGATCCCTGTGCTGCAAAATGCGCGGCAAAAAGTTGAAGCAGAATTCAATCAGCAGGTGATTAATCGCCAGTTAGCGAGCCTGCTGCAAACGCTGTAACGCTGAGGTTGTATGCTGAAAAAGATTACCCGACGCCGATTTGTCTCTTCTTTATCCGTCCTGGCTGCCATGCCGCTGTTGTCGTCCCGCGCTGCGCGGGCGGCAACCGGGAAGACGGTTTCTGTCGATCGCTACAACAATAACGACTGGATCGCCGCCTTTAAGCAGGCATTTACCGAGGGCGATACCGTTGTTGTTCCCGCCGGGTTAACCTGTGAAAACATCAATACCGGCATTTTCATTCCTGATGGCAAAACCCTGCTGATCCGCGGTGCGCTGAAGGGCAACGGCCGCGGGCGGTTTGTGCTCCAGGAAGGCTGTAAGGTCATTGGGGAAGGAGAGGGGCGCACGCATAACATTACGCTGGACGTGCGTGGCTCCGACTGTGTCATTAAAGGGCTGGCGATGAGCGGCTTCGGCCCCGTCACCCAGATCTACATCGGCGGTAAAAAGCCGAGAGTGATGCGTAACCTGCTTATCGATCGCATTGCCGTGAGCCAGGCCAACTACGCCATTCTGCGCCAGGGTTTTCATAATCAGGTGGACGGTGCGCGCATAACCAACAGTAAATTCAGCCATTTGCAGGGTGACGCGATTGAGTGGAACGTGGCGATTAACGACCGCAATATCCTGATCTCTGACCACGTGATCGATAACATCAACTGCACAAACGGCAAGATCAACTGGGGGATAGGCATTGGGCTGGCTGGCAGCACGTACGACAATGACTATCCGGAACAGCAGACCGTTAAAAACTTCGTGGTGGCAAATATCACCGGCAGCAACTGTCGGCAGTTGGTCCATGTTGAAAACGGTAAACACTTTGTGATCCGTAATATCAAGGCCAGCAATATTACTCCCGACTTCAGTAAAAAGGCCGGAATTGATAACGCGACGGTAGCTATTTATGGCTGTGATAATTTCGTTATTGATAATATCGATATGGTGAACAGCGCCGGAATGTTAATCGGGTATGGCGTGATCAAGGGCGATTATCTGTCGATACCGCAAAACTTCAAACTTAACGATATTCGCCTGGATAACCGACAGCTTGCCTATAAGCTGCGCGGGATACAGATTTCTTCCGGCAATGCCACCTCGTTTGTTGCCATCACCAACGTCAACATGCAGCGAGCAACGCTTGAGCTGCACAACAAGCCACAGCATCTTTTCTTGCGTAATATCAACGTGATGCAGGAGTCAGCGACGGGACCAGCGCTTAAGATGAACTTCGACTTGCGCAAAGACGTGCGTGGGAAGTTTATGGCCAAAAACGAGACGCTGTTGTCGCTCGCGAACATAAAAGCGGTTAATGAAAAGGGGCAGAGTTCGGTGGATATTGATCGGGTCGATCAACACGTGGTGAATACGGAACGGTTGAATTTTGCGCTGCCGCACAGGTGACGGTGGAGGCCTTAGGCGTATGCCATTCAATCTGATGTAACCCCTAAAAATTTGTTACTGAATTCAGCGGTTTTAAGGTTTATAATCCCTGAAATTACTTTGCAAGTTTTGTTTAATCAACAGCGCTACCTCAGGGAAAGAAGCGATTGCCAGAGGTTCGCCAAACACACATAACGCATTGAGTGGATTATGAACGATAAGGTTTTGTTTATTGGCGCGTCTGGTTTTGTCGGCACTCGTTTAATCGAGATTTCCAAGACTGATTTTGATGTTACTAACTTCGACAAACAGCAGAGTCATTTTTATCCGGATATTACTGTCTCCGGTGATGTTCGTAATCAGGATCAACTCGATCAGGCGCTTGCTGGTTTTGAAACGGTCGTGCTGCTCGCCGCTGAGCACCGTGATGACGTTAGCCCAACATCACTATACTATGATGTAAACGTACAGGGTACTCGTAACGTATTGTCTGCTATGGAAAAAAATAACGTTCAGAACATTATTTTTACCAGTTCTGTGGCTGTGTATGGCCTTAACAAAGTCAACCCTGACGAATCCCATCCGCACGATCCTTTCAACCATTACGGCAAAAGCAAATGGCAAGCGGAAGAAGTTCTGCGCGAGTGGTTTAATAAAGCTCCAGATGAAAGATCCCTGACAATTGTCCGGCCTACGGTCATCTTTGGTGAGCGTAACCGTGGAAACGTGTATAACCTGCTTAAGCAAATTGCAGGTGGTAAATTCGCCATGGTAGGCGCTGGAACCAACTATAAGTCAATGGCTTATGTCGGTAACATTGTTGAATTTATCAAATTTAAGCTGACCAATGTTAAGCCGGGTTATGATGTCTACAACTATGTAGACAAACCAGACCTGAACATGAATCAACTAGTTTCAGAAGTTGAGAAGAGTCTCAATAAAAAAATCCCTTCAGTTCACCTCCCTTACCCGCTTGGAATGTTAGGTGGGTATTGCTTTGATATTCTTAGCAAAGTTACCGGGAAGAAATATGCAATTAGTTCTGTGCGCGTAAAGAAATTCTGTGCAACTACACAGTTTGACGCGACCAAGGTACACAGCTCTGGATTTAAAGCGCCTTATACCTTATCTCAAGGTCTGGACCGTACGCTGAAGTATGAGTTCGTTCATGAGAAGAAAGATGACATCACGTTTGTATCTGAATAATGCCTCAAAGGTTGCGATTTGTCGGAAACAGAGGGCTGTGCGATTTTCGCGACAGGGTTTCCGATAATTCTGGGTCACACTTAATGCATACTCATGTTTGGTAATGTGAGTTTTAACGCGAAACGTGATTTGCATAAGGCGTAGTAGACTTCTTAATCGGGCAATTTTCCTGATTAGGTCTATACTTCGTCAACCATTTTAAGGTGGAAGATAAAATGACCAATTTGAAAGCAGTTATACCGGTAGCAGGTCTGGGCATGCACATGTTGCCCGCCACAAAGGCCATTCCTAAAGAGATGCTGCCGATCGTTGACAAGCCGATGATTCAATACATTGTCGACGAGATTGTTGCTGCTGGGATTAAAGAGATCGTTCTGGTGACGCACTCTTCTAAGAACGCCGTCGAGAACCACTTCGACACCTCTTATGAACTCGAGGCTCTGCTTGAGCAGCGCGTTAAGCGTCAGCTTCTGGCAGAAGTTCAGTCTATCTGTCCTCCTGGCGTGACCATCATGAACGTGCGTCAGGCGCAGCCGTTGGGTCTGGGCCACTCCATCCTGTGCGCGCGCCCGGTGGTGGGGGATAACCCGTTCATCGTGGTTCTGCCGGATATCATTATTGATAACGCTTCCGCCGATCCGCTGCGTTATAACCTGGCGGCAATGGTCGCACGCTTCAACGAGACGGGCCGCAGCCAGGTGCTGGCGAAACGTATGAAGGGCGATCTCTCTGAGTATTCTGTTATTCAGACTAAAGAGCCACTGGAGTCGGAAGGGCAGGTTAGCCGGATTGTTGAGTTTATCGAAAAACCCGATCAGCCGCAGACCCTGGACTCTGACCTGATGGCAGTCGGCCGTTATGTGCTGAATGCGGATATCTGGGCTGAGCTGGAAAAAACTGAGCCGGGCGCCTGGGATCGTATCCAGCTGACCGATGCGATTGCTGAGCTGGCGAAGAAGCAGTCGGTTGATGCCATGCTGATGACCGGCGACAGCTATGACTGCGGTAAGAAAATGGGGTATATGCAGGCGTTTGTGAACTATGGCCTGCGTAACCTGAAGGAAGGGGCGAAGTTCAGAAGCCGGATTGAGAAGTTGCTCTCTGCTTCTCAAAACTGATACCTTTCAATGCTAATGCAAGCGGCAGCTTAACTATAGTTATGTTAAAACATAATATCGATAGTATGAAAGCGCCGCTTTTAAGAATACTTACTAACAATAACATTGCGTTAGCCTGTACTGATTGTACTGTTTGTACCCTTTATGTTTCTATCTGATATCATATACGATAATCAATAAGAACTGTTCAAAAAGTGTACTGAAATCGTTCGGGCAATAATCAGACATTTTTGGCAGCATACATTTTTTACCAGCGCACTGGCTGCTGTTAAGCTAGGGGCGGTAGCGTCGCTTATTTTTAATTATAAAGAACACTTTTATGAAAATTGCAATAGGAATTTCAACGTTAAATGATGGTATTTATCAAGTACAAGAAAAGATAAGATCATTACCTGAAAATATTATTGTTATAATTTCACATCAGATATCCGACGAGAAAAATTATCCAGAAAATATAATCACCTATCCAAATGCAATAATAAAAAAGTCCTTTATCAAAGGATTGAGCAAAAGTAGAAATGTCCTTCTTGAGGAAGCAATAATATTAAACATTGATTACCTTTTGATAAGTGATGATGATGTTTTCTATTTAAATGAAGGGTTATTACAGCTTGAAAATTTCTTAAATAAGCAAAACGATAACTCACATTATCAATTCCAAAGCTGCACTGAAGATGGGATACTAAGGAAAAAATATCCGCACTCGTTAAAAAAAATAAATCGTCTTGATAGCTTTAAAATTTCCTCGATAGAAATGTGCTTGAATATAAAAAATATCATAAGGAACGGAGCACGTTTTGATGAGCGATTTGGGTTGGGGGCAACTTATCAGGCGGGTGAAGAACCTATTTTTATTAATGATCTGTTAAAATCGAAAGAAAGAATCTTCTTTGTCCCTATAACCGTAACAGTTCATCCTATAGAAAGTTCTGGCAATAAAATATTCACAAGCTCAGAATCACTGGCTGATAGAGGGGCTATATTTATCAGGTGTGGTGGTTATACGCTTGGATTAATCTATTTATTTGCTTTCTGGATGCGGAAGTTTCTCTTTTCAAAAGTATTAATAGAAAATAAGATAAAACCTTTTTCTGCTTTGCTTATTTTACTTAAAGGATATTTTTCAGTATGAATATTCATAATGAAAATCTCAATCCAGATATAATTCGTAAGTTAGTAATATTTTGCCTGCCTTTATCTATATTTGCTCTTTTCTGTTACCCATTGATGTTTCTTGTAGTTATAAGTCTTATCTCACCTTTATTAACGGGTGTGACCAGGAGGTTCTATTATTTTGCATTAATGATCTTTATTGTGGCTTTCTTCGCTTCATTAAAACCTTTCGGTGACTTAGCGGAGTATTTAAATGTTTATAAAGATTTAAATGCAAATATGCTGGAAGTTTTCGGATACTCGAGATTCGGAAACGGACTTGAGTTTATGTTTTTGCTCTTTATGAAATTTATCGGTAGTATAAGTAATGGTAATGAACAATTCTTCCTTGTTGCTACTTATACACTTATTATCATTTGTTTAAGTAACCTAATAAAAGATATTGACTCTAGATATCAATTACTAATTCTTGGCTTGTTCTTTTTTAATCTAGGTTTTGTTGAGGTTTCATCTTATTTTTTAAGACAGGTTCTATCAATACTTGTCTTTTTAAATGCTATAAATAAAAGTAGATTTAAAAAATGGCTATTATTTATCATTGCGGTTACATTTCATGTTTCGGCAGTGATAAACATTGTGATATATTTACTGGCGCTTTTATTGAAAGATAAAAAAATTTCTTTCGTTGTAATCTTACTTGCTTTCTCAGCAGCTGCTCTCATCTTTTTTGGGCTTCTGTATGTTACCCCGCTTTATGACATCGTCGTGACTAAATTTCTTTCCGTCTCTGAAAATGATAAATTTAGTACTCTGCCATTAAATTATATAATAATGACGCTGGCAAACATTGTTATCATATTAGTCGCAACAAGGAAGGGTAGTGTTTATACCAACTTTGAAAAGTTATTATTCTTTAAAGAATGTTTTCTTTTTTTAATATTGTTATCGCTACCTGCTCTTTCAAATAGATTAGGGATGATTATTTTTGGTTTTTATCCCTATTTTTTATTGGCTAACTTCAAGCGTCGCTCTATAAACCTTAACACCCGAGAATATATTTTCTTTGGGGCTATTTTTGTTATTAACTTATTGCCCTTCCTTTATTTGATGTATAACGTGTCGATGGGAAATAATATGTTTACTTTCTTTGAAGGAAAACCATTGACTGCGAATCTATATAATATAATAAATTACTTTGCTGAAACCTTCGATAAAGGGGTTCAGTATATAAATGAAGGGAATTAATCATGTCAAGGTATCTTAGTAATCTTTTCTGGTTATTAAGTGATAGAGTATTCATGATGGTTTTTCAACTATCGTTATTTGCTTCTATCAAACGGTTATATGGGCTTGAAGTCTTGGGGGGGTGGGCCACATTAAATAACATATCTCAATTGTTGTTATCAGTATTCCTATTTGGTATCGATATAGTAGTAGTAAAAAAAATTATTGATAAGCCTTCGCATGCAGGTAGGGAAATTGGGTCCGCTATCTTCTTGCAATTTTTAGGATTGTTGGTTTACACATTAATTTTCTTATTTATTACTCTGACTTTCTATAAGACAATCCCTTCATCCTTGAATTATGCACTAATATTAATTACAGCAAATTTTTTAAGCTTGTTTGCAAAGTTTATTTTCTTTCATTATTCTGCTTTAGTTGAATCAAAGTATCGTGCTATAACTATCTTAACGAGTGTCGCTATTTCATATGGATTCCTATGGTTCTGTATTTATAATGAATTTTATATTTTTTACTCTTATGTCTTTTTCTATTTTGTTCAGGCTTTGATAAGTATATATATTTATATTAATTATTTCCCCGCAGCAACAAAATGGTTGGTCGACATCAGCATCTCTAAAAATTACTTTCGGGTAGGATTGAAATTAATTATATCAACCGTTAGTGTTTCATTATTTACTCAGTGTGATGTAATATTACTTGAATATTTTTCAGGTGCAGAGGAAACCGGTGCATTCAGTGCAGCATTACGTTTATCAGCCATCTGGTTTATGTTAGGAGGGCTGATAGCAAATGCTTTCTTTCCTAAGATAGTTGAACTTGAAAAAATTAGCCAAACAGCTTCATTTATTTTCATTAAATGGATTAGCGGCATAGTATGCGCAATGTCAATATATGCAGCATTAATTTCTACTGTTCTCTCGGGATTCATTATGAAATTACTGTATGGTAATGGCATGGAATTATCAGCGCAAATTTTCAGCATCCATATGTGGAGCGGAATTTTTATCTTTCTGGGATCATTTTCTTCAAAATGGTTATTTAGTAAGGAATATATAAATTTTGAGGTGCAAAAAACTTTGTTAGCGGCATTGCTTAATATCACCCTGAATTTAATTGTTATTCCAAAATACGGTGCTATAGGAGCAGCAACCGTCTCTTTGTTCTCCTATTTCGTCGCTAATCTTTTGTTTTTTGCATGTACAAAAAAGACCAGAGGGATATTTTATGTTCAGGCTGAAAGTTTTAAATATGTTTTCTTGCCCTGGCTTTTAATTAAAGATTATGGAAGGGTAAAATGTCAGTTTCAGTAATAACTCCTGTGTATAATAGAGCGAATTTAATTGATAAATTATTTTTCTCACTAAAAGATCAAACGTCACAAGCCTTTGAGTGGATTATTGTAGATGACGGTTCTACAGATAATTTGAAAGAAATAGTATCAGATTTTAAAAGACAAGCATCTTTTAAAATTAATTACACATATAAAAGCAATGGTGGTAAACATACCGCGTTAAATGAAGGTATACCACTTGCGGAGTATGAGTGGGTATTTATTGTCGATAGTGATGACACTCTGCCGACTAATGCCATTGCAGTTGTAAATGAAAAAATAAAAAATATCAAAGAACTTACCTGTAAGGGACTTGTCTTTCTTAAAGCATATGAATCAACTAAGGCAGTTATAGGTGATATTAATTCTTTAAATAAAGTGAATAGCAATCAGTTTGCTGGTGTGAAAGGGGACAAAGCAATCATTTTCAGACGAGACTCCTTTATAGAAAATAAGTTTCCAACATGTGTTGGTGAGAACTTCTTAACTGAAGCGTATTTGTGGAACAGGATTCTTGAAAAGGGTTACTTTCAGTGCTGGAATGAGGTGATCTATTATGCCGAATATCTTGAAGGAGGGCTAACTAGTAATTATAAAAATCTTCTTAAAAAAAACCCAGTTGGGACTCTTTCATTTGTATTAAGCAATTTAAATTTAAATGAGATTGGTTTAAATATTTATAAACAAAGTGCATTCCATTTTTTACCAATTTGTGACAGTTTAAATATCAAAATTTTATTTAAGAAAGTTAATAGTAGAGTGTTTTTTATATTTATGCTCTGTCTTACGTATACCTACATCAAAAGCAAAGTAAAAGGAATTATAAAGTGATACCAAAAGTTATACATTATATTTGGCTAGGTGGTAATGTACTACCGAAAACCTATTCCGACTGTATAGAATCATGGCATGATTACGCTAGTGATTTTGAAATTAAATTATGGAATGAAGATTCCTATAGAGCATACTTTGGTATCGATTCTTTTGTTGAAGAAATGTTAAAGTCAAGAAAGTATGCTTTTGCGGCTGATTATATAAGATGTCAAGTTTTATACGAATTTGGTGGTATTTATCTTGATACTGATATGGAACTAGTACGAAACATTGATAAATTATGTTCCCACGTTGCTTTTCTTGGAGAAGAAGACACTCATAAACCAAGTTGCGGTATACTAGGATGTAAGCCTCAATTCTGGCTTTTCGGTGAACTTATGCGAGCAGTTAAACATGCAAATGGATTATTTACCATCCCTGAACTTTTAAAGGGAATCCTCGATGAAAAGGAAATATCAAGGAATGGTTTAGATGACCTCACTACTATACAAGATATAACCATATATTCTGAAAAATTCTTTTATCCATACAATCCCTACGGTAGTTCTGGTAGGGAACAATTATTATATCGTTATGTTACTGAAGATTGTTTTGCTATACATCACTGGGGAAAGTCATGGAGCCTCTCTTTCCCACAACGTTTAAAAAGAAAATTATTAACGTTTATGAGGAGAAAATAAAGTGAATGTTTTAGTTACAGGGGGTGCTGGATATATAGGATCACATACTGTTATAAGACTTGTCGAACAAAAACACAATGTAACTATTATCGATAATCTTTCCAATTCTAGTTTTGAAGCGTTACGTCGTGTTGAAAAGATCACGGACAGTAAAATCTCATTTCACAACATCGACATACGTGATACCGATGCAGTTAGAAAAATTATAATTAATAGTGAAGCAGAGGTAGTTATCCATTTTGCCGGGCTTAAATCTGTTTCCGAATCTATTCGTGATCCATTGTTATATTATTCTAATAATGTTGAAGGTACATTAAGTCTGGTACGCGCTATGAAGAATACAAGCGCAAAAAAATTGATATTTAGTTCTTCAGCAACTGTGTATGGTGAGCCAAAAGTTATTCCACTTAGCGAAAGTTGTGCTATTGGTAATACTACAAATCCATATGGCACTTCGAAACTTATGGCCGAGATGATATTGAGCGATCTCTGTAGAAGTAAATATGGACTAGAAGTTATTTCTCTACGTTACTTTAATCCTGTCGGAGCACATTCCTCAGGTTTGATTGGAGAAGACCCCAATGCAATACCAAATAATCTTGTCCCTTATCTTACAAATGTGGCAATTGGAAAGTTAGATGCGTTGCATATATTCGGTACTGATTATCCCACACATGATGGAACAGGAATTCGAGATTTTATCCATGTTATGGATTTAGCTGAAGGTCATCTCGCGGCCGTTAATACGCTTCCTAAAATGGATACTTATACTGCTTACAACTTAGGTACTGGAAAAGGGTATTCTGTTCTTGAGCTGGTAGAAACATTCGAAAGGGTAACTAATAAACGAGTTAAAAAAATATTTGCCCCTAGAAGAAAGGGTGATGTTGCAGAGTGTTGGTCTGATTCACGCTTGGCTTTGAAAGAATTAGGTTGGTCTGCTAAGTATTCTTTAGAAGATATGCTCGAAGATTCCTGGCGTTGGCAGGTTAATAATCCTAATGGTTATAAATAAGGTTTAAATAATAATGAAAGAGTTAGTATCCATTATAATGCCTAGCTATAACTCCTCTAAGACTATCATATTAAGCATTCAATCTGTCTTAGCTCAAAAATATGAAAACTGGGAGTTGCTTATTACTGATGACTGTTCATCAGATGATACTTTAGAAATAATTTTAAGTTTTTCTAAAAAAGATGAAAGAATAAAGGTGTTCTCTTTTGATAATAATTGTGGCGCTGGGGCGGCTAGAAACAATTCTATTGAAAAAGCAAATGGGCGTTATATTGCATTTTTAGACAGTGATGATATGTGGCATGAAGATAAATTAATGAAGCAAGTTGATTTTATGTTAACTGGCCATTATGGTTTGACTTATACTGCATATAGCAAAATTAATGTAGACGGACAAGTTAAAAAGAAAATTAAACCGCCAGCACAAGTTGATTATAATGAGCTATTAAAATCAAATGTAATTGGCTGTCTTACAGCTATGTATGATGTGAAAATGTTGGGGAAGGTTTATATGCCATTGATCCGAAAAAGACAGGATATGGCGCTTTGGCTAAATATACTCAAAAAAATTGATTTTGCTTATTGCTTGAATGAAAATTTAGCTTTTTATCGAGAGGGTCACTCAAGTCTTTCGTCTAACAAAGTCAAAGTTCTTAAATCCCAATGGTCATTTTACCGTGATCATTTAAAATTGAGTTTTCCCTTGGCTTTATATTATTTTTTTAACTATATCCATAGAGCTTTAATTAAACATGCGTGACTATTAATAAATATTGGTAATTATTCTTTAATAGTAATTCTTTTTTTACTACCAACGTTTTCGTAGCTGAGTTACCATTGTTAATACTTTGTAAGCCGCAACACTCGCGGCGACCACACCTGACAGGAGTATGTAATGTCCAAGCAACAGATCGGCGTTGTCGGTATGGCAGTGATGGGGCGCAACCTGGCGCTCAACATCGAAAGCCGTGGTTATACCGTCTCCGTTTTCAACCGCTCCCGTGATAAGACCGAAGAAGTCATCGCTGAGAATCCAGGCAAAAAACTGGTTCCTTTCTATACGGTTAAAGAGTTCGTTGAGTCTCTGGAAACACCTCGTCGTATCCTGTTAATGGTGAAAGCGGGCGCAGGTACCGATGCAGCTATCGATTCACTGAAACCGTATCTGGATAAAGGCGACATCATTATCGATGGCGGCAACACCTTCTTCCAGGACACCATTCGTCGTAACCGTGAACTGTCTGCTGAAGGCTTCAATTTCATTGGTACCGGCGTATCCGGCGGTGAAGAGGGCGCTCTGAAAGGCCCATCAATCATGCCTGGCGGTCAGAAAGAAGCGTACGAACTGGTTGCGCCAATCCTGACTAAAATCGCAGCCGTTGCTGAAGACGGCGAGCCGTGCGTGACCTATATCGGTCCTGATGGCGCTGGTCATTACGTGAAAATGGTTCACAACGGCATTGAATATGGCGACATGCAGCTGATTGCTGAAGCCTACTCTCTGCTGAAAGGCGGCCTGAACCTCTCCAACGAGGAGCTCGCAGAGACCTTCACCGAGTGGAACAAAGGCGAGCTGAACAGCTATCTGATCGACATCACCAAAGATATCTTCACCAAGAAAGATGAAGAGGGTAAATACCTGGTTGATGTGATTCTGGATGAAGCCGCGAACAAAGGTACCGGTAAATGGACCAGCCAGAGCTCTCTGGATCTGGGTGAGCCATTGTCCTTAATCACCGAATCCGTATTTGCACGTTATATCTCTTCTCTGAAAGAACAGCGCGTTGCAGCATCTAAAGTGCTGTCTGGTCCGCAGGCTAAACCCGCTGGTGATAAAGCGGAGTTCGTTGAGAAAGTCCGTCGCGCGCTGTATCTGGGTAAAATCGTCTCTTACGCGCAGGGCTTCTCTCAGCTGCGCGCGGCATCTGACGAGAATAACTGGGATCTGAACTACGGTGAGATTGCGAAGATCTTCCGTGCCGGCTGTATCATTCGCGCTCAGTTCCTGCAAAAAATCACCGATGCCTATGCTGAAAACGCGGGTATCGCAAACCTTCTGCTGGCGCCTTACTTCAAACAAATTGCTGACGAATATCAGCAGGCGCTGCGTGATGTTGTTGCGTACGCCGTGCAGAATGGTATCCCGGTTCCGACCTTCTCCGCTGCGGTGGCATATTACGACAGCTATCGTGCTGCCGTTCTGCCCGCGAACCTGATTCAGGCACAGCGTGACTACTTCGGTGCGCATACCTATAAGCGTACGGATAAAGAAGGCGTGTTCCACACCGAATGGCTGGATTAATATACGGTTAGCCATGCCATCAAGCCCGGTAGAGATACCGGGCTTTTTTATCTTGCCCGATCCACCTACTGTTTAATGGAATAGATTGCGTGAAAATTCTAGTTACTGGCGGTGCCGGTTTTATCGGTTCCGCGGTTATCCGACATATTATTAGCAATACTCGGGATAGCGTTGTTAACGTTGATAAATTGACCTATGCCGGTAATCTGGAATCCTTGCGTGAAGTAAGCGATAGCGAACGCTATGTTTTTGAGCATGCCGATATATGTGATAAAGAGGCAATGGCGCGTATTTTTGCTACCCATCAGCCTGATGCGATAATGCACCTGGCTGCCGAGAGCCATGTCGACCGTTCTATTACCGGTCCCGCTGCGTTTATTGAAACCAATATTGTTGGCACCTATATCCTGTTAGAAACAAGCCGTGCTTACTGGTCTTCACTGGACGAGGCAGCAAAATCCGCCTTCCGTTTCCATCACATTTCAACTGATGAGGTTTACGGCGATCTGCCTCATCCCGATGAACATTCTGACTCCACCCTGTTACCGCTGTTTACCGAGAAAACAGCGTACCAGCCAAGCAGCCCTTACTCAGCGTCAAAAGCGTCCAGCGACCATTTAGTTCGAGCCTGGATACGCACCTATGGTTTACCCGGGATTGTGACAAATTGTTCGAATAATTATGGCCCATACCACTTTCCTGAAAAGCTGATTCCTCTTGTTATCCTTAATGCGCTGGATAATAAACCATTGCCGATTTACGGTAAGGGCGATCAAATCCGTGACTGGTTATACGTTGAAGACCATGCTCGTGCACTGTATACGGTTCTGACCACGGGTAAGCCGGGAGAAACCTATAATATTGGCGGTCATAACGAGAAGAAAAATATTGAAGTTGTTCAGACCATTTGTGATCTGCTCGATGAAATGGTACCGAAAGAAACATCCTATCGCGCACAAATTACTTATGTCGCGGACCGACCAGGTCACGACAGACGTTATGCAATTGATGCTCATAAAATTAGCGACGAGCTTGGATGGACTCCTGTGGAAACCTTTGAAAGTGGCATCCGTAAAACGGTTGAATGGTATTTGAATAACCAGGAGTGGGTATCGAATGTAAAAAGCGGCGCCTATAAGAGCTGGATTGAGCAAAATTATGGGGAGCGTAAGTAAATGACGAAACGTAAAGGGATTATATTAGCTGGCGGATCGGGTACACGTCTTTATCCCGTGACTATGGCCGTAAGCAAGCAATTGTTGCCAATTTACGATAAGCCAATGATCTATTATCCGCTCTCTACGCTTATGCTGGCAGGTATACGGGATATTCTGATTATCAGCACGCCTCAGGACACTCCGCGTTTTGAACAACTGCTCGGGAACGGTAGCCAGTGGGGATTGCATATCCAGTACAAAGTGCAACCAAGTCCTGATGGACTGGCACAAGCTTTTATTCTGGGTGAAGAGTTTATCGGTGAGGATAATTGTGCGCTGGTATTAGGCGATAATATTTTCTACGGACACGATCTCCCCAGACTGCTTGAAGGCGCAGCAAGCCAGCAAGAGGGTGCGACCGTATTCGCCTATCATGTCAGCGACCCGGAACGCTATGGCGTCGTTGAGTTTGATAAAGACGGTACTGCAATTGGCCTTGAGGAGAAGCCTCAGCAACCCAAGAGTAATTACGCAATAACCGGTCTTTATTTTTACGACAACGATGTGATTGAGATGGCCAAAAGCTTAACGCCGTCCGAGCGAGGTGAACTCGAAATTACCGACATCAACCGCATCTATATGCAGCAGGGACGATTGTCTGTCGCGATGATGAGACGCGGCTATGCCTGGCTGGATACCGGAACGCATCAGAGTATGATCGAGGCAAGCAATTTTATCGCCACAATTGAAGAGCGACAGGGGCTAAAAGTTTCATGTCCTGAAGAGATTGCGTTCCGACGAGGTTTTATTGATGCCGAACAACTTCGGGTACTCGCTGAACCATTGAAAAAGACCGGGTATGGTCAGTATCTGCTGAATCTGACCAAGGGATTAGTCTGATTTGACGAAGTAAGCAGTTTTCCTCTGCTTACTCTCGACTGCCCTTTAACGTCTTATTGTCGCTGTAAAACAGGTACTTTGCTTAGTATAACGACAGGTCTTTTTGCTGAGCAAAAACATTTTTCAAAAAAACTGAAACCTTGACAGCGAATGAAGGTTAGCGATAAAAAACGCTTAGTTAATCATTGTGGTGACTGTGTTATGGTCATCAAAAACTCAAACGTGTAGAAGTCAAACAAATGAAAATAACCATCTCCGGAACAGGCTATGTTGGTCTCTCAAACGGTATTCTGATTGCACAAAACCATGAAGTGGTTGCGCTGGATATCGTGCAGGCAAAAGTGGACATGCTTAACCAGAAGAAGTCCCCGATCGTCGATAAAGAGATTGAAGAGTACCTCGCGACCAAACCGCTGAACTTCCGCGCTACCACGGACAAAGAAGACGCTTACCGCGATGCGGATTTCGTCATCATCGCCACGCCAACCGACTATGATCCTAAAACCAATTACTTCAATACCTCTACCGTTGAAGCGGTGATTAAAGACGTTACGGCAATCAACCCGAACGCAGTGATGATCATCAAGTCGACAATTCCAGTGGGTTTCACCAAATCGATTAAAGAAGAGTTGGGTATTGATAATGTCTTCTTCTCGCCGGAATTTCTCCGCGAGGGCAGGGCGTTATACGATAACCTGCACCCATCCCGTATCGTGATTGGCGAGCGTTCCGAGCGTGCAGAGCGTTTTGCTGCGTTGCTTCAGGAAGGCGCAATCAAAAAAGATATTCCTGTCCTGTTCACCGATTCCACCGAGGCAGAGGCCATTAAGCTTTTCGCCAATACCTATCTGGCGATGCGTGTGGCTTACTTCAACGAGCTGGACAGCTATGCCGAGAGCTTAGGTCTGAACACCCGTCAGATCATCGAGGGCGTGTGTCTTGACCCGCGTATCGGTAACCATTACAACAACCCGTCCTTCGGTTACGGTGGTTACTGCCTGCCAAAAGATACCAAGCAGCTGCTGGCAAACTATCAGGCGGTACCAAACAACCTGATTTCCGCCATTGTGGATGCCAACCGCACGCGTAAAGACTTTATCTCGGATTCCATTCTGGCGCGTCAGCCGAAAGTGGTGGGTGTTTATCGTCTGATCATGAAGAGCGGTTCCGATAACTTCCGCGCTTCTTCCATTCAGGGGATCATGAAGCGTATTAAGGCGAAGGGCGTGCAGGTCATTATTTATGAACCGGCGATGCAGGAAGATGAGTTCTTCCATTCGCGTGTGATCCGCGATCTGGATGCGTTTAAGAAAGAAGCGGATGTAATTATCTCCAACCGTATGGCGGAAGAGCTGGCGGATGTGAAAGATAAAGTCTATACCCGCGATTTGTTCGGCAGCGACTGATCAAAATCGTGATAAAAAAAACCCGGCACTGTGCCGGGTTTTTTGTTTTTAAACGTTATAGAAGTTGCGGTACCAGTCGACGAAGTTTTTCACGCCTTCTTTGACTGAGGTTTGTGGTTTAAACCCAATAACGTCATACAGCGCTTTGGTGTCCGCACTGGTCTCCAGCACGTCCCCCGGCTGGATCGGCATCATATTTTTCACCGCTTCTTTCCCCAGCGCCTCTTCAAGCGCGGTGATGTAATCCATCAGTTCGACAGGCGAACTGTTACCGATGTTATACACGCGATACGGGGCAGAACTGGTTGCTGGCGAACCGGTTTCGACCGTCCAGTCGGCATCGGCCTGAGGAATGACGTCCTGTAGGCGAATAATCGCCTCCGCAATATCATCGATATAGGTGAAGTCGCGCTTCATCTTGCCGTAGTTGTATACGTCGATGCTGTTGCCTTCAATCATGGCTTTGGTGAATTTGAACAGCGCCATGTCCGGTCGGCCCCATGGGCCATACACGGTAAAGAAGCGCAGGCCAGTGGTCGGCAGGTTATACAGATGCGAATAGGTATGAGACATCAGCTCATTGGCTTTTTTGGTTGCCGCATACAGGGAAACCGGATGGTCTACGGAGTCGTCAGTAGAAAACGGCATCTTACGGTTGAGGCCGTAAACAGAACTGGATGACGCATACAGAAGATGCTGAACCTTATTGTGGCGACAGCCTTCCAGCACGTTCAGGTGACCTACCAGGTTCGCATCCGCGTAGGCATGCGGGTTTTCCAGCGAGTAACGCACGCCCGCCTGGGCGGCAAGATGGATCACGCGGTCAAATTTTTCATTGGCGAAGAGCGCAGCCATGCTCTCGCGGTCCGCTAAGTCCAGCTTGTGGAAGGTGAAACTCCCGGATTTGAGCAGTTCGAGGCGAGCGAGCTTGAGGTTAGGGTCATAGTAATCATTCAGGTTATCAAGCCCAACAACCTTATGCCCTGCATCAAGCAGGCGCTTGCTGACATGAGAACCGATAAAGCCCGCCGCGCCAGTTACCAGAAATTTCATAGCTTCCCTCATTCACAGTCTTCTTGTTGATGTCCCAGGACATCAGAATCCGTCTATGATAGCGCGTCGCACTTCACTTACATAACCCATCTTTCCGATATAACTCATCGGATTCTTATAGAAAAATCGCCAGCAACAGATACACTAAGGAAACAAGATTATTTTTGCCCTTTTTCATCTGTTAGGGATTGTATGACGCAAAACAACAATAACCTGGTCACACGCAACAATGACCCGGAGCAAATTGATTTACTGGATTTAATGCTACAGCTGTGGCGTGGTAAGTGGGTAATAGGGGCATTTGTTGCTGCTTTTATCGTTCTCGCCGTTGTCTACATCACTGTTGCTAAAGAGAAATGGACGTCATCCGCCATCATAGCCCAGCCAGATGCGGCACAAATCGCCACCTATTCCAATGCGTTGAATATCCTCTATGGCGGGGCAGCACCTTCAACCTTAGATATCCAAAATCGTGCTATTGGTCGTTTTAATTCTTCTTTTTCAGCATTAGCGCAAGCGCTGGACAACCAGGAATTTCCAGAGAAATTGTCCATTGAGCCTACTGTAAAGGGACAGAGTGTACCTTTAACTGTCAGTTATCAGAGCGATTCGGCTGAAGCTGCGCAAAAGCAGTTGGCCCAATACATCCAGCAGGTTGACGAACAAACGGCCAAAGAACTGACGCTTGACCTCAGAGACAACCTCAAGCAACAGATCACAACCCTGAACGACTCTCTTCTGAACCAGGAGAAAGTGGCACAGGAGCAAAAAGATCTGCGTATCAAGCAAATTTCTGAGGCGCTTAAGAACGCGGAGGCGGCGAAAATTAGCACACCGCAGCTCCAGCAAACGCAGGATGTTACTCAGGAAACCATGTTCCTGCTGGGCACCGTAGCGCTCAAATCAATGGTTGATAACGAGGCGTCCCGTCCGCTGGTCTTCCCTGGCTCTTACTATCAGACCAAAAAGAACTTACTGGACATTGAAAACCTCAACGTTAACCCAGACACGTTACATGTCTATCGTTACGTAATGAAACCAGATCTGCCAATCAAGCGTGACAGCCCTAAAAAGGCCATCACCCTCATCCTTGCCGTTCTCCTCGGCGGGATCATCGGTTCTGCTGTCGTCCTCGGCCGTAACGCGCTGAGAAACTACAAGCCAAGAGCCTGATTTACACACAAAAAAAGACCGGGTCTCCCCGGTCTTTTTTTATTTATGTCGTTTCCGCAAATTCTCAATCACCGTCGTTAAATCCAGCTCCTGATCCTGAAGCAGCACCAGCAGGTGATACATTAAATCCGACGCTTCGTTCGTCAGCTCCTCACGGTCATGCACAGTGGCCGCCAGCGCCGTTTCAACGCCTTCCTCACCCACTTTCTGCGCAATACGTTTGGTGCCGCTGGCGTACAGCTTCGCCGTGTACGAGCTCTCGGGATCCGCTGATTTACGCTCTGCCAGCAGCTGTTCCAGCTGATAGAGGAACAGCCACTGGTGGCTCGCCTCGCCGAAGCAGCTGCTGGTGCCTTTGTGGCAGGTCGGCCCAATCGGGTTGACCAGCACCAGCAGGGTGTCGTTGTCGCAATCTGGCGTAATGCTGACCACATTCAGGAAGTGACCTGAGGTTTCCCCTTTCGTCCACAGGCGCTGTTTGGTGCGCGAGAAAAACGTCACCTTGCCGCTGTCGATCGTTTTTGTCAGTGCCTGCTGGTTCATGTATCCCAGCATCAGCACTTCGCCTGAAACGGCATGCTGTACAACCACCGGCAGTAATCCGTCAGTTTTTTCCCAGTCCAGCTGCGCCTGTTGTTGCTCTGTTAACATACCCTGATCTCCACGCCCTGGTCGGCCAGGTACGTTTTTAACTCACCAATATTGATAATCTGTTTGTGGAACACGGAAGCGGCCAGCGCGCCGTCTACGTTCGCATCGCGGAAGGCTTCAAGGAAGTGTTCCATGGTGCCTGCGCCGCCGGAGGCAATCAGCGGAACCTGGCACACCGCGCGCACTTTTTTCAGCTGCTCGAGGTCGTAACCGTTGCGTACGCCGTCCTGGTTCATCATGTTCAGCACGATTTCACCCGCACCGCGTTTTTGTACTTCCTGCACCCAGTCCAGCGTCTCCCATTGGGTGACGCGCGTGCGGCTTTCATCGCCGGTGTACTGGTTAACGTGATATTTGCCCGTCGCGGTATCAAACCAGGTGTCGATCCCCACGACAATGCACTGCACGCCAAAGCGGTCCGCCAGACGCGTAATCAGCTCCGGATCTGCAAGCGCAGGGGAGTTAATCGAAATTTTGTCCGCACCGAAAGAGAGAATTTTCGCCGCATCGTCAGCAGATTTAATCCCGCCCGCCACGCAGAAGGGAATATCAATCACCTCTGCCACGCGCGCCACCCAGCTTTTGTCCACCACGCGGCCATCGCTGGAGGCGGTGATATCGTAAAATACCAGTTCGTCTGCGCCTTCTTCGGCATAACGTTTTGCCAGGGGAACGATGTCGCCAATGATCTCGTGGTTGCGGAACTGCACGCCTTTTACAACCTGACCATCACGCACGTCCAGGCAGGGAATTATCCGTTTTGCCAGCATTGAATCGCCTCCTTCACCGTAAATTTGCCTTCCAGCAGCGCGCGACCCACGATCACGCCACGTACACCGGTTCCGCGCAGAGCGGCGATATCCGCCAGGTCGCCGATACCGCCAGAGGACTGAAACGCCACCTGCGGATAACGCGCGCAAACCTCTTCATACAGCGAGACGTTAGAGCCTGCGAGCGTACCATCGCGTGAAATATCCGTGCACAGGACGTGCTTCAGCCCTACGGGGAGATACATCCCGACCAGCTCTTCCAGCGTTACGCCGGAGTTTTCCTGCCAGCCGCTGACCGCGACCTGCTTGTTACCCTGCGCGTCAATGCGCACATCCAGCGCCAGCACCAGCGCATCCGCACCGAAGCGGCGGAACCAGCCCTTGACACTCTCAGGATCTTTCACTGCGGTCGAACCGACTACCACGCGCGCCACGCCCGCGTCCAGTAAGGCGGCAACATCGGCTTCAGTACGCACGCCGCCGCCCACCTGCACCGGGACGTCCACGCCAGCCACCAGTGTTTTAAGCAGCGGGATCTGGCGTTTGGCCGGATCTTTCGCGCCGGTCAGATCGACCAGGTGCAACACCTCAGCGCCCTCGGCGGCGTAAGCCTGTAACCGCGGCAGCGGGTCGTTGCCGTAGTCGCGCTGCTGCCCGTAATCGCCCTGGTGGAGACGAACAACCGTGCCGTCAATTAAATCTAAAGCGGGAATTATCATCACATCTCCAGGAAATTTTTCAGCAGTTGCGCACCGGCGGCGCCGGAACGTTCCGGGTGAAACTGCACGCCGTAAAAGTTATCTTTCTGCACGGCGGCGGTGAACGCCTCGCCGTAATTGCACTGGGCGATGGTGTAGGCATTCACGGGCATGGCGTAGCTGTGAACAAAATAGAAGTACGCGCCGTCTTCAATACCCTGGAACAGCCTGTTGCCCGCCTTCGGATAAACGCGGTTCCAGCCCATGTGCGGCAGCGGCAGGCCGTGGTCGGTCATTTTCGGCACGTCTTCTTCAATAATGCCCAGCAGATCAACGCCGTTGCTCTCTTCGCTGCGGCGGCCAAGCAGCTGCATGCCGAGGCAAATGCCCAGCACCGGCTGAGTACAGGCTTTGATGAGATCTACCAGCTCGCGCTCATGGATCTGATCCATCGCCGCCTGGGCGGTGCCAACGCCCGGCAGAAAGAGTTTATCCGCACGCAGCACCACGTCAGGGTCGCGGCTCACCACCGGCTCGTAGCCGTGGCGCATAATCGCCGACTGTACGGAGTTCAGGTTGGCGCATCCGGTATCCAGAATCACCACGTTCATTACAGCACTCCTTTCGACGAGGGCAGGGCGTCACCTTCCACGCGGATCGCCTGGCGCAGGGTACGGCCAAAGGCTTTGAACAGGCTCTCGACGCGGTGGTGATCGTTTTTGCCTTTGGTTTTCAGGTGCAGCGTCAGGCCCATGGTGTAAGAAAGCGAGCGGAAGAAGTGTTCCACCATCTCGGTGCTGAGATCGCCCACGCGCTGGTAGGTAAAGTCGGCTTTGTATTCAAGGTGCGGACGCCCGGAGATATCCATCGCGCAGCGCGCCAGGCACTCGTCCATCGGCAGAACAAAGCCGAAGCGGTTGATACCGCGCTTGTCGCCGAGCGCCAGCTTCAGGGCTTCGCCCAGCGCCAGGCCGGTATCTTCCACGGTGTGGTGATCGTCGATATACAGGTCGCCCTTCACCGCGATTTCCATGCGGAAGCCGCCGTGCGTGGCGATTTGATCCAGCATGTGGTCAAAGAAACCGACGCCGGTGTGGATCTTGCTGCCGCCTTCGCGGTCCAGCCAGACCTTCACGTCGATCTGCGTCTCTTTGGTGTTGCGTTCAACGTGGGAATAGCGGTCGCGTCGGGTGAGCTGCTCGCCAATCATCGCCCAGTTTAGCGTGTCGCGGTTATAGCGCAGACCCGCAATGCCCATGTTTTCCGCCAGCGTGATATCCGTGACGCGATCGCCGATCACATAGCTGTTGCTTTTATCCAGCGCCTCTTCCGCCAGATAACGTTCAACAAGCTTCACTTTTGGCTTGCGGCAGTCGCACTCGTCGGCAGGCATATGCGGGCAGATCAGCACTTCGTCGAAGGCGATGCCCTGCGAGGTCAGCACCTGCATCATCAGGTTGTGCGGGCCGTCAAAGTCTACCTGCGGGAAGCTGTCGGTGCCCAGACCGTCCTGGTTGGTGATCATCACCAGCTTATAGCCTGCTTTCTGAAGCTTCAGCAGCACCGGGATCACGTCGGGTTCAAAGGCCAGCTTGTCGAAACGATCGACCTGAAAATCGCTGGGTGGCTCCGAGATGATGGTGCCGTCACGATCGATAAAGAGATACTTCTGACTCATACTTTCTCCGCTTTCAGGGCGTCAATCACGCGCTGGCTCTCTGCACGGGTGCCGACGGTAATACGCAGGCAGCCGCTCAGGGTAGGTTGTTTATTCTGGTCTCGTAAGATAATGCCCTGATCCCACAACGATTTAAATATCGCGCTTGAGGCGGTGAAGCGCACCAGGATGTAGTTGGTTTCCGAGTCGAACACCTGCTCCACGCACGGAATCGTTTTAAGGGTATCAACAAGATACTGACGCTCTTCCAGGATCTGCGCCACACGCTCGCGCATCGCGCTGATGCCCTGCGGGGCCAGCGCCTGTGCCGCAATATCGGCAACCGGCGTTGAGAGCGGATATGGGGCAATCACTTTCAGCAGCAGGTCGATAACCGCTTTATTCGCCAGCGTAAATCCACAGCGAAGGCCGGCGAGGGCGAAGGCTTTGGAAAGGGTACGCAGCACAACGAGATGCGGATACTCCTCAAGCCAGCCTGTCAGCGTCGCCTGCGGGCAGAACTCAATGTAGGCTTCATCAGCGACGACCAGCGCCTTGCCGCGCGTCATCTCCAGCAAGGTGCGGATATCATGCGGATGAATAATCTGCCCGGTGGGGTTATTCGGGCTACAGACAAATACTACCTTCACGCCGTCAAGGTTATCAGCGATGCCCTGCAAATCCAGCTGCCAGTTGTCGAGCGCCTGCACGTTGCGGCAGGCCACGCCAAAGGTTTCGGCGCTCACGCTGTACATCCCGTAGGTGGGCTGGCAGTACATCACCGCGTCTTTACCCGGCTCACAGAAGGCGCGGATCAGCAGCTCAATCCCTTCATCCGCCCCACGGCTGACCAGCACCTGCTCAGGCTTCACGCCTGCATACTGCGCATAGTTCTCGATCACCGCTTTCGGCTGACACTCCGGGTAGCGGTTCAGCGTCTGCTGCGAAAGCTCAAAGGCCACCGCCGTGGGATATTCGTTGGCATTCAGCCAGACGTCGCCGTTCCCGCCCAGACGACGCGCAGACTGATAGGGCGTCAGGCGACGGACATTTTCGCGGGCTAATTCTTCGATGTTCATGCTTGCTCCTTCAGGGCGGCAACGCGCAGCGTCACGGCATTTTTGTGGGCAGTCAGGCGCTCGGCGGCGGCCAGGGTTTCAATGGTCGACGCCAGCGAGGCAAATCCCTCACGGGAGAGTTCCTGCACGGTCATGCGCTTCTGGAAATCCGCCAGCCCCAGGCTGGAGCAGGTTGAGGTATAGCCATACGTCGGCAGCACGTGGTTGGTGCCGGAGGCGTAATCCCCGGCGGATTCCGGTGACCAGTCCCCGAGGAACACTGAGCCTGCGCTGGTTATGCTGTCGACCAGATCGCGCGCGTTGCGGGTCTGAATAATCAGGTGCTCAGGACCGTACTGGTTGGAGATGGCGATGCACTGGTCAAGATCGCGGGCCACAATCAGGCGGCTGGCGGATAGCGCCTGACGCGCCGTTTCCGCACGCGGCAGGTCAGCCAGCTGACGCTCAACGGCGTCGCCCACGCGTTTTGCCATGTCGGCATCTGGCGTCAGTAAAATCACCTGCGAGTCAGGGCCGTGTTCGGCCTGCGAGAGCAGGTCAGAGGCCACGAAATCCGGTGTAGCGCCGCTGTCGGCAATCACCAGCACTTCAGACGGCCCGGCAGGCATATCAATCGCCGCGCCGTCCAGACGCTGGCTGACCTGGCGCTTCGCTTCGGTCACGTAGGCATTTCCCGGGCCAAAGATTTTGTCGACCTTCGGAATGGATCCCGTCCCGAACGCCAGGGCGGAAATCGCCTGCGCACCGCCCACTTTATAGATCGCCTGCACGCCGCACAGCTTCGCCGCATACAGGATCTCGTCGGCGATCGGTGGCGGAGAGCAGAGCACCACCTTCTGACAACCGGCAATACGTGCCGGGGTGGCCAGCATCAGGACGGTCGAAAACAGCGGGGCAGAGCCGCCGGGAATATAGAGGCCGACGGACGCCACCGGGCGTGTCACCTGCTGGCAGCGTACGCCGGGCAGGGTTTCCACATCCACCGCCTGCAATTTCTGCGCGGTGTGGAAGGTATCAATATTTTTCACCGCGACGGCCATCGCCTGTTTGATGTCATCACCCAGACGATTGCTGGCATCAATGATTTCCTGCTCGGTAACCTGTAACGCGTCGACCTCAGTTTTATCAAACTTCGCGCTGTACTCGCGCAGCGCATCGTCCCCGCGGTCTTTGACGTTATCGAGGATCTCCGCCACGGTGCGGGTGATGCTCTCCGAGGCGGAAATTGCCGGGCGCATCAGCAGCTCGCGCTGTTGCGCGTCGCTACAGGTATTCCAGTCGATGATTGTGTTAAAGCTCATGGTCGTTACTCCATCATCTTCTCAATTGGCAGCACCAGAATGGAGCTTGCGCCCAGCGCCTTCAGTTTTTCCATGGTTTCCCAGAACAGGGTTTCGCTGCTGACCATGTGCATCGCCACGCGCTGCTGGTCGCCCGCCAGCGGCAGAATGGTTGGGCGCTCAGCGCCCGGCAGCAGGGCAATCACTTCGTCCAGGCGCTCGGTCGGCGCATGCATCATGATGTATTTGGATTCACGCGCCTGAATCACGCCCTGAATGCGGGTCAGCAGCTTGTCGATGAGCTGCTGTTTGGCGTCGGCCATCTCGCCGTCGCGCTGAATCAGGCAGGCTTTGGAGCGGTAGATCACCTCCACTTCGCGCAGGCCGTTCGCTTCGAGCGTGGCGCCGGTGGAGACGAGGTCACAGATGGCATCGGCCAGGCCCGCACGCGGCGCCACTTCAACGGAGCCGTTCAGCAGACAGGATTTAAACAGCACGCCTTTTTGATCGAGGTAACGCTTCAGCAGGTGAGGGTAAGAGGTGGCGATACGTTTGCCGTTCAGCGCGGCCGGGCCGTCCCAGGCTTCATCGACCGGCGTAGCCAGCGACAGGCGGCAGCCGCCAAAGTCCAGACGACGCAGGGTAAAGTAGCGCGGATCTTCGCCCTGCGCGCGGCGGGTTAATAACTCTTCTTCCAGTACGTTTTCGCCGATGATGCCGAGATCAACGACGCCATCCATCACCAGGCCCGGGATATCGTCATCACGTACGCGCAGAATGTCGATCGGCATATTTTCAGCCAGGGCGATCAGGCGCTGGGTGTGCAGGTTGATTTTAATCCCGCAGCGGGCCAGCAGTTCGCGTGAATCGTCGCTTAAACGGCCTGATTTTTGAATAGCTATGCGTAAACGTGAGTTATCTAACATTCTGTGTTCCTCGTTAACCTGTTTTAACCTGTCTGAATGCGGTCCAAAAAAAAGCCCCCGGAAGAAGATCTTCCGGGGGCTTTTTCATGCGTTCATGCACCACTGGAAGATCCAAACGTCTTCCAGCACACATCGCCTGAAAGACTAGTCAGGATGATGGTGATGATGGTGGTTTTTGAAAGGAACGCGTGTCATATAAATTCTCGTTGAATGCTTATGCATTTGATGTCTTTTAACCTAAACCAGTTGTACGCCATAAAGCAAGGGCTTTTTTTGATCATTAATTCATTTCATATTGATGGTATGAATTGTGCGTTCCACCAGGCTGGCGTAGCCTTATAACAGGCATCGTTAAGCGGAGAATGTAATGAAAAAGGTCGCGATTGTCGGGTTAGGATGGTTAGGAATGCCACTGGCGATGTCATTAGCCGCGAAAGGCTGGCAGGTGACAGGGAGTAAGACCACCCGAGATGGGGTTGAAGCGGCACGCATGTGCGGCATTGATGGTGTTGAGCTGCGTCTCGAACCCGAGCTTATCTGCGATACCGACGAGCTGGATGAACTGATGAATGTGGACGCGCTGGTCATTACCTTACCGGCGCGGCGCAGCGGCCCGGGTGAGTCTTTTTACTTGCAGGCGGTGCAGGAGATCGTCGACAGCGCCCTGGCGCACCATATCCCGCGTATCATTTTCACCAGCTCCACCTCCGTCTATGGCGATATCGACGGTACGGCGAAAGAAAACACCGAGCGCCGTCCGGTGACCGCCAGCGGCCGGGTACTGAAAGAGCTGGAAGACTGGCTGCACAATCTGCCTGGCACGCAGGTGGATATCTTACGTCTGGCCGGGCTGGTGGGGCCGGGGCGTCATCCGGGGCGCTTCTTTGCCGGTAAATCTGCGCCGGATGGCCAGCACGGGGTTAATCTTGTGCATCTTGAGGATGTTATCGGCGCAATAGAACTGCTTTTGCAGGCTCCGAAAGGGGGGCACATCTATAATATATGTGCGCCTTCGCATCCGCCGCGGAGTACCTTTTATCCGCTGATGGCGCGCCAGCTGGGTCTGGCGCCGCCGGTATTCAGCGAGGCGCAGGGGGAACGCAAAGGCAAAATTATTGATGGCAATCGTATTTGCCATGAACTGGGATTTGAATATCAGTATCCCGATCCGCTGGTTATGCCCATGGAATAATTGCGCCGGCGGAGACAATCGCACACCGCAAGGGGGCGAAGATGAAACCGCTGCTGGATGTTCTTGTTATTCTGGATGCGCTGGAAAAAGAGGGGAGCTTTGCCGCCGCCTCGGCGAAGCTTTATAAAACCCCTTCGGCTCTGAGCTACACCGTGCAAAAGCTCGAGAGCGATCTTAATATCCAAATCCTTGACCGCACCGGGCATCGCGCGCGTTTCACCCGTACAGGGCAGATGCTGCTGGAAAAAGGGCGTGACGTGCTGCATACGGTTCGCGAACTGGAAAAACAGGCCGTCAAACTTCATCAGGGCTGGGAAAATGAGCTGGTGATTGGGGTTGATGATACATTCCCTTTCTCCCTGCTTACCCCGCTTATTGAGGCGTTCTATCAGCGCCACAGCGTCACCCGGCTGGTTTTTATCAATGGCGTGCTGGGCGGTTCCTGGGAGGCCCTGACGCAGGGCAGGGCGGATATCATCGTTGGCGCGCTGCATGAGCCTCCCCAGTTGAGCGAATTTGGTTTTGCGCGGCTCGGCGTTCTGGAGCAGGTTTTTGCCGTTGCGCCTCATCACCCGCTGGCCAATGAACCGGAGCCTGTTACCCGACGCGTCATTAAAAACTATCGTGCCATTGTGGTTGGAGACAGTTCTCGCCCCGAATGCGGCATTTCATCGCAGCTGCTGGATGAGCAGGAGGCCATCACCGTTTTTGATTTTAAAACCAAGCTGGAGCTGCAAATAAGCGGCCTGGGGTGCGGTTACCTTCCCCGTTATTTAGCGCAGCGGTTTATTGACAGCGGAGCGCTGGTGGAAAAACAAGTTTTAGCGCAGAGCAGTAACGAATCGGTATGGGTGGGCTGGAATGAACAGACCGCCGGGCTTGCCAGCGCCTGGTGGCGAGACGAAATTTTAGCAAATAGTGCTATCGCCACAGTTTACGCTCAGGCAGATGATGGGAAATCAATCAGTTAGTAAAATTAATTTATGGGCAGGTTTCTCAATGTATTGCCTTTTGTATCTGGAATAGGGCAAAATGCCGCCGCTGCAAACAAATGAATAATCGACGATATAAAAGGCGTCGGTTATTTTTTTTTGCATGTACGAAACGAAACTAAAAACCAAGAGGCCGGGCTTCGTACCGGATAGATATTTACTAAAATCCGACAGTTGTTGTCGCTGAGGAAGAAAGAAATGGGGCAATTTTTCGCTTACGTGGCGGTTATCACCGTAAAGGAGAATAACTATGTCGCATAACGCAACTCCAAACACCTCTCGCGTGGAATTACGTAAAACGCTTACGTTGATTCCGGTTGTTATGATGGGCCTTGCCTATATGCAACCGATGACGCTGTTCGATACATTCGGTATCGTATCAGGCCTTACTGACGGTCACGTTGCAACGGCGTACGCCTTTGCGCTGGTCGCCATCCTCTTTACAGCGCTGAGCTACGGTAAACTGGTTCGCCGTTTCCCGTCCGCAGGCTCTGCGTACACCTATGCTCAGAAATCCATTAGCCCGGCGGTTGGCTTTATGGTGGGCTGGTCATCACTGCTGGACTACCTGTTCATGCCGATGATCAACATTCTGCTGGCAAAAATTTACTTCGAAGCGCTGGTGCCTTCCGTGCCGTCGTGGATCTTCGTTGTGGCGCTGGTGGCCTTTATGACCATCTCTAACCTGCGCAGCATCAAGACCGTGGCTAACTTCAACACCCTGATTGTGATCCTTCAGATGGGGATTGTTGCGGTTATCGTTGGGCTGATCATCTACGGCGTTTCCCACGGGGAAGGCGCAGGTACGCTGACCAGCACCCGTCCGTTCTGGTCTGAAGGCGCTCACGTAGTGCCGATGATCACCGGTGCAACTATCCTGTGCTTCTCGTTCCTGGGCTTCGACGGTATCTCTTCTCTGTCTGAAGAGACCAAAGACGCTGAGCGCGTGATCCCGAAAGCGATTTTCCTGACCGCGCTGATTGGCGGCCTGATCTTCATCGGTGCGTCTTACTTCTTACAGCTGTACTTCCCGGATATCTCTCGCTTTAAAGATCCGGATGCATCACAGCCTGAAATTATGCTGTACGTGGCGGGTAAAACCTTCCAGTGGGGCGTGCTGATCTTCTCCAGCGTCACCGTACTGGCTTCCGGTATGGCTGCGCACGCGGGCGTTTCTCGTCTGATGTACGTGATGGGCCGTGACGGTGTGTTCCCAACCCGCTTCTTCGGTTACGTGCATCCTAAATGGCGTACCCCGGCGTGGAACGTGCTGCTGGTGGGCGCTATTGCCCTGCTGGCGATTAAATTCGACCTGGTAACGGCCACTGCGCTGATTAACTTTGGTGCGCTGGTGGCGTTTACCTTCGTTAACCTCTCCGTGATTTCGCAGTTCTGGATCCGTGAGAAGCGCAACAAGACGCTGAAGGACCACATCAACTATCTGGTGCTGCCAGTGTGTGGTGCCCTGACGGTGGGCGCCCTGTGGATCAACCTGGAAGAGAGCTCAATGGTTCTGGGTCTGATCTGGGGTGCAATCGGTCTGATTTACCTGGCTTGCGTGACCAGAAGCTTCCGCAACCCGGTTCCTCAGTACGAAGACGTCGCGTAAGACTGTGTCGGGTGACGGCTATGCTCAACCCGACCTACAGTTTCGTAGGCCGGGTAAGCGTTAGCGCCACCCGGCAAAAAAAAGCCGGAGACATCGCCTCCGGCTTTTTTGTACCCGCTACTCAGACAATTTCTTGCGCATACTGGAACAGCGCTTTCAGCAGCGCCTGTTTTTCAGCATTCCCTTCATACTGACCGTAAAGCATCTCCAGCTCCTGGGCGTAGCTATTAAGAAACTCCGGCGTAAACACGTTGCGCCGATGCTGTAACCAGCGTTCCTGCTCTGCTTCATCCAGCGTGCCGGGATAGTTGCGCGCGCGATAATTAAACATCAACTTCTCAATGCGCTTATCTGCGAAGGTGATATCCAGCGCGGGCAGGTTACGCGGGTCGGTTTGCAGCACGATGTTCATCGCCGCGCGATCGGCATCGCTGAAGAAGCCGTTATAAAGCTGCGCATCCACATTCTCAGACGGCACGAACGGCTCTGCTTCGGCAAAAATGGCGACAACTTTCTCGCGCACCTGCGGGTTGTCGCGCAGCACTTTCAGGTTGTCGAGGCAGTGCTGACGGTTAATCCCCAGCCGGTCGGCGTCTTCCGGGCGCAGCGTGTTGGCCTGCGCCAGCACCGGGCACTTATTAATGTGCACCAGTTTTACCGGTACGGCTGGCAGGTCACCCAGCGCCTCTTTCGGGGTATAGAGCCGTTCACGTAAGGTGTCGCTGTCGAGCTCAAGCAGCGGGGAGATATCTCCGGCGAGATCCACCATGATGACGGCGTTACGGTTGTCCGGATGCCAGGCAAGCGGCGCCACCCAGCTTGTATTCCCGCGCCACGCACCGAACATCCCTGAAATATGCACCAGCGGTTTCATCTGCGGCACGTCAATTAGCGTCATCAGCTTTTGCTTGCTGCGATGGCTCAACAGATACTCAAACAGGCGCGGCTGCGCGGTTTTTACAAGTTTCGCCATAGCGATGGTCGCGTAAACGTCTGCCATCGCGTCGTGGGCGTTGCTGTGCTCAATGCCGTTGGCCCGCGTCAGGTGCTCGAGCCTGAAGCTCGGCAAGCCGTCGTCGTTCTCCGGCCAGTTAATCCCCTCCGGGCGCAGCGCATAGCAGGCGCGCATGATATCCAGCAAATCCCAGCGTGAATTACGGTTTTGCCAGCTCCAGGCATACGGATCGTAGAAGTTGCGGTAGAAGATATTGCGCGTCACTTCATCGTCAAAACGGATGTTGTTGTAACCCACCACGCAGGTATTGGGCACCGTGAACAGGTCGTGGATGCGACGGGCAAATTCTGCTTCGCTAACGCCTTTATCCCGCGCTTCCTGAGGCGTGATGCCCGTCACCATTACCGCGCCCGGCTGCGGCAGATAGTCATCGGCGGGCTTACAGTAAAACACCTCGGGTTCGCCGATGACGTTAAATTCGTCATCAGTACGGATAGCCGCAAACTGCGCCGGTCGGTCCAGCGCCGGATGGGTGCCAAAGGTTTCGTAATCGTGGAACAAAAAAGTCGGGCGCGCGGCAGAGTCAGACACCAGTAATCTCATCCTGTTAAAAATTGACGTCTCTATGGTAAACGATTGGGGTGAGCAGTCCGAATAAAAAGCACCGTCAGGCAAGAAATTTGCGAGATTTGTTCCGAAAAAATCTGCGTGCTGTCACATTTTTTTGCAATTAAGGCAGGTAACGACATCAGAACTCCCGTAAAAAGGTCATCGATTTTTACTGACCTGAGGATATACCGTTGAAACGCCGTCTGTTTATTGCTGTTTCTTTACTCGCTTCGAGTATTTCATCCGCGCTGGCTGCCGAGCCGCTGGATTTTTCACCTCAGCCGCCTGCCATCCAGGCTGGCTCCTGGGTATTGATGGATTACACCACGGGTCAAATCTTAACGGCGGGCAACGAACATCAGCAGCGTAATCCGGCGAGCCTGACCAAACTGATGACGGGGTACGTTGTCGATCGTGCCATTGATAGCCACCGCATCACCCCCGATGACATTGTGACGGTCGGACGTGACGCCTGGGCAAAAGGCAATCCGGTCTTTGACGGTTCGTCGCTGATGTTTCTGAAGGAGGGCGATCGGGTTTCCGTGCGCGATCTCAGCCGCGGCCTGATTGTTGATTCCGGCAATGACGCCTGCGTGGCGCTGGCGGATCACGTGGCGGGCGGTCAGCCGCAGTTCGTCAGGATGATGAATGACTACGTTGAAAAGCTGAACCTGCGCGATACCCACTTCGAAACCGTACACGGGCTGGATGCACCGGGTCAGCACAGCTCCGCTTACGATCTCGCCGTGCTTTCCCGGGCCATCATTCACGGCGAGCCTGAGTTCTATCACATGTACAGCGAAAAGAGCCTGACCTGGAACGGCATCACCCAGCAGAACCGCAACGGCCTGCTGTGGGATAAGACCATGAACGTGGATGGTCTGAAAACGGGTCACACCTCGGGCGCGGGCTTTAACCTGATTGCCTCCGCGGTGGACGGTCAGCGTCGACTGATTGCGGTGGTGATGGGGGCAGACAGCCCGAAAGGACGTGAAGATCAGGCGCGCAAGCTGCTGCACTGGGGACAGCAAAATTTTGATACGGTGCAGATCCTGCATAACGGTAAAAAAGTGGGAACCGAGCGCATCTGGTACGGCGATAAAGAGCAGATCGCGCTGGGCACGGATCAGGACTTCTGGCTGGCATTACCCAAATCGGAAGTGCCAAACATCAAGGCGAAATACGTGATGGATAAAAAAGAGCTGGAAGCGCCGATCGCCGCGCATCAGCGGGTAGGGGAGATCCAGCTGTACGATCGTGACAAGGTGGTAGCGCACTGGCCATTGGTTACGCTGGAAAGCGTTGAAAAGGGCGGCCTTTTCTCCCGTATTGGCGATTATCTGCATCATAAACTCTGACCTTTTTGGGCAGACTGGCAGTGTTGCGAGTCTGCTCACATAATAAACACTCCTGGTTTGCCGATAATCTCGATTCTGCTTTACAGTGTATATATATACAGTAATAAACGGAGGCAGCATGGACTACAGCATCAGGCAGCAACAGAAACGTACGATCGCTGGCTTTCATCTCGTGGGGCAGTGGGAAAAGACGGTCAAGCAGGGATTCGAACAGCTGGTCATGTGGGTAGACGGGCGTCATATTCAGCCGCAGGAGTGGGTGGCCGTTTATTATGACAATCCGGATGACGTGCCGGCAGAAAAGCTCCGCTGCGTTACCGCCGTAACGGTAGCGGACGATTTCACTATTCCTGAAAACAGCGAAGGGATAATGATGACCGAAATTGCTGCCGGAGAGTATGCTATTGCCGCCGCGCGCGTCGAAAATCATGATTTCGCCACTCCATGGTATCAGTTCTTCAACTCCCTGCTGGAAGACAACAAATTCCAGATCGCGGCAAAACCCTGCTTCGAACGCTATCTGAACGATGGCAATGCTGACGGCTACTGGGATATTGAGATGTTTGTACCGGTAGAGCATAAAGTGGGATAATCCTGCGGAATGCAGGGTTTTTCAGCCGGGCGCGATCCACCCGGCTGAAAACACAGTACAATTGTGGTTTGCCGTAGAGCTGGAGACGGGTGTGCGCCCCGACAAGTCATTAACCCCTTTTGAAATTCGGTTATACAAACATTATCGCGTGGTGCACGGTTGCCGCATTGCGCTGGCGTTTGTGTTGACCTTCGTACTGGTTCGTCTGCTGGATATCCCGGAAGGGACGTGGCCGCTGATCACGCTGGTGGTGTTGATGGGACCGATCTCATTCTGGGGGAACGTGGTCCCGCGCGCTTTCGAACGCATAGGCGGCACCGTTTTAGGCTCAGCGCTTGGGCTTATCGCCCTGAAGCTGGAGCTGATCTCGTTTCCGGTCATGTTGCTGTGGTGCGCGGTGGCGATGTTTCTTTGTGGATGGCTGGCCCTCGGCAAGAAACCGTATCAGGCGCTGCTGATTGGCATTACGCTCGCGGTTGTGGTCGGCGCACCGGCGGGCGATATGACCACCGCATTGTGGCGAAGCGGGGACGTGATCCTCGGCTCGTTGCTCGCCATGCTGTTTACCGGCATCTGGCCGCAGCGCGCCTTCCTGCACTGGCGCATTCAGATGGCAAACTACGTCACGGCATTTAACCGGGTCTACCAGGCCGGGTTTTCGCCGAATCTGATTGAGCGCCCGCGGCTGGAAAAGCACCTGCAAAAAATCCTCAATGATGTGGTCAAAATGCGCGGGTTGATTACCCCGGCAAGCAAAGAAACCCATATCCAGAAAGCCATTTTTGAAGCTATTCAGACGGTCAGCCGTAATCTGGTCTGTATGCTTGAACTGCAAATCAATGCCCACTGGGCCTCACGCCCCAGCCATCTTCTGATGCTCAACGCGCATACGCTGAAAGAGACGCAGCAGATGACGCAACAAACCCTGCTGACCATCGCCCATGCGCTCTACGAAGGTAACCCACAGCCGATACGGGCGAACAGCGAGCGGCTGAACGAAATCGTCGCCGAGCTTAAACAGCTGATGAATGAGCGCCAGGGCGACAATGTGGCGGAAACGCCCATCCATGGCTATGTCTGGCTGAGTATGGAGCTGGCGCGACAGCTGGAGTTGTTATCGCAGCTGATTTGCCGGGCGCTGCGCAAATAAAAAGCGTATGTGATGCCTGCTGCTTCGATTCAGCAACAATTAGGGTTATGATGGTTTTAAACGATATACTCATTGTCATTCGCAGCCGCTGTCTGTTAAAACGGTTGCTTTAACGAATCCGAATCTCACATTATCAGGGGTGTAAAAATGGAAACTACCAAGCCTTCGTTCCAGGATGTTCTGGAGTTCGTCCGCCTGTTCCGCCGCAAAAACAAGCTACAGCGCGAAATCCAGGACGTAGAGAAGAAGATCCGTGACAACCAGAAACGTGTCCTGCTGCTGGACAACCTGAGCGACTACATCAAGCCTGGCATGAGCGTTGAAGCTATTCAGGGCATCATCGCCAGCATGAAGAGCGATTATGAAGATCGCGTTGATGACTACATCATCAAAAACGCTGAGCTGTCCAAAGAGCGTCGCGACATCTCCAAGAAGCTGAAAGTGATGGGCGAAATCAAAAACGTCGACGCTAAAGGCGAGTAATCGCACACTCTGTTGCCCGGTGGCGCTGCGCTTACCGGGCCTACAGGGCTGTTATCACGTAGGTCGGGTAAGGTGAAGCCGCCACCCGATAATTTCACGAACGCAAAAAAGCAAAAAGCCTGCTCTAAAAGCAGGCTTTTTAAATTTGGCTCCTCTGACTGGACTCGAACCAGTGACATACGGATTAACAGTCCGCCGTTCTACCGACTGAACTACAGAGGAATCGTTGTGGAGGCTTATCTTAGCGGCGAAAAAACTTTTGTCAAACCTGATCTCAGGCAAAAGCGTTTGTTTGATGATTCTGTCGTCATTTTGTTGTAAATCCAAACATAATTTTATGGAAAATACTTTGCAGGATACGCATTTCTGCCCCATCATTTGAAATGGAGTTTCAACTTTCTCTCTAAGGTCCATTTTGAACGTCACCGCACCCCTACGCCAGGCGATTATGCGCACGCCCTGGTATGCAAAACGTAAGAGCTATCGAGTTCTGTTCTGGCGTGAAATCACCCCCCTTGCCGTGCCTATTTTCCTGGAGAATACCTGCGTCCTGCTAATGGGGGTGCTGAGCACCTTTCTGGTGAGCTGGCTCGGTAAAGAAGCCATGGCCGGGGTAGGGCTGGCGGACAGTTTCAACATGGTTGTGATGTCCTTCTTTGCCGCTATCGATCTCGGTACGACGGTGGTGGTGGCGTTTAGCCTGGGCAAGCTTGATCCGAAGCGTGCCCGCGAAGCGGCCAGACAGTCGCTGATGATCATGACCCTCTTTTCGATCATCCTTGCGGCGGTTATCCATTATTACGGCAAAGAAATTATCGACATTGTCGCGGGAGAAGCGACCAGCGAGGTGAAGGATCTGGCTCTCACCTACCTGGAAATGACGGTGCTGAGTTATCCGGCGGCTGCCATCGCGCTGATTGGTAGCGGTGCGCTTCGTGGAGCAGGAAATACCAAAATTCCGCTGCTGATCAACGGCGGCATGAACATCCTGAACATCATTATCAGCAGCGTTTTGATTTACGGCGTCTTTTCCTGGGAGGGGCTGGGCTTTGTCGGCGCGGGTTTAGGCCTGACCATTTCCCGCTATATTGGTGCGGCGGCGATAATTGGCGTACTGATGGCGGGAATTACGCCATCGCTGCGCCTGACGCTGAAAAGCTATTTCCGTCCGCTTAACTTCGCCATTATCTGGGAAGTGATGGGGATCGGGATTCCGGCCAGCATCGAATCCGTGTTGTTTAACGGTGGGAAACTGCTGACGCAGATGTTTGTTGCCGGGATGGGAACAGACGTCATCGCCGGCAACTTTATTGCCTTCTCCATCGCCTCACTCATTAACCTGCCGGGAAACGCGCTGGGGTCGGCGTCGACGATCATCACCGGCAGACGTCTCGGAAAGGGGCAGATAGGGCAGGCGGAACGGCAACTTCGGCACGTCTTCTGGCTTTCAACTATTGGACTGACGGCGATTGCGTGGGGAACTGCGCCTTTTGCCGGGCTGATGGCCTCGTTCTATACGCATGAAAATGACGTGAAAGAGGTCGTGAAGGTGCTCATTTGGCTCAACGCGGCGTTTATGCCAATTTGGGCCGCGTCCTGGGTACTTCCTGCCGGGCTGAAAGGGGCGCGCGATGCCCGGTTTGCGATGTGGGTCTCCATGCTCGGCATGTGGGGCTGTCGCGTTGTGGCGGGCTACACGCTGGGGGTAATGTTGGGTATGGGCGTTGTCGGCGTCTGGCTGGGGATGTTCCTTGACTGGGCCGTGCGCGGGGCGCTGTTCTACTGGCGCATGGTGAGCGGGCGCTGGCTGTGGAAATATCCGGGAAAAAAACCGGAGCAGGAGGTTTCGGAAACGGCAAGTGCCTGACAAATGTGCGAAGTGGAGAATAAATCGGCAAACGATTGAAAATCTGCATTCACCCTTTGACATCCTCAGGGCGCATCGATAATATGCGCCCCGTTCACACGATTCCTCTGTAGTTCAGTCGGTAGAACGGCGGACTGTTAATCCGTATGTCACTGGTTCGAGTCCAGTCAGAGGAGCCAAATTTAAAAAGCCTGCTTTTAAAGCAGGCTTTTTGCTTTTCTGCGTTCGTGAAATTGTCGGGTGGCGCTCCGCTTACCCGACCTACGGAATCCCAGGCCGGGTGAGTGGGTCCTTGTTATCAGCGGAACGGTGGCTCATTGAAGGTGCGCAGCTTGCGGGAATGCAGTTTGTCGCCCTCTGCACGCAGTAAATCGATGGCGCGAATACCAATCTGAAGATGCTCTGAGATCGCCCCTTCGTAAAAACGGTTCGCCTGGCCCGGCAGTTTGATCTCGCCGTGCAGCGGTTTATCGGACACGCACAGCAGCGTGCCGTAAGGGACGCGGAAGCGATAGCCCTGCGCGGCAATGGTGGCGCTTTCCATATCGATTGCGACCGCACGGCTGAGATTGAAACGCAGGGCGGAGGCGGAATAGCGCAGCTCCCAGTTACGATCGTCGGTGGTGACGACCGTACCGGTACGCAGGCGCTGCTTCACCTCTTCACCCGGCATGCCGCTCACCTCTTTGGTGGCGTCGTACAGGGCGCGCTGCACTTCAGCGATACTCGGGATAGGAATATCCGGCGGCAGAACCGCGTCAAGGACATGGTCGTCACGCAAATAAGCGTGGGCGAGGACGTAATCGCCAATCAGCTGACTTTCACGCAGGCCGCCGCAGTGGCCGATCATCAGCCAGACGTCCGGGCGCAGTACCGCCAGATGGTCGCAGATGGTTTTCGCATTCGACGGGCCAACGCCGATGTTAATCAGCGTAATGCCCTGACCGTCGGCGGTGATCAGGTGCCAGGCTGGCATCTGGTGCTTTTTCCACGCCAGGTCGGAGATGGCCTCTTCCGGTGCTTCGGTTTCGGCGGTGATCCAGATCCCGCCCGCGCAGGAGAGGGCGATGTAAGGGCTGTCCGGATCGAGGATCTGGCTACAGCCCCAGCGGACAAATTCGTCCACATAGCGGGTGTAATTGGTAAACAACACGAACGGCTGGAAATGTTCGGCTGGGGTGCCGGTGTAGTGGCGCAGGCGTGCCAGCGAGAAATCGACACGGCGGGCATCAAAGTGCGACAGCGGTGAAAACTCTGCCGGGTGATAGATCCCGTCCGCCGTCTCATCGCCAATCTGCGACAGCTCAGTGGTCGGGAAGTGGCGGGTCAGCCCCGCGCTCATGGAGCGATCCAGCGTCAGCGCTGAACCGTCTATCACGTACGGGTAAGGGATCTCGTGCAGGGACGGTTCAACGCTGATATGCGCGCCGTAATCCTGATACAGCAGGGTAAGCTGCTCTTCCAGGTAGGGGCGGAACAGCGCAGGTCGCGTGATGGTCGTGCTGTAACAGCCGGAGTGGGTGAAACGCGCATAGGCGCGGGTTTTCGGATTGCTGCTGGCGCTGCCGTCCCAGGTGACAGAGAGCGATGGATAAACAAAAAGGCCCTGGGTTCTGGCCTTTTCATCGGGAAGTTTCCCTGTTTCGATATAGTCACTGATGGCGCTGCGCAGTGCATTGACGGACTGTTCATACAGCGCGTCGAGTTTTTCCAGCGCCTGAGCCGGGGTCAGGCTGGAGCCCTTATTATTCATGTCTGTCTCCTTGTTCCACAGGTGTGCGGCTTTACCCGATAGTATGTCACACGCCTGTGAAACAAAAGTGAGGAGATCAGCTGTGCGCGGTTTCCTTCATCAACAGGGCGGTGGCGGCAGAAAGCAGGCAACCCGCCAGCAGATAAATCGCCACGCTATGCCAGTTACCGCCCGAGAACGTCACCAGCGCGGCGGCGATAAACGGCGTAAACCCACCGCCGACCACGCTCGCCACCTGATATCCCACGCCCGCGCCGCTGTAACGGTAGCTTGCGCCAAACAGCTCGGTAAACATTGGCTGCTGCACGCAGACCACCATATCGTGAGCGATGTTCGCAAGCATGATCGCGAAGAAGACAATCCAGAAGACCGACTGTGCCTCCAGCGCCATAAAGAACGGCCAGGCGCTGAGTGTGCCGATGAGCGCCCCGGTGATATACACCCGTCGACGGCCAAAGCGATCCGCCAGCCAGGCGAAGCAGGGGATGGTCAGGCAGCTGATCCCGCCCACCACCAGGCCAATATTCAGGAACAATTCCCGCGGCAGGCCGAGGTTTTGCGTGGAGTAGTTCAGGGCAAAGGCGGTGACGATATACATCGTTAGCAGTTCGCACAGGCGCAGGGCAATGATTTTCAGAAAAGCGCCAGGGTGCTGCACCAGCGCTTCCATCACCGGCAGCCGTTTCTTCGCGACCGGTTTTTCGCGCTGCTGCCGTTCAAACTCAGCCGACTCTTCCATGCCGTTACGGATCCACAGGGCCACCACGACCAGCACAATGCTGAAGATAAACGGAATACGCCAGCCCCAGCTCAGGAACTGCTCGTCTGTCGTGAGCTGGCTTATTAGCGACACCAGGCCCGTGGAGAGCAGCAGACCCACGCCATAACCCACCTGCACGCCGCTGCTGTAAAACGCTTTCTTATTCTTCGGCGCGCTTTCCACGGACAGCAATGCCGCGCCGCCCCATTCGCCGCCGACGGCAAAGCCCTGAATGGCGCGCAGCGTCACCAGCAACACCGGAGCCCACCAGCCAATTGAGGCAAAGGAGGGCAAAATACCGATCAGCGCGGTGGCAATGCCCATCATCCAGACGGTGAGCATCAGCATACGTTTCCGGCCAAGGCGGTCACCGAAGTGGCCGAAAATTATCCCGCCCAGAGGACGAAACAGAAAACCGACGCCGAAGGTGGCAAACGCAGCAAGCGTGCCCATGGCGGGGCTGATCTGGGGAAAGAATTCACGGTTAAAGACCAGCGCAGCGGTAATACCGTAGAGCAGAAAGTCATACCAGTCGACGACGGCGCCTGCGAAGCTACCTAAAGCGGCGCGGCGGGCGCGGTTAAGCGAAGGTGTCTCCTCGTTGCGGCGAGCGGAGATAAGGGTGGAGTCCATAGTTGTCCTGTCTGTACTGATTTTTAATTATTGGTATAAGAAAAGGTCACTCACATCACGGCCGTCATATTGACGGAATGTATGAGACTACCGCGACAGGCGGCCTGAGAAAACGTTTTTATCTTTCCTGAAAGCGCAGAATAAATAAATTTCATCTTATCGGGCGACAACATAAATCAGCCTGTTTGGCTCCGGTTAGGGCTGAATGGTTTACAGTAATAACGATCGCTGCGTGACGTAAGCTGAGGGTATAACGATGCAACGCCTCTTTCCTGCACTGTGGGTAGTCCTGTTTTTAGTCGTATCTCCGCTGCATGCGGAGCCGAAAGTCTATGGCGAACAGCGTATTCACCGCTGGTGGGATGCAGTAACGGACGATATTGCGCAAACCTGGGAACAGCCGGATCGTTACGATCTCTACCTTCCGTTTCTGAGCTGGCATGCTCGATTCATGTATGACAAAGAGAAAACCGACAACTACAACGAAATGCCGTGGGGCGGGGGGCTGGGCGTGTCCCGCTACAACGACGAGGGCAACTGGAGCGCGCTCTTTGCCATGATGTTCAAAGATTCACATAACGAATGG
Source organism: Enterobacter cloacae complex sp. GYL001 (assembly GCF_049237125.1). Classification (NCBI taxonomy): domain Bacteria; kingdom Pseudomonadati; phylum Pseudomonadota; class Gammaproteobacteria; order Enterobacterales; family Enterobacteriaceae; genus Enterobacter; species Enterobacter cloacae complex sp. GYL001. Next base: position 392,784 of record NZ_JBMKGW010000003.1, on the reverse strand, counting down.
CAGCCTGCGATGGGCTACGGCTGGGAGAAAGGCTGGTATCTGGATAACGCAAAAGATTTCCGTCTGGGGCTGGGGGCCGCTGCGGGGATCACGGCACGCGACGACTTTGCCAACTATGTCCCGCTGCCGTTTATCTTCCCGCTTTTCTCTGCCGGATATAAGCGCGTCACCGTCCAGTTCACCTATATTCCCGGGACCTACAACAACGGCAACGTGCTGTTTGCCTGGCTGCGCCTGGGCTTTTAGAGGGTGATCACTTTTTTGGCCACTGCGTTGGACAGGATCAGCAGCGAAAACAGGACCGACGTAACAAACGTAAGCACAATCAGAGCAAGTTTGGTGCTCAGGGACGTCACCGGAATGAGCGCGGTCAGCAGGTGAAACACCGAGTAGTGCATAATATAGACCCCGGTCATGGTTTTGCTAATGGCGGCCAGCACGGACTCTTTAAACTCCGCATTGCGGCGAAAACGCACGCCGTTGGCCGCAATCACCAGGGCAATAATCAGAATGTAGATTTGCGATCCGGTGAGAATAAAGGCGTTTCTGTCTGCTTTAAATAGCGCAAAAAAGAAGTGCCGTTCGTAAAACCACGTGAAGAGATAAATAAACGGTATGGCGATGACCGCTGCCCTGACCACATTTTTGCGGCCGATCCACGCCGCGATCTGCGGATCGCAAAAGAGCTGCCCCGTCAGATAAAACAGCAGCCACGTCCACAGGCGATACTGCGGCGACAATGAAAGGACGTGGGCATCAGGATAGAGGGCTGACAGCAAATCGTACCCGTATGAGAAAAGCAGCAGGGCGGCAATCACCCCGCAAAAGAGCGTTCGTCGCTGGCTGAGCCACTCCACCACCGGGTGAAACGTGTAAATCACGATAAACGCGAACACGAACCAGGGCTGGATCAGATATCCACGCTGATAGGGCTCCCACAGGTAGTAAATCGTTACCCAGAACAGAAAGACGATCACCAGGCTTTTGATCTTATCCAGCTGCCAGCGCGTGCCGTGTCGGGATTGCCCGTCCAGATACCCTGCAACCACAAAAAATAACGGCGTGGCGATGGTCGAAATGAAGGTTAAAAAACCGAGGATCCAGTGATAGTCATAATCGTAATGATCCCAGGTGTTGTAGATGGTGAAAAAGGTAACCGCCGTCATACACCCCAGCGTCTTGATGATATTCAGCCCTGTCGCATTCATTGTTGTTCAGCTTTGTCCTTACGATGGAAACACGCGTAAATTACGGGGAGTACCAGCAGCGTCAGGATTGTAGCAAACCCAAGCCCAAACATAATCACAACGGCCATGCTCTGGAAGAACACATCCAGCAGCAGAGGGGCGAGGCCGAGTACGGTCGTAAAGGCGGTGAGGAGGATGGGACGCAGGCGCGACGTGGCGGCGTAAACGATCGCACTGTGCTGATCCTGCTGCACTTTCTGCTGTTCTATCTCTTCCACCAGCACAATGCCGTTGCGGATCAGCATCCCGCTCAGGCTCAGCAGGCCAATCAACGCCATAAAGCCAAAAGGGATGCCGGTAATTAAAAACCCCGGCGTCACGCCGATCAGCGCCAGCGGCACGGTCAGCCAGATGGCGACGGCGTTTTTCACCGAACTGAACATCAGCACCGTGATCACAAACATCACCAGATAGCCGAGCGGCAGCGTGGTAAATAGCCCCTGCTGCGCTTCGCTGGAGTTCTCCGCGTCACCGCCCCACTCAATGCTGTAGCCGTGGGGCAGGGGCAGGGCATCAATTTGTGGCTTCACGCGGGCGAGAATATCGCCGGAGGTTTGCTGGCTTAGCGGGTCAGGGTCGGTCTGCACGGTCAGCACGCGGGAGCGGTCACGGCGAAGGATCAGCGGATCTTCCCACTCCAGCGCGAAGCCGCTGATGACGTTGCTCAGCGGAATATACTGCTGCCGGGTCTGGCTCCAGACCAGAACGTTATTCAGGTGATTGGCGTCCAGCCGCTCGCTTTCCGGCGGGCGCACCACCACGGGCAACAGGTCGCTGCCTTCTCTGTACAGTCCTGCCCGACTGCCGGAGAAATTCATCTCCAGTGCGTTATCGACGTCCTGCTTATCCACGCCAAGCTCACGTCCCAGCGCGGTGACGTACTGCGGGCGGATCACTTTGCTGCGGTTTTGCCAGTCGTTCCTGACGCTGTCCGTCGCCGGATCGCGCGTAAGGATGTTGTCTACCTGGCTGGCGATCAGACGCAGCCTGTCCGGATCGGGGCCTTTAATACGTATTTCAATGGCGCTGTCGCCGGAGGGGCCAAACATCACCCGCTTCGTGCTGGCGTTAACCTGCGGATAGTTCCGTGCGATGTATTCATCCATGTGGCGGGTCAGGGCGGGGATGTTACGCTGGTCGTCCATTCTCACCATAATTTGCGCATAGTTGCTGTACTGCCGCTGTCCGCTGTAGGTCAAAATAAATCGCATACTTCCCTGACCAATCGTCGAGACCGTAGTTTCCACGCCTGGCTGGCCGTTAATGGTTTTCTCGATATCACCGGTCATCTTCTCGGTCCAGTTAATGTCGGTACCGTAAGGGAGCCAGAGGTCGACAAAGAAAATTGGCGTACTGGAGGAGGGGAAGAAGTTCTGCCGCACCGAGCCAAAGCCCCAGATGGCGGCGGCCAGCAGTGCGGCCATCACTACCAGCGTTGGCGCTTTACGCCGTAACAGCGCGTTGAGTACCCCCTGATAGATCCGATAGATGCGTTTGTCATAGGGATCCGTTTCGTCGGCCTTTGGCGGTGCAGCATCTCGTTTAAACAGCCACCACTTAATCAGCACTGGCGTAATGGTGAGGGCTGAGAACCAGCTCAACATGAGCGAAATCAGCAGAACCTGAAACAGCGACTTACAGTATTCGCCAGTGGAATCCTGCGACAGCCCGACGGGCGCAAAGGCCAGGATGGCAATGACCGTCGCTCCCAGCAGCGGCAGCGCAGAACGGCGAATAATGTCGCTAATGGCGTTCATCAGGGACGAGCCCTGCTGCCGGGCTATCAGTACCCCTTCGACAATAACAATGGCATTGTCGACCAGCATGCTGAGGGCGATGATCAGCGCACCCAGTGAAATGCGCTGTAGTTCAATACCCCAGAGATACATGATCAGCAGCGTGCCCAGCACGTTGAGGGCGAGGGAAAAGGCAATAATGATCCCGCTGCGTAAGCCCATAAAGATCAACAACACGCCGATGACAATTGCCAGCGCCATCAGGAAGTTAATGATAAATCCGTTAACGGAATGCCCGACCTCCGCCGCCTGATCGTAAAACAGGTCGATATGGATACCTGCCGGTTTCTCGGCTGACATCTGCTCTAGCTTCGCCTCCAGGGCATGTCCCACGTCGATCACGTTAACGCCGGGGATAAAGGAGACGCCCATGGTGACGGCTTTTCTGCCGTTGGCATGGTAGATGCTGGCAGGGGACGCATCCAGCCCGCGTGACAGGGTGGCAATATCCCGTAAGCGGGTAGCCGCCCCAACGCCGGGCGGGGTCACGATGAGATCGGCCAGCTCGTCAATACTTTCGAATTCACCGGTAGGATGCAGACGAATTGACTCGGTACCGGAGGGGATCTCTCCCGCGCTGGAGACCACGTTCAGCCTGCTGAGCTGGGCAGAAAGCTGGTTCAGCGTTATCCCGCGCGCGGCCATTTTGCTCAGAGAAATGTCCACGTTAATCTGCTGAGTGAGGGCTCCGCCGATGGCCACTTTGCCCACGCCTGGCACGAGGACCAACTCCCGGCGCAGCAGCTCGGCATACCGGACCAGTTCCGGATTGCTGAATTCATCTCCGGAAATGGCAAAGAAAAAGCCGAACACATCGCCAAAATCGTCATTCACAAACGGGGTCACTACGCCGGGTGGAAACTGTCTGGCGGCATCTCCCACCCGGCGACGCAGTTCATCCCAGATTTGCGGCAGTGCATTTGAGTGGTAGCGCGAGGCTATATTGACCGTGATCTGCGACAGGCCGCTGGAGGAGATGGAGCTGACGTTATCCAGATAAGGTAACTGCTGAAGCGCATTTTCCAGCGGCAGGGTGACCTCTTCCTCAACCTGCTGCGCCGACGCGCCCGGATAATGGGTGATCACCACCGCCGTTTTGATGGTAAACGCCGGATCTTCCAGTCTGCCAATGTTCAACAGGGCAATAATGCCGCCTACGCCCAGCAGCAAAATCGTCAGCCAGACGCGAACCGGGTTGCTGATAAACTGACGAGAGATATCCATTACAGTCCCCGTTCACGCGTCCAGATACGTACCGGCTGGTTGGGATGTAGCTCCCCAACGCCTGCGGCCACCACGCGTTCACCGGCCTTAAGCCCACCGACGATGACGACCCCCTCAGCGCTGACTTGCCCCACGCTGACCTTACGATCTTCAAGGTGCAACGTATCGCCTTCGCCCGTCACCACCCAGACATGTGGCTCATTGCGCGGGCGGTTATCCGGGTTAAAGACCGCTTCAACCGGCACTACCAGCGCCTCACTGCCCACACCAGCCGGAAGGTTGGTTAAATTGATGGTGACCGTTCCGCTGACGCCGCCCACGACGGGAAAATCATCCGGGCGGGGCATGGTTAAAATCACCTGCCAGGTCAATGTGTTGCTGTCGCTACTGCCTGAGTGCTCTTTGTACACAGCGGTAAACTCGCGACCGGGCAGGGCGTTGATCCTCACTACCGGTTTGTACTGCGCATTGCGAATATCGAAGGTGTTAAACAGGTTCTCTGGAAGGCTGAACACCACGTCCAGCAGATCGGTACGGGTCAAAGTGACGACGGGCTGGCCGGCGGAGACGACCTGATGATTTCGCACATGGACGCTGGCCGCTGTCCCGCCAAAGGGGGCGACGAGCGTCATCTGGCTTAATTCTTCGCGCGCAATCTGTAGCGCGGCGTTTGCTGAATCGCGGTTGGCGCGCTGGACATCCATCTCGGCTTTCGACACGGCCTGGCGTCCCGCCAGGGTCTGGAAGCGGTCGAATTGCCGCTGAGCCAGGGTCGCCGCCGTTTGCCTGTCGTTCAGGCGCTGCCGGGCTTCACGGGCGTTGAGGCTGGCGAGTCGTTGCCCCTGTTTGACAACGGCACCCTGGCGAATGTCCAGGGTCTCAATCTGCCCGGCTCGTTTGAACGCGAGATCCGTGGCGTCGCCGGATTCAATACGGGCGGGAAACACGCGCTGCTGCGCGTTGCCGGCCTTGACCACCTCTGCGACTTTTACCATTTTCGGCAGGGGCGCGGCGCGGTCGGGTTTCGGATCGCACGCCGTCAGCAGCAATAAAACAGCAGGCAGAAGAGAGAGGTAGCGCTTCACAGTATTCCCCTGATAATAATTGTTTTATTTATTTCGTCATCAATGCTGGGGTGGCGCTATTCTGCCAGGGCCGAGACGACCACATAGGTAAATAAACCGATTGCTGTGCTGGCGATAATGGCGAGCGCAATAAACAAACCAAGGCGAATCAGGCTTAAACCGTACATGCATTCCTCCATGAGGTTGAAGGTGGCGCGGGATAAAGAGAATAAACGTGTTGCATGCCTGACTATGAGCATAGTCGGTGAATAAATAAATGTTAAATAACCATTATTAGTGGCGTGACATACTCAGGCGAAACAAGCGTTACGATGGTGTAACCCTTTGAATAACATCCTGATATTCCTGTGCTACGTTTAATAGCATCCATTCCTTTTTTCCGTAAAAGGCATTCACGCCTGTACCCATGGGTTTGATGCGATCTCTCCTGATTCACTCACTGTTGTGTTGGTTATAAAAGGATGCTTGATATGTATAAAACGATTCTGGTGCCGGTGGATGTATACGAAACAGCATTGTCTGATAAAGCGCTACAGCATGCCCAATTCCTGGCGCAAAGCGCATCGGGTAATGTCCATCTGCTGTACGTTATGCCAAAGTTCTCGGCGGAACTGACCCGCGGTTTTATTGCAGACGCGAGAAAGATGGATGAATATATGATTAATAATGCTAAAGAAAAACTGGCTGCGCTGGTAAAAAAAATCAACCTGCCGGAAGCAAATGTCCATCTACATGTTCGCAGCGGGAATATACGTGATGAGGTAATCAAACTGGCGGATGAGCTTAACGTCGGTGCGATTATTGTGGGATCACGTAATCCAAATATTCAAACTCATTTATTAGGGTCAGAGGCGGCGAGTATCGTTCGTTACGCGCATGTTCCTGTTTTCGTTATTCGTTAATGTCATGAAAGCAAGGTGATTTCTGAAAAGAACCCGAGGAAGGAACGATGATAACAGAAAAGCCTCACCGTCCGTATTATCAACAGACCGTTGATGAAACCCTGACAAATATCCAATCCAGCCTCGACGGACTTAGCAGTACAGAAGCCACCGCCAGGCTGGAAAAATACGGTGAAAATGCCTTACCGCAAAAACCGGGTAAACCTGGCTGGCTGCGCTTTCTGGCCCATTTCAACGATGTCCTTATTTACGTCCTTCTGGCGGCGGCGCTGCTGAAGCTGATAATGGGACACTGGGTGGATATGTTTGTCATTCTTGGGGTAGCCATCATTAACGCCCTGATTGGCCATATTCAGGAGAGCAATGCGGAGAAATCGCTGCAAAGTATTCGCAATATGCTCTCCAGCGAGGCTGTGGTCATCCGGCAGGGCAACCATGAAACTATCCCGACGACAGCACTGGTGCCCGGAGATATCGTCGTGATACGCGCCGGGGATCGCATTCCTGCCGATCTTCGCGTGACAGAGGCGCACAATCTGCGGGTGGAAGAAGCTATTCTCACCGGCGAATCCACGGTAGTGGAGAAAAGCAGCGATGCGCTCCACGGGGAGTTGCCGTTAGGCGACCGTTACAACCTGCTTTATTCTGGCACCACCGTCAGCTCCGGCGGCGGAAAAGGGCTGGTGGTGGCGACCGGTGGGGAGACTGAACTCGGCCATATCAACCAGATGATGTCAGACATTGAAAAACACCGTACCCCGTTAATGGTGCAAATGGACAAGCTCGGCAAGACCATTTTTATCACCATTCTGGTGATGATGCTGGCGCTGTTCGTTTTCAGTCTTATCTTCCGTGATATGCCCGTATCAGAGTTGGTGCTGTCGCTGATTAGCCTTGCGGTGGCGGCGGTGCCGGAAGGATTACCGGCCATTATCTCGATCATCCTCTCGCTGGGCGTGCAGGCGATGGCGCGTCGCAAGGCGATTATTCGCAAGCTGCCTACCGTGGAAACGCTGGGGGCGATGACGGTTATCTGCTCGGATAAAACCGGCACGCTGACTATGAATGAGATGACGGTAAAAGCGGTGATTACCGCGGACACCACCTACCGCGTGGACGGAGACAGCTACGAGCCGGTGGGCGCGATTCACCCTGTTGACGATCCGACACCGGTCACCGTGACCCCGGGATCTGTGCTTGAGCGCTATCTGCGCACAGTCGATCTCTGTAATGACAGCCAGCTGATCAAAGATGAGCAGGGGCTGTGGAAAATCACCGGCGGTCCAACCGAAGGCGCGCTGAAGGTGCTGGCGGCCAAAATCCCGCTTCCGGCAATTGACGCCGAGTTGCGCAGTAAAATCCCATTTGATTCGCAATATAAATACATGTCCACCCTCTATCGCCTGGGCGACGAAGAGGTGATGTTAATCACCGGTGCGCCGGACGTCCTTTTCCGTCTTTGCCAGCACCAGCAGACCCAAAACGGGCTGGAGCCGTTCAACCTGCACTATTGGGAAGAGAAGATTGAAGAGTATGCGCGCGAAGGATTGCGCATGGTGGCTGCGGCCTGGAAACCGGCTGCCAGCGGGCAGCGCGAGCTGACGCATGCGGATCTGCAAGAAGGGGTCATACTGCTCGGCATTGCGGGCATGATGGATCCCCCGCGCCCGGAAGCCATTTCGGCCATTGCCGACTGCTTGCAGGCGGGCATTCGCGTGAAAATGATTACCGGGGATCATCCACAAACGGCGATGAGCATTGGACAGATGCTGGGTATTGGCAACGCGGCGAGCGCCATTACCGGGCGCGAGCTGGAGGCGATGGACGACCACCAGCTGAGCGAGGCGGCGCAAAAATACGATATCTTTGCCCGCACCAGCCCGGAAGATAAATTCCGCCTGGTGCAGGCGCTGCAAAGTAAGCAGGAAGTGGTCGGAATGACCGGGGACGGGGTGAACGATGCGCCGGCGCTGAAGCGGGCGGATGTCGGCATCGCGATGGGGATCAAAGGTACTGAAGTCACCAAAGAAGCCGCCGATATGGTGTTAACGGATGATAACTTTGCCACCATTGCCCGGGCGGTCCATGAAGGGCGTCGGGTCTACGACAACCTGAAAAAGACCATTTTGTTCGTTATCCCGAGCAACATCGCCCAGGCCTTGCTGATCATTATTGCCCTGCTGGCGGGGAACCTGATCCCACTAACGCCGGTACTGATCCTGTGGATGAACATGGCAACCTCGGCAACGCTGTCGTTTGGCCTGGCGTTTGAAGCGGGTGGGAAGGACATCATGAACCGGCCGCCGCGTAAGTCTAACCTGCATGTGATGGACGGTTATGCCATCTGGCGAGTAGTGTTTGTCGGCCTGATGATTGCCATCAGCGCCTTTGTGCTGGAGGCCTGGCTGCAACCACGCGGCTACTCACCGGAGTTTATCCGCACCGTGTTGCTGCAAACGCTGGTCACCGCCCAGTGGTTTTACATGCTCAACTGCCGCGTCACCGACGGCTTCTCCCTGAGTAAAGGTCTGCTGGCTAACAAGGGGATATGGATCGTGAGCGGCGTACTTCTGGCCCTTCAGCTTCTGATCATCTATGCGCCGTTCATGCAAATGCTGTTCGGTACCGAAGCGCTACCGTTCCGCTACTGGATCATTACCTTCCTGATTGGGTTTGCGATGTTCATGATTGTTGAAGCAGAAAAAGTCCTTACCCGGAGATGGCGCACGACGAAAAGATGACTGAATGAGTAGGCTAAGCCTGCCCACTGGCAGGCTTTCTCTTTGACTGAGTACAGAACACTATGATTCGATTTGCCTCGTTCGTTTTTACGCTTGGTATTCTGGTTCCCGCTGCATCTGCTGTAACCTATCCCCTCCCTCCCGAGGGCAGCCGTCTGGTGGGGGCGCCGATCACCATCACCGTGCCTGAGGGCAATACCCTGCCGCTCGAAGCGTTTGCAGCGCAGCACGGACAGGGGTTGAGCAATATGCTGGAAGCCAATCCTGGCGTGGATCCGTTTTTACCGCGAGCCGGAACACAGCTGGTGGTGCCGCAGCAGCTTATTCTGCCGCCAACGGTGCGCGAGGGAATTGTGGTGAACGTCGCGGAAATGCGACTTTACTATTATCCACCCGGCAGCAACACGGTTGAGGTGCTGCCTATTGGCATCGGTCAGGCCGGGCGCGAAACGCCGCGTAACTGGGTAACCGCCGTTGAGCGCAAACAGGAAGGCCCAACCTGGTCACCCACGGCAAATACGCGACGCGCTTACGCGAAAGAGGGGAAAACGTTGCCCGCGTTCGTTCCCGCCGGGCCGGATAACCCGATGGGGCTGTATGCCCTCTATATCGGCAGGCTGTACGCGATCCACGGTACCAACTCAAATTTCGGCATTGGTCTGCGCGTCAGCCAGGGCTGCATTCGCCTGCGTAATAACGATATCAAATACCTGTTCGATAACGTTTCGGTGGGGACGCGGGTACAGCTTATCGATCAGCCCTTAAAGGTGACCACCGAGCCGGACGGTAGCCGTTGGGTAGAGGTTCACGAGCCGCTGTCACGCAATCGCGCGGAATTTGAATCGACAAATAAGGTGCCGCTGCCCATTTCAGCCGCACAAAGGACGCAGCTAATTAGTGAAGGGGCGGGCGCTGAGCTGGAACGGCGGTCGGGGATGCCGGTGAAGCTTGCTATGCCCGGTGGCGCTGCGCTTACCGGGCCTACAGGACCGTAGGTCGGGTAAGGCGAAGCCGCCACCCGACAATTTTACCGAACGCAGAATGTAGGTCGGGTAAGCGCAGCGCCACCCGACAAACTGACCGAACGCAGAAAAGCAAAAAGCCTGCTTTAAAAGCAGGCTTTTCAAATTTGGCTCCTCTGACTGGACTCGAACCAGTGACATACGGATTAACAGTCCGCCGTTCTACCGACTGAACTACAGAGGAATCGTGTGAACGGGGCGCATATTATCGACCTGCGTACGCCTTGTCAAAGGATGGATCGCCGACTTTGAACTGTTTGCTGACAAAACCAGCAAAGTGACGTTTTTGCCAACGGAATGCACCATTATTGTGCAGATATACCCCGAATGGGGCAGATCGGAAACCGTTGTCCTCGACTCAAAACAGGCACCAGTGATTGGCTTTCCTTATTTTCAGCCGCTTAGCAGCGACATACACCCGCTGCAAAAAACTGGCATCCATATTGCAAAACCTGTTTAACAACACAGCCGTTACCGGCACGCTATTTTCGAACAGGGGGCAACATGAACTTAAGACGACTGAAATACTTCGTAAAAATCGTCGATATCGGCAGCCTGACCCAGGCGGCTGAAGTGCTGCATATCGCGCAGCCTGCGCTGAGCCAGCAGGTCGCGACTCTGGAAGGCGAAATGGACCAGCAACTGTTGATCCGCACCAAGCGCGGCGTAACGCCTACCGAAGCGGGAAAAATTTTATATACCCATGCCCGCACGATCCTGCGTCAGTGTGAACAGGCGCAGCTTGCCGTGCACAATGTGGGTCAGACCCTGAGCGGCCATGTCTCCATTGGCCTGGCGCCGGGAACGGCCGCATCGTCTGTCACCATGCCACTGCTTCAGGCGGTGCGCGCGGAGCTACCGGAAGTGCTGGTTTATCTGCATGAGAACAGTGGTTCCGTGCTCAATGACAAACTGCTCAACGGTCAGCTGGATATGGCGGTGCTGTACGATCGCTCCCCGGTTGCCGGGATCACCAGCCAGCCGCTGCTGAAGGAAGATCTTTACCTGGTCGGTACCCGTGATTGTCCCGGTCAGAGCATTGATTTAACCGCTGTGGCAGAGATGAACCTGTTCCTGCCGCGCGACTACAGTGCCGTGCGCGTGCGCGTTGACGAAGCGTTCTCGCTGCGCCGTCTGACGGCGAAGATCATCGGCGAGATTGATTCCATCTCCACGCTAACTGCCGCCATTGCCAGCGGCATGGGTGTAACGGTTCTGCCCGAGTCTGCCGCACGTTCACTGTGCAGCGCGGCGAACGGCTGGATGGCCCGCATCACCACGCCATCCATGAGCTTACCGCTGTCGTTGAATATGTCCGCGCGCGGCTCCCTGTCGCCGCAGGCGCAGGCGGTGAAAGAGATCCTGATGTCTCTGGTCAGTAAGCCGTCGCTGGAAAATCGCGAGCTGCAACTCGTCAGCTGATATTCCAAATAAGCATAAGATGCTGGTTTTTATTATTTGTTCTCCAGCCCGCCTGACTCTAACAATAGCCTTATGTCAGATGCGCCGGAGTGAATTGTGAATTTCCAGCAACTTAAAATTATTCGTGAGGCGGCCAGGCGGGATTACAACCTGACCGAAGTCGCCAATATGCTTTACACCTCTCAGTCGGGCGTCAGCCGACATATCCGCGAGCTGGAGGAGGAGTTAGGCATTGAGATTTTTATCCGTCGCGGCAAGCGCCTGCTGGGTATGACCGAGCCAGGCAAGGCATTGCTGACCATCGCTGAGCGCATTCTCAACGAGGCCAGCAACGTTCGTCGGCTGGCGGATCTCTTTACCAACGACGCTTCCGGTGTGCTGACTATCGCCACCACCCATACACAGGCGCGTTACAGCCTTCCGACGGTTATCAAAGCATTTCGTGAGATCTTCCCGGACGTACGTCTCGAATTGATCCAGGGCACGCCGCAGGAAATTGAAGTGCTGCTGCATAACGGTGGGGCCGATATCGGTATCGCCAGTGAACGGCTGAGCAATGACCCGCTGCTGGTGGCGTTCCCGTGGTTCCGCTGGCACCACAGCCTGCTATTACCCGCCGAACACCCGCTGAACCAGGTTTCACCGTTGACGCTGGAAGAGATCGTCAAATGGCCGCTTATCACCTACCGGCAGGGCATTACCGGGCGTTCGCGCATAGATGAAGCGTTCAAGCGTAAAGGGCTCACGCCGGACGTGGTGCTGAGCGCGCAGGATTCCGACGTGATCAAAACCTACGTCGAGTTAGGGCTGGGGATTGGCCTGGTGGCCGAGCAGTCTGGCGGAGAATATGAGGCTGGTAATCTGGTGCGTCTGGATACACGTCATCTGTTCGATGCGAACACCGTCTGGCTCGGGCTGAAGCGCGGGCAGCTTCAGCGTAACTATGTGTGGCGTTTTATCGAGCTGTGCAATGCGGGGCTCTCTGTAGATGAGATCAAACGCCAGGTGATGGAGCCGGAAGAGGTGGCGATTGATTATCAGATTTAACTACGCGTTTGCCCGGGTGCGCTGCGCTTTCCGGGCTTGTATTCCCCCTTCACCCTGTTTCTCCTTTATTTCTGAAGACGGCTTCCATATTTTGCATCCTTAACCTGCATACCAGCCAATCTGTCTGCATAATCGGCACTATAGTTTTGCATCTATATAGTTTTTGATCTATGTTGTACAAGGAGGTCCCGTGTGGGCGATTAAAACTACGGACAGGTTTGACGACTGGTTCACCTCATTAAACGATAGCGAGAGAGCCAGCGTACTGGCCGCGCTACTTGTTTTGCGGGAGAGGGGACCGGGTCTGTCCAGACCGTATGCCGATACGCTGAAAGGCTCCCGCCACAGCAACATGAAAGAGTTGCGTATCCAGAGTAAGGGTGATCCGCTGAGGGCATTTTTCGCTTTCGATCCGAACCGTACGGGTATTGTACTGTGTGCGGGCAATAAGGTCGGTAATGAAAGGCGATTTTACGATGAGATGCTCCTCGTTGCGGATCGGGAATACACTCGCTGGCTGAACACATTAAAAGAGAGGAATTAACGCGATGGGCAGAACCCTGGAGCAGCTTATTGCAGATGAAAAACCTGAGGTTGTTGCCAGCGCACAGGCAATGGCAACGGATATTTTGCTCAATATCCATCTGGCCGAGTTACGTGAAAAAGTGCAAAAAACGCAGGTAGATATGGCCAGGGCGTTGGGTATTAAACAACCTACTGTCGCCGTCATGGAAAAGGCAGGACGCGATATTAAGCTTTCTTCTTTGAAACGCTACGTTGAGGCCGCCGGAGGGAAGCTACGGCTGGATGTAGAACTACCCGATGGTTCTCATTACGAGTTTGTGTTGTAACCCACAAAAGCAAAAAGCCTGCTCTAAAAGCAGGCTTTTCAAATATGGCTCCTCTGACTGGACTCGAACCAGTGACATACGGATTAACAGTCCGCCGTTCTACCGACTGAACTACAGAGGAATCGTGTGAACGAGGCGAATATTATCGACCTGCGTGCGCCTTGTCAAAGGGGAAAACACCGTTTTTGTTCGTTTGCCGACAATTTCAGCAAACCGATGATTTAATAGCAAATTTGCTTTCAAATTGCACAGCAAATCGCGCCGCCCGCAGGCAGGCGGCGCGCAGGATCAGAACAGTACGGAGTAGTTCAGGCCAAAGGTACGTCCACGGCCTTTATAAGTATAAAGACCCGGTGCGCCGTAGGTTGGGCTATACAGCCCCGGTGCGCGCTGGCCCCAGGCGGTGGTGTAGTCTTTGTCCAGCAGGTTTTCCACGCTGAAGCTGACTTTACCCACCGGCAGGGCGTAGCTGCCCAGGAAATCAACGGTGTTATAGCCATCAATCTTCTTACCGTCGGCGTCAGACACGTCGAAGGTTTGTGTGCTCTGCACGCGCAGGGCCCAGTCGCCCGGCGCCCAGTTAACCCATGCGCTGGCTTTAGACGGGCTGGCGCTGTCGACCGTCAGCTTCTCCCATTTCCCGTTTTCACGCGTTTCGGACTTGATGGCGTTAAAGTTCGCCCCGGTGCTCCAGTCGCTGTCGGTGAAGAAATAGTCCACCTGGCCTTCAACCCCGTAGATACGACGTTTGTCGTCCTCCAGGTTGATGGTCATGTCGCTCTTGTTGATGGTGATGGTTTTATCCGAGAGCGAGTAGTAGGCCGCCACCTGGGTACGCAGGTTATCGCCGGTGAAGCGCCAGCCCAGCTCGTAAGCATTGACCTTAATACCGTCCAGCGTTGAGTCGTTCACGTTGACGCTGTTTTGCAGGCGATAGTGACCATCGACCAGCTGATAGGTGCCGGAGCCGTAGTACTTCGCCAGGTCCGGGATCTCGAAGCCCTGGGAGAAGTTAAACCACAGCTGCTGCTGTTCGGTCAGACGTCCAAGGATCCCGGCGTTAAACAGGAAGTTGTTGTAGTCGGTTTTCCCGCCCGGCACCGCGTCAGCGGAGGTCGCTTTGCCCGTGGCGATTGCCTGCTGCTGGGCGTAGCCGACAAAATCGTCCACCTTGTTTTCGGTGTACTGGTAACGCACGCCGCCGCTCAGGGTGATGGCGTCAATGTCATAGCTAGCTTGCAGGAACGGCGCGAGGTTGGTAATGCTGTAACCCGGATAACGGCCCACGTTGTAGGCATTGTCCAGCTCCATGCCACCGCTCGCCGCCGCTTTGCTCAAGTCAAAGAACTGCTGGTTGGCATCGAACGTTTCATGATCGGCGTCCACACCCCAGGTGAGGGTCAGGTCGTCCATCGGCTTGCTGTTCAGCGTCAGCTTGCCGCCGTAAAAATCGGTTTTCTGCTGGGACGCGCCAATGCTGGTCACCGCGCCTTTGCTCAGCGTCGGGAACGGGTAGTAGGTCAAGCTCTCGTCACGGTAGTAAATCTGCGCAACCAGATCCTGACCCCAGAAATCGGTGTTCGAGTATTGCAGGTTGATCAGGTGACGCTCTGTGCCCGGGATACGGTCAGAGTTCAGGTTATCTTTATTATAGGCTTTGGCATCGCCCGTGACCGCAGCGAAATTATCCCCAAGGAACAGGCCGTGCTTGCCGTCGGATTCGCTCTTGTAGTACTGCGTGGTTAACTGGAGCTGCTGATGATCGTCGATGTTGATGGTGCCTGTCCCCATCACGTCGATACGGTCGGAATACTGCAAGCCGGTCTGGGTGTTATCGATAATCACCTCGTCGCCGTTGCCGTCATACCAGCCGCCGTAGCGCTGATAGGAGACCGACAGACGGCCAGAGGCGTTGTCATTGCCGCCGCTCACGGCTGCGGAGACGTTCTCATCATGGTCGTTATGGCTGTTAAACCCGCTTTTTGCCCCGGTCTGGAACTCCACTTCGGTCTCCGGCTGGCCTTTTTTGGTGACGATGTTCACCAGCCCGCCGGTACTGCCGCCGCCGTACAGCGAGGTGGCGCCGGAAATGACTTCGATACGGTCAATGTTGAACGGATCGATAGAGTCGAGCTGGCGGCTGTCGCTGCGGGAAGAGTTCAGACGTACGCCGTCCACCATCACCATCATGGAGCGACCGCGCAGGTTCATGCCGTAGTTGGTACGTCCCTGGCTGCTGACGTCCATGCCGGGGATCAGCTGGGCCAGCACGTCTTTAATCTCTTTCCCGCCCTGAACCTGCTGCTCAATTTCCGCCCGCTCAATAACCCAGGTGGTTTGCGCCATCTCTGCCACGCTGCGATGTGCCCGGCTGGCGGAGACCACAATATCTTCTTCCTTTTGTTCTTCCGCCCACGCAGAAGTAGAAAGCATGGCAAGCAAGCACGGATTTAAAACCCAAAGATGAGAACGTTTCATTGTTATGTTGATCCTGAATGTGTGTGTCAGTACTCGGTGGTCTTCATTAATGATTTAAAAACCTGGCTGCTCTCCGGGCTGGTGGTGCTCCGCCAGTGGATCACGCCGGGGGTGGTTGCCAGCTCAAACGGCTCGTCATCGTGAGCGCGATTCAAAATTCGCGCCGCGCGCCAGGCCATCAGGCTGAGCTGGGGTTCGGCAATACCGAGACGGTGCATCCCGGCATTGACGGCAAACAGGCGGTTGCTCTGCGGGCCGTCCCATTCAAGGGTGAAATCGTTGTTGATGCAGAAGGCTTCATTCTCATCCAGACGCAGTCGGGAAGAGAGCGGGGCGAGAAACGCGGGCTGCACGGCGCGGTAGCCGGTGGCGAAAATCACCACGTCGCTCTCCAGCTGTTCGCGCCCGCCGTCCAGGTGATGCTGGATGCTGAGGCGATGTCCGGTTTCCTGGCGCGTCAGCGACGTCACCGAGCGGGACGGCATCAGGTGCGCCCAGGGTTTTTCGCGCAGCACTTCGAAGCGGTGATACATGGCGCGATAGATGGCCAGCAGCGACTCCGTGGTGATCCCGTCGGAGGTCATCTTCTGCTCCTGCAACATCTGACGTCGGGCGTCGTCACCAAGGGTCGAGAAGCTGTCCACATACTCCGGCGTGAAATACTCATTAGCAAACGCGGCTTCATCCAGCGCGTTGTAGTTGTTGCGGCGCGACACCCAGTTGAGGCTCAGCGGCTGGCCCCATTCCCCACGGAAGATATTTAAAAACAGATCCGCACCGCTCTGGCCGCCGCCAACGACGGTGACGCGCTTGCCCGCTAAATCCGGCGTGCGCAGCATCATTTCGCTGGCGTGGAAGCAGGTATCGTCCTGCACGGTGACGCAGTCTGGGAGATTGATCTGCTTCCCAATCCCCACGCAGACATGGCGCGCTAGGAAGCGATCGCGCTGGGTCACCACCTCAAACAGGCCGCTTTTTTCATCAAAGCTTACCTGCTGCACCTGCTGGCTGAAGGCGAGGTTGGTGAGGTTGTCCGCCGCCCAGCACAGGTAGTCCGCAAACTCTTCGCGGGAAACCGTGCGCTGCTCGGTGGTCAGGAAGCGGTAGAACTTTTTGCGCTGTACCAGGTAGTTCAGGAAGCTGTGGCGGTTGGTTGGCTCCACGGCGCTGACCAGATCCTTCAGAAAGCTGGTCTGCATATGGCAGTCCGGCACCATCATCCCCGGGTGCCAGGAGAAGTGCGGCTTGCGTTCAAGAAACAGCGAGCTAAAACCGTCCAGCCCCTCTGCCAGCGCGGCAATACTGAGGTTGAACGGACCGATACCAATGCCGATGAAATCATAGGTTTTCATTGCGCTGACTCCCGGGAGACCAGAAAAAGAGGGTTATCAAGATCGCAGACGTAGTTCGGCAGCATGCGGCTGCCGCCGTCGTGTTCAGAGAAGGTCAGTTTGACCGGGTTGAGGATCACGCGAATAATCTGCGGCTTAAACAGGTCGAATTTGGCGAAGCGCGCTGCAAGATCCGGATGGGCGGCCATATAGCGACGTAACACCAGCGCCAGGATCTGATAGAAGCGGGGTTCGCTCACGCCGCATTGCAGGGTGAGGCGGGATATAAAGCGCAGCACCGTGACAAAGTTGCCGGTTTGCAGGTCGTGGATGATGTAATCCGCGCTGAGGCGCGCCGTCACCGCTTTTACCTGCTCCGGCAGGCTCTGCATCTGCGGGAAATCTTCATCCACCAGGCGCATGTCGCCCTGGAAATCCTTCAGCAAAATGCGCTGCGGAACGTAATCTTTCATCACCAGCGTGACGTTCTGGCCGTGGGCGATGAGCGCCACCCCGTAGCGACAGAGCAGGTGGTAGAAGGGGATCACCGTCGCCTCAAACAGCTTTTCCAGCCATGCGTCAGCGGTTAACCCCGAGCGTTTGATCCACGCGTGAATCAGCGGGCGCCCCTGGTTATCGGTTTCCATCAGCGCCGCCATCAGCACCGCCTGTTCGCCATCCTGTAAATAGCAGGATGGGTTCTCGCGCCAGATCACCCCCAGCATCTCCTGATAGCGGTACGGCGCCTCAGGCAATGCGGCATAACCCGAATGCGACAGATATCCGGCTGCGGGTTCGCCAAGCACCTGCGCCCCGGAGCGAATCAGCGTGGCATCACTGGCGAACTGCTGCTGTAGCCAGCGCGAGGCCAGCGGACCGGCGGCGATATACTTGCCCGGAATACCGCGATAGCAGGAGGTGTTGTAGATGGTCAGCGGCAGCTTGATGTCATACGGCGCGCGACGGCTGGCGTTGGTCAGCGTGCGCAGGGACTGCTGCGCCAGATACTCATCGCCGAACTCACCCAGCTCTACCATCTCACCGCGCGCGAGCTGCGCCAGGAAATGAATGGCAATTTTTTGCTGCCACTGCCACGGGTGCAGCGGCACCGGCAGCCAGCTGTCGTCCAGATCCAGCTCCTGCCAGCGGGCGTTGAACCGTTCGCGCTCGGCATCGTCCATGGCGCTGGCGAGCAGGGCGTTAATATCGCAATCGGCGTCGCTGCTCCAGACCAGACGCTCGCGCTGCACGGCGACCCAGTGCAGGCGAAAACGCCCGCGATATTCCGGCGCGTACCGGCGCAGGGCATCCAGCCCCCAGCCGCGGCGTCCCTTGTTGAAAATAAACTTCGGGTGACCGCGCATCAGGCACTGTAGTTCGTCCGGGTCGAGGTGGATCAGCGCATCGGCATCCAGCGTTTCACGCGCCTGCAACAGCTGCATGTCACCCCGCAGCGTGGCGTAGAGATCTTCCATGTGCTCCGCCGTTTGCGCGTCGCTCATCTCCAGCACGGTGGCCAGTTGCAGCAGCGCGTTTTCCGCTTCGACCGCCGCGCCGCTGGTGGTGGTCAGGGTATCAGGGTCAATATGCAGCCAGCCCCATATCCCACGCGTGGCGCGAAACTGCCAGCACGCGTTGCCCATACTGATGCGCCAGTTGTCCGCCGAAACCGGCTCGGCGCGCAGGGTGCGTTCATATTCCAGTTCGGCGAGGATCTTCGCCACCATCTCGCGGTTCACTTTCTGCCAGAGTGCGTTCACAGTTCCACCTCGTGGAAGAAGTGATGACGCTCGCTCATGATCAGACGGGAGCGTTTGTGCGGGAAGTCGAACTCTTTCACCGTGTCGAAACCGGCGGACGCCAGATGGCGGAACAGACGCTGGTTGTCGAAGCGCGGTTCCGCCACAATGCGCGCCGTGCGCGGTTCATCGAGATACAGATAGTGGCTAAGGCCGCGCAGCCAGCTGCGGATATACTGCGCCCCGCGCCAGTTCTCTTCGCCCACCAGCATGTGCAGCCCACGGTCAAACGGCTGCCAGCGATAGTGGCGGCCAATGCGGTCTTCTGCCGCCCAGTAGAGTTCAAAATAGCCGAACGGCTGATCGTCAAAGCAGCCGATCACCGGATAGCAATAGGTCGAGTCGAGCTGGCGACGCAGGTAGTTCTCCTGCTCGGCCTGCGGACCGGCCATCTCCCAGAAGGCATTGACGCGCGGGTTGTTCATCCAGCGGGTAAAACGCTCGCCGTCCAGCGCCACGTCCGCCACGCGGAAGCTCAGGGTGCGCTTAATCTGCGGATCGTAACGGCGGTACACCTCGCCCTGCGGGCGGTGAGGGCGCAGCGGGAAGTACAGCTGACGGCTTTCATCAAACTGCATTTCGCCGCTCGCCTGCGGACGTTCGCCTTTCAGCCACAGCGGCAGCTGCCAGAAAATTTCACGCGCCAGATAATCTCCGTGAACGAGGCTAAACAGCGCCTGCGCCTGAGGTTCATCCTGCCAGGCTGCCCACGGCAGGGTAATGCCGGTCAGGGCGGGCGCGGCAACAAACAGCTGGTCGAGGGCGTCCACCAGCCAGCCGTCCGGGAGCCCGGTCAGCCGCTCCAGCACCGCGCTGCCGTCGAGACCCAGCGTCAGCGGCAGGTTTTGTTCCGTGACCGTGCAGCGAAAGCCGTAGCCGGAATGGACGATATTCGCGTTTGCCATCACGCCTTCTCCTTATAAAACGGGTTGCTAAAGTCGAAATAGATCACCGCCGGATCGACGATGGTGTTTTCGTTGCGATCGTGCAGGTAGCAGAAGAAGTTGCCTTTGCAGTTCCAGGTCGGGCTGTCGAGCACGTAATCGAGGCAGCGGGTCTGCTTCGCCGTGGTGCGCAGTTCGGCCAGCGCGTCACGCACGCGGGACATCAGGTTCTCTTCGCTGTCGAAGCCGGCGGCGGCGAGCGCGGCGGTGACGGCAAGGGTAGAGTTCAGCAGCAGGTAATAAGGGAAGTAGCGCAGCAGCTGGCTCTCACCGAAGCGGTTTTCCACTTCGGTTTCACCTGCCTCTTTCAGCCACGCGTCGGCCCCTTCGGTCCAGGCGCTGCCCTGGCAGTCGCGGTAGATCAGCCCAACGGGGAAATCCTGCTGCATCTCAACGAGGATATTTTGTTGGTGCGCCAGCAGGACCAGACCGTAGTCCGCCTCGGCGCTGAACAGCGGAAGCAATACCCGGTCGCAGTAAGCGTCCAGCCAGCAGCGCGCGGCCTGGGCGAGAGGGAGATCCAGACGCTGGCTCAGACGACGCACCGCCGCGGCGAGCAGGCTGTCGCCGCCGTCCGGCGCGGCCTGGGTCAGGCTCACCAGCACGTTGGTTTGCGTTTCAGGGGTATCGAACAGCAGGTTGACGCGCAGGGCCATCAGGCTCTCTTCCTGGACGACGCCGTGCTCATCGCACAGCCCCGCCCAGCCGTCCTCCTGCATCACGCGCATGGTCGGGTAGCGCGCCTGAAGTTCCTGCCAGCGTGCCGTTTTCGCCAGGCGTGCCAGGCGCATGCCGCGCTTAACCTCTTTCACCGACAGCGTGCGCACGGAGTTGGTCAGCCGCACGCTCAGGGAAAACTTAATCATGTCGCTGTTGGTTTCACTGTACAGCGAGCGGGAAGAGCTGGTGGGCAGCCATTGCGCACCGGCTTCGCCCAGATCGCGCAGGGCGCCTTTTTCTACCAGACGCTGGCACCAGTCCTGCTCCAGCAGATAGTCGGCCTGCCACGGGTGCATCGGCAGCATCCAGCAGGTGTCGGTGAAGTGACCGAGAAGGGCCGGCGCGCTCTGCGCTGCAAAGCGCAGCAGACGTTCCCGCAGGGAGACATTCAGGCTGTCGCCGGTAATCAGCTCATGCTCAACCGCAAACCAGCGCAGCGGGAAGCGGGAGGCGAAATCCGGCAGATAGCGACGCGCCTCGGCCTCGTTAAACGGCTCGTGCGACTTTGGGGCAGGATGAAAAGCATGGCCGACCAGCAGCGCCTGTTCCGCTTCGGCAAACGTCAGCGGCTTATCGCGCAGGTTTGCCCAGTTGTGGCGTAAATCAATGGCCTGCCAGGTGTGCGTATGGCTTTCCAGGACGCGCTGCTTAAAGCGAGCCAGCGTATCGGCATCCAGTTCGCCTTTTAGCGTCTCTTTTTCAAGAATAAAATCAATCAGTTGATGGAATGCGACCGTGTCACCGCCGTCGCTGTCGGCCTGAATCAGCGTTGCCGGAAAACGATACTGGTGATGCTGCGTGGGGGAGAAATAGCGTACCGGAACCCGAATGGCCTGGGTTGGGGAGAGCGGGATATGAATTTGTGATAACTCATCCGCACGGGTTGCGGGAAGATAGTGCCAGTCCTTCGTTTCGCGCAGCAGCGCGTTCAAAAAACACTGGGCCGCAACATCTGTACCGGCGGAGCGGGGCAGAGTACGCATAGTTGTACCTCATTCCATGACTGATAATAATTCTCGTTATGATATTCATTCTGTTTACAGTGGCAACTATTTTTGCAATATTTGTTTTCATAAACTTCATAATTTCCACACATTTATTGACATTATCTTCACAATTTTATGCGCACCCGTACTGAGAATCTCACTGACGTTGTGACCCCTAAAGCTAACTGGCCCCTGGCACTGGGCGCCGGTTTATTAGGTATTGGGCAAAACGGTTTGCTGGTTATGCTGCCGCAGCTGGTCTCCCTGACCGGACTGTCGCTCTCCGTCTGGGCCGGGCTGCTGATGTTCGGCTCGATGCTCTTTTTACCCGCATCGCCCTGGTGGGGACGCCAGAGCGAGCGGCACGGCTGTAAGATCGTTATGCTGGCCTCGCTGGGCGGCTATCTGGCGAGCTTTGTCGTGATGGCGCTGGTGGTCTGGGCGATGGCGAACGGCGTGCTGAATGCTCTCTGGGGAATGGCAGGCCTGGTGCTGTCGCGCATGCTGTACGGCCTGACGGTATCAGGGCTGGTGCCTGCGGCCCAGACGTGGGCCATTCAACGCGCGGGGCTGGATAAAAGGATGGCGGCGCTGGCGACGATAAGCTCTGGCCTTAGCTGCGGGCGTCTGCTGGGACCGCCTCTGGCCGCGCTGATGCTCAGCGTCAGCCCGGTCGCACCGCTCTGGCTGATGGCACTGGCACCGTTTATCGCGCTGCTGCTGGTGCTGCGCGAAGCCGCCGATCCCCCGCTGCCGCCGGTGGCGCACCAGTCGACGCGGTTACAGGCCTCCATGCTGCCTTTCCTGGTGCTGGCACTGCTGCTGGCGGCGCTGGTCAGCCTGATGCAGCTTGGTTTATCGCCGCATCTTCACCCGTTATTTAATGGCGATGCCGTGCAAATCAGCCATCATGTCGCGCTGCTGCTGAGCCTGGCCGCGCTGGCGACCCTGGCGGCGCAGTTTCTGGTGGTACGCCCGCAGCATTTTACCCCGAGATTTTTACTCTTAATTGCCGCGGTCTTGATGGTGGCGGGTCTTGGGCTGATGTGTCTCGCCAGTTTAGCCCTGTTCTACGTGGGAATTGTCATCACTTCGCTGGGGGCCGCCATGGCAACGCCGGGATACCAGCTTTTGCTCAACGATCGGCTGACGACGGGCAAAGGCGCAGGGGTGATCGCCACCAGCCATACGCTGGGGTACGGTGCCAGCGCGCTGCTGGTACCCGTGGTGACGCGCTTTTACGGTGAGCAGTTTTTGATTACTGCCGCATGGGGAATGGCGCTGCTGTTTCTCGCGGTGAGCGTGTGGGTACGATCGACCGATCGTACCTCTGCTGAACATTAGTGGAACGGATGAGAGGATGTGCTGGCTGCGTCCTCACTATGCCGCAGACGCTGAAGCGGATCCTGCTGATAAAACTGGCAAAAACGCTGCCATAGCGCCGGGAAGCGCGGAGCGAAAAGCTCAGGTGCGCTAAAGAAATACTCGGACAGTACCGCAAAACACTCGGCGGGATCGGTCGCGGCATAGGCATCAATGCTGGCCGCGCTTTCACCCACCAGGTCTATCTCATCCTGAATGTTTTCCATCGCCGCGTGCAGGTCGTGCTCCCATCCCGCGACTTCACGCAGCGGGATCAGCGGCACGCCGCTGGCGCGATCGCCGTTGCGGGTATCCAGCTTATGCGCCACTTCGTGAATGATCAGGTTGAAGCCCGAGGCATCGAACGAGTCCTGAATATCCAGCCAGTTGAGGATGATTGGCCCTTGCTGCCAGCTTTGCCCGGACTGCACCATACGCTGGTTGTGCACCAGCCCGATGTCATCCTCCCACTCATCATCGACGATAAACGGCGCCGGGTAGATCAGCACTTCGTGGAAGCCATCCAGCCATTCGATACCCAGCTCCAGCACCGGCAAGCAGAAGAGCAGGGCGATGCGGGAATTTTTAAGCGGATCCAGTTCGAAGCCCTGTAGCGGTACCAGCCGTTTTTGCTGTAAAAAACGCTCGGCCAGCTGAATCAGCTTTGATTGCTCTTCAGGCAAGAGATTCGCCAGCACGGGGATCGCCAGAGCCTCATCCCAGGGCAGCGCCATATTTCGACCAGCGTCGTTCGTTTTCCAGGGCCACTTAATCATCGCTTTGCTCGTTACTCGCACGTGAACAAAATGGAAAGGTCAGGGGCTGTTAGCATGCCAACATACTCTGTTAAGCAGTATGACACTCCTCTTCGGCTGCATGCAGACTGGCAGCCTGTTTAAGAGGAATCCAGCCCGCATAAACTATCACTATGTGCCGTCAGGTTGATAGCGCTTTAGGGGTATCCCCTTCATTTTGTGAAGTATGTCGTGCGTGACTATGATAAATCTCTTCTTACCCTACCGTGCTTAAGGATCCCGTCAGTATGCCCGTCAATTTTGACCTCAACGATCTCTATGCCTTCCGCGCTTTACTGGAATATGGCAATTTCCGTCTTGCGGCGGAGTCTATCTGCCTTTCCCAGTCGGCGTTGAGTCGCAGAATTGAAAAGCTGGAGGCGGCACTGGGGACAAAACTGTTCGACAGAACCACCCGGCGCGTCACGCTGACCCTGTATGGACAGACCTTTGCCGACCGATGCGGACAGCTGCTTGCTGATGTGGAGTCCATGCTTTCGGATATCGATAAGGCCAGCGAGGAGCGTACGGGGCTAATCACCGTGGCGACGGTGCCGTCCGCCGCCTGTTACTTTATGCCGGATGTTATCCGCCGCTTTCAGTCCCGTTACCCCCGCGTGCGCATAAAACTGATCGACAGCAGCGCCGGAAATGTTATCGAGGCCGTCACCCGCGGACAGGCGGATTTTGGTATCTGCTTTGCCCGGAGTTTGCAGCCCGACATCGAGTTTGTCCCGCTGGTGGAGGATGTCTACGTGGCTGCCTGCCGGCGCGACAGCCCGCTTGCAAAAAGAAAAAGCCTGACGTGGCAGGCTTTTTATCAGCAGGATTATATCGGTCTGGATAAGACCTCCGGCAACCGCAATCTTCTCGACCAGCGGGTCGGGCATATTCGGCCTGAGCGCCCCAGCATCTGCGAAACGCGGCACGTGACGACCATGCTGGGGATGGTTGAAGCCGGGATCGGCATTGCGGCCGTTCCCGCCATGTCAATGCCCCGCGCAGAGCATTCGCTGCTGACGTCGGTACCTTTAACCGAGCCTGAGGTCAGGCGAACCGTGGGGCTGATCCGCCGCCGCGGGCGGATCCAGTCCTATATTGCTGCCGAACTCGAAACGCTGATTACCGAGCAGTATCGCGAGGTGCACTGACGGGCGTTAAGCCCGTTGCCGTAATGACGCTGGCAGCCTGTGGCGAAGAGAGAAAGGCCAGCAGCGCTTTTCCCTGTTCGGGATGGTCAGCCTTCTGCGTTACGGCTCCGGCGAAACGGGTAATGTACTGCATGTCGTCAGGCAACTTACCCACAAACATCACCCCCGGGACCGGCAGAAGCTCGCTCACCTGCTGAAAGCCGAGATCGTATTTCCCTTTTGCCACTTCAGACGCCACCGGGATGCGCTCAACCCGGTGCGCTTTATCGTGGACCTGGCCGTCGATGCCCAGCTTACGGAACAGCTGGCTCTCTACATACCGGCCGCTGGCGCTGTCGGAATAAGCCATGGAATGCGCCTTCAGCAGCGTTTGCCGCAGGGCAGGCACCGTACTGATATCCGGCACCGGCGCGCCCGCTTTGACGACCATCCCGACGGGCGAATCCGCCAGCTCCACGCGAGAGCCCGCCGCCGTCCTGCGATCCTGTTCCAGTTTCGCCAGCGCATCGCCCACCATAATCACCACGTCCGCTTTTTCGCCCCGGGCGAGCCGGGCCGGAATGGCCTGCGGCGTTTTGCCCATCGACGGGCCGGAGATAACAATGAGCCTGTCACCGCTTTGCGCTTCGTACTGCGGCGTCAGCTTCTCCAGCGCCGCTTTGAAGCCGCCAGAAATCATCACCGTCACATCCTGCGCAAGCGCGCCCGCGCTGAGGGTGGCGAAGGTCAGGGCGGCAATCACCGTTCTGAATGTAAGCATGAGGAATCACTCCTTAACGGCAGTTTGCAGGATTAACGTGCGACGACGATAGAGATAAAGCGTTGCCAGCAGGGCGCAAACGGCGGCAAAGCTCATCCAGTAGCCCGGAGAGGCTTTGTCGCCGGTGTACTCAATTAAGGCAGTCGAAATCACCGGCGTGAAACCGCCAAAGACCGCCGTTGCCAGGCTGTAAGCCAGTGAGAAGCCCGCCACGCGCACCTCTGCTGGCATGATCTCCGTCAGGGCCGGGATCATCGCGCCGTTATACAGGCCGTAGAGGAAAGAGAGCCACAGCAGCACAGTCAGCATCATTGAGAAGCTCGGGGCTGCGGCCAGCATCGTCAGTGCCGGATAGCTGGTCGCCAGCGCCAGCAGCGTCATGGCGATCAGCACCGGTTTACGCCCGAAGCGATCCGACAGCGCGCCGCCCACCGGAAGCCAGATGAAGTTGGACACCGCCACCAGCAGCGTGACCAGAAGACTGTCCGACGCGCTAAGCATCAGGACTTTTTTACCGAAGGTCGGCGCGTAAACGGTGATCAGGTAAAACGCGGTGGTGGTCATCGCCACCATCAGCATGCCCGCGACGACTACCGGCCAGTTGGCGAGCAGCGTTGTGAAGACCTGACGCATTGCCAGATGGTGGCGACGGGCGCTGAATTCCTCGGTCTCTTCGAGCTTGCGGCGCAGGAAAAAGATAAACGGCACAATCAGACAGCCAAACAGGAACGGAATACGCCACCCCCATTCGCGAATGGCACTCTCTTCCAGCACCACATTCAGGGCGAAGCCCATCGCCGCCGCGATCATAATGGCGACCTGCTGGCTACCCGACTGCCAGCTGGTGTAGAAACCCTTGCGGCCCGGCGTGGCGATCTCCGCCAGATAAACCGAAACCCCGCCCAGCTCGGCGCCTGCCGAAAAACCCTGCAACAGGCGGCCGGTCAGCACCAGCAGCGGCGCCCACAGGCCAATGATCTGGTAAGAAGGGATCAGCACGATCAGGAAGGTTCCGGCGGCCATAATTGACAGGGTGACGATCAGCCCTTTACGGCGACCCACTTTATCAATGTAAGCCCCCAGCACAATGGCCCCGATCGGACGCATCAGAAAGCCCGCGCCAAAGACGGCGAAGGTCATCATCAGCGACGCAAATTCACTGCTTGCCGGGAAAAAAGTATGGGCTATGTAGGTGGCATAAAAGCCGAACAGAAAGAAGTCGAATTGCTCAAGAAAGTTGCCCGACGTGACGCGGAAAATCGCGCCCGCTTTGGCACGAAGCGTTGCAGGTGAGGTTGAGGAAACCATGATTATCTCCAGTTTTATAGTGACGTTATGCTCGTCTGTTTCTGAAAACTGGATCAGGAAGTGGAAATTAATAAGCGCAAATAGCGCATGGACTGATGCGTGTGGTGCATTAATGACAAAGCGTTGACCAGTATTTACATATTCAACAATAACTTAACATTTCGGTGATCTTTTATTTACTCGATTTCGCTAAGTTGCTGATATATCGGTTTTGTGACATCGCGCAGGTGAGAAGCCAGGCGGGGCCTGGCTTGGGATTATCAGCGCAGCGCGTTCGCAATCGCGCTAAACATCAGCGACGCTTCCAGCGGCTGGGCGCTGAATGACGGCTCTGCCTGCGGCCAGGTGGACCACTGGACGATAACCAGATTTTCTTTCTGATTAACCATGATCATCTGACCAAATATACCCAGCGCCCACAGGGAATCCTTCAGCGAATTTTCGACTTTCGGCTCCACGTTTGTGGCGGTGGCTGGTACTTCGTTGTTCCACCACTGGTAGCCGTATAACCCCTTCGGATGCGCGTCGGACACCGATCCTTTGGCCTGTGTCCAGGCTGAGGACTGTTTCACCCAGCCCTCGGGGAGGATCTGCTTCCCGTCCGGCAGCGTACCGTTATGCAGGATAAACTCCCCGAAACGCCCCCAGTCTTCCAGCGTGGCGTTGAACCCATGCGCACCCACGTCGTGCTGGCCTTTGCTGTAGGCATGCCACACGCCGTCGCTCGCCATGCCGTACGGCTGCCAGATGGTCTTCTCCAGATACGCCGCGAGCGTCATGCCGGTGGCGCGCTCAAGCACATCGCCTAACAGCCAGGCGCCACCCGAGGAATAGGACCAGTTTTCGCCCGCCGGGTGTTCACGGTGTAACCCCTTCACCAGGGTGCGCACGCAGTTGTAGGTGCCCGGCTTCGCTTCGCATTCGGTAAGCCGGGCGAAGTCAGATTGCGGGTTGGTGTAATCTTCGTTCCACGCCACGCCAGAGGTGTGGGTGATGAGCTGTTTTAGCGTTACGCCCTCCCAGGCGGTGCCTTTTAAGTCAGGTTCGTATTGGGTGACAAGGTCGTCCAGGGAGTGGATTTTCCCTTCTTTAATTGCAGCACCCACCAGCGCGGAGACCACCGATTTGCCCACGGAACGCGACGTCCAGAGCGTTGAGTCGGTATTGCCTTCACCCAGGTATTTATAGGCCACTTTGCCGTTTTTCAGCACCAGCATGCCGCTGACGTTCTGGCGTTTCAGGTAATCCTGAAGAGTGTAACTCTTACCCTTCACCTGATAGCGGGCATCGGTGAGCGGTTTTTCTGCGGGCAGCAGCGGCGTAGCGTTGCCGTGGCGGAACACATCCCCTGCGTAGTTGCGGTAGTCATTGCGAAAGCCCACCACGCGATCGGCCTGGCTCCAGGTGAGCATGGTATGCGCGTCCGGGAGTCTGGCATCGAAAGGCGCCGGACAGGTGGTGAGGTCGGTACCGTTGCAGGCCGCCATAACGGCGGGCGAGAGCAGGCTGCTGACAACCAGCGCCGCGAGCAGCGTGCGGTTTGTTTTGATTTTCATATTTATCTCGTTTGGCTCAGGAAGGACTTCAGTTTAAGAACCTGCGGCCTATAATAAAAAACGCGTTATGGGGGAAAATCCCCCGTAAAAATTGCGTGGAGAATGGCGTGGCATCACTGATCTATTCCTTTGCCCAGCTTGAGGCGTTCACTGCCGTCGCTGAACACGGCAGCCTGATGAAGGCGGCCAGTAAACTCGGCAAAGATCGTACTACCCTGCGGGATCTGATCGATTTCCTTGAGGATGGGCTGGGCTATGCTCTGTTCCTGCGGGAGGGGCGCAGCCTGCGCCTGACGCCGGAGGGGGAGCAGCTTCAGCGGCAGGCGCACCTGCTGATGCGCCAGGTCAAAGCGTTTGAGGCGTTTGCCAGATCGGTACCGGACAGCGCGACGCAGGACATTGCCCTCGCTTACGATCCGTTCACCCCCAGAGCTTTTTTACAGGCGCTGATTGCCACACTGGCGACGAAAAAGATCCGCCTGAGCCTGACCAGCGCATCGCGCGATGAGGCGGAAGCGATGCTGGCAAACGGTCAGGCCGATCTGGGGATCTGCCAGGCGCGCAACCGCAGCGTGGGCAATGAGATGGAGTGGCGGGCGCTGGGGGCGATCGAAATGGATTTTTACGCCGCAACGGCGCTTTTTGCGGAGGTTGCGTCGCCGGTGTCGCTGCTCGATCTCTCTCTGGTGCCACAGGTGATTATGCATCCCGCGTCAGACGAGCCGGTTGCCCGTCGCCTGCAAATTTCAGGGCACACGCTTTTCACTAACGAACTGGAAATGCTGCGCGGCCTGCTGGAACAGGGCTGCGGCTGGGGGTTTTTACCGACCCATCTTCAGGCAACGCAGTGGAAAAATGTAAAAAGGCTGCCCACCGAAGTGGGCAGCCAGGGGATAAGCCAGACGATGGTCACTATCTGGAAGCCGGGCAGCGACAAGCGCGGGTTGATCAACGATACGCTGTCGCTGCTTCCGGCGTTATGGAAACGTTCAGCGCTGTGAGCACCCTTTGCACTGTTTATTCTGGATCTGCTGGAAGAAGTCGTTGCCTTTGTCATCTACCAGGATAAACGCCGGGAAGTTCTCCACTTCAATTTTCCAGATGGCTTCCATTCCCAGTTCAGGATACGCCACGCACTCCAGACTCTTGATGCTGTTTTGCGCCAGCACCGCCGCCGGGCCGCCGATGCTGCCGAGGTAGAAGCCGCCGTGCTTATGGCAGGCGTCGGTGACCTGCTGGCTGCGGTTACCTTTGGCCAGCATGATCATGCTCGCACCGTGGGATTGCAGTAAGTCTACGTAGGAGTCCATACGCCCGGCGGTGGTTGGGCCTAAGGAGCCAGACGCGTAACCTTCTGGCGTTTTCGCCGGGCCTGCGTAGTAAATCGGGTGATCTTTAACGTACTGCGGCAGTTCTTCCCCGTTGTCGAGCAGCTCTTTCAGCTTCGCGTGGGCGATATCGCGCGCCACGATGATGGTGCCGCTCAGCGACAGGCGGGTGGATACCGGGTGCGAGGAAAGCTGCGCCAGAATGTCGGGCATCGGCTTGTTCAGATCAATGCTTACCACGTCGCCTTCTCCCTGCTGGCGCAGGGATTCAGGAATGTACTGGCCCGGATTGTGCTCCAGCTTCTCAATCCAGATCCCCTCGCGGTTAATCTTCGCCTTGATGTTGCGGTCAGCGGAGCAGGAGACCCCCATGCCGATCGGGCAGGAGGCGCCGTGGCGCGGCAGACGGATCACGCGAATATCGTGCGCGAAGTATTTCCCGCCGAACTGCGCGCCAAGGCCGAGGTTTTGCGCTTCCTGAAGCAGTTCCTGCTCAAGCTGGACGTCGCGGAACGCCTGGCCGTGCGCATTGCCTTCGGTTGGCAGGCCATCGTAGTAGCGCGCAGAGGCGAGCTTGACGGTTTTCAGCGTGGCTTCCGCTGAGGTGCCGCCGATAACGAAGGCGATATGGTAAGGCGGGCAGGCCGCGGTACCCAGAGTTCGCATCTTCTCAACCAGATAATTTTTCAGCTTCGCCGGGGTGATCAGCGCTTTGGTTTCCTGATACAGATAAGTTTTATTGGCGGAACCGCCGCCTTTCGCCATGCACAGGAATTTATACTCGTCACCATCAACGCTGTAGAGGTCGATCTGCGCGGGCAGGTTGGTGCCGGTGTTCACCTCTTTATACATATCCAGCGCCGCATTCTGCGAGTAGCGCAGGTTGTCTTCAATATAGGTGTTATACACGCCCTGACTCAGCGCCGCTTCGTCACCGCCGCCGGTCCAGACGCGCTGGCCTTTCTTACCCATAATGATTGCCGTACCGGTATCCTGACAGGTGGGCAGCACGCCTTTCGCCGCAATTTCGGAGTTGCGCAGGAATTGCAGGGCAACGTACTTATCGTTCTCGCTGGCTTCCGGGTCGCTCAGAATAGCCGCAACCTGCTTCTGGTGAGAGGTGCGCAGCATAAATGCCGCGTCGTGGAAGGCCTGCTGTGCCAGCAGGGTCAACGCCTCTGGCTCGACTTTCAGCACTTCCTGACCGTCGAACTCGGCAACGGAAACGTGCTCTTTGGTCAGCAGATAATATTCGGTGTCGTCATGCGCGAGGGGGAAGGGGTTCTGGTAGATAAAGGGTTTGTTTGACATAGCTTGCTCCACAAAAATTTAACCGCCGGAGGAAATGTCCGGCGGTCAGGAATCAGAACATCATGGACATCCACGGGTAACCAATCAGCAGCAGAGCTGCCAGGAAGATGGCACCGAAGATGGTACCGAGGCGCCAGTAGTCTTTGGTTGGCAGGTAGCCGCTACCGTAGTAAATCGGGCTTGGACCCGTACCGTAGGGGGTAATGATCCCCATCACGCCCAGCGAGGTCACCATCAGCAGAACGAACACTTCCATATTCATGCCCGGAATGGTGGAGGCGATGGTCAGCATCGCAGGCAGCAGCGCCGTGGTGTGCGCGGTGGTGCTGGCGAACAGGTAGTGCAGCAGGTAGAACGCCAGCAGCAGCACGATGGTGGCGACACCCGGAGAAATACCGCTCATCAGCAGGCCGCCTTCTTTACCCAGCCAGCTGATAAAACCGGTGGAGGAGAGGCCATCCGCCAGCGCCACCAGGGTGGCGAACCAGACGAAGGTATTCCACGCGGCTTTGTTACCGGTGATATCGTTCCACTCCAGCACGCCGGTCCACAGCATCAGGCCAACGATCAGCAGGGCAGCCATGGCCGGTTCAATCCACGCCGCGGCGAAGATCCACATCAGCAGCGCACAGCACACGAACACCAGCAGCAGGATCTCATTGCGCGACAGTTTGCCCAGTTTTTCCAGTTCACGGGTCGCCCACAGCGGTACTTCGTTGTTTACCTTCACTTCCGGCGGGTAGAACCAGTAAGCCAGTAGCGGCATGGTCAGGATCAGCAGGATGCCCAGCGGCAGGAAGGCGAGGAACCAGGTCCCCCAGGAGATATCAATTCCAACCGTGCTTTTTACCAGCGCCAGCGCCAGCAGGTTAGGTGCCAGAGCGGAAAGGAACATCGAGCTGGTGATACAGGCCGCGGTGATGGCTACCCACATCAGATACGAACCGATTTTGCGCGCGCTTGGGTCATTGGGTTTTGAACCGTACAGCGGCGGCAGGTTGGCGATGATCGGGTAGATGGTTCCGCCGCTGCGCGCGGTGTTGGACGGGGTGAACGGGGCCAGCAGCAGATCCGCAAACGTAATGGCGTAACCGAGCGTGAGGCTGCGACGGCCCAGGTACTTCACCAGAATCAGCGCCAGACGGCGGCCGAAGCGGGTTTTGTCGTAGCCTGCGGCGAACATAAAGGCACCGAAAATCAGCCAGACGGTGGAGTTACCAAACCCGCTGACCGCCCATTTAAAGGAGGCGCCCGCCAGCTTGAATTTTGGGTCAGCCAGCTGTTCCGGGCTAAAGAGTACCCACTGGCTGCACAGCGCAATCGCCACGACGCCGGTAAGACCGATCACGGCGCCCGGCAGCGGTTCGAAAATTAAGCCGACGATGACGCCGACAAAGATGGCGAAGTAGTGCCACGCATAAGGCGGCAGCCCTTCCGGAACGGGGACAAACAACAGCAGG
The DNA here is from genome assembly GCF_049237125.1 of Enterobacter cloacae complex sp. GYL001. NCBI lineage: Bacteria > Pseudomonadati > Pseudomonadota > Gammaproteobacteria > Enterobacterales > Enterobacteriaceae > Enterobacter > Enterobacter cloacae complex sp. GYL001. The sequence continues at coordinate 360,159 of NZ_JBMKGW010000003.1, read as the reverse complement.
ACGGCAACAATGACGGGCAAAGCCATCATCAGCAGTCGTTTTGCTGTTCCATTTGATGCCAGATTCGCCGCAGGAGGCGTTACAGCAGTTTTTGTATTCATAGTTTCACGTCTTAAGTTGTCAAAAATTCGTCGCCCGGCGAAAACACAAATTCGATTGAAATATCCTTTTTGCTTTTTTTAGTTATTTAAGGTGCGGGTTTGTGTTTTCACTAATAGCGATTTAACGCATTTTTGTTTGCGCTAAATAAAAAATGATGATGTTTTTATATTGCTCTTTTGAATGCCATAACTATTGATCGCGATCAAAAAAACGGAACTGAATGGCTATTTTTATATTTTTTATAATAACCACTCTGAGTAGTGTGGTTATTCGCTAATTTTACGCATCTTATGTATCAAAACTATAACATTTGAATTCTGGTGCTTTTGTTTATCGTTGTTTTGTAAGGTTTTTTTATAGATTTGGTGTATTGGTTTGACCTTTTATAATTTAACTTTTTTTAAATTCTTGTGAACGAGTGAAACATTCCCGCTAACACCAATGTGTTATTAATGTTATCGAAGGGATTAAATAGTTTATTAACTAACGTAATGACTTTGGAAACTAAAAAAAGCTTTATATTACTATCATGACATCGGCAAAAAACACGAAATAAAAAATCATCCCGATAACGAATTCTTAATTTTTAAAGTTTGGAGTTTCTATTATGAGCACTAACGAACGTATTTTAAGCCCCTTCACATTACCGAATGGTACTGAACTGAAAAACCGTTTGTTAATGGCCCCGATGACAACCTGTACCGGTTATTACGATGGCACCGTGACCAGCGAGCTGGTGGAGTACTACCGCGCCCGTGCGGGCAGCATCGGCACCATCATCGTTGAGTGCTGTTTTGTTGACGATCTCGGCCTGGCGTTCCCGGGCGCAATTGGTATTGATAACGACGAGAAAATCGCCGGGCTGGCAAAAATCGCTGACGCTATCAAGTCCAAAGGCTCCAAAGCCCTGCTGCAAATCTACCACGGCGGCCGTATGGTCGACCCAAAACTGATTGGGGGTCGCACGCCGGTTGGCCCAAGCGCCGTTGCCGCGCCGCGTGACGGTGCCGCCACGCCGGTTGCCCTGACCGCGGAAGAGGTGGAAGGCATGATCGGCAAGTTCGGCGAAGCCGTGCGCCGCGCAATTCAGGCCGGGTTCGACGGCGTCGAAATCCACGGGGCGAATACCTATCTGATCCAGCAGTTCTTCTCCCCGAACTCTAACCAGCGCGACGACGAGTGGGGCGGCAGCCGCGAAAACCGCGCGAAATTCCCGCTGGCGGTGCTGGACATTACCCACAAGATGGTGCGCCAGTACGCGGACGACGCGTTTATCATTGGCTACCGTTTCTCTCCGGAAGAGCTTGAAGTCCCGGGCATTCGCTTCGAAGACACCCTGTATCTGCTGGAAAAACTGGCCGCGCGCGGGGTAGATTATCTCCACTTCTCCCTTGGCGCCGCCCTGCGTCCTTCTATCGTCGATACTCAGGACCCGACGCCACTTATCGAAAAATACTGCGCCATGCGCTCTGACACGCTGGCGCAGGTACCGGTAATGGGCGTTGGCGGCGTGGTGAATGCCACGGATGTGAATGAAGCGCTGGATCACGGTTACGACCTGATTGCCGTTGGCCGCGCCACCATCGCCTATCCGGACTGGACCGATCGCATCGCGGCGGGCGAAAGCCTGGAGCTGTTTATGGACAGTACCCGACGCGAAGAACTGAGCATCCCGGAACCGCTGTGGCGCTTCTCGCTGGTGGAAGCGATGATCCGCGACATGAGCATGGGCGAATCTAAATTCAAACCGGGCACCTTTATTGAAAAAGTGCAGGACGATGCTAACGAGCTGGTGATTAACGTCAGCCTCGAAACCGACCGCATCGCCGATATCGAACTGGCCTCTGGCCCGAGTGAAGACGTCGAGTTTGTCACCAGCTTCGAAGAGATCCGTACCCGTATTCTGGATGCCAACACCCCGCACGTGGACGCGATTACGGGCGCGACCAGCCAGAGCGAGGCGGTGAAAAAAGCGGTCTCGAAGGCGATGCTGAAATCCAGCAAAGCGCTGGCGGCGGAAGAGGGCGCAGACCCGAATGAGACTAAAAGCGTGGATGTGGTGGTGGTCGGCAGCGGCGGCGCCGGTCTGGCAGCGGCGATTCAGGCGCATGACGAAGGCGCGAGCGTGCTGATCGTCGAGAAAATGCCCACCATCGGCGGGAACACCATTAAAGCCTCGGCCGGGATGAACGCGGCGGAGACCCGCTTCCAGCGCGTGAAAGGTATTCAGGACAGCAAAGAGCTGTTCTACCAGGAAAGTCTGAAAGGCGGTGGCAACAAGAACGACCCTGAACTGCTGCGTCGCTTTGTCGAGAACGCGCCGCAGGCTATCGAATGGCTGGCCACGCGCGGCATTATGCTGAACGACATTACCACCACCGGCGGGATGAGCATCGACCGTACGCACCGTCCGAAAGACGGTTCCGCAGTGGGCGGGTATCTGATCAGCGGCCTGGTGCGTAACGTCAACAAGCGCAACATCGAGGTGATGCTGGATACCTCCGTGAGCGACATCATTTTCGAAAATGGCGAAGTGACCGGCGTGCGTCTGACCACCGAAGAGAACGAAACCCTCACCGTGGCAACTAAAAGCGTGATTGTGGCAACGGGCGGCTTCAGCGCCAACAGCCAGATGGTGGTGAAATACCGTCCGGATCTGGCAGGGTTCGTTACCACCAACCACAAAGGGGCGACCGGAGGCGGTATCGCGCTGCTGGAGCGTATCGGTGCGGGCACCGTGGATATGGGCGAAATTCAGATCCACCCAACCGTTGAGCAGAAAACGTCGTATCTGATTTCCGAATCCATCCGCGGCGGCGGGGCGATTCTGGTAAACCAGCAGGGCAACCGCTTCTATAACGAAATGTCGACCCGCGACAAAGTCTCGGCGCAGATCATCGCGCTGCCGGAGAAATACGCTTACATCGTCTTTGACGAGCATGTTCGCGCCAAAAACAAAGCCGCGGATGAGTACATCGCAAAAGGGTTTGTTACCAGCGCCAGCTCGCCAAAAGCCCTGGCGGAAGCGCTGGGGATGGATCACCACCAGTTCCTGGCAACGCTGGAACGCTACAACGGCTTTGTGGAGAAACAGCACGACGATGATTTCGGTCGCACCACCGCGCTGCGTGCGCCAATCAACGAAGGGCCGTTCTACGCCATTCAGATTGCACCGGGCGTTCACCACACCATGGGCGGCGTGACCATTAACACAGAAACCTGCGTGCTGGACAGCAACCACAACGTATTGCCGGGAGCGTTTGCTGCGGGTGAGGTTGTCGGGGGCATCCATGGCGGTAACCGCATCGGCGGTAACGCGGTGGCAGATATCATTATTTTTGGTACGCTTGCAGGACATCAGGCGGCTATGCGTTCGAAAACACGGTAAGGCTCCTGTTTCCCCGGCGGCGCGGTGCCTGCCGGGGCTACATCTGAGGACTCATGAAATGCCTGATAGCCATCGCGTTTACAGCTACTCCGCCGTTCTGATGGGATCGCCCATCCTCCTGAAACTCTTTTCCCATGACGAAGCGCTTGCCTCTCGCGTGTTTCGCCTGATCAAACAGTACGAAGATCTGCTTACCGTTAACCGAGCGCACTCCCAGGTAATGGACATCAACCATGCGGCCGGTCAGCATCCGGTTGCCGTCAGTCGCCCGGTGTTCGAGCTGATCCGCTGCGCGAAAGCGGCCAGCCTGCTTAAAGACAGCGCCTTTAACCTGGCGATCGGCCCGCTGGTGAAATGCTGGAAAATTGGCTTTAAGGGGGACGCTGTACCGCCCGCGGACGAGATCGCCGCCTTGCTGGGCATCACGCATCCTGCGGACGTGGTGCTGGATGAAGCCAACAGCAGCGTGTTCCTTACTCGCCAGGGAATGGAGATCGATCTGGGGGCCATTGCTAAAGGCTATATCGCCGACAGGGTGCGGGATCACCTCCTTAAAGAGGGCGTTGAACTTGGGCTGATCAACCTTGGCGGCAACGTCCAGACGTTAGGCTCGCCGGAGGGCGGCTGGCGCGTCGGCCTGAAAAAACCGTTCGCCGGTGACGCGCTGATTGGCGCCATGACGGTCGAAAACCGGTCGGTGGTGACGTCAGGCACCTATGAGCGCTACTTCGAGCTGAACGGCAAACGTTATCACCACATACTTGACCCACGCACCGGCTACCCGCTGGATAACGAACTGGACAGCGTGACGATTATTTCGCCAGACTCCCTCGACGGCGATATCTGGACCACGCTGATCTACGGCATGGGCGTGGAAAAGGGCTGCGCCGCGCTGCGTTCGCGCCCCGATATTGAAGCCATCTTTGTCACAAAAACAAAAGAAGTGGTGATCTCCTCGATGCACCACTTCCGTTTTACCCTTCTGGACGACAGCTACCGAATTACTGGCAGTACTGTTTGAGTAGGCCGACCTGTTCCGGCTGCAAACGGTAGCGATATACCGGCCGGCCGGTAGCGCCGTAGTGAATGCTGGTGAACAGGATATTAATTTGCGCCAGCCAGATCAGGTATTTGCGGCAGGAGACGCGGGAAATGTTGACCGCATTCGCCAGATCGTCGGTGGAAAACTCTATCTCCGGATGGCTGTCGATCCACTGGCAAATGGTGCGCAGCGTCTGCGGCGTCAGGCCTTTCGGTAATTTTTTGCTGTCGGCCAGCTCCGGCGCGCCGCCGTGGATCAGCCTGTCGACGTCGGCCTGTTCATAATACTGATGCGATCCCATCAGGCTGCGCTTTGCCTTCCAGCCGTTCAGCGCCTCTTCAAAACGCGGGAACTGGAACGGTTTAATCAGGTAATCCACCACGCCATAGTGCATTGAGGTCTGGATCGTTGCGGCGTCGGAGGCCGACGAGATCATGATGACGTCAATCGGGCGGCCCGACGCGCGGATGATGGGCAGCAGATCCAGCCCGTTATCCTGCTGCATATAGACATCCAGCAGCACCAGATCGATCGGCTGGCCTGGGTTGGCGATCAACGCCTCGGCCTGGTTGAGCGTGGAAGCGACGCCGCAGCAGCTAAAACCCTCAACGCGGTTAACATACAGACGGTTGAGGTCGGCTACCATGGCGTCATCATCGACAATTAACACATTTATCACGCGATATTCCTCTCGCTATCCCAGGGGATCTGAACAAAAAATTGGGTAAATACGCCAGGCTCCGACTCGACGGTAATATCTCCGCCCAGATTCTGGATCTGCTGACGCGCAAGGAACAGCCCAACGCCGCGGTTTTCACCTTTTGTTGAGTAGCCCTTTGTAAAAATAGCCTCCAGCCGCTCGGGATCAATGCCGGGACCGTCATCGCTGACCTCACCGCTCAGCCAGCCGTTCTGATAGTGCAGCAGCAGGCCGATCTCGCCTTCCGGCTGGCCTTCCATCGCATCCAGGGCATTTTCGATTAAATTGCCCAGCACGGTGATCAGCACCGCAACCTGCTCTTCATTGGCGGTGTCAGGAAGCTGACTCTCCTCCGCCAGCGTCAGGGTCACTCCGGCCTCTTTAGCGCGGTTAATTTTACCCAGCAGGAAGCCCGCAATGACCGGCGATTTAACTTTGCGCTGTATTGCGCCGATATCCGTCTGATAATTCTGCGCGGTCTGGATGATGTACTCCTCCAGCTTATCGTAGCGCTTCATGTGCAGCAGGCCGAGGATCACGTGCAGCTTGTTCATAAACTCATGCGTATGGGAGCGCAGGGCATCAACGTAGCTGACCATGCCATCAATACGCTGCATTAACTGGCTGATTTCGGTCTTATCGCGGAACGTGCTGATCGCCCCGATCACCTGATTCTGGCTTTTCACGGGGACCATGTTGCACAGCAGCAGCCGCCCGTTACAGCCGATCTCCTGATCCTGGCGGGCAATGCCGGTCCTGGATACTTCGCGCAGGCTGGCCAGCAGCGGTTCACTGCTGCTTTCGGAGTGCTGGCCCGAGGTCAGGAGTAATATTTCTCTGGCGGTGTGGTTAATCATCGTCACGCGCCCGTGCATATCCACGGCCATCACGCCTTCGCGCAGGGACTGCAACATGGCCTGGCGCTGCTCAAAGAGGGCTGAGATTTCGTAAGGCTCCAGCCCAAAGAGGATACGTTTCAGAACCCGGACCAGACCCCATATCGCCACTGAGCTCATCAGAACGCTGAATAAGATGGTCCACACGGCGTTGAGCCGCCCGCGGGCAATCTGATCTTCAACTTTATTCAGCGAAATACCCACCACCACCACGCCGATCTGGTCGTGCTGGTCGTCATACACGGGCGTAAAGACGCGCAGCGCTTCCGCGAGCGCGCCGCGGTTAACGGAGACATTCTCTTTCCCTTCCAGGGCGGGCGTCAGATCGTCGCCAATAAAATGCAAACCTAACAGCGCTTCGTTTGGATGGGAATAGCGGATCCCACGCAGGTCGGTGACCACGGTAAACAGCAGGTCGTTGCGCTTCGTCACCGCCTCGGCAATCGGCTGGATGATGCCAGCCTGCGGCGATTCCATCAGGCCACGCTTGATCTCCGGGCTGTCGGCCAGCGTCCGGGCGATACCCAGCGCGGTATCTTTCACGTCATCGCGCGTGGCGCGGGTGATCTGCACAGAGTACAGCGCGAAGACCACCAGCAGCACCGAGCCGATAATCGCGCACACCATCAGCGTAACCAGCGTATTCAGCTTCATAGGGCGCTTGCGCGTCGGGGGGAAGGGCTGCAAATCGCTCATTAACACTCCGCGATGAATAAGAAAGGGCTAATTATCGCTGATGACGGGCGTTTCATAAAGCCATGTAAAGAGAGGCGTTTCGTGAGCCTCCTCTCAGGTGACCTATATAAAACACTTTATAGTGTGAGGGTACTCATAATAAGGAGGCAGTTTATGAGCATTATGCTTACCGGTACGGCCAGGGAAAGACGGCACGCCAGCACCACGAACATCGACAGATTATCGACGCTGGATATGCTTAACGTCATACATCAGGATGACGCGCAAATCTCTTCTGCACTTACCCCTCACTTAAGTATGCTGGCCCGCGTGGTGGATAACGCGGCGGCGACGCTTAGCCACGGCGGACGTCTGGTACTGACCGGCGCGGGCGCGTCCGGACGCGTGGCTGAACAGGCGGCAGAAGCGTTTGCGCCGGGAAAACATCCCGTCATTGCGATGACAGCAGGCGATCACGCCGGCAGCTACGCGCGCGGCGTTGCCGACCTTCAGACGATAGAATTTGGCGAGCATGACATGATGCTGGCGCTGTCCGTCAGCGGCAAAACCCCATGGGTATGGGGCGCGATGCGTCATGCGTGGTCTCTGGGCTCAACGGTTGCGATCATTACGGAGGATGCGCAAAGTGAAGCGGCGCAGCTGGCGAGCATGGTCATTGCCCCCGAACTGGGCGCGGATGTGGTGGCCGGGTATACCAACGCTAAAGCAGGCATTGCGCAAAGCATGATCCTGCATATGATCACCACCGGTCTGGCGGTACGTTCCGGACGGGTGTACAGCAACCTGCGCGTTGATCTGGAGGCAAGCAACACCAGATGGGCCGAACGACAAATTGCCATTGTGATGGAAGCGGGGGGATGTAGCCGGGCGCAGGCGAAGGCCGCGCTGGAAAGCTGTAACCACCAGTGCAAAACGGCGGTACTGATGGTGCTGACAGGGCTGGATGCCTGGAAAGCGCACGAATTGCTGGCGCAGAATAACGGGTTTGTTCGCCTGGCCTTGCAGGAAGCGCCATAACATTTCAGCGTCAAATAAAAAAAGCCCGCATCGCGGGCTTTAATATTGATGGGAATTAGAACTGGTAGGTCATGCCTACGCCAACGATGTCATCGGTAGAAATACCGTTGTCATTGTAGAAGGCATCATCTTCGTCCAGCAGGTTGATTTTATAATCAACGTAGGTGGAGAAGTTTTTGTTGAAGCTGTAGGTCATGCCCACGTCGATGTAGTTAACCAGATCCTGGTCTACATAGTCATAGCCATTGCCTGGGTGATAATCGTTACCGCCCAAATCGATGCCTTTAGAATAGACCCACGCCAGGGATGGACGCAGACCGAAGTCAAACTGGTACTGCGCTACGGCTTCAAAGTTCTGTGTTTTGTTGGCGATGCCATCGTTGCCGTACGGAGTCATGTTACGGGTTTCCGCATACATCATGGCCAGGTAGACATCATTAGCATCGTATTTAGCACCGATTGTCCACGCTTCCGCACGTTCACCGCCAGCATATTTGCTGAAGCGGTTATAGGTGCCAGCGCCGTAAGCGACCTGGTCGTTAGTACGGTCAGAGGAAGAATAAGCCGCACCCAGCGTTAGGCCGAAATCGAAGTCATAGGTGGTAGACATACCGAAGCCGTCGCCGTTCTGGAAACGAACATCATCATGGCCGTTTTTGGTGCCTTCCTGATTTTCGTTTGCGTTGCCACCTTCATTATTACCCTGGTATTGCAGCGCAAAGTTCAGGCCGTCGACCAGACCGAAGAAATCGTTATTACGATAGGTCGCCAGACCGTTAGCACGACCGTTCATGAAGTTATCGGTCCAGGTGTAAGAATCTCCACCAAATACCGGCAGCATATCGGTCCAGGCTTCAACGTCATACACGACGCCGTAATTACGGCCGTAATCAAATGATCCGTAGTCGCCATATTTCAGGCCAGCGAATGCCAGACGGTTGAAAGATTTATCCCCTGCGCCTTCGGTGTCGTTAGCGTAGGTTTTATATTCCCACTGGCCATAGCCTGTCAGGTCGTTCGTGATCTGCGTTTCGCCTTTGAAACCCACCTGTACATAGGTTTCATCGCCGTCGTCGCCTGGGTTGTCGGAGAAGGTATGACGCGCATCAACCTTACCGTACAGGTCAACTTTGTTGCCATTCTTGTTATACATTTCCGCCGCATTTACTGCGCCAGCCATTAATAAGGCGGGTACGAGAATTGCCAGAACTTTTCTTTTCATTATATATTCCCTTTAAATATAAATTGTCTGAATATATGTAATTACCCTCCGTAACTACATGGCTGATACTATTCTATGGATTATTATTTAGGTTCAAAAATAAATGTAATTAAAGTGGTAAAAATATTACAAAATATTTCTTTTTATCTCTTTATTTTTCACGTGAATTAATTCATTGAAAATATAGCGGGTAATTATTATTAAGTATTTCGTAATTCTATTTATAAAGGGTTTTAATTCGGGTGTATTATAATTCACTTACTTTTGAGCAACAGGACAGGATGATGGAACTTGCGCAGTGGCAACACCGTTTTGAGCGCTGGCTCGACGAAAATCATTTTACTGATGATACGGCGCACGATATCGCCCATTTTCGCCGCGTCTGGATGACGGCGCAGGGTATTATGGCTGACGAGGATAGCGATCCGCTGGTTGTGCTGACCGCATGCTACTTCCATGACATTGTCAGCCTGCCGAAAAATCACCCGGAACGTAGCCACTCCTCGCGGCTGGCAGCGGGAAAAACGCGCGAGATCCTGAGTCGCGATTTTCCTGATTTTCCGCCGGATCGTTATGCAGCCGTTGAGCATGCTATTGAAGCGCACAGCTTCAGTGCCGGTATCGCGCCGCAAAGCCTGGAGGCCAAAATTGTGCAGGATGCCGACCGGCTGGAGGCGTTAGGCGCTATCGGCCTGGCGCGCGTCTTTGCCGTCTCCGGTGCGCTGGGCGCCGCGCTGTTTGATGCCGACGACCCGTTCGCCGGAACACGAGCGCTGGATGATAAAGCCTTCGCGCTCGACCACTTTCAGACCAAACTCCTGCGCCTGCCTGACACCATGCAAACCGCGCGGGGGCGCGAACTTGCGCGTCACAATGCCGATTTTCTGATCCAGTTTATGGCGAAGCTGAGTGCCGAATTACAGGGCGATTACCTCGGAACCGACAGCCAGATATTGACCCATTTCCGTCGCAGTGTGCGATCCTGAACTGTGGTACTCTGTTTTCTGTCTTTATTGTCCGGTTAAGAGAATGCAGGAAAATCGATCAGTGACTGTGCCCGCGCCTGAGCGGGTTGAGAAATCAACGGCAGCCGTGCAGGCACTCCTGCGTCAGCTGCTGGAAATGTATGATGCTAAAACGCTGGCAAACCAGCTGGTGGCCCATGGCGAGAGCCACTGGAGCCCGGCGATACTCAAGCGGCTGCTGATAAGCGACAGGGCAGGGCACCGCCTGAGCGACGGTGAGTTCCGCTATCTGCAAAATTTGCTGCCGCGTCCTCCTGCTGCGCATCCAAATTATGCCTTTCGCTTTATCGATCTCTTTGCCGGTATCGGCGGCATTCGCCATGGCTTTGAAGCTATTGGCGGGCAGTGTGTATTCACCAGTGAATGGAACAAACATGCCGTCCGTACCTATAAAGCCAACTGGTATTGCGATCCCGACGCGCACCAGTTCAACGCGGATATTCGGGATGTCACGCTGAGCCACAAAACCGGCGTCAGCGATGAAGAGGCCGCCGAACACATTCGCAATACCATTCCGGCGCACGATGTGCTGCTGGCGGGCTTTCCGTGTCAGCCGTTCTCGCTGGCTGGCGTGTCGAAGAAGAACGCGCTGGGACGCGCACACGGCTTTGCCTGCGATACGCAGGGCACACTGTTCTTTGATGTTGCCCGGATCATTGATGCCCGCCGCCCGGCAATTTTTGTGCTGGAGAACGTCAAGAATTTAAAGAGTCATGACGGCGGCAAAACCTTCCGCATTATCATGCAAACGCTGGATGAACTGGGTTATGACGTGGCGGATGCAGAGGACATGGGGCCGGACGATCCGAAAATTATCGACGGCAAACACTTTCTGCCGCAGCACCGAGAACGCATCGTGCTGGTGGGCTTCCGCCGCGATCTCAATCTGAAAGGCGATTTTACGCTGCGTGATTTGCCCTCGCTGTATCCGGCGCGCCGCCCGACGGTGGCCGATCTGCTGGAGCCCGCCGTCGATGCGAAATTCATTCTGACCCCGGTGCTGTGGAAATACCTCTATCGCTATGCCAAAAAGCATCAGGCCAAAGGCAATGGCTTTGGGTTTGGCATGGTCAATCCGCTTAATCCTGACAGCGTGACGCGTACGCTGTCGGCGCGCTATTACAAAGATGGCGCGGAAATTCTTATCGATCGCGGCTGGGATAAGGCGCTGGGCGAAAAAGATTTTGACGATCCCCAGAACCAACAGCACCGACCGCGGCGCTTAACGCCGCGCGAGTGCGCCCGTTTAATGGGCTTTGAGACGCCGCAGGGCTACAGTTTTCGCATCCCGGTATCAGATACCCAGGCCTATCGTCAGTTTGGCAACTCGGTGGTGGTGCCAGCCTTTGCCGCGGTAGCTAAACTGCTGGCCTCACGCATCAGCAAGGCCGTTCAGCTTCGTCAGAGCGAGGCCGTCGATGGCGGACGTTCACAATAAGGCCACGCGCAGTAAAAACATGCGTGCCATCGGCACGCGTGATACCGCGATTGAAAAACGGATCGCGGGTCTTCTGACCGCCGCCGGGTTTGAATTCAGGGTTCAGGATGCCACGCTTGCCGGGCGTCCTGATTTCGTCATCGACGCGTACCAGTGCATCATCTTTACCCACGGCTGTTTCTGGCATCATCACGACTGCTATCTGTTTAAAGTCCCGGCGACACGCACCGACTTCTGGCTGGAGAAGATTGGCAGGAACGTCGAGCGTGATAAACGCGATGTTTCGCAGCTTTACGCTCAGGGCTGGCGGGTGCTGATTGTCTGGGAGTGCGCGCTGCGTGGAAGAATGAAGCTGAATGACGTGGAACTGACGGAGCGGCTGGAAGAGTGGATCTGCGGCGGCGGTCAGGCCGCGCAGATCGATACCCAGGGCATTCACCCGATCACGGTTTCTCCACCTCACACCTCGTGACAATCGGTTTCGCGGGCAGCAAATATTTACCCAGCGTGACCAGTACCACGGCAAAGACAATCACACCCAGCGCCAGCCATTCAATCGTCGACAGCACTTCGCCCGCAAAACCGGTACCCAGCAGCACGGCAACCACCGGGTTAACGTAGGCGTAGCTGGTGGCAACCGCCGGTGAGACGTTGCGAATCAGGTACATATAGGCGTTGATGGCGATAATGGAGCCAAACAGCGCCAGATACCCGACGGCCAGGAAACCTGAAAGGTCTGGCATCGCCGTCAGTTTTTCACCCGTCAACGCGGAGGCAATCAGCAGCACAATGCCTGCCGCGAGCATCTCAATCGCACCTGCCATCATCCCGGAGGGCAGCTCGATGCGTGAACCGTAGACCGAGCCGAAGGCCCAGCTCATGGAGCCGATCATGATCAGAACGGCAGCCCAGGGGTTCCCGCTCAGGTTACCGCCGCTGTTCAGCAGGATGATACCCACAAGCCCAATCGCGATGCCCAGCCATTCGAGCTTACGGGTGCGGATCCCGAAGAGGCGACTAAAGCAGAGCGTAAACAGCGGCACGGTTGCGACGACCACTGCGGCGATGCCCGACGGCACGTTCTGGTGTTCGGCGACGGTTACCGCGCCATTGCCCACCGCCAGCAGCAGCAGGCCAATCAGGGCGGCGTTAAGCAGGGGACGCCGCGGCGGTAGTCTGTGGCCGCGCAGCAATAAAAACGCCATCAGCAGCACGCCGGCCGTAAGGAAACGAATACCGGCCATCATCAGCGGGGGCCAGCTTTCCACGCCTACACGAATGACAAAATAGGTGGACCCCCAGATGATATACAGGGAAAAGAGTGCTCCAATGAGCGGTAATAAATGCCGGAAACGCATAGTCCCTCACGACGAAATAAAAAGTTCGCTCATAGTTAACGCCAAAACTATCAGCCTGGCGAGTGCTTTAATTGTGTTGTTGATGTGAAATTTTTGTTGACGCGAGGTGCCAGTTTCCGGGCGGTGAGTTTTGTTCCATACTATTCACTTAATTAGCAAAAAAAGAAGGAAAGAGATTTTGGCAGGAAGTAGCTTATTAACATTACTGGACGACATCGCCACCTTGCTGGATGACATTTCGGTTATGGGAAAACTGGCGGCGAAAAAGACCGCCGGGGTACTGGGAGATGATTTGTCGCTTAACGCGCAGCAGGTCAGCGGCGTGCGGGCGAACCGTGAGTTGCCGGTGGTGTGGGGCGTTGCGAAAGGGTCCTTTATTAACAAGGTGATCCTCGTTCCGCTGGCGCTGCTGATTAGCGCCTTTATACCCTGGGCCATTACGCCCCTGCTGATGATTGGCGGGGCGTTCCTGTGCTTCGAGGGTGCCGAAAAAGTGTTGCATATGTTCGCTGCACGCAAAGAGAAAGACACCCCGGAAATGCGCCAGCAGCGTCTGGAAGCGCTGGCCGCGCAGGATCCAAAAACGTTTGAACGCGATAAGGTCAAAGGCGCGATCCGCACGGACTTCATCCTCTCAGCCGAGATTGTGGCGATTACGCTGGGGATCGTCTCAGATGCCCCTCTGATGAACCAGGTGCTGATCCTGTCCGGCATTGCGATCCTCGTGACGATAGGGGTTTATGGCCTGGTCGGGCTGATCGTCAAGCTGGACGATATCGGCTTCTGGCTGGAAAAAAAATCCAGCGCAATTGCGCGCGGCATTGGGAAAAGCCTGCTGGTGCTGGCGCCGTGGCTGATGAAAACCTTGTCGGTGGTGGGAACCCTGGCGATGTTCCTGGTCGGCGGCGGAATTATCGTGCACGGTGTTGCTTCGCTGCATCACATGATTGAACATTTTGCGTCAGGCCAGGGAGCGGTAGTTGCTGCAATTCTGCCCACACTGCTTAACCTCGTACTGGGCTTTATCGTCGGTCTGATTGTGGTAGCCGTTGTTAAGCTGGTTGAAAAAGTACGCGGGAAATCGCATTAATTATTGCTGACCCCGGATGCAAAAAGACTATTCCTCGTCTAAATTGAAAACGTTTCACCCTGATACAGGAGGCAGGTATGGTCTTTTTGATCAGTGATGAAGTTAAGCCTAAAAATGGTGGTCCAGGCATGATCGTCACCGGGTATTCCAGCGGAATGGTGGAGTGTCGGTGGCATGATGGATACGGCATTAAGCGGGAGGCTTTTCGCGAAGACGAGCTTCAGCCTGCTAATAAAAGGCAAAAACGCGACAAGGCTTAATCACACAACGCCCGGCCTTGCCGGGCGTTTTTACTGGCAGAAGACTTATCATATCGGATGGTGAGCGACAATCAGGGAGTGTGTGTGCAGCACGATACCTTTGTTGTAAAACAATCTTTTTTGCAGTGGCTGCATAAGCGTAGCAATCCCCGTTTGATTGTTAACTTCTGTTTTATCGTTGTCCTGATCTTTTCCACCCTCCTGACCTGGCGCGAAGTTGTGGTACTGGAAGATGCTTATATCTCCAGCCAGCGTAACCATCTGGAAACGGTTGCCAGTGCGCTGGACAGACAGCTTCAGTTCAGCGTCGATAAGATATTGTTTTTTCGCCACAGCATGCGTGATGCGCTGGAAACGCCGCTGGCGTTTGGCGTGCTGCATGATGCGGTAAAGCGTTTTGCGCATTTGCGCACGTCCCCCAGCTGGCAAATTGCGGTTGATAAACAGCGCACGTTACCGATCAACGGTGTTTCGGATGCCTTCGTTGAAAAGACGACCCTTCTGAACCGTGATGATGAGTACCTTAATAATGAACTGTCCGCCGCGCTTGAAGTGGGGTATTTGCTGCGTCTGGCATCCAGCCCTTCCCGCAACGAAGAGCGCGTGATTTATGTCTCTCGCGCCGGATTCTTTCTGGAAACGGATACGCCGGGAAATTCCAGCGATATCGTGCAGCGCTATTACCATCTGGTCACTCAGCCCTGGTTTACCCAACAGTCCGAGCGTGAAAACCGTGCGCGTGCCGTGCGCTGGTTTATCTCGCCGCCTTCCACCTTTGTCGGCAAAAAGCCGCTGATCACCGCCAGCGTGCCGGTTTATTACAATCACGTCTGGTATGGCGTGGTGGCGATGGATTTCACCTTTGCCACCCTGCGTCGCCTGCTGGTGGAAGCCGTGGGCGATAACCCGGAAGGGGAATACCAACTGTATGACAGTCGGCTTACTCAGCTTGCAACGTCTGAATCACCGGCTGCGGACGTTAATCATTTTGACGCGCGCGAATTAGCGCAGATAGCGCACGCGATAGAATCGGATTCCGAAGGCGGCATTCGCCTGGGGAGTCGTTTTGTCAGCTGGGAGCGTCTCGACCATTTTGATGGCATCGTCCTGCGCGTGCACACCCTGGATGAAGGGGTGCGCGGTGATTTCGGCAGCATCAGCATTGTGCTGGCATTGCTTTGGGCGCTGTTCACCGCGATGCTGCTCATCTCATGGCTGGTGATCCGGCGCATGGTCAGTAATATGTATTCGATGCAGAACTCGCTGCAATGGCAGGCCTGGCACGACCCTCTGACCCGGCTGAATAATCGTGGGTCGCTGTTCGAGCAGGCGAAAATGCTGGCGAAGCAGTGTGAACAGCAGTCGCTGCCTTTCTCGGTCATTCAGATCGATCTTGATTGCTTCAAGAGCATCAATGATCGGTTCGGGCATCAGGCGGGTGATAAGGTGTTGTCCCATGCCGCGGGTCTGATTGCCAGCACCCTCCGGACTAAAGATATTGCCGGACGCGTCGGGGGCGAAGAGTTCTGTGTGGTGCTGCCGGGCATGACGCTTGAAGAGGCGGCGGAAGTCGCAGAGCAGATCCGCGAGCGTATCGACAGCAAAGAGATCCTGATTAAGAAAAGTACCACCCTGCGCGTAAGTGCGTCGTTTGGCGTCTCTGGCGCGCAGGAGAAGAGCAATTATCACTTCGAAAATCTGCAATCCACCGCCGATGCGCGTCTGTATGAGGCGAAACAGCGCGGGCGTAACCGGGTCATCTGGCAGGATCACGTCAAAAAGTAATCAAGCCCCTCGCACCAGCCGGTCGGCCCGGTGTGCTGAGTGTGATAAACCCGGGCGGGATCGTTGTTCTTAAGGCTGACGCCCTCCCGGTTGAAGCCTTTCACCACGACGGCAAAGCCTACGCTGTCCAGCAGCGGGGCATCATTCGGGCCGTCGCCCAGGCCCAGCGTCGTCGGTTCGGAACCCTCGTGCAGGCGATACTGGTCCACAAGCCAGTGAACCGCCGCGTCTTTGCCGCAGCAGGTGTCCAGGATATGCCAGAAGCGTGCTCCCTGGACAATCTTCAGCCCCTGCCGGGCGAGTTCGGCGGCAAAGCGTTCCATTTGTTCATCACTGTCACGCCAGATCAGCGTCACGGAAGCCTCGTGTTTACGCGCAAGCACTGAGCGGGGACGACTCAGCCCAGTCCATTCGGCGACCACGCGCTCGTCCACGTCATCGAAGGTGGTGAATTTAAGATGCATCTCCTGGCGTACCCGGGCAATACACTGCCGGATATCGTCATGCTTCTTTTCTGAGATGAACCGTGCGGCGTTTTCCCACCGTACGTCAGGCTGGATCACCGCGCCGTTTTCCGCAATATAGGGCAACCCGCCAAGCCCCAGCTCCTGCTGGATGTCATCCATCTCGGACGCGGTTTTGCTGCTGCACAGAATGACCGGTACCTGTTCATCCATTAACTTTTCCAGCCAGGGGGACGCAGGCTGCCAGTCGAGTGTGTGAAAATCCAACAGCGTACCGTCGAGGTCGGTAAAAACAAGCAGAGTCTCCTCAAACGAAGGCATAACGTCTCCCGGGTGATGATTTCACCTAAGATAAATCTTAAAAAAACAGGCATTGACGCGCCGTTGAAGTGGAAACGATCCCGACAAACCCACACGCGGCGCATGTTTATACTCATAACCAAAATTCACATGTATAAAATATAATATTCGCTAAGAGAATATATGCTTGTAAGACTATTCCGTTGGGGATAATGTCTTACCTGCATCAGATTTCCTGGTGTAACGAATTTACAAGTGCTTCTTGCATAAGCAAGTTTGATCCCGGTCATCCCCATGACCGGGATTTTTTTCGCCTTAGCGGTTCGTCTCCGAGACGCTAAAGTCATGGATATCCAGCTCGAATGCTTCAGCCAGTTCACGGTAGGTATGGTAATCCCTACCATTGACCACGACACGGTCGGAATTATCCTCCGCGCGATGAACTTCGGACTCACTGATTTCATTGATGGCGGCAAGCAGGGCATCGACATCCACTTCAACCTCACGCTTAATGGTGTCGCTGTACTCTTTGTCGGTCTTCATGGCGGGTTCCTCATTTAATCGTCTCAACAGTTAAGTATAGACCGCACACAAAAACGCCATTCGCGCCAGGTGGCGATGCCAGGCAATGCAATTTGTTCTACACTGGCTCAAAACCACAGGAGGAATGTATGAAGGTCAACGATCGGGTAACCGTCAAAACGGACGGTGGGCCGCGCCGCCCGGGCGTGGTGCTGGCTATAGAAGAGTTTAATGAAGGCACAATGTATCTGGTGTCGCTGGAAGATTACCCGCTCGGCATCTGGTTCTTCAACGAACTGGGGCACCCGGATGGGATCTTTGTGGAAACGGCGGAATAGGGCGGCGTCGGGGGCGTCTTCTCCCCGGCTCCGGCTACTGAAAAGCAAAATCTCTGGCCAGGCCAGAGATCAAGGTAGGGTACAACATGGCCGTGCAAATTAGCGCATATTAACGAAAATCCCATTCGTCACATTATCTGTCAGGCGTACGACATGGTATATGACTTGCTTATTATGCGTTTTAATTTTCCTTTTAATATTTCCTTTGTGTGACGATACTGTTTTTGCCTTGATATTCATCTGGTCTGAGATCTGAATTGTCCCTTGTCCAGCCATCCACATTCTTAGCATACTTGATTCAGTTCTGCTTAATGATAGGGTGGGTAAGTTAACCGCCCCTACATTCTTAACTTCTTTATTCAAATAATCGCCCAGGATATCATCAAGCGACTCTGGTTTAATCGATTTCGAACTGATTAATAAGTTTTTACGCACCAACAAATACTCATCGAAATGAATATTGGCGATCGCCATAAAAACAATAAACAGGGTCTTAGGATGCTGATTAATGATCTGCTTAATGTGCTGACTGTTAGCGGGGTCGTGAATGAAACAGTCCTCATTAATAAACACCACGCCGGGCTTGTGGGCGTCACAAGCGGCTGCGAGTTCTTCAACGGTGTGTGCATCGTTGATGTCTCTCTTTCTTACCCCTCTGCTTGCTAAGTACCCGGTTAACCCTAGCCGGGTGTAGCTGCATAAATCCATAATGATCGTTGACATGGCATACCCTCACTCAATGCGTAACGATAATTCACCACCTGCCTGAGAGCTCATAAACAGCCATACGGGATGGAAAAAATCTAATAAAACCTGTGAGCATGACAAAGACTTTCAGGCGAACTCACTATCCCGTAAAGTTACGTATAATTTGCCAGGAATCATCTTAAAGTAAAGTAAATATTAAGTATTGTGAGTTGGTTAGAAACATTTAAACCGCGTCAGATATATCCTGGTAGATGTTTTTCGAGATTATTTTTAGGAATATCCTCAGAAAGACATTGCAAACACTGCGGGTTATTATTTGCGTGGAAGTTCGCTGACAATATCCGCTAACAGATTGAATATCTCGCTGAATAAATGCTCGCAGAAGGGGGCGATAAGTGGCATCAATAATGACATTAATAAAAGGCCAACCGTCAAAGTCACCGGAAAGCCGATGACGAATACCGACAGCTGCGGAGCCATTCGGTTGAGTAAACCTAATGCGAGGTTAACGGTGAGCAGCAGGGTAATGATCGGCAGCGCCAGCATCAGCCCGTTGAGGAAGATCAGCCCGGCAGCCCGCACCAGCGCCAGAAACGCGTTGCTGTTTACCGGGTTGTCGCCAATCGGCAGCGTGTGGAAGGTGTCCACCAGCATCGAGATGAGCCACAGGTGGCCGTTGAACGAGAGAAACAACAGCATCGCCAGCAGGTCGATAATACGCGCCAGCACGGGCATATTCAGGTGGCTGCCCGGGTCAACGAACGTCGCGAAAGACAGGCCCATCTGCAAACCGATAAGTTCACCCGCCGTTCGTACCGCGGCGAAGGCGAGCTGCATCGTAAACCCGACCGCCACGCCAATCATCACCTGTTGCAGGGCAATCCAGATCGCATTCGGGGAAAAGATCGGGATATCCACCGTCGGCAGGGTAGGGGCAACGATAATCGTGATAACGATGCCCAGCCCAATTTTGACGCGTTTAGGCACCGACTTTTCACTGAGTATGGGGGCGGTGGAGATCAGCGCCATGATGCGCAGCATCGGCCAGAAATAGATCCCGAGCCACTGAACAAACTGATCGCTGGTGAAATGCAGCATCGTCCGTCAGCCGATGATGTAAGGCAGATTGGTGAACAGGTTGCGCATATAGTCCAGCAGCAAATTGAGCATCCATGGCCCGGCAACGATAATCGCCACGAAGACGGCAATGATCTTCGGGATGAACGACAGGGTCATTTCGTTAATCTGCGTGGCGGCCTGGAGAATACTGATAATCAGACCGGTGACCAGCGCAACCAGCAGCAGGGGCGCGGCGACGGCAATCGCGACTTTCATCGCCTCCGTGCCCATCATCATGACCGACTCAGGCGTCATTGCGCGCTCCTCAACTGTAGAAACTCTGCGCCAGCGAGCTGACCAGCAGCTGCCAGCCGTCAACCAGCACGAACAGCATGATCTTAAAGGGCAGGGCAATGGTTGCGGGCGGGACCATCATCATCCCGAGCGCCATCAGGACGCTGGCGATCACCAGGTCAATAATCAGGAACGGAATGAAAATGGTGAAGCCAATCTGGAACGCCGTTTTCAGCTCACTGGTCACATACGCCGGGAGCAGAATGCGCATCGGCACCGCTTCCGGCCCCTGTAACTCACCGGTGTTAGCGAGACGGGCAAACAGGGCCAGATCCGCTTCGCGCGTCTGGCGAAGCATAAATTCACGTAATGGCTGTGCCCCCTTTTCCAGGGCAACCTGCATGGAAATTTTATCTTCGCTGAACGGCTGGTAGGCCTCGGTGTAAATCTTGTCGATAACCGGCGACATAATGAAAAAGGTCAGGAACAGCGCTAAACCCAGCAGCACCTGATTAGGCGGCGCGGACGGCGTGCCGAGCGCGTTGCGCAGCAGGCCAAACACAATGATGATGCGGGTGAAGCTGGTCATCATCAGCAGGATCGCCGGGATAAAGGTCAGCGAGGTAATGAACACCAGCGTCTGCACGGACAGGGACCAGCTTTGTCCCCCGTTCGCCAGCGGCGTGGAAACCAGCCCCGGCAGTTGCGCATACACAGAGGGCGCGAACAGGCCCAGGCCTGTCAGCGTAAGGAATAACA
Source organism: Enterobacter cloacae complex sp. GYL001 (assembly GCF_049237125.1). Classification (NCBI taxonomy): domain Bacteria; kingdom Pseudomonadati; phylum Pseudomonadota; class Gammaproteobacteria; order Enterobacterales; family Enterobacteriaceae; genus Enterobacter; species Enterobacter cloacae complex sp. GYL001. Next base: position 339,696 of record NZ_JBMKGW010000003.1, on the reverse strand, counting down.
AACGGCGCATCAGGATCTCCCGGGACGCTTGAGCAAACTCTTCATTACGGACTGGAAATCCGCAGTGGCCTGGGCGTTAGCCTCCACCGTGACAGGTGCAGGGGGGAGCGTGTGAAGGACGTTAATGCTGTAGGCGGTCACGCCCAGCACCAGTCGTGCATCTTCCACCTCCACAATGACCACGCGCTCGCGCGGTCCTAGCGGGGTGCTGGCGCTGACCTTCAACCCGCGGGTACCGGCCGTTTTCCCCGCCAAACCGAAACGCTTTGCCAGCCAGGCGGCGATAAGGATAAAGGCAATAATACCGAACAGCGCGCCGCTCACCTGGAGCAGCGGTGAGCCGGGTACGGCGGAGGGCGCGGACAGTGTTGCCTGGGTTTTCATACTTAACGACTCAGACGACGCATGCGTTCGGAAGGGGTAATGATGTCGGTGATACGTACGCCGTATTTATCGGCCACCACCACTACTTCGCCCTGTGCAATCAGGTAGCCGTTGATCAGAATATCCAGCGGCTCACCCGCTAAACCGTCAAGCGCCACCACGGAACCCTGCGTCAGGCGCAGCAGCTCTTTAATGGTCATGCGGGTGCGACCTAGCTCAACGGTCAGCTTGACCGGAATGTCCATAATCAGGTCGATGTCCTGCAACGTGCCGCTGACGTCGCCGCCGCCTAACTGCTGAAAGACCGCGTCTGCCGCGCTTTTCGTCGGCGTCGTTTTCTGCTCGTTTAACGCGTCAGCCCACAGATCGTCCAGTGCTCCGCTGTTTTCATCGGACGGATTGTTCATGTCACTCATTTGGGCTGTTCCTCATTCAGCGAATTCAAAATCGGGTTGATCAAGTGCTCAACGCGTAACGCATACTGGCCGTTAATCGTGCCGTACTGGCTTGTCAGCACGGGTACGCCATCCACATGGGCAATAATGCGGTCAGGTTTATCTATCGGCAAAACGTCGCCGGGTTGTAATTTAAGGATCTGCGATAACCGCATGGAGATGTCGGCGAAGTTGGCCACCAGCTCCAGCTGCGAATGCTGCACCTGACGCACCAGGTTTTCACGCCAGTTCTGATCTTCGTGACGTGAGTTCTCCAGCGGCGGGTTCACCAGCAGTTCGCGCAGCGGTTCAATCATGCTGAACGGCAGGCAGATGTTGAACTCGCCCGTCAGGTTGCCGATCTCGACGTGGAACGGGGTGTTCACGACGATGTCATTCGGGGAGGTGGTGATGTTGGTAAACTTCACCTGCATCTCGGAACGCACGTACTCGACTTCCAGCGGGTTAATCGCTTTCCACGCGTCGCTGTAGGATTCCAGCGCCAGCTTCAGCATGCGGTTAATCACACGCTGTTCGGTATGGGTAAACTCGCGGCCTTCCACTTTGGTCGGGAAACGGCCATCGCCACCGAACAGGTTATCCACCGCGATGAACACCAGGCTTGGCGAGAACACAACCAGGCCGGTACCGCGCAGCGGTTTCAGATGGATCAGGTTAAGGTTGGTTGGCACCGGCAGGTTGCGGGCAAACTCATGATACGGCTGAATGCGGATCGCACCGACGGTGATATCCGGGCTACGACGCAGCAGGTTAAACAACCCCATACGGAATTGACGTGCGAAACGTTCGTTGATGATCTCCAGCGCCTGTAAACGCTCGCGCACCACGCGACGCTGGGTATTGGGATCGTAGGGACGAATATTATCGTCGCCGGTCAGACCCGGTTTCGGTTCGTCACTTTTATCGCTGTCGCCGTTGAGCAGCGCATCGATTTCTGCCTGAGAAAGAATACTGTCGCCCATGTCGTTACCGCAGAATGAAGGCTGTATACAGAACGTCAGTGACTTCCTGCTTAGGTTGGCCGTTTACCAGTGGGGTCGCCAGCGTCTGTTTTATGGCATCGACCAGCTTTTGCTTGCCCACATCGGTGGCGAGCGCGGAGGCATCCTGACGAGAAAACAGCAGCAGCAAACGGCTACGCACTTCTGGCAGGTAGTCGTTCAGGCGTGCACGGGTCGCTTCATCTTTCAGACGCAGCGTAATACCCACGTAAAGCACGCGATCCGCATCGCCCAGGTTCACGGTGAACGTATCCAGCGGGTAGAAGACCGGCGCCGGTGGAGGCGGCGCTTCAGCTTTGGCGGCCGCGCTGGAGGGTTCCTGCTGCATACGCCAGTAACTGTAGCCTGCGGTGGCGCAGGCCGCGAGGGTAATCAACACCAGCAGCGGGATCCAGATGGAACGCTTGCTTTTTTTGGTGATAGCGGAGTCTGTCATCTGATACGAGCTTCCTGTTTCGGTACAGCTTAATACGGTGATTATCCCGTGTCCGGCTTAGGTCAAAGCGTGGAAAAGACGGGGATAATCACGTTACCTCTGGCGTTTAGGCAAAGATGTCTACGGCACGGCTGCCGCGCGCGGCGGATTGCAGGGCGGCAGGGGCAGGCAATAACTCTTCACTCTCATCGTTAAACCCGCCATGCTGGCCGGAACGCGAAGCGTGCTGTTGCTGCCCGGATGAGGACTGCTGTTGCCCGGCAAAGCCCTCGCTGCTGACGCTGCTTTGGGAAAGCTGAATGCCGTTTTCCGCAAGCTGCGTGCGCAGGATCGGCAGGGCCGCTTCCAGCGCCGCGCGGACGTGGCTGTGGGGCGAAACCATCTGCAACTGCGCCTGGTTGTCATCCAGCTTAAGCGAAATTTGCACCTGACCCAGATCCTCCGGGTGCAGACGCAGCTCTGCGGTCTGCTGTCCCTGCTTTGTGAACAGGGTGATGTGCTGGCTCAGATTCTGCTGCCATTCGTGCGTGCCCAGCGGCTGGCTTAACACCGGCGCTGTCGCAACGGTAGCGGCAGGCTGTGAAGGCGCCAGGTGACTGACGATCGGCGCCAGCGTCGCGGTTGGGCTGGCGGCAGACGACGCCGCGCTCGCTACGTCCTGCTTCTCTGCGACGGCGGCGACGGCTGGCGTAACGGCTGCCGTGGCGGGCAACGATGTGTCGCTGTCCTGAACCGGCATTTTTTCCTGACCCGTTAACGCATGGCTAAGCGGCTGATGCTGGCCGTTGTCCGTCTGGGCTAGCGCAGAGGGGAGGGCGGCACGGGGGGCGATCTCCCCGGTGCTCGCAGGCTGCGTCGCTACCGGGATGGTGGTCTGCTGGTGCGGTAACATCGCCATCAGCGCGCTTAACCCGGCCAGCTCCTCTTCCTCAGTCGTGGTCTCGCTGTTTGTTTTCGCCTCCGGCTGGGTCAGCGCCTTCAGCGCATCCGTATTCGCGGCGGGTTTCAGGCCGGAGACGAGGCTTTGCAGGGAGACGGCGGTATCTTCACCAGTCAGGGTCTCCTGACGGGAGAGCAGCTCGGCAATTTTGGCCTGGAGCGTGGTATCACCGTTTTTTTCCTTTACCGCTGTCGACAGCTTGCTGCCCGCCGCTTTCAGGTCCGCCAGCGTCAGCGGGGCATCTTTGCCTTTGCCGGTGGTCTCGGTCAGCGCGCCCGCCAGCAGAGAGAGAAAATCTTGCGCGCCCTCAGCGCCTTTTCCGGTCAGCGTGCCGCCGGACGGGTCGCTGTCGGTCATCAGCAGTTGTTGCAGTGTGATCATTCTGGTTTCCTCATTGATGCGCGCTGGGCAAACTCATCCATTTTTTTCTGATCCAGACGGTTTTCCGCCAGGGTCGAGGCTGCAATCTGCCGGTCCTGTAAGGTTTGCCAGGCCTGCAACCGCTGTTTTTTCTCGCGCCAGAAATTCAGCGCGGTATCGACTTTTTGCGTCCACTGGTTAAGCTGCTGGCGATGCTGCTCAATCGCCTTTTCCAGCGTCTGGATAAACTGCTGATAGTTAATCCAGCGCTGGCTACCAATGCCCTGCGTCATGTCGGTGTTAAGGTTGGTGCGATATTCATGCTGATAGTCGATTAACATCTTCAACTGTTCTTCAGCCTGCTGGCACCCGCGTCGCATTGCGCCAAGCTGCAATGCGGCATCATCAACTTCTTTTTCAGCCAGATCTTTCAGCGTTGATAACGCGCTGTTCTGCGCCATGACCTTCGCCCTCCACCTGTGTTACACCTGCGGGAAAATCAGCTCCAGTGCCTGGAGGGAATCTTCCCAGTCGGCGCGTTCAAAAATACCCTGTTGCAGAAATGCCTCCAGCTGCGGCCACAGGGCAATCGCTTTATCGAGCATCGGGTCGCTGCCTTTGGCGTACGCCCCGACGCTTACCAGATCGCGGTTGCGCTGGAAGCTGGAGAGCAGTTGTTTGAAGTTACGCACGCGGGCGTAGTGTTGCTCGGTGATCAAGGCCGTCATCGCACGGCTGATCGAGGCTTCAATATCAATTGCCGGATAGTGCCCGGCTTCGGCCAGACGGCGCGACAGCACGATATGGCCGTCGAGGATCGCTCGCGCGGAGTCGGCAATCGGGTCCTGCTGGTCATCGCCTTCGGTCAGTACCGTATAGAACGCGGTGATGGAGCCGCCGCCGCTGATGCCGTTCCCCGCGCGCTCAACCAACGCCGGGAGCTTGGCGAAGACCGACGGCGGGTAGCCTTTGGTCGCGGGCGGCTCGCCGATGGCCAGCGCAATCTCACGCTGCGCCATCGCGTAGCGGGTCAGGGAGTCCATAATCAGCAGCACGTGCTGGCCCCGGTCGCGGAAATCTTCCGCAATACGCGTGGCGTAGGCGGCACCCTGCATACGCAGCAGCGGCGACACGTCCGCAGGCGCGGCGATCACCACCGAGCGGGCGCGGCCCTCCGCACCCAGAATGTTTTCGATGAAATCTTTGACTTCGCGACCACGCTCACCAATCAGGCCAACCACGATAACGTCCGCCTGGGTATAACGCGCCATCATGCCGAGCAGGACCGATTTACCCACGCCGGAGCCGGCAAACAGCCCCATACGCTGGCCGCGTCCCACGGTGAGCAGGGCGTTAATCGGCCGCACGCCGGTATCCAGTACGTGCTCGATTGGCGTGCGTTGCAGCGGGTTGAAGGGTTGGGTGATCAGCGCGCCGGTTTCGGTGGTATCAGGGGAGGGCAGGCCATCGAGCGGTTTGCCGCTTCCGTCCAGCACGCGGCCCAGCAGCGCCGGACCGAGCGGGAGCTGTTTGCCGCTTTGCAGGCCGTCACCGCTGATGTTTTTCGCGTAGACGCGGGCGCCGGGCAAAATCCCTTCCACTTCTTCAAGGGGCATCAGAAACAGGCGCTGACCGTTGAACCCGACCACTTCGCTTTCCACTTCACGCGTCTCCCCCCCGTCCTGACGCTCAATCACGCAGGTGGCGCCGAGCGGAAGTTGCAGCCCAGTGGCTTCCAGGACCAGACCGGTGGCGCGCGTCAGGCGTCCATAACGACGAACGGATGGCAGCTGCGCCATCTTCGTTTCAAAATTATCGAGCGTGTTAAGCCAGCGCGTAAGGCGAGCGGTCATCAGATGACTCCCGGTGCCGCCAGGCGGCACAGTTCCTGCCAGCGGGTCGCGACGCTGGCATCCAGATCGCCCTCATCCGCCGAGACCTTACAGCCTCCGTGATGGAGCGACGGATCGCCGCGCAGCCGCCAGCCGTGCAGGCTCAGCGTCGCGCCGAGGCTCTCTTCCACGCGCTGCAAATCATCAGGATGAACGCGCAGCTGCGGTTTGCCGCTGAACAGCGGCTCCTGCTGGAGCAGGGCCTGGATCTGCTTAATCAGCGCGGCGTTATCCACTACCGGCGTCTGGCCGATTACCTGACGGGCCGCCTCCAGCGCCATCTGCATCAGGCGCGAGGCAATCACGCTGTCGAGCGCATCCAGCGTGTGCTGAAACTCGCTCACCAGCTGCTGCATGCGGGCATGCAGCGGCGCCTGCTGCTGGCGCGCCTGCTCGATGCCCTGCTCTAAACCTTTCGCCAGCCCTTCCTGATAACCCTGTGCGTGCCCGGTCTGACGGCCTTCGTTCATCCCGGCGTTGAAGCCCTGCTCGTGCGCCTGCATTTGCATCTGGGCCAGCATCTGGGCGCGCTGTTCCTCTTCACTCAGCTCGGGGATGCCCGCCCCGGCGTCGCCCTCGTCGGACGACACAACGGCAGGGGTGAACTCTGCGGTGGGAGGGGAGAGGTCGTCAGGCGTCCAGCGCTTCCACGACAGTTCATCAGACATAGGTGTCGTCTCCGCTGCCAATCACCATCTCGCCGGTTTCTGCCAGACGACGAACAATAAGCAGGATCGCTTTCTGTTCGTTTTCCACCTGAGACAAACGCACCGGGCCACGGTTGGCCAGGTCGTCGCGCAGGATATCGGCCGCACGCTGGGACATGTTGCGCAGGAATTTCTCGCGCAGCGGCTGCTCGGCGCCTTTGAGGGCGATAAGCAGCGATTCGGAGTCCACCTCCTGAAGCAGGCGCTGGATACTGCGGTCGTCCACTTCGACCAGGTTTTCGAACAGGAACATCTCGTCGATAATTTTCTGCGCCAGCTCGCCGTCGAACTCGCGTACCGCCGTAATAACCGCCTCTTCCTGCTGCGTTTTCATCAGGTTGATGATTTCCGCTGCCGTTCTCACGCCGCCCATTTTGCTGCGCTTGAGGTTCTGGCCGTCGAGCAGGTTGTTCAGCACTTCGGTCAGCTCCGCCAGCGCGGCTGGCTGGACGCCGCCGAAGGTGGCGATACGCAGCATCACGTCGTGGCGCAGGCGCTCGTCGAACAGCGCCAGAATATCGGCTGCCTGACCCCGTTTGAGGTGGACCAGAATGGTGGCGATAATCTGCGGGTGCTCGTCGCGAATAAGATCGGCGGCGCTTTGCGGCTCCATAAAGTTGAGCGTTTCGATCCCGCTGGCGGTGTCGCGCGTTTCGAGAATATCTTCCAGCAGGCTGGCGGCGCGCTCTTCGCCCAGCGCCTTAACCAGCACGGAGCGCAGGTATTCGTTGGCGTTGACGTTGAGCGCGGCAAACTGCTCTGCTTCCTGCTCAAACTCCGCCAGCACTTCTGTAAGCTGCTTGTTGGAGATCTGGCGCACGTTGGCCATCGCCGCGCTGAGGATCTGCACTTCTCGCTGGGAGAGGTGTTTAAACACTTCCGCCGCGCGATCTTCGCCAATGGTCATCAGCAGGATGACGCTCTTATCGGTGCCTGTAAGCGTATTACTCATGTTCGTTACCCATCCAACCGCGGATGACCAGCGCGACGACGCGCGGATCGTTATCTGACATTTCGCGAATGCGCTGGCTCATCACCTCTGCGCCCATACGCTGGTTAGCACGGCGCTGCTGCATCTGTTCATCTTTGCTGAGACGAACTTCAACCGCTTCTTCCTCGTCCGGACGCGCGTTCTTCTGTTCCAGCGCGGCTTTCTCGGCTTCAGCACGGCGCTGTAGCTGAGGACGAACGCCCTTACGCCACAGCAGCCACGCGACAATCAGCACCAGCAGCCAGCGGCCTGCGGACATCAGCTGATCGAAGAACGCCTGCTGTTGCCAGAACGGCAGTTCGCCACCGGTCTCATCCACCGGGTTAAACGGTGAGTTCACAACGTTGAGGGTATCGCCACGGTTTTCAGAGAAGCCCATCGCTTCGCGGGTTAAATCTTCGATCTGCTTCATCTGCTCCGCTGTGAGCGGCAGCGGTTTACCGTCGGGCAGCGTTTTGTAGTTCACCACCACGGCAACAGAGAGACGCTGAATATCGCCCGTGTTCAGTTTGGTATGGCGGATAGTCCGGTCGACTTCGTAGTTGGTCGTTTCGTTACGGCTGCTGTTACGCGGGCCGGTACTGTTCGCGGTCGAGGTCGTCTGCTGATTCGTTTGCTGACCGTTCTGCGGGTTTGCCGGCGGGGTGGAGATTGGCGCGGCGTTGGCAGGCGCAGGCTGGTTAGAGAGCGCGCCCGGCACACCGCCAGGATACTGTCCGCCGACCTGTTCCGTCTCATTGATCTGACGCGAGCGTAACACGGCGCGGGAGGCATCCCCGTTCGGGGCGTACTGCTCTTCGGTCTGTTCTTTATTCGAGAAATCAATCTGCGCTGTGACCTGCGCGTGTACGTTGCTGCTGCCGACCACCGGGCCCAGAATCGCTTCGATGCGACGCTGGAGACGGCCTTCCACATCCGCGGCGTATTTCAGCTGAGCGTCGTTGAGATCGCGCCCTGCGGTGTTGGACTGCGTCAGCAGATGACCACTCTGATCCACCAGCGTAACGTTACCCGGCGGCAGGCCGGCCACCGCACTGGAGACCAGGTGCGTGACGGCGCTGATCTGCCCTTCATCCAGCGCACGGCCAGGTTCGAGGTTAACGGTCACAGAGGCCGAAGGGGACTTTTGTTCACGGACAAACAGGGACGGCTTAGGCATCGCCAGGTGCACGCGGGCACTTTTCACCGGGCCTAAGGTTTCAATCGTACGGGCCAGCTCACCTTCCAGTGCGCGCTGATAGTTAACCTGCTCGCTGAACTGACTGATGCCGAATTTTTCCTGATCCAGCAGTTCAAACCCAACCGCGCCGCCTTTTGGCAGCCCCTGCTGGGCGAGACGCAGGCGAAGCTCGTGCACTTTATCTGCCGGTACTTCAAGCGCACCACCGTTATCGGCAAAGCGATACGGGATGTTCATCTGGGTTAACTGGGTGACGATGGCACCGCCATCCTGGTCGGAAAGGTTGCTGTAGAGCGTGCGGTAATCCGGGCTTTTTGCCCATAAGACCATCGCGACAACGATCGCAATGGCGGCAGCGCCTGCCACAATCAACGGGATCTTAGGGTTGGCGCGAAGGCGGTTCATCCACTCGAGTGATTTATTCTGTGGCGCTGTCGATGCTGCTGTCGCACTCATTGCGCACCTCTTAAATCCTGGTGGTTTACGTTATTCGTGTAGAGAAACAAAACTGACTCCCGGGTCGGCAAACACGACAAAAGTTCCATACTGATGGCCCTGCCATTATTTGATGATTCGGGATTTTCTATGCGTCAAATAACCTGGTTTTTTAACGCTATTTACCGCCATTATCTTATTGACAAGCTGTTAGTCTTGACCTCGTAAAAAACCATCCAGGGGAGAGTCATGGCTATACAGGGCATTGAAGGGGTACTCAGTCAGTTACAGGCAACGGCGATGACCGCCCGTAATCAGAGCGTGGCTGACCAGCCGCCGGGCGTTAGCTTCGCCGGTCAACTGCATGCGGCGCTGGACCGGATCAGCGACAAGCAAAACGCGGCCCGTACCCAGGCTGAGAGATTTACCCTTGGCGAACCCGGCGTGGCGCTCAACGATGTGATGGCCGATCTGCAAAAAGCGTCGGTGTCATTGCAGATGGGGTTGCAGGTGCGTAACAAGCTGGTGTCGGCATACCAGGAAGTGATGGGGATGCAGGTTTAATCAATACCTATCTTACGCTGGCAGCCTGATGGCTTTAATGCCACAATATTTTTTTCTTCGCATGCAGGAAAGATGATGAAAAAAGTAGCAATTGTGGCTGCGATGCTGACGTTAGCGGGATGTGTTCAGGTAGATAACTATCAGGAAGTGATTAAGCACCCGGTACCTTCGCAACTGGCAGGTTACTGGCAGTCGAAAGGGCCGCAGAGCGCGATGGTGAGCCCGGAAGCGATCGCCACGCTGGTGGTGACGCCAGAGGGGGATACGCTGGATTGCCGTCAGTGGCAGCGCGTTATCGCGGTGCCGGGTAAGATCATGCTGCGTTCAGATGATTATTACAACGTGACCCGTAAGCTGGATGTCTATCCGCTGGAGCGTGATGGGGCGGCGCTGGAGTATGACGGTATGGAACTGTACAAGGTTGACCGTCCAACGGTGGAATGCGCAGATTACCTGAGCAAGAATCCGCTGGAGAGTAAGCTTCCGTAGCGGTAAAAGCAAAACGGCAATCATATTGCCGTTTTTAGGGTTTGCTCCCTCTCCCGGTGGGAGAGGGTCGGGGTGAGGGCATCAGGCCGCACTTTCCCAGCACTACAGCGCGTCCTCAATCACCCAGACGCTGACGCTTCCCCCGTTACAGAAGAACGTCCCTTCGCCATCTGCCGCCGTGGTCACGGTTTCCTCGCGGTTGCCTAAAAAATCACGCCAGGTCTTATTGCCGTAATTCTCCCCGAGGCAGATGGTCTTCTCGCCGTCATCGCCATTCGACAGCACCACAACACAGCCCGGGTGTTCCTCAGTCCCGCTGCGGCTGAACGCAATGCAGTTTGGATGATCGAAAAACAGCGTCTGCACGCCGTGGGCAAAACGCTGCCGGGCGAGGATCAGCTCGTGGAGCTGTTCAATCACCGGCATATCGATGTGATACGTCTCGCCATCCCCGCCGGTGTCGTCATAGCTGGCGCCAAAAAGATCCGGGTAGAATACGCTCGGCACGCCGTTTTCACGCAGCAGGATGAGCGCGTAGGCCAGCGGTTTGAACCAGGCTTCAACCGGGGCTTCCAGCGCCTGCAAGGGTTGGGTATCGTGGTTGGCTACCAGGGTCACGGCATGGAACGGATCGGCTTCCACCAGCGTACCGGTGAAAATCTGGCTCATATCGTAGTCGCGTCCCTGGCGTGAGGCTTCGTGAAATTTCATTTGCAGTGGCGCATCAAACAGCATGGTTTTACCGTCCACCTGATTGATGTAGTGCTGCAATTTATCCACTTCGTGAGACCAGTATTCCGCCACGATAAACAGCGGCTGCGGGGCCACCTCCTGGACGTGCTCAATCCACTCTTTATAGAACCAGGCCGGGATGTGTTTTACCGCGTCCAGGCGGAAGCCGTCGCAGTGGGTTTGCTCCATCACCCAGCGCGCCCAGTATTTGATCTCCTCCGTCACCGCATGGTTGCGAAAATCAATATTTTCACCCATCAGGTAATCGAAATTGCCCATCTCGTCGTCGACCTGATCGTTCCAGCCTCCGCCGGTGTAGTCGTTCACGATTTTGAAGATACCGTCCTCATTGGGGTTTTCAATGTGGTCGATACCGCTGAAGCATTTGTAATCCCAGATGAATTGCGAATATTGCCCGGCCCGAACGGGGAAGGTGTAACGCGTCCAGGCTTCGCATTCGATGATCTCATCGCTGATTTGGGTGCGATCCTGAGCATCCACGCGCTGCACGCGGACGGGTTCCTTTTCATCGGCCCCCATTTTATGGTTGACCACCACGTCCAGAAGCACCGCAATCTGGTTGCTTTTTAAGGCGTTGATGGCCTCCAGCAGCTGGGCTTTATCGCCGTATTTGGTGGCGACGCTGCCTTTCTGGTCAAACTCACCGAGGTCGAAAAGGTCATAAGAGTCATACCCGACGGAATAGCCGCCGGATGCCCCTTTGTATGCCGGCGGTAACCAGACCATATTGATGCCGATTTCGTTCAGGTTGGGGGCTAATGCCGTGACTTCTCGCCACAGTTCACCGCCGGTGGGGTAGTACCAGTGAAAACATTGTAAAAGTGTTGGGTTGCGCATGCACCATCTCCATGAGGTCGCGAAACTCAAGTATGGAGCAGGTTTGGCAGAAATGCCTGGCGAACGAAACGGTTAACGTTTGCCCGCCAGTTAAATGGCTAATTAATATCGCTATTACTTTGCGGAACCAGGACATGACCGCCCTGGTTACCGTAGGTGGAGAGAACGGTTTTCTGGATGGAGGATTGCCCAACCAGCTTCGCCAGTTCATCCATTCTGGCTTGCAGCAACGTTTTTACCTGGCCTTCGTTGTCCAGGATCACCCGCAGCGTCGGGCGAAGCTGCTCCTGAATCTGCATCGAAGGTTCACTTTCCTGAGTGAGACGAGCCAGTGAGTGCACCGCATTAACATAGTCGGTTTCACAGATGATCAGATCATCCCATAGTCCCTGCCGGGCCAGTCGCAACATCAACTGGCTCTGCTCAAGGAGTTGCTGATAAAGGGCATAAAGTTGCGGTGCGTTACTCATTAGACGGCGTCCTGGACAAGAGTTGGTATACCTGCTGCCTCCTTCCAGCCATCCGCAATATTGCGCAGTAAATTTTCCACCTCTTCGATGGCACTGGCATCATTGCGAAGGTTGGCCTGAAGCAGGCGACGAACCATATAGGCATAGAGAGCGATCAGGTTTTGTGTTAACTCGTCTTTACTCTCTTCATCCAATCCGACCTTCAGGCCATTTTCGATGATATTAATCGCTTTGGAGAGTGCCAACCCTTTTGCCGGGATATTACCGTCTGCTAGGAACAGACGCGCGCGTACCAGCGCGCTGAGGGCACCATCAAATAGCATGATAACCAGTTGCTGCTGGCTGGCGCTCATCACCGCGCTTTCAACTTCTATCTTTGCGTAGGCTTGCGTGCCTTTTGCGCCGTACATGTTATCCCCCTCGGGTCTGATTATCTGTTACTACTTGTTGGAAGACGTATTTTCGAACTGCTGTGTAAGGTAGCTGCTCGTAGAGTTCAGCGAGTTCATCATGACGTCCAATTGCGTAAACTGTTCTTTATAACGCGCTACCATGGTGTCGATACGCTCGCTGGCCGCGTTGTATTGCTTAGTTAAATTGTTCAGGGTTTTACTGACGCCATCTTTTGCAGCCTGAATGATGCCGGTGCTGGAGAGCCAACCAGTCAGATTCGTCCCAACAGTGGTAGTGATCCCCGATGTCTTACCGTCGCCTACCAGCAGATCCTTCATACCAGCGGAATTTGTCTTCATTGCTGCGCTAAGTTTGTCATCATCCACTTTTAGTTTGCCGGTGCTTGGGTCTGTCGTAATGCCAGCTTGTGCCAGGGTCTTAATATTGGAACTGGTGTGAGGGTTATTCAGCACGCTTTTCAACTGAGTCTGAATAGTGCGTAGTGTACTGTCGCCTAACAACGCGCCGTTGCTGGTATTCTGTGCGTCTGAACCCGCATCCACAGCAGTATATTTTGTGAGGCTGCTGAAAGTATCTTGCAGGGAGTTATACGCCGTAACCCAATCGTTTATCGCTTTGGTCGCTTTAGTGTTATCGGTAGTGATCGTTAAGGTCTGATTACCGGTAGTCACGTCGTTCAGGTTGAGGGTGATATCTTCCAGCGCATCACTAATGGTATTGCTGCTGTTTTCAATATCAACGTTATTAACTTTCAACAGCGCATTTTGAGCCGTAACGCTTTCCAGCATACCGTTAGCGGTGTCTGCGCTATTACCGTTGTAGCCCATGAAGGACTCAAGTGCCGTATCACCGCTGACACTAATGGTCATGGCATTGTCTTTACCGGTATCTTTCGACGTAATGGACAGACGATACTCACCATTTCCGACGTTAATAATGCTGGCACTTACGCCGGCATCCGCTTTGTTGATTGCATCTCGGATACCCGTTAGAGAACTGTTTTCTGCACTGATATTAATGGTGACAGGTTTCTTGTCACCACCTTGCTGAATGGTGATGGTGCTGTCTGCTGCCGCAATCGCCGTTTTATTATCGCTTTGCGTTTTTGCTGTTGTCAGGGTTTGCGCCTGCGCCAGCTGCGATACGTTAATGGTGTATTTACCCGCAATCGCGCTGCCGGTGGTTGTGGCACTGAAGGCTGTGCTGCTGCTGGCGGTGGTAGTCGCTGTAAACAGATCGGCTTTGCTAAGTGCAGTATTTGCCGTCTGGAAGGATTCCAGTGCACTTTTCAGCGTGCCGTAGGCACTAAGTTTTGCTGTATAGGAAGTTTGCTGCTTAGAGATCGGCGTCAGCTGTGCTTTTTGTGCAGCGGTCAGACTGTCCAGAATGTCACCTAACTGCAAACCTGAACCGACTCCCAACGTAGAAATACTTGCCATATTTATTCCTTAATGTAACGACACGTAGAACGAATAGTGGGGTTATCGGCCTCAACTCAAGAAAGTTTACGGTTATGTTCTTTTTTTTAATGGCGAGAATAACGCTAATAGAGAAGAGTATTTCTGTGGCTAAAAAAAATGACGCGATCCTGAAAAAAAATCTAAAGGTTGTTTTGGACCAGACAATAACACCATTGACGGCGATGAAGCCGAAGGGTGGAAACCCAAATCTAACCCACAGATTTGATGAACAACAGGAAACGTAATCATGGCACAAGTCATTAATACCAACAGCCTCTCGCTGATCACTCAGAACAACATCAACAAGAACCAGTCTTCAATGTCTACCGCCATTGAGCGTCTGTCATCCGGTCTGCGTATCAACAGCGCAAAAGATGACGCTGCGGGCCAGGCGATTGCTAACCGCTTCACCTCTAACATCAAAGGCCTGACTCAGGCTGCACGTAACGCTAATGATGGTATCTCTGTTGCGCAGACCACTGAAGGTGCTCTGTCTGAAATCAACAATAACTTGCAGCGTATCCGTGAGCTGTCTGTGCAGGCTTCCACAGGCACCAACTCCGATTCTGACCTGGCATCTATTCAGGACGAAATTACATCTCGTCTGGATGAAATTGACCGTGTATCTGAACAGACTCAGTTCAACGGCGTGAACGTGCTGGCTAAAGACGGTTCAATGAAAATTCAGGTTGGCGCTAACGATGGCCAAACTATCGAAATCGACCTGAAAAAAATCGACTCTTCTACCCTGGGTCTTAAGGGTCTTAACATTCAGACTGCAAATGTTTCAACTGGTAAAGAGCTGACTACCGTTCCTACCGATGTGACATTAAACACCACTGCGTTTAATACTGCTGTCGATGGTTTAGAAACGGGTAACACTACTGCTACTATCGTAAAAGGTGAAGACGGTAGTTATTTTGCAAAAGTAACAGGTGCAACTACTGATGCAACCAAAAATGGTTATTACTCAGTTAGCATCGACAACGCCTCTGGTGCAGTGACTCTGGGTTCCAAAGTCGCAGACCAAACTTCTGTTAAATCAGATGATGTTGCGCTGACCAAAGTTACTGTAGACAAAGCTATCGACATGACCGATGCCTCTGTCGCTGCCATCCCAGGTGCAAAACTGTATCAAGTGACCAATGCTGCGGGCGATAAAGCTTATGCATTAAAAGGCACTGACAACAAACTCTATGCAGCTGATGTCACCAACGGCGTTGTAACAGCAAAAACTATCAACTATACCGATGCAGACGGTGCCGCTGTAACAGGCGCTAATGTAACATTGGGCGGGACTAACGGCCTGACCGAAGTGGTAACCGTAGGTTCAGGCGAAAATGCCAAAACTTACAAATCCTCTGACCTTGGCGGTGCTAATCTCCAGACTCAAACTCTGTCTGCAATCAAAACGTCTACCAGCAATCCTCTGGCAGCGCTTGATGATGCGATTTCAAGCGTAGACAAATTCCGTTCTTCACTGGGTGCTATCCAGAACCGTCTGGATTCTGCTGTAACCAACCTGAACAACACCACCACCAACCTGTCTGAAGCGCAGTCCCGTATTCAGGACGCCGACTATGCGACCGAAGTGTCCAACATGTCTAAAGCGCAAATCGTTCAGCAGGCCGGTAACTCCGTGTTGGCCAAAGCTAACCAGGTTCCTCAGCAGGTTCTGTCTCTGCTGCAAGGCTAATCGCCTGATTACGCTTAAACCCCGCTTCGGCGGGGTTTTTTCTGTCCGCATTTACGCGTAACCCCCCAAATAACCCCTCATTTCACCCACTATTCACCCGATTAAAACCCCTCCAGAATCGGATAATCATGCCGATAACTCAACTAACGCAGGGCTGTTTATCGTGAATTCACTCTATACCGCTGAAGGTGTAATGGATAAACACTCGCTGTGGCAGCGTTATGTTCCGCTGGTGCGTCACGAAGCATTGCGCCTCCAGGTGCGTTTGCCGGCGAGCGTGGAACTGGACGATCTGCTACAGGCGGGCGGTATCGGGTTATTGAATGCAGTTGACCGGTACGACGCTCTGCAAGGAACGGCATTTACGACTTACGCAGTGCAGCGTATTCGTGGTGCGATGCTGGACGAGCTGCGCAGCCGCGACTGGGTGCCGCGCAGCGTTCGCCGCAACGCGCGCGAAGTGGCGCATGCGATGGGGCAGCTGGAACAGGAGCTGGGGCGCAACGCGACGGAAACCGAAGTAGCGGAGCGTCTGGGCATTCCTGTTGAAGAGTATCGCCAGATGTTGCTCGATACCAATAACAGCCAACTCTTCTCTTATGATGAGTGGCGCGAAGAGCATGGCGATAGCATCGAGCTGGTGACCGATGAACACCAGCAAGAAAACCCGTTACACCATTTACTGGAAGGGAATTTACGCCAGCGCGTGATGGAAGCGATTGAAGCTTTACCGGAACGTGAGCAACTGGTGTTAACCCTCTATTACCAGGAAGAGCTCAATCTCAAAGAGATTGGCGCCGTGCTGGAGGTGGGCGAGTCACGGGTGAGCCAGCTGCACAGCCAGGCCATTAAACGCCTGCGCACAAAACTGGGTAAGTTATAGGTGAGTTATTCGCCTTGGAAATGCCGCACAACGTATTGACAACCAGGAGTTATCATGACGGTGCAGCAATCTAAAAGACGGCCTTTAAGCCGCTACCTGAAAGACTTTAAACACAGCCAGACGCATTGCGCCCACTGTAAAAAATTACTCGACCGCATCACGCTGGTTCGTCGCGGTGAAATCGTGAATAAGATTGCGATTTCCCGCCTCGACACGCTGATGGATGAAGCCGCCTGGCTTGAAGAGCAAAAAGAGTGGGTAGCGCTTTGCCGTTTCTGTGGCGATCTCCATTGCAAAGAGCAAAGCGACTTCTTCGATATTATCGGCTTCAAGCAATTTCTGTTTGAACAAACGGAGATGAGTCACGGCACCGTGCGTGAATACGTGGTTCGCCTGCGCCGCCTGGGTCAGCATTTGACCATGCAAAATATCTCCCGCGATCTGCTGACGACCGGATACCTGGATGAAAATCTGGAACCCTGGTTGCCCGCCACCAGTACCAATAATTACCGCATCGCGCTGCGAAAGTACGCGCAATATAAAGTCCAGATGCCGGGCGTCATAAAGCAGAAAGTCCGCGCCGGAACAACTTCTGATATATATTAAAAAAGAATAAGATGTAGCGCAGCCGCCTTTGACGTTGCAGGCGATTTCTCTACACTACTCAAAAATTCCACTGTATCGGGGTACTTATGAAATTAGCACTTCTGGGTCGTCAGGCGCTGATGGGGATGATGGCCGTTGCGCTGGTCGCGGGGATGAGCGTGAAAACGTTCGCGGCAGAGAATCTGCTCAACAAAGTTAAAGAGCGCGGCACGCTGCTGGTTGGGCTGGAAGGAACCTATCCTCCGTTCAGCTTCCAGGGCGACGACGGTAAACTGACCGGTTTTGAAGTGGAGTTTGCGCAGGAGCTGGCGAAACACCTCGGCGTTAAAGCCTCCCTGAAACCCACCAAATGGGACGGGATGCTGGCGTCACTGGATTCCAAACGTATTGACGTGGTGATTAACCAGGTAACCATTTCTGACGAGCGTAAGAAGAAGTATGACTTCTCCACGCCGTACACCGTGTCCGGTATTCAGGCGCTGGTGAAGAAAGGTAACGAAGGCAGCATCAAGTCCGCAGCGGACCTGAAAGGTAAGAAAGTCGGCGTCGGTCTGGGCACCAACTACGAAGAGTGGCTGCGCCAGAACGTGCAGGGCGTGGACATCCGTACCTACGATGATGACCCGACGAAATACCAGGATCTACGCGTAGGCCGTATTGACGCCATTCTGGTTGACCGCCTGGCAGCGCTGGATCTGGTGAAGAAAACCAACAATACCCTGGCTGTCGCGGGTGATGCGTTCTCCCGTCAGGAGTCCGGCGTGGCGGTGCGTAAAGGTAACGAGGATCTGCTGAAAGCCATCGACGGCGCCATTGCTGAGATGCAGAAAGACGGCAGCCTGAAGGCGCTTTCTGAGAAGTGGTTCGGCGCAGACGTGACGAAATAAGTCTCTGACTGACAAAAAAAGGCGCTTTTAAAAGCGCCTTTTTTATTTCTCGCGCGTCTGCGTGCATAATGAAATAACAATTGTTTGCGTGACCGGAGGAACCATGTCACTACAGAATTTAACGCGCTTTCCCCGTCTGGAATTTATCGGCGCACCCACGCCGCTGGAGTATCTGCCGCGATTTTCTGACTACCTGGGGCGCGATATATTCATTAAGCGTGACGATGTGACGCCCATGGCGATGGGCGGAAATAAGCTGCGCAAGCTGGAGTTTCTCGCCGCCGATGCTCTGCGTGAGGGGGCGGACACGCTGATCACCGCCGGGGCAATTCAGTCTAACCACGTTCGCCAGACGGCGGCAGTGGCGGCGAAGCTGGGACTCCACTGCGTAGCCCTGCTGGAGAACCCGATCGGGACGCAGGCAGAGAATTACCTGACTAACGGTAACCGTTTGCTGCTGGATCTGTTCAACGTGCAGGTTGAAATGGTCGACGCGTTGACCGACCCGGCTGCACAGCTCGACGAGCTGGCGACGCGTCTGGAAGCGCAGGGTTTTCGTCCGTACGTGATCCCGGTTGGCGGCTCGAATGCGCTGGGTGCCCTCGGCTATGTTGAGAGCGCGCTGGAAATCGCTCAGCAGTGCGAAGGCGCGGTGAGTTTATCCTCGGTGGTGGTGGCGTCCGGCAGTGCGGGGACCCATGCTGGTTTAGCGGTCGGGCTTGAGCAACTGATGCCGGAGGTCGAGCTGATTGGCGTGACGGTTTCCAGAAGCGTTGCGGAACAGAAGCCGAAAGTCGTCACCCTGCAACAGGCGGTGGCTGAACAGCTTGCGCTTCAGGCGAAGGCGGAAATACTGCTGTGGGATGACTATTTCGCGCCGGGCTATGGCACCCCCAATGATGAAGGGATGGAGGCGGTTAAGCTGCTGGCCCGTCTCGAAGGTATTCTGCTTGACCCGGTCTATACCGGCAAGGCAATGGCGGGCCTGATCGACGGCATCGCCCGCAAGCGCTTTAAGGATGAAGGACCCATTTTGTTTGTTCATACTGGCGGGGCGCCTGCGCTGTTTGCCTATCATCCTCATGTCTAAAAATCAGGTAGAAAAATAATAATGCAAGAAAGTATTCAACTGGTTATTGATTCGCTGCCGTTCTTGCTTAAGGGCGCGGTGTTTACTTTACAGCTCAGTATCGGCGGGATGTTCTTCGGGCTGGTGCTCGGGTTTGTGCTGGCACTGATGCGCATGTCGAACATCTGGCCGGTGCGGTGGCTGGCGCGGTTTTACATCTCCGTGTTCCGCGGAACGCCGCTTATCGCCCAGCTGTTTATGATTTACTACGGGCTGCCACAGTTTGGTATTGAGCTGGATCCGATCCCGGCGGCGATGATTGGCCTGTCGCTGAATACGGCGGCGTACACCTCTGAAACGCTGCGTGCGGCGATCTCCTCCATCGATAAAGGACAGTGGGAAGCGGCGGCCAGTATCGGGATGACCCCGTGGCAGACGCTGCGCCGGGCGATCCTGCCCCAGGCGGCGCGCGTGGCGCTGCCGCCGCTGAGCAACAGCTTTATCAGCCTGGTGAAAGACACCTCGCTTGCGGCGACCATTCAGGTGCCGGAGCTGTTCCGTCAGGCGCAGCTGATCACCTCGCGCACGCTGGAAGTGTTTACCATGTATCTGGCGGCCTCGCTGATTTACTGGGTGATGGCGACGGTACTGTCCGCTCTGCAAAACTATTTTGAAAACCAGCTTAACCGCCAGGAGCGTGATCCAAAATGAGTGCAATTGACGTCAAAAACCTGGTGAAAAAATTCCATGGACAAACGGTGCTGCATGGCATTGATCTTGAGGTTGAGCAGGGCGAAGTGGTAGCAATTATCGGCCCGAGCGGGTCAGGCAAAACCACGCTGCTGCGCAGCATCAATTTACTGGAGCAGCCCGAAGGCGGGACGATCCGCGTGGGTGATATCACCATTGATACCGGGAAACCCATCAGCCAGCAAAAAGGGCTGATTCGCCGCCTGCGCCAGCATGTCGGCTTCGTGTTCCAGAGCTTTAATCTCTTTCCGCACCGCACGGTGCTGGAAAACATTATTGAAGGGCCGGTCATCGTCAAGGGGGAACCTAAGGAAGACGCGACGGTCCGCGCCCGCGAGCTGCTGGCGAAGGTTGGGCTGGCAGGGAAGGAGACGAGCTATCCGCGTCGCTTATCTGGCGGGCAGCAGCAGCGTGTCGCCATTGCGCGCGCGCTGGCGATGCGCCCGGATGTGATCCTGTTTGACGAACCCACGTCCGCGCTCGATCCTGAGCTGGTCGGGGAAGTACTGAACACGATCCGACAGCTGGCGCAGGAGAAACGCACGATGGTGATTGTGACGCATGAAATGAGCTTCGCTCGCGACGTTGCCGATCGGGCTATTTTCATGGATCAGGGGAGAATAGTTGAGCAGGGGCCGGCTAAAGCGCTGTTTGCCAATCCGCAGCAGCCCCGAACCCGTCAGTTCCTTGAAAAATTCTTAATGCAGTAGCATTTTAGCGTTCAATTTGCTCCAGATGCCGCTTCTGGAGCAAATTATCCTCCCTTAAACTCCGTTCTGTTGCTTTTTTATTCCGACTGATGTGGATAAGCCATCGCCAAATTAAAGATAATCTGCCTGTGGCCGATATTTTATATAAATAATCATGCTTTATGTGTTAGGTTATATTCACCATAATAATGATTATCTTTATCAGAGGCTTCATTCAGTAAGTATGAGGGATATAGACTTTTTCACCTGGCGACGGGAATGCTTCCTCCGGTTTCAGGAAATGACCTGTGCCGAAGAGGTATATCAGGAACTTCAGCGACAAACGCAGGCGCTTGAATTCGATTATTATGCGCTTTGTGTTCGACACCCTGTGCCATTTACCCGCCCGCGAACCTCCGTCCATTCCAGTTATCCGCAACAATGGATGGCGCAATATCAGTCCGAGAATTATTTCGCCATTGACCCGGTGCTGAAGCCGGAGAATTTCATTCAGGGACATTTGCCCTGGACGGATGAATTATTCACGGATGCCCAGCAATTATGGGACGGCGCGCGGGACCACGGATTACGCAAGGGAATAACGCAGTGTCTGATGATGCCAAATCATGCGCTCGGTTTCCTCTCCGTGTCATGTACCAGCTTACAGGCACACTCGATATCCAGTGAAGAAGTTGAGCTGCGTTTACAAATGCTCGTCCAGATGGCGCTCACCACACTGTTACGCTTTGAACATGAGACGGTGATGCCGCCTGAAATGAAATTCAGCAAGCGTGAGCGGGAAATTCTGAAGTGGACCGCAGAAGGGAAGACGTCGGCAGAAATCGCCATCATTCTCTCCATCTCGGAAAATACCGTCAATTTCCATCAAAAGAATATGCAGAAGAAATTCAACGCACCGAATAAGATCCAGATAGCGTGTTATGCCGCGGCGACGGGGCTTATCTGACTGATATCACGTTCTGCGTGTCAGACGAGAAAACGGCTGAATGCTTTGCATCCAGCCGTTTTTGTTACTGGCGGTAGGCTTGTTTAATTTGCTTAACCGTATTGGCAAAAACAGCGGATTCCGCCTGGTCTTCCATCTGCGCGATCTGTTTTTCCATTTTAATGATCACACGACCAGCATCAGCCTGGCCCATCGCTTGTAGCATAAGCGTCAGCAGCGACTTCAGGCAGTTTACTTCCTGTGCCAGTTCCTGGTTATTCTCGGCAGTGGCAAATTCAGGTGTGCTCATTTATTTTCCTCATTATAAAACAGCGCATGAGCGCGACGATGAAAGTTAAGGCGGCGGAGTATACCACAAGCTACGGCAAAAAATGCAGTGGTTGTTTTTTATACTTATCGCGCAGTGATTATTGGGCGGCGCGGATTATGAAGGTACTCTGTCCAATATGTTAGCGACAATTAAATGTTTATCCCCGGTTCGCCATTCGTTAATTGTTGTTACAAAAAATCGCGCGCTCTTTTTCGTTTGAGTTAACAACTGTTTTAGTAACTTTTCGAATGTCGATGCTAAAAAATAGCGGTAAAAGCCCGGCGGGCAAGGGTTTTCTTTCCACTTACTGTACAGCTTAATTTCCAAAAACGAGACCAGAATCGAATAGCCGATTTTTTAGCGTTTTAATCTTGCATGGAAAACCGTTAATATAAACCCAATTAGCAGTCAGTAGCGTTATCCCTATTCTGGAGACATTTCCTTTGATCAACGTCCTTCTTGTTGATGACCACGAACTGGTGCGCGCAGGGATACGACGCATTCTTGAAGATATAAAGGGTATTAAAGTTGCCGGCGAGGCGTGTTGTGGCGAAGATGCCGTCAAATGGTGTCGCGCTAACTCCGCAGACGTGGTGCTGATGGATATGAACATGCCCGGTATTGGCGGGCTTGAAGCCACGCGCAAAATCGCGCGCATGTTCGTTGATACCAAAGTTATCATGCTGACCGTCCATACCGAAAATCCGCTGCCCGCCAGGGTTATGCAGGCGGGTGCTGCCGGGTATCTCAGTAAAGGCGCCGCGCCGCAGGAAGTCGTCAATGCGATCCGCACCGTACACGCCGGGCAGCGCTACATCGCTTCTGATATTGCTCAACAGATGGCTCTGAGTCAGATTGAACCGGAAAAAACGGAATCTCCGTTTGCCAGTTTGTCTGAGCGCGAATTGCAGATTATGCTGATGATCACTAAAGGTCAGAAGGTGAATGAGATCTCAGAGCAGCTGAATCTCAGCCCGAAAACGGTCAACAGCTATCGCTATCGAATGTTCAGTAAACTGAACATTCACGGTGATGTCGAACTGACTCACCTGGCCATTCGCCATGGTTTGTGCAATGCGGAGTCGTTAATAAGTCAGTGAGTGAAGCGTTCGATTCAAAAGCATTTCTGAAAACCGTCACCAGCCAGCCAGGCGTCTACCGTATGTACGATGCTGGCGGTACGGTTATCTATGTCGGTAAGGCGAAAGATCTGAAGAAACGCCTTTCCAGCTATTTCCGCAGCAACCTTGCCTCCCGTAAAACCGAAGCGCTGGTCGCACTTATACACAACATTGATGTCACCGTAACGCATACGGAAACGGAAGCACTGCTCCTTGAGCACAACTACATTAAGTTGTATCAGCCGCGCTACAACGTTCTGCTGCGCGATGACAAATCCTATCCGTTTATCTTCCTGAGCGGCGACACGCACCCGCGGCTGGCGATGCATCGTGGCGCTAAGCATGCGAAAGGTGAATATTTCGGCCCATTCCCGAACGGTTATGCCGTGCGGGAAACGCTGGCGCTTTTGCAAAAAATCTTTCCTGTTCGCCAGTGCGAAAATAGCGTTTATCGCAACCGCTCCCGGCCATGCCTGCAATATCAGATTGGCCGCTGCCTGGGGCCGTGCGTTGAAGGGCTGGTGAGCGAAGAAGAGTACGCGCAGCAGGTGGAATATGTCCGCCTGTTTTTAGCCGGGAAAGACGATCAGGTGCTGACGCAACTGATTGCCCGTATGGAAAAAGCCAGCGCGGCGCTGGAATTTGAGGAGGCCGCACGCATCCGCGACCAGATTCAGGCGGTGCGCAGGGTGACCGAGAAGCAGTTTGTTTCCAATACGGGCGACGACCTCGATGTTATCGGCGTAGCCTTTGACGCCGGTCTGGCCTGCGTTCATGTGCTTTTTATTCGTCAGGGCAAAGTGCTCGGCAGCCGCAGCTACTTCCCGAAAGTGCCGGGCGGCACTGAGCTGGGTGAAGTGGTGGAGACCTTCGTCGGCCAGTTTTATTTGCAGGGCAGCCAGATGCGTACGCTGCCCTCGGAGATCCTGCTCGACTTCACGCTCGATGATAAAACCCTGCTGGCGGAGTCGCTTTCAGAGCTGGCAGGCCGCCGGGTGAATGTTCAGACGAAACCGCGCGGCGATCGCGCGCGTTATCTGAAGCTGGCGCGAACCAATGCCGCCACGGCGCTGACCACCAAACTGTCCCAGCAGTCGACCGTCAGCCAGCGTTTAACCGCGCTTGCTACGCTACTTAAGCTGCCGGAAGTGAAACGCATGGAATGCTTCGACATCAGCCATACGATGGGTGAGCAGACCGTGGCGTCGTGTGTGGTCTTTGATGCCAACGGTCCGCTGCGGGCAGAGTATCGTCGCTATAACATCACTGGCATTACGCCCGGTGACGATTATGCCGCCATGAACCAGGTGCTGCGCCGTCGCTATGGTAAAGCGATTGAAGAGAGCAAAATCCCGGACGTTATCCTTATCGACGGCGGGAAAGGGCAGTTGGGGCAGGCGAAGGCGGTATTTGAATCGCTCGACGTGGAGTGGGATAAGAACCATCCGCTGCTGCTAGGGGTAGCGAAAGGGGCAGATCGTAAGGCTGGCCTGGAAACGCTGTTCTTTGAGCCGGAAGGCGAGGGCTTTAGCCTGCCGCCGGATTCCCCTGCGCTGCACGTGATCCAGCATATCCGCGATGAGTCGCACGATCACGCCATCAGTGGGCACCGTAAAAAACGGGCGAAAGTGAAAAATACCAGTACCCTTGAGACGATTGAAGGCGTCGGGCCAAAACGTCGCCAGATGCTGTTGAAGTATATGGGCGGATTGCAAGGATTACTCAACGCCAGTATGGAAGAAATTGCAAAAGTGCCGGGTATTTCGCAAGGGCTGGCAGAAAAGATCTACTACTCGTTGAAACATTGAGGGCTCTGTAGCAACATAGAGCTAAATTTTACTGACAACAGACAGTTACCGTCATCATGCGATTTAATATCCCTACGTTGCTCACTCTTTTTCGCGTTGTGCTCATTCCGTTCTTCGTCCTGGCATTTTACCTGCCGGTCGTCTGGGCGCCTTTTGCCTGTGCGCTTATTTTCCTGATTGCTGCCGTGACGGACTGGTTTGACGGTTATCTGGCGCGTCGCTGGAACCAGAGCACCCGCTTTGGCGCGTTCCTCGATCCGGTTGCGGATAAGGTGATGGTAGCAATCGCGATGGTGCTGGTGGCGGAACATTATCATACCTGGTGGGTGACGCTGCCTGCCGCGACCATGATTGGCCGTGAGATTATTATCTCTGCCCTGCGCGAGTGGATGGCGGAGCTGGGTAAACGCAGCAGCGTGGCGGTGTCCTGGATCGGTAAAGTTAAAACCACCGCACAGATGGCGGCGCTGGTATGGATGCTGTGGCGTCCGAATGCCTGGGTAGAGTGGGCCGGCATTGGTCTGCTGTGGGTTGCGGCGGTGCTGACGCTGTGGTCAATGCTGCAATATTTGAACGCTGCGCGCGGTGATTTGCTTGAACAGTGATCGTTTCGGCTTAATTTTCAGCAAACGATCCTGAGATGCAAAAAATAACGTTGACTCAAAACGTCATATCAGTAGAATGCAACGCATCGAACGGCGGCACAGTTAGCCGGACGACAATGAAATCAAGTGGTTAGGAAGTAGTTAAATAGTTACTTGATGACATGCGGGAATAGCTCAGTTGGTAGAGCACGACCTTGCCAAGGTCGGGGTCGCGAGTTCGAGTCTCGTTTCCCGCTCCAGATTAATGCATCGGCAGCTTGCGGGTGCAGGTCGAAAGACAACAGATTTAAGGCGCGTTAGCAAAGCGGTTATGTAGCGGATTGCAAATCCGTCTAGTCCGGTTCGACTCCGGAACGCGCCTCCACTTTCTTCCCTGGCCGGATGGTGGAATCGGTAGACACAAGGGATTTAAAATCCCTCGGCGTTCGCGCTGTGTGGGTTCAAGTCCCACTCCGGCTACCATGGGAAAAAGCAGAATAATCAAAGCAATAAGCAGTGTCGTGAAACCACCGAAAGGTGGTTTTTTTGTGCCTGCAATCCCCCCTTCCTGACAACAAATCTTATTTTCCAGCCCGGCACAGGGACAACTTTAACATGGCTCTCCGGCGACAAGCTCTCAAACGTCCAGGATGTGAACTGGTTTTTAAGTGAAAAATAAGCGGAACGGTAGTGAACCGACCAGCGCATAAAAGCTTCTCAGAAAGCTGTGTAGGGAGGTACGCAGAGGGTATGAAAACGGGAATGCCTCGGGCAAAGCGAACGGAAACTGGTACAACAGGTGGACGAACTGAGGCAGTGCCGCCGTACAGCATTGTCACTTACTGCCCAATCATCTGACTGTAAGCGCCGGGTATAAAAGCATGTGGCGATAATGCACTATGTGGCCGTGTGCACTTTGTATAAGAAATTTCACCTCTTAGCTGCTGCAAACGCATATATGTAAACGACTATTGAATGTCGTCTAAACGCATGTAGTATTGATGATCATCATTTGTAACATGGAGGTGGAATGTATAATCATAATCGTGATAAAAGTCATTTTGAGCATAAAATCCGTGAAATTGAGCTGCTCACAGAGCAAATCGCCGCAAAGCATATACTTTATGGCACTTCAAATCTGTTTTTTGAAATCCAACAGCTTGTGGGGAATTTGAAAAGAGAGATTGAATCCCATTGTCTTACCTATTCTGGGGGGACACATATCCTTGATGAACAGATACGGCACCTCCATGAACAGGATGAGCTGCTTACTTTTAACCGAGCGAAGATATACATAGTTGTCGAAAAAAATCGGACGACAACGACAACCATCGCGCTCAAACAGATTGGCTTCGTCGCCGGTGGCGCACAAGTTTATGGGGGCGCTAGTTTATGTGTTGGTTCGCTGGGTCTGGCATGTGCTGCGTACGGCGCCCCTATGATCGCTCATGGTTTAAATAATATGTACGAAAATGGCTATTATCTCCTTTTCCGTGAAGAACAATCAGGAACCCTGAGAGATGCATATAGATTTGCTGCTACGAAGTTAGGTTATGGTAATAACCAGGCAGACTTAGTCTATGGCGTCGTTGATCTCTCTTTATCAGCATATGGTGCGGGCAGAAAAGTTTTGGGCCCCAGAGAAAAGTCCTGGAGTTTATTCCACAATATCCAATCCGATTATATCAGAGGTTGGCAAGAAGCGTCTAAAACCGCAATGGCGCTGGATTTGACCAGTGGAAGTATTACGGGTTGGCAGATGTACCAGATAGCTAAAGAGAATTGATTATGTCACAAGAATTAGAATTTTCGCTTCATCCACCTGTTTGGCCTGCTATCGTGTATTTTGTTGTATCTGTGGCAATTTTTTTCCTGCTTTATCT
The DNA here is from genome assembly GCF_049237125.1 of Enterobacter cloacae complex sp. GYL001. Lineage (NCBI taxonomy): Bacteria > Pseudomonadati > Pseudomonadota > Gammaproteobacteria > Enterobacterales > Enterobacteriaceae > Enterobacter > Enterobacter cloacae complex sp. GYL001. Next base: position 312,675 of record NZ_JBMKGW010000003.1, on the reverse strand, counting down.
CGGTAAACTAAAAGTTAACAGGCTGCGTAAATACCCGCTATTTATCGCATATATGGTGTTTGTAATCGCTGTTGCAGCCGTTCAGATAAACATCTTTGCTAATGGCTACGAGTTTGTCCGCAGCTTTTTGCATATCGATTTTGACCCCTATCGATATGACTCGGTATATTGGGGATCATTGTGTTTCTCCATAATTTACTTGCTGGCGTTGCCCCGGAACAAGTTTTAGCATAATGAAATTTTCATTTAAGGGACGCTATGTCTTTACCGCCATTGTATGCACTGCGTGCGTTTGAAGTTGCTGCGCGGTTGAACTCCTTCAGTAAAGCCGCTGAAACGCTCAATATTACGCCGGGCGCGGTCAGCAGACATGTTCGTACCCTTGAACTGTGGTTCGACTGCGAGCTTTTCAAAAGGCAAGGTCCTCGCGTGGAGGTCACTGAAGCCGGGCGAGTGCTTGCCGGGCAGCTGAACGAAAGCTTCACGAGCATTGAATGGGCCTGCCGGGTATTTCGCAGTGAAAACCACCTGCTGCGGTTAAAAGCGCCCAGCACCCTGACCATGAGATGGCTTCTCGACGTGCTGCGATCTTTTCGCAACAACCATGCAAAACCACAGGTTGAGATTGCCAGTGTCTGGATGGACATTGACACCGTTGATTTCAATCTTGAGCCCTACGATTGCGCCATTCTTCTCGGCAATGGGCGTTTTGGTGACACAACGGAAAGCCAACTGCTATTTCATGAATGGCTTATCCCGGTTTGTACTCCATCGCTTATCGAACCGGCCCGGCAGCGGCTTCCGCAATGCGATCTGATCCATCCTTCACCGGACAGACGTGACTGGCGGCGCTGGCTGCGAAGAACAGGATTGTTCCCGGGGCTCGATATGAGCAGCGGTATGGTGTTCGATACCCTTGAACAGGGAAGTATTGCCGCGATGAACGGGCACGGCATCGCAATCGCCGACCTGCATCTCACGCTTGATGCCCTGAAAAGTGGCCTGCTGGGCCTGCCTTTCAGGGAAGCTATCGCGACGGGGGATGGCTACTACCTCGTCTGGCCAAAAAATTCACTCAAAAGAGAGAGCATTCAGCATCTTCTGGCCTGGCTGCAAAACCATACCCCGGTCGTTCCGGCGCTGGATATCGATTATCTGGCATACGATGACAGTCGGGTTTATTAATACCGTTATGAATAAGATATGTTTGCCATCTTTTTATAACGTTCTGGCAAAGCGCTGTTCAGGTTGAGCACCTTATCCAGAATATAAAATGCTGGCGTGTTTTTCTGCTGTTCAGCGTCAATGATTGCCGCACGTAATAGCGTGGCGGCAGACGAAATCTTGTGAAAATAGTCCTCAGACTCCGGCGTCTGTAATTCACCAGAGGTGGCGTAACGCACGTCCGGCCAGCCAGAGAAGTTGAGCAGCGGGAGAGGGTTGCCTGCTTCGGGCTGGCAGGATGAAAGCAACGCAGCTGCTTTTTGGGGATCGCGATAGGCAACTGAAAGCATATACGCGCGCTGCGAAAACGGTAACAGGGCGTCGGAATGATTTTTGGTGGAGATAAGCATGGTCATAAAATTCGCTAAATCGCCATCTGATGGAGTTTCAGATGGCGATATAATTTTCATTAACTGAAATAAAGCATCAAGTGTCATGTTTGCCCCGGTTCCTCTCATTATGACTATTCAGTTTGCGCCTGAATGTTTTAATTGGCCCACCGTCAGGGTAGGTCGAGAGGATAATATTGGAAGGCGTGCGTTTTTGAAAAACGATTAATAATGGCAATCACTGTGAGTTTTTCTCACTATAGCCTTTTCATTTCACACTCCACCCAGATACGCCTTCCTCACCTCCGGATCCTTCAGCAACGCCTCGCCGCTGCCGCTTAACCGAATCTGCCCGTTAACCATCACATAGCCGCGGTCGGACAACTTCAGCGCGTGGTGCGCATTCTGCTCGACCAGAAAAATCGTCATTCCGTTACGGGCCAGTTCGCGCAGCGTCTGGAAAATCTGTTTAACCACGATTGGCGCGAGGCCGAGGCTGGGTTCATCCAGCAGCAGAAGTTTAGGACGGCTCATCAGCGCGCGGGCGATAGCCAGCATCTGCTGTTCACCGCCGGAGAGCGTCATCGCCCGCTGGTTACGTCGCTCCTTGAGGCGGGGGAAGAGGTCGAACATGCTTTGCATATCTTCCGCTGCATGCTGATTGCCGACGGGGATTGTCCCCATCAGCAGGTTCTCTTCTACAGACATATCCGGGAAAATGCGTCGTCCCTCAGGTGCCTGCGCGATGCCACCGGTGGCAACATAGTAGGTGGATTTGTGGCTGATATCCTCGCCGCAGAAGAGGATCTGCCCGTTGCGGATCCGGGGCTGACCAAAGACAGACATCAGTAATGTTGACTTCCCCGCGCCGTTAGCGCCAATCAGGGCCACGGTTTCCCCTTTGTTAACCTCAAGCGAAACCTGCTTCAACGCCTGGATCACCCCGTAGAAAACATCCACATCCTGAAACTGAAGCATCGGTTCGCTCACAGATTTACCTCGCTTTCGTCGGTGCCCAGATACGCGGCAATCACTTTTTCATTGTGCTGGATTTCAGCCGGTTTACCTCTGGCAATCACATCGCCATGATCGAGCACAATGATGTCATCCGAAATGCCCATCACCATCCCCATATCATGCTCGATCAGCAAAACCGTAATGTCATGGTGGTCGCGCAGGAACCGGATGATCTCACTCAGCTTGTGCGTTTCCACCGGGTTCAGGCCGGCAGCAGGTTCATCGAGACAAATCATCTCCGGGCCGGTACACATGGCGCGGGCGATTTCGAGGCGTCGTTGCTGGCCATAGGACATTTCCCCGGCCAGACGGTTCGCGCAATCCACCAGATCCACCACCTCCAGCCAGTAAAACGCCCGGTCCAGCGCATCGTTCTCTGAGCGACGATACGCAGGGGTGTTCAGCACCCCCGCCAGCAGATTGCGGTTGACGCGCATGTGCTGTGCCACCAGCAGGTTTTCCACAACGGACATCTCGCGGAACAGGCGGATGTTCTGAAAAGTGCGCGCAAGACCCGCGCGGTTCACCAGATGCGTGCCGCCAAACATCTTATAGAACAGGCGTTGACCAAGTTGCGCCGGGTTGAGCCAGTCGCCCGGCTGGAATTTCTGGCCGAGCACCTGAATGACATTGGTGGTTTTATTTCGTGCATTGAACAGAATGTTGCCGCCGGAGGCCCGGTAGAAACCGGTCAGGCAGTTAAAGACGGTCGTTTTTCCCGCGCCGTTAGGCCCAATGAGTGCGGTAATGGAGCCGCGCTGCACCTCAAGATTGACGTCGTTTAAGGCCTTGATCCCGCCGAAGTGCATCATCAGATGTTCTACACGTAAAATCGTTGCGTTCATGGCGCCACTCCTTTACGCACGGCAAATCCGCTGCGGTTGATGCGGATCAGACCGCGAGGACGCCAGATCATCATCACCACCATCAGCATGCCAAACAGCAGCACGCGATATTCCGCAAAGCTGCGCAGCAGTTCCGGCGTGACGGTCAGCACAAAGGCGGCCAGTACGACGCCGACGGTGGAGCCCATCCCGCCCAGGACCACAATGGCGAGGATCAGGGCCGATTCAAAAAAGGTGAAAGAGGTCGGGTTAACAAACCCCTGGTAGGTGGCAAAAAACACCCCGGCGATACCTGCCGTCGATGCGCCCAGGGTGAAGGCCGAGAGTTTGACCAGAACGTGATTCAGCCCCATGGAACGGCAGGCAATCTCATCCTCACGGAGCGCTTCCCACGCCCGTCCAATGGGCATTCGGGTCAGCCGGTGTTTAATGTACAGCACCAGCATGACTACCAGGAACAGCACCGCATAGATGAAGATAAACTTCAAGTTGGGGTTATAGGTCAGGCCGAAGAACTCGTGGAAGGGGACGCCGCCTTCTTTGGCGCGTCGGCCAAACTCCAGGCCAAAAAAGGTCGGGGCAGGGGCTGAAACGCCGTTAGGCCCGCCGGTGAAGGTGAGCCAGTTGTTCAGCACCAGGCGGATGATCTCGCCAAACCCGAGCGTGACGATGGCGAGATAATCCCCGTGCATGCGCAGCACCGGAAAGCCGAGCAGGGCGCCCGCGCCCGCGGCCATTAGCGCCGCCAGCGGCAGCATGCTCCAGAACCCAAGCCCCAGATACTGATACCCGAGCGCCAGCCCGTAAGCGCCGATGGCATAGAAGGCGACATAACCCAGATCCAGCAGCCCTGCCAGGCCAACAACAATGTTCAGCCCAAGACCGAGCAGGACGTAGATCAGTCCGAGAATGGCAACCGTCAGAACGTATTTAGTGGCCACAAACGGGAAGCAGATCGCCAGCGTGACAATCAGCGGAATGATCCAGCGCATGCGGCTTTTATACGCCGGCGGCCGGACATACACCCCCGCATTGTCGGATTCAAACCGCGCCTGTAAACGTCTTCCGGCCGCCGTAGCTGAAAAGGCGCTCAGCAAAAAACGTCCCACCATCACCGTGCCTACAATCCACGCCAACCGCTGGCCGTCAAAGGTAAAGCTGTAACCATCCAGTATCACGCCCGCAATCGGGCCGAAAATGATCAGGGCGATCATTCCGGAAAAAATCGAGTCCAGAATGCAGCGCTTCAGGGAAAAACCGTCAGAGGTCATCGCGTTGTTCCTTACACTTTAGCCACGACAGGGCGGCCCAGCAGCCCCTGAGGACGGAAGATCAGAATTAAGACCAGCAATCCAAACGAGAACACGTCTTTATAATCCGAGTTCACCATCCCGGAGAATTGCGCTTCTGCGACGCCCAGAATCAGCCCGCCAAGCATCGCACCGGGCAGGGAGCCGATGCCGCCCAGCACCGCCGCCGTAAAGGCCTTAATGCCGATAACGAACCCGACGTAAAAATCAAAGGTGCCGTAATTCATGGTGATCAGCACGCCCGCCAGCCCGGCCATCGCTGCGCCGATAACAAACACCAGCGAAATAATTCTGTCGGTGTTGATACCCAGGATGGAGGCCATCTTACGATCCTGCTGTACCGCACGGCACATGCGTCCTAAGCGGGTACGGTTGATAATCCAGGTCAGCACCAGCATGCCCGCGAACGAGGCGATGAGAATAAAGACTTTGGTATAGGTTATCTGGACAAACCCTTCGCCGAGGTGAAAACGCAGCACGCCATCCAGCATGGTCGGCACGCCCTGCTGGCGCGGGCCCTGGCTGAGCTGGACGTAGTTTTGCAGTATCAACGACATCCCGATGGCCGAAATCAGCGGTGCCAGACGCGTCGAGTTGCGTAGCGGCTTATAGGCGATGCGCTCAATCGTCCAGCCATAAACGCCGGTGACCACGATGGTGAAAACCAGCGTCCCCAGGATCAGCAGCGGAAAGGAGTGGAGTCCAAAAAACGCCAGCAGGGCCAGGCCAATGGCCGAGAGATAGGCGGAGATCATATACACTTCGCCGTGGGCGAAATTGATCATACCGATGATGCCGTACACCATGGTGTAGCCGATGGCGATAAGACCGTAGACCGAACCCAGCGTTAAGCCATTAATTAATTGTTGCAGGAAGAATGTACTCATGGTCGCGCACCTGAATAAAGGGTTACGCCGACAGTCAGACCTGCCGGCGCTGAGCAGATTCCGTCCCGTTATGGCACTTCTTTATATTTGCCTTTGTCATCCCACTTATAGACCACGTAGTCAGAGACTTTGAGGTCACCTTTGCTGTCCCAGGCTTTTTTACCCATCACCGTGTCGACAGGGTTGGCCTTCAGCCACTCGCTGGCTTTTGCGGAATCCGTCCCTTTCGTGGCCTTGAATGCCGCCGCGATAGCCTGCACAGACGCGTAGGCGTAGAGGGTGTATCCTTCAGGTTCAAATTTACCGGTGCGGAATTTCTCGATGACGGCTTTTCCGTCCGGGATCAGGCGCGGATCTTTACCGAAGGTCATGTAAATACCGTTGGTGTATTGCGCCCCACCGGCGGCGGTGACCATCTCTTCATTGACGATACAGTCTCCCGAGAAGAACTTCGCCTGCACGCCCTGTTCACGCATCTGGCGAACCAGCGGGCCCGCTTCCGGGTGACAGCCTCCGAAGAACACCACGTCCGGTTTTTGTGCGCCAATTTTGGTCACCAGCGCGTTAAAGTCTTTCTCCCCGCGGGATAACCCTTCGTACATCACCTCCTTCACGCCGCGTTTCGCCAGCGCCGCCTTAGTGGCGTCCGCCAGCCCCTGGCCGTAGGTGTCTTTATCGTGGATGATGACCACCCGTTTGGCTTTCAGCTTATCAAGAATGAAATCGCTGGCGACCTGGCCCTGCTGGTCGTCACGTCCGCACATGCGAAATATATCGCTCATGCCACGTTCGGTAATAAGCGGGTTCGTTGAGCCGGGGGTGATGGAGAGGATCCCGGCATCGCTGTAGACCTCGGAGGCGGGCATGGTCGACGAGGAGCAGAAGTGGCCGACGACCGCTTTCACCTTATCCTGATCAACTAAGCGGTTGGCAACGGCGACGGCCTGTTTGGGCTCGCAGGCGTCGTCGCCCTGAACCAGTTTGATTTTCTCACCGTTGATCCCGCCGGCGGCGTTAATGTCTTCCGCCGCCTGCGTAGCGCCATGCCAGTATTGATCGCCGTAGGTTGCGTTCGGGCCTGTGAACGGCCCGGCCACGCCGATGACGATATCGGCCTGCGCGGAAAAGGCCGTCACCAGACAACCGGCCAGCACCAGGGAGAGGGGAGTTTTGGTAAATTTCAGCGACATTATTATGTTCCTTAGCAAAGAGGTTTTTGCACCAGGTATAAACCCGAACGCCTGATGGCATCGTAAATCCAAAAACAAGAGCGAGAACAAAATGCACTTTAGAAGCAATCTCATGCTTAATACGGCGAGGATCCCACGCACCGCGAAGCGCGCAGAACATTAAGCAAAAAGGTTGCCAGAATGGTTAATCCCTTGACCGGGTCACAACACGTTGAGTATAGAGCGCCGTTTTATGCGCCTTTGCGGGATGAGATGAATTTACAGCGGAGATCACATCTCCTTAACAACAAAGCCCATAAGTTGTGCAACGGTCACGATTTGCACGTTTTTGCAGCAATAAAGACCTAAACTTCAGATAGGCACGCGCGGCGATATATGTCAGGATCGTTTTTTTTATCAGGAGTATCAGCAATGGCTGAAGGCCCATTAAATGAAAGCGAGATGGCGTGGCTGGAAGAGACATTAATCTCTTACGGTCACGACGATGCATCCGTGATTGACGTGTCCGAACTGGACGGCATGCTTACCGCAGTACTTTCCGGTCCCGTTGTGGTGGAGCCCGACACCTGGCTGGTGGCGGTCTGGGGTGGTGAGAAATATATTCCGCGCTGGAAAAACGATCGTGAGATGAACCGTTTTATCGATCTCTGCTTTAAGCACATGAACGATATTGCCGAGCGTTTGAGCGAATACCCGGATCAGTTTGAACCGCTGTTTGGCTATAACGACGTTGACGGTCAGAGCTATACCGTGGTGGAAGAGTGGTGCTATGGCTACATGCGCGGCGTGGCGCTGACGGACTGGTCATCCCTGCCGGAAGCGCTGGAAGCGGACCTGGCGGTGATTGCCCTGCACGGGACGGAAGAGAACAGCGAGAAGCTGGATGCGCTGACCGAAGAGGAGTACATGGCCAGCATCGAAAGCATTCAGCCTGCGGCGCTGCGTTTGTATAACTACTGGGTGGCTAACCCGCAGCAGCCGGAAGCGAAAAAGCCGATCGTGAACGGGTCGAAGGTGGGGCGTAACGATCCGTGCCCGTGCGGGAGTGGGAAGAAGTTTAAAAGCTGCTGCCTGCATTAAATCATTAATTACTGTGGCCTGAATGGGGCACGGGTGTTGAGTCCCCGCTAAAATCGGCGAACCGGAGACCAGATGACAAGGGCTGGACGCCATGGATGGCGGCCAGAGGCGAATCGAGACAGGATGTCGAGTTGAGCCGACCGCAGGCAGATGGTCGGGAGGTGAGCGCAGTGCGAAGCACCGATTTTCCGCGGGGCCGCGGGGATTGATAAGGGGGCCGCGGCGGCCCCCTTATCCCGTTCACATGCTGTGAAAAAATTATATTCTGTTGATCTTAAGGTGAACGGAACAGTACCTCAGGACCTGTATAAATAAGTTATCCCACTTCCGGCAGCATTCCCGCTGCAATCAGCACCTGCACCAGAATAATCACCACCCCACAACCAAACACCATGCACAGCATTGGCGTACCGCCCGCTACGTGATACCCCTGCTGCGGATGTTGCTGGCGGCTCTTCCACGCCAGCAGGGAAGGCAGCAGCAGGGCCAGTACCGATAACGCCACGCCAGCATACCCCAGCGCCATCACAAACCCGCGCGGGTAAAAGAGCGCGAAGGCCAGCGGCGGCAGGAAGGTCATCGCCCCCGTCTGTAAGCGTCCGGCAACGGTATTGCGACGCTGGAACAGATCCGCCATATAGTCAAACAGGCCAAGCGCCACGCCGAGGAAGGAGGTTGCCAGCGCCAGGTCTGCAAACAGATGTACCGCCAGCTCCACGTGTGAAGAGGCCACCACGTTACGCAGGGCAACCAGGAATCCATTCAGACCAGAATGCTCTGCCATCAGGCCGATAAAGGTATTGGAATCAATACTGCCCAGCGTCACCAGCTGCCAGAACAGGTAAGCAATCAACGGAATGGCGCTGCCGATAACAAAGACGCGGCGCAGCTTGCGAATATCACCGTTCATATAGCTCACGATGCTCGGCACGCTGCCGTGAAAACCGAAGGAGGTGAAAATAACCGGGATGGCCGAAAGCGCCAGACTTTTCTCCAGCGGGAGGGAGAGCAGGTTAATCTTGTGAACATGCGGTGCCAGCAGCACCAGCATCACAATCAGGAAGAGAATTTTGGCGCTGAACAAAAAACGGTTAAACAGATCGACCAGCGATGTGCCCGCACAAACCACGCCGCCACCGATCAGCGTAAAGACAATGGCGCCTGTTTCCGGTGAAAGTGACGCACCGAAGCCGTCATTGATACTTGACGCAATCAGCTCCCCGGCGCCGCTGATGTAAGCGGCAGTCAGGGCGTACATCAGGAACATCATGCTGAAACCGGTGATCCACTGCCCGTAGCGTCCAAGATAGCGTGCAGCCAGGGAGCCTAAGCCAGTATCGGCAGGGACATGCTGATAAACCTCCAGCAATAATAGCGCGGTGTAACACATCAGGGCCCACAGACCGCCCAGCAGCACTACGGTAACCCCAAACCCGACGCCGGCGGCAGCCAACGGCATGGCCAACATTCCTGCGCCAATTGTCGTTCCGGCGACGATAAAAATACTTCCCAGAGTTCTGTTCTTCACGCTTTCCTCTACAACGCTTCCATACCGCGACTCATTCTGCGGCGCAGAGTAAGGGAAAAGCACCATCTCGTCAAATCACCGTTACATAGGGTGTAATAATTAATTTACAAAAAGAAAAGGGTAACCTGAGCCAGCGCAAAGCGTGCCGTGGAGGGAACGTTTAGTCTGCTTTTTATTTGCGAGAGGTAACCATGTCAATTCACGGACACGACGTGCTGAATATGATGATTGAGTCAGGTGAGCGCTATACGGAGGAGAGTCTGGTTGAGGCGATACATGCCCGCTTTGGCGAAGCGGCGCGTTTCCATACCTGTTCAGCTTCGGAGATGACGGCCGCGGAGCTGGTGGCGTTTCTGGCGGCGCGCGGAAAATTCATTCCGGCAGCAGACGGATTTTCCACTCACGAAAGTAAAATTTGCCGCCATTAAATAATGCGGTGCTGAAAACTCAGCACCGCTTTTCTGTTAATTCTGGGTATCGAGCGTCGACAGCTCTTTATCAATGAAGTACAGACCTTCCCCGGATTTACCTGCCAGAGATAATTTATCCAGCACGGATTTAAACAGCTTCTCTTCTTCGTGCTGTTCAGCCACATACCACTGAAGGAAATTAAAGGTTGGATAATCCTGGCTGGTCATGGCGGCATGAGCCAGTTCATTAATTTTCTGGGTGATCAGCTGTTCATGCTCATAGGTGGCGCGGAACAGTTCATCAAGAGAGCCGTATTCGGCAAAAGGTGATGCCACGTTATCAATGCGCGGCAGGCTGCCGGTGTCCGTCAGGTAATCAAACAGACGCTGCATGTGCGTCATCTCTTCCTGGGCATGACGACGCAGGAAGGCGGCCGCCCCTTCAAAGCTGTGATAGCTGCACCAGGCGCTCATCTGCTGATAAAGCAGGGAAGAAAAAAGCTCAAGATTCATTTGCGCATTGAGCTTGTCGATCATTTCAGTTTTTAACATGGTGCAGCTCCGGTTTATTAATTCTGGTTCACGATGAGCGACACTATAATTTGTTATTTAATTATTTGCAAAAAGTAAAATAAATATTTCTTTATTAAAAATACGAATGGGAATAAAACGCATTGCCGCCATTTATATTTATTAATGAGAATTGTTTTAGTTCTTATTAAATAAACTGCCAGCGTGACTGGCAGTAGCGGTTAATACCACGGATTCTGGCTGGAAGAGGTAACAGCATATCCCTGACATTTATACTGAATGGTCACACTTTCGTTCAGACAGAGTGAACCGCTGATCAGGGTGCAGGTTTTAATTGGCTGCCCGTAGGCTGACGCAGTGGCGTAGCCCATATGTTGACAGGCTTTGGTTGCCGTACCGTTATTAACATACTCATCAGACCAGGCGTTTTGCAGCATGGCCTGGCCATAGTCGAGGCGCACAATTCCGTTTGGGGCATCCGTACTGCTGACTTCTGCCTGACGGTTGATACTGCACCCGGCGAGCAACAGGATCGTTCCGGCTATGATTACACGTTTCATGGTTCACTCTGCGTGACGGGAAATACGCCATTGTAACCAACGCGATGGTACGCAATGGCTGGAATAGCCGGAGGATCTGCCCTCTCACTGTGCAACGAGCCGGGCCAGCGCGCGAAATTGTGAGCGCATCTTTATTTTTTAAAACAAGTTTTCACTTAATTTGAAAGTGCGTTTGTTTGATAGTAAGGTTAAGTTGAAAAGGTATCCACAGCGGGATCGCCCGCCATGCATTCAGGAGAGACAAGATGAAAATTGCACTGATGATGGAAAACAGCCAGGCCGCTAAAAATCCCATCATCCTTAATGAGCTGAAAGCCGTTGCTGATGAGAAAGGTTTTCCGGTCTATAACGTCGGTATGAGTGATGAGAACGATCATCATCTCACCTATATTCACCTGGGCATCATGGCGAGCATTCTGCTTAACGCTAAAGCCGTTGATTTTGTTGTTACCGGCTGCGGTACCGGGCAGGGCGCGCTGATGTCCCTGAACATCCATCCGGGTGTGATTTGCGGTTACTGCATCGATCCTGCGGATGCTTTCCTGTTTGCGCAAATCAACAACGGTAACGCGCTTTCTCTGCCGTTTGCGAAGGGCTTCGGCTGGGGGGCAGAACTGAACGTACGCTTTATCTTTGAGAAAGCGTTTACCGGACGCAATGGCGAAGGCTATCCACCAGAGCGTAAAGAGCCGCAGGTGCGTAACGCCGGGATCCTGAACCAGGTGAAAGCGGCGGTGGTGAAAGAAAACTATCTGGATACCCTGCGAGCAATCGATCCTGAGCTGGTTAAAACCGCCGTATCAGGCCAGCGCTTCCAGCAGTGCTTCTTCGAGAACTGCCAGGACAAAGAGATTGAAGCCTTCGTGCGCGGTATTGTTGGCTGATTTACTTTGCCGGGCGGTGCGTTGCCTGCCCGGCAGATAGCGTTACTTTTTCGATGAGACCGCGCTGCCCGCATCTTTAGTCAGCCGCAGCGTGTCAACCATTCCCACCAGGCAGATCAGCGCGATTGCCACAAATGCCAGCCGGAAGCTCATTCCCGGCATACCGGCAATCCCCATCGCCTCACTGACTTTTTCCCCGATACGAATACCAATCGCCCCGAGCGTGATCCCAAGCCCCACGGCAAGCTGCGTTGCGGTTGAAAACAGAGTATTGGCATAGCTCATCTGCGCCGATGGCACATCCGCAAAAGCCAGCGTACTGATGGCTGTAAACTGAATCGAACGGAAAACGCCGCCCAGATAAAGGATCAGCATGATGAGCCACGCGGGCGTCTGCGGCGTAAGAAACGCGCAGGCCAGCAACGCCAGGACATTCAACGCACCGTTAATCAGCAACAGCCGCTTAAACCCCAGGCTGCGGATAAGCGGCGTCGTCGCCGGCTTAATGGTGAGATTGCCAACGAAAACCGCCAGCACCAGCAGGCCAGAATGGAACGCGTCCATGCCAAAGCCGACCTGGAACATCAGCGGTAACAGGAACGGAACCGCGCTGATGGAGGCGCGAAACAGCGATCCGCCGTACAGGGTGACGCGAAACGTCGACACCTGCATCGCATCGAGCCTGATCATCGGCCAGGTTGCCCGCTTAAAGTGACGCAGCGCCAGGCTTAAGGCGACGACACCGACGATAAACAGCGTGGCGGTTAATCCTGTTCGCAGAGGCTCTGCGCCCATCAACTCCATCGCATAAACCAGGCTCACCATGGCAAGGGTGGTGACAACAAAACCCGGTAAATCAAACGGTCGGCGCGTATCTTCATGCAGGTCTGGAATGATGCGCAGTGCCAGCAAAATGGCGATTATCCCCAGCGGCACGTTAATAAAGAAGATCCAGCGCCAGTCGGCATAGCTGGTAATGAACCCACCCAGCGGCGGGCCGATGATCGGCGCGACCAGCGCAGGCCACGTCAGGGTGGCGATTGCCGTGATGAGCTGATGTTTTGGCGTGGTGCGTAGCACGGCCAGGCGACCTACGGGCACCATCAGCGCGCCACCCATGCCCTGGAGGACGCGCATTGCAACGAACTGATCGAGCGTGGTGGACAGGCCGCAAAATACCGAGGCCAGCGTGAAGATCGCCAGCGCGAGGGCAAACACTTTTCGCGCGCCGAAGCGGTCGGCGATCCAGCCGCTGGCGGGGATCAGCACGGCCAGGGTGATCAGATAGGCGCTGATGCCGATATTCAGATCCACCGCCTGGTCGCCGAAGCTTTTTGCCATATCCGGCAACGCGGTGGCGATCACCGTCCCGTCCAGAAACTCCATAAAGAAAGCACCGGCCACCAGCAGCGCCGCAGGCGATAATCCACGGCTCTCTTTGCCGGATACGTTTTCACTCATTCTCTTCCTGCCCGCTCAAAAAATTTTATAAACATTTACTGGAATTTATAAGCCTGTAACGTGCGGATTTATCATGGCTTTTTTTAACAAACCAGCAGCACTGAGGGTTTAATAACCGTGATGCAGGTCACAAAATGGTTGATTTTTGTGATGGTGGTCATATTATAAGCGTATTGACAATAACACCTGCATAACACGTTACTGGAGCAACATAATGAAACTGCGCAAAATCCTGAAAAGCATGTGGGCAAACTACTGCACAACGTTTAAAGACGTCCCACCGGGTGCGATGTTCTGATAAAAAAACCTGCTTCGGCAGGTTTTTTTATGTCTGCGGACGACGAGAGGGAGATGGAAGGGCGTCTGTTTTGCTACTATGGCGGCCTTTGAATAAGGAGAACCCCATGTCACAAAACCTGAGCGCCGATCAGGAACTGGTATCTGACGTCGTCGCCTGCCAGCTGGTTATCAAACAAATCCTTGATGTGATTGACGTTATCGCGCCGGTTGAGGTACGCGAAAAGATGTCGACCCAACTGAAAAACATCGATTTCACCAACCATCCTGCTGCGGCGGACCCGGTTACGCTCCGCGCGATCCAGAAAGCGATTGCGCTGATTGAACTCCGCTTCACACCGCAGGGTGAGTCACACTAAAATAAACCGATGTTTTAAAATTAGAAACTCTTTTCTGCTTTTACGTCGAAGGGCGACAGAGCCTGTCGCCCGCAGAAGGATCAGAAGAACGTCTGCACCAGCAGATAGCTCACCACGCAGGCACAGCTGACGCCAATCAGCCCCGGCAGAATAAAGCTGTGGTTGATGATGAATTTACCGATGCGGGTGGTGCCGGAGCGATCGAACCCGATACAGGCCAGATCGCTCGGATAGGTGGGCAGCACAAAGTAGCCGTAGGATGCCGGGAAGAAGGCCACCAGCATTTTCGGATCGATGCCCAGCATCAACCCCATCGGGGCGACCGCGGTCAAGGCCGCAGCCTGGCTGTTGACCAGTTTTGATACCAGGAACAGCACGATGGCAAACGTCCAGGGATGACTTTTCACCACCCCCTCCAGCGCCATTTTCAGCTCGTCGAGATGCGCCTGAAAAAAGGTATCGCTCATCCACGCCACGCCAAACACCGAGAAAATCGCGACCATCCCCGCCTTAAATACCGCCCCGTTTGAAATGGCCGACGCATTCACCTTGCAGGTCATCAGCATGATGGCCCCGGCGATCAGCATCATCATTTGAATGACAAGGTTCATCGACAGGGCCGTCATTTTGCCTTTGATCTCAAACGCCGGACGCAGCTCGGGCAGCGCACCCAGCAGGACCACTACGGCAATCCCGGCGAAGAAGATCCACGTGGACCAGTAGGCCTGTTTCGGGAAACGTTGATCCATCAACGTCTCCGTTCCTCCATAGATAAACTCCCGCTGTTTCGGATCTTTCAGCTTTTCCTGAAATTCAGGATCGTCTGCGAGGTTTTTCCCGCGACGCAAGCTCCACAGTGCCGCAATGGCGACGCCAGACAGTGAGGCCGGTACGGAGACCGCAAGAATTTCAAGGATCCCCCACGCGTGGCCGATACCGTGCTGCGCACCCAGAATCGAGACCAGCGAAACGACGGCCACGGAAACGGGGGAGGCGGTGATCGCCATCTGAGATGCCACCGAGGCCACCGCCATCGGCCGTTCCGGGCGTATGCCTTTTTTCAGGGCGATATCCGCGATAATGGGAAACATGGTGTAGACGACGTGCCCGGTCCCGCACAGGAAGGTCAACATCCAGGTGGTAAACGGTGCGAGAAGGGTGATGTGCTGGGGATGTTTACGCAGCAGGCGCTCTGCAAACTGCATCATTACATTCAGGCCACCGGCGGTCTGTAGCGTGGCCGCACAGCCGATGACGGCGAGGATCGTGAGCATCACGTCAACCGGCGGTTTACCGGGTTGCAGACCAAAGACAAAACTCAAAACAAACAGGCCGATGCCGCTTATCAGCCCCAGGCCCATCCCGCCGAAGCGGGTGCCTATCAGCAGGCAGAGGATAATGACAATAAACTCAATGGTGATCATGATGCTCCCTCGTTAATGAATGTAATTAAACAAATCATTACACGATGTATGGTTATTCATTGGGAGCAAGATCTGATTTGTTAAATGTCAGCAAAAGCAGGGAGTTGGTACCCACTCCCTGACGGGCTGAGGGATCCCCAGTAATTTGAAAGCAAAAGCGATAACGTTGCCTTCAGAATAACTGAGGGCTTTCAGCGATGCCTCGGTCCGGCTGTAAATCGCTGAGGCGTTTCCTGTAGGCCGGGGCGAGGCGCAGGGATGCGCCGAGAGGGCGGGCTTTACAGGGATGTTACCTCCGCCCGTCCCCGATAAGCCGGAAGGAATAAGCCGAAGGTACCGCGAAGCGGCGATTTTCCGCCGGAAGCCCGGGTCGCCAGGGTGGTGGCGACTGAGCCACCCTGGCACGTTCACCGGTTATGCCGTGACAGAGTAGCAAGGAACATAAAGTGAACGGAATGACCACCAGAGCCGTATGTTCCCCCTCACCCCAGCCCTCTCCCTCAAGGGAGAGGGGGCCGTCTGTGCAGGCATTATTTTGTGGGGAACTCTCAGCCCTGACGGGAGCGGGTGAAGGACTTAGTGGTGTTGCACGGTAGCAATGTCGAGAAGATGGCGGTCCGTCTGCTCCAGACAAATCCCCGCGCGTTTCGCGTTGCGGATTTCATCTGCGAGCGTCTTCAGCAGCATGCCATCCTGCTGCTGCTCTCTGTCCATATCACGTAAAAACTTGAGGGTAATGATGTCCCGTTGCGCCTTGGCTTCATCAGCCAGTTTGCTCAGCTTCGCACAGCGTTGCTCATACTCTTCGAGAGTTTTCTGGAACAGATCTTCCAGAGAAGTGTAATTATCTTCAATCGTTTCAAGCTCTTTGACGGTAGGGTTTGCCCCGACAGCTTTCAAAAAGTTAAAGACGCGCATCATGTGCGTGACGTTACTTTGCGCCTGAGTACGAAAGAAGGTGGCAGTGCCGTTGAGGCTTTTTCTGGAACACCACGCGCTCAAATGCAGATGCAGATTTGAAGCATAAAACTCCAGGTTCATCTGGGCATTCAGTTTTTGCATCATCGTTTGGGTAGTCATTCTCATATCCTTATTGACTGTGGGACTCGATGTCCGCTACTTAACCTGACCCGGCAGGTATTGACGATTGAATGGCAGAAATAGATTTCTGCAAGGTAAAAAACTCGAAAATTCACTTCCTGTGTTCGATTAAAATAAGCATACGCTTCTCTTTGACTTAAGAAAACTCTTAATTGGGCTGTGTTTACCATACATTACAAATTTAAATATAGCCCAGAACAGAAAGAGGGGTAAGAGATTGGATTTAATATAACTTGTTGATTTTAATGGGTGTGAAATTAATATTGCTCATTTTTATCGTTTCAGGAAACGTTCTTTGGCGGGAAATTCTGTAAAAGTGTTAAATCAGAAATAATATCTGCAAATATATCCTGTCGTATCAAATTTGAGCTAAATCAATTTTCACTCAATATACGGTTCTGTGATCGCGTCGCAAGATTGTGATCTGATAAAGAGTGAAAATGAAACACTGTTTTACATCGTTTCATTCGTTGAGGTTTATGATGGCTAACGTTGCGGTGCTGCTGGCACCCGGTTTTGAAGAAGCAGAAGCGATTATCACGATTGATATTCTGCGGCGTTTACAGATTGAGGTGGAGACGCTGGCCTGTGCGGAGTCCCGTGCGGTAGTGAGTTACCACAATATCCCCATGGTGGCTGACAGTACGTTAACGGGGCGCATTAATACGCTGTATGACGCAGTCGTGTTGCCCGGTGGGCCGCAGGGGAGCGTCAATCTTGCGGCTAGCAAGCAGGTGCTCCGCTTTGTTTCCGCGCATGACGAGCAGGGCAAACTCATCTGCCCGATCTGCTCTGCGGCCGCGCGGGTGCTGGGCGGTAACGGGCTACTGAAGGGGCGTCGCTACGTCTGTTCCGGCGATCTCTGGCAGAGCGTTGATGATGGAGTATATGTAGATGCGCCGGTCGTGGTGGATAATAACCTCATCAGCGGCAAGGGGCTGGGGCACGCTTTTGACTTTGCGCTGACGCTCTCTGCTCGTCTGTTGGGTGACGACGCCCCCGTGCGCGATCATGCTGAACACATCTATTACCGCTGGTAATTTTTCTGCCGGGCGCTAAGGCGTCCGGGTTACAGGGATTTCTTAGCTGACCTTATGGATAATCCTGCTTAACTCCTTTCCATTTGTAGGACAATTACGTCCTTTTTTATGTCATTTTTCGCTGAATTTATGTACGCAATTACTGTAATTCTGCGGTGTGATGTCGCTCTCTTATGGATGATTAATTTCCCGCTAAAACTATCTCCAGCAATAACGCTTATGACGAGGTAAGCGCTAATGCCTTGTTTTAAGTCCGATTAAATAAGTTGTTCGCCATTATTTCCTACAGATAAGAATGCTAAAGCTGGAGTTTACCATGCACAAATTTACTAAAGCGCTGGCGGCCATCGGCCTGGCTGCCGTTATGTCACAATCCGCTATCGCTGAAAATTTAAAGCTCGGTTTTCTGGTTAAACAGCCGGAAGAGCCGTGGTTCCAGACCGAATGGAAATTTGCTGATAAAGCCGGAAAAGATTTGGGATTTGAGGTAATTAAAATCGCTGTACCTGACGGTGAGAAAACGCTGAACGCCATTGATAGCCTGGCGGCCAGCGGCGCGAAAGGTTTCGTTATCTGTACGCCGGATCCAAAACTGGGGTCAGCGATTGCCGCGAAAGCGCGCGGTTACGACATGAAAGTGATTGCGGTGGACGATCAGTTCGTGAACGCCAAAGGTAAACCGATGGATACCGTTCCGCTGGTAATGATGGCGGCCACTAAAATCGGTGAGCGTCAGGGCCAGGAGCTCTACAAAGAGATGCAAAAACGCGGCTGGGATGTCAAAGAGACCGCCGTGATGGCCATTACCGCTGACGAGCTGGACACCGCCCGTCGTCGTACCACCGGGTCCATGGACGCCCTGAAAGCGGCTGGCTTCCCGGAAAAACAGATCTACAAAGTTCCGACCAAATCCAACGATATTCCGGGTGCCTTTGATGCGGCGAACTCCATGCTCGTCCAGCATCCGGAAGTGAAGCACTGGCTGGTGGTGGGGATGAACGACAACACCGTGCTGGGCGGCGTGCGTGCAACGGAAGGCCAGGGCTTTAAAGCACCGGACGTGATCGGGATCGGCATCAACGGCGTTGACGCCGTGAGCGAACTGTCTAAAGCGCAGGCGACCGGTTTCTACGGCTCTCTGCTGCCAAGTCCGGATGTCCACGGCTATAAATCCAGCGAAATGCTCTACAACTGGGTGACCAAAGGGGTTGAGCCGCCGAAATTCACCGAAGTGACCGATGTGGTGCTGATCACCCGCGATAACTTCAAAGAGGAGCTGGCGAAAAAAGGACTGGGCGGTAAGTAATACGCTGTGATTGCGCCCCTCACTCACCGTGAGGGGCCAGACGTACACACTACAGGAATCACGGAGTCGTTATGCAACAGTCTGATCCGTATCTCTCTTTCCGCGGCATCGGTAAAACGTTCCCCGGTGTAAACGCGCTGACCGATATCAGCTTCGACTGCTATGCCGGCCAGGTTCACGCCCTGATGGGGGAGAATGGCGCGGGAAAATCCACGCTGCTAAAAATTCTCAGCGGCAACTACACGCCCACCACCGGCACGCTGGCTATTCGCGGCGAAGAGGTGGCCTTTGCCGACACCACGGCAGCGTTAAATGCGGGCGTCGCTATCATCTATCAGGAGCTGCATCTCATTCCTGAAATGACCGTGGCGGAGAACATCTATCTGGGCCAGCTTCCGCATAAAAGCGGCGTGGTCAACCGCTCGCTGCTCAACTACGAAGCGGGCTTGCAGCTCAAGCACCTTGGGCTGGATGTCGATCCGCAAACGCCCCTTAAGTATCTCTCCATCGGCCAGTGGCAGATGGTGGAAATTGCCAAAGCGCTGGCACGTAACGCCAAAATTATCGCTTTTGACGAGCCAACCAGCTCGCTCTCGGCGCGTGAAATAGAAAATCTCTTTCGCGTGATCCGCGAGCTGCGCAAAGAGGGCCGCATCATTCTGTACGTTTCTCACCGAATGGAAGAGATTTTTGCCTTAAGCGATGCCATCACCGTGTTTAAAGATGGCCGCTACGTGCGCACCTTCACCGATATGCAGCAGGTCAACCATGACCAACTGGTGCAGGCGATGGTCGGACGCGATCTGGGGGATATTTACCACTGGAAACCGCGCGAGTATGGCCTTGAGCGTCTGCGTCTGGATAACGTCAAAGCCCCGGGCGTGCGCACGCCCATTTCACTCTCGGTGCGCAGCGGCGAAATCGTCGGGCTGTTTGGCCTTGTGGGGGCAGGGCGCAGCGAGCTGATGAAAGGGCTGTTTGGCGGCACCCGAATAACCCAGGGCCAGGTTTTCGTCGACGGGAAAAAGGTCGATATTCAGAAGCCTGCGCAGGCGATTAACGCGGGGATTATGCTCTGCCCGGAGGATCGAAAGGCCGAGGGCATCATTCCGGTGCACTCGGTGCGCGACAACATCAACATCTCTGCCCGGCGCAAGTTCATCCGCGCGGGATGTCTGATTAACGACGGCTGGGAGGCGAGCAACGCGGATCACCATATCCGTTCGCTGAACATCAAAACCCCCGGCGCTGAACAGCTGATCATGAACCTGTCCGGCGGCAATCAGCAAAAAGCCATTCTGGGGCGCTGGCTGTCGGAAGATATGAAGGTCATTTTGCTGGATGAGCCAACGCGCGGTATCGACGTGGGGGCGAAACACGAAATCTATAACGTCATCTATGAACTGGCAAAACGCGGTGTGGCGGTCCTGTTCGCCTCCAGCGATCTGCCTGAGGTGCTGGGCGTCGCCGACCGCATTGTTGTGATGCGTGAAGGTGAAATTGCCGGTGAATTGCTGCATGAACAGGCGAATGAACAACAGGCGTTGAGTCTCGCCATGCCTAAAGTTAGCCAGGCTGTCGCCTGAGTAAGGAGTCAATGATGTCCTCTGTTACTACATCCGGAGCGCCGAAGTCGGCTTTCAGTTTTGGCCGCATCTGGGACCAGTACGGCATGCTGGTGGTCTTTGCTGCCCTGTTCGTCGCCTGCGCGATTTTTGTGCCGAATTTCGCCACGTTCATCAATATGAAGGGGCTGGGGCTGGCTATCTCCATGTCCGGCATGGTGGCCTGCGGAATGCTGTTCTGCCTGGCCTCCGGTGATTTTGACCTGTCGGTTGCCTCGGTGATTGCCTGTGCAGGCGTCACCACTGCCGTGGTGATCAACATGACCGAAAGCCTGTGGATCGGCGTGCTGGCCGGGCTGCTGCTCGGCGTGCTGAGCGGCCTGGTGAACGGGTTTGTCATTGCGCGCCTGAAGATTAACGCCCTGATCACGACGCTGGCGACCATGCAAATCGTGCGCGGTCTGGCCTATATCATCTCCGACGGGAAAGCCGTGGGGATTGAAGACGAGCGTTTCTTCACGCTGGGCTATGCCAACTGGCTGGGTCTGCCTGCGCCAATCTGGCTGACGGTAGGCTGTTTGATCCTGTTCGGTTTCCTGCTTAACCGCACCACGTTTGGCCGTAACACGCTGGCGATTGGCGGCAATGAAGAGGCGGCGCGTCTGGCGGGTGTCCCGGTCGTACGGACCAAGATCATTATCTTCGTGCTTTCCGGGCTGGTATCGGCGGCGGCGGGGATTATTCTGGCGTCGCGTATGACCAGCGGCCAGCCAATGACCTCCATTGGTTATGAGCTAATCGTCATCTCAGCCTGCGTTTTAGGGGGCGTTTCCCTCAAGGGCGGCATCGGAAAAATCTCATATGTGGTGGCGGGGATCCTGATTCTGGGGACCGTGGAGAACGCCATGAACCTGCTTAATATTTCTCCGTTCTCTCAGTACGTCGTACGCGGCCTGATCCTGCTGGCGGCGGTGATCTTCGACCGTTACAAGCAAAAAGCGAAGCGTACCGTCTGATTTATTTTTAGCCATCAATATGCTCAACTATTAACCATAGTTGACCCCCTGACCGGCCCGCCAGTTTTGCTGACGGGCCGGTTGCCAAATGGCGAGCACCGTCACACTGTCTATACTTACATGGCTGTTTTGTTCACTGTAAGGAGGATTAGGGTGGCTGACTTGTTAACCGCACCGCCTGTACTGCCCGGAAAATTTGCTTTCTTTTTTGACCTCGACGGGACGCTCGCCGGGATTGAACCGCATCCGGATGACGTCGTTGTACCGGACACGGTGTTAGAGAATTTGCAGCAGCTCTCCCGACAGAACGAGGGGGCACTGGCATTGATTTCAGGGCGCTCAATGGCCGAGCTGGACGTGCTCGCCAGTCCTTATCACTTTCCGCTGGCCGGTGTGCACGGAGCGGAGCGCCGCGATATCCATGATCAACTGCATATAGTTTCACTCCCCGACACGCTGATTCAGGCGCTACATGCGCAACTCTCTTCGGCTCTGGAAATGCTTCCCGGTACGGAACTGGAAGCCAAAGGCATGGCCTTTGCGCTGCACTACCGTCAGGCGCCCCATCATGAGGCGGCGATCTTTGCGGTGGCAAGAAGCGTGGCGGAAGCCCATCCGGAGCTGGCGTTACAGCCGGGTAAATGTGTGGTCGAGATTAAACCGGCTGGAATTAACAAAGGCGCTGCCATTGCAGCGTTTATGGCGGAAGCGCCGTTCAAAGGGCGTACGCCAGTCTTTTTTGGGGATGACCTGACCGACGAGGCCGGGTTCAGGGTGGTAAACCAGGCCCAGGGCATGTCTATCAAGGTTGGATCTGGTGAAACCATTGCCGGATGGCGGCTGGAAAATGTCGCCAGCGTCTGGCAGTGGATATCTGACGTCGCTAACCAGCAACAACAACAAATAGCGCAAAACAACGGGAGAAATCATTATGGGTCGCTTAGTCGTCGTCTCTAATCGCATCGCACCGCCGGATGATAAAAAAGCCAGTGCCGGTGGCCTGGCGGTCGGGGTATTAGGTGCCCTCAAAGCCGCGGGTGGTCTCTGGTTTGGCTGGAGCGGGGAAATCAGTAATGAAGAGAAACCGCTAAAAAAGGTGTCACGGGGCAATATCACGTGGGCCTCCTTCGCCCTTAGTGAGAAGGACTACGATGAATATTATTCCGAGTTCTCAAACGCCGTGCTGTGGCCAGCGTTTCACTATCGTCTGGATCTGGTGAAATTCCAGCGTGAATCCTATGAAGGCTACATGCGCGTAAACGCGCTGCTGGCAGATAAACTGCTGCCGCTGATCGAAGATGACGATATTTTATGGATCCACGATTACCATCTGCTGCCCTTCGCCAGGGAGCTGCGTAAACGGGGTGTGAAGAACCGGATCGGCTTCTTCCTGCATATTCCGTTCCCGACCCCAGAGATCTTTACGGCGCTGCCGCAGCATGATGAAATTCTTGAAGCATTGTCTGATTACGACCTGCTCGGTTTCCAGACGGAAAATGACAGGCTGGCGTTCCTCGACAGCGTGTCGGGTAAAACCCGGCTGGTCACTCACGGCGGCAAATCTCACACCGCGTGGGGACGAAATTTCCATACCGAAGTCTACCCGATTGGTATTGAGCCAGACGAAATCGCCGAGCAGGCCTCTGGTCCGCTGCCGCCGAAGCTTGCCCAGCTCAAGGACGAACTCAAGCACGTTAAGAATATCTTTTCGGTTGAACGACTGGATTATTCCAAAGGGTTGCCGGAGCGATTCCTCGCTTATGAAACCCTGCTGGATAAATTCCCGCAGCATCACGGCAAGATCCGCTATACCCAGATAGCGCCGACCTCGCGCGGTGAGGTTCAGGCTTACCAGGATATTCGTCACCAGCTGGAGACCGAAGCAGGGCGCATCAACGGGCGCTATGGTCAGCTTGGCTGGACTCCACTTTTCTATCTGAATCAGCACTTTGAGCGCAAAATCCTGATGAAAGTGTTCCGCTATGCGGACGTCGGGCTGGTCACCCCGCTGCGCGACGGGATGAATCTGGTGGCAAAAGAGTATGTAGCAGCACAAGATCCTGCTGACCCGGGCGTGCTGGTGCTGTCCCAATTTGCCGGTGCGGCAAACGAGTTAACCTCGGCGCTGATTGTGAACCCTTACGATCGCGATGATGTGGCAAATGCCCTGAACCGCGCGTTAACCATGCCGCTTGCGGAACGTATTTCACGTCATTCAGAAATGATGGAGACCATCGTTAAGAATGATATCAACCGCTGGCAGGCGCGTTTTATTGACGATTTGCGCGCGATCCAGCCGCAAACTCAGGAAGGTGATCTGCAAAAAAAGATCGCGACCTTCCCTAAACTCGCCTGATTTTCTCCGGGGGCATTAATTGCCCCCGAGAGGCACCAGCAGGACATCCACCTGGCTTGACGAAACGATGGATTTTGCCGAGCATGCCGCCCGGGAAAAAAAGCTCTGGTTATGATTTCCGCAAATGACCAGGTCAACATTCTGTTTCTGACAAATGTCGAGAATATGTCCACTTAACTCGCCGGTGGCAATCACCGTCTGGTGGACAGGATATTTTGCCCGCTCAACCAGCTCGCGCAGAAATTGCTGCGTTTCCTCCTGAAGAACCTCACGAATATCTTCCAGCATTGGCGCTGCCAGTTGATTATACATTTCGGGTTCAGCAGCCAGGGTAATCAGACTTATGCGGGCATTATTCGGGCGGGCAATGGAAACGGCACGGGCGACGAGTTGATGACTTTCGGGGGAAACCGCAACAGAAACAAGAAGATGGGAGTAACTCATCACACACTCCTTTTATGTCAGAATGACACGTTTCTCAAGCTTTACCTCGAATCTGCCGCTTCTGCAAGAGGCACATGCGACAATAGTGTGAAGCTTATCATAATTATTCATTAATTATTCTTATAAGAAGAATAACGAAATGGGGACGCTAAATGAAAGTAATTAACAACTT
The DNA here is from genome assembly GCF_049237125.1 of Enterobacter cloacae complex sp. GYL001. Classification (NCBI taxonomy): domain Bacteria; kingdom Pseudomonadati; phylum Pseudomonadota; class Gammaproteobacteria; order Enterobacterales; family Enterobacteriaceae; genus Enterobacter; species Enterobacter cloacae complex sp. GYL001. The sequence goes on along the minus strand of NZ_JBMKGW010000003.1, from coordinate 288,339 downwards.
AACGTAAATCACACATTTAGCCTTCCGTGCTGTTAAATCGCGTTAACCGATCGTCAACGCAAGCGTGATGGTTACCCATGGAAACTTGTTTCTCGAAAAGAAAACTTAAGCTGCTGTTTTTACTTAATTAACTCCGCCTCTTCTCTGGCGTTCGCGCCCGTTGTGACGCGAAAGGGCAGTGCTTCTTCGACGTAGCAATTTTCATACCCGATCCCCTCATCCCTCTGCATGAGTATTCGTTCCATAAGAATATAAACAAGCTTCACTTGCTCAATAAATAGTCAAATTACAAGTCGCGCTGATGGATTTATGGGTTACATTCGCGTAAATTATGTGACGTAGATCACATTTTTTTTAAATTCCAGGGGGGGCTGCATTGTATGTGTCAAAACTGACGAGTAGAGTTTGCGTCGAATTAGGAAAAATCTTAGTTATTTGTAAGAAAAGATAAAATGTGTAACCGACATTTTGGCCATGTTAACCGGTCACGCGCTTTACGACGTACAAACCTAAATTCAACTATGCATTTGGCCTTTTCTTTTTATACCGGGTGATTTCCCGGCGACATCACGGGGTGCGGTCTTTCCGCATAAAAATAATAGTTGGTTATTCGGGATGGGAAAAATGCATACATCCGAGTTGCTAAAACATATTTATGACATCAATTTGTCGTATTTATTGCTCGCGCAGCGTTTGATTAGTCAGGACAAACCGTCAGCGATGTTTCGTCTGGGTGTTAACGAAGAGATGGCAACCATGCTGGGTGGATTAACCCTCCCGCAAATGGTCAAGCTGGCTGAAACCAATCAACTTGTCTGCCAGTTCCGTTTTGATAACCCGCAGACCATTACGCGTCTGACTCAGGAATCCCGCGTGGACGATCTGCAACAGATCCACACTGGTATTCTTCTCTCCACCCGCCTGCTCAACGAAATCAGCCAGCCTGATGACGTAGCCCGGAAGAAAAGGGCTTAACAATGAGCGAAAAAAGCATTGTTCAGGAAGCCCGTGATATCCAGCTGGCGATGGAACTCATCACGCTCGGTGCGCGTTTACAAATGCTGGAAAGCGAGACGCAGCTGAGCCGTGGTCGTCTGATCAAGCTGTACAAAGAATTGCGTGGTAGCCCGCCGCCAAAAGGCATGCTGCCGTTTTCGACTGACTGGTTCATGACCTGGGAGCAGAACATTCATGCTTCCATGTTCTGTAACGCCTGGCAGTACCTGCTTAAAACGGGCTTATGCAGCGGCGTTGATGCCGTGATCAAAGCCTACAAACTTTACCTTGAGCAATGCCCGCAGCAGGAAGAGGGACCCCTGCTGGCGCTGACCCGCGCCTGGACGCTGGTGCGTTTTGTTGAAAGCGGAATGCTTGAATTGTCCCGCTGCAACTGCTGTGACGGCAATTTCATTACCCACGCGCACCAGCCTGCGGGCAGCTTCGCCTGTAGTTTGTGCCAGCCTCCATCCCGAGCCGTAAAAAGACGTAAACTTTCCCGGGATGCTGCCGATATTATTCCACAACTGCTGGATGAACAGATCGAACACGCTGTTTAACCCGAACCTGTGGGCAAGATTCCAGCAGCGGTAAGCGATTACCGCTGCTTTTTTTTACCCTGCGTTCAGGTCATGCGCTCGAAATGAACGTCCTGCCATAGTCACTAGCGGAAGGATGATGTCGTGCTTATCTTATTAGGTTACCTGGTAGTTCTCGGTACAGTTTTCGGCGGTTACATGATGACCGGCGGGCACCTTGGAGCACTCTATCAACCGGCTGAACTTGTCATCATCGGCGGTGCAGGGGTAGGGGCTTTTATCGTTGGTAACAACGGCAAATCGATCAAGGGCACGCTGAAGGCGATTCCGCTGCTGTTTCGTCGCTCGAAATACACCAAAAGCATGTATATGGATCTGCTGGCGCTGCTCTATCGCCTGATGGCGAAGTCACGTCAGCAGGGGATGTTCTCGCTGGAGCGGGACATCGAAAACCCGAAAGAGAGCGAAATTTTCGCCAGCTACCCGCGTATTCTGGCCGACGCGATGATGCTCGATTTTATCGTCGATTACCTGCGACTGATCATCAGCGGCAACATGAACACCTTCGAAATTGAAGCCCTGATGGACGAAGAGATCGAAACCCACGAGAGCGAGTCCGAAGTACCGGCCAACAGCCTGGCGCTGGTGGGCGACTCGCTTCCGGCGTTCGGCATCGTGGCGGCGGTCATGGGCGTTGTTCATGCCCTGGCCTCGGCGGATCGCCCGGCGGCTGAACTGGGGGCGCTGATTGCCCACGCGATGGTGGGGACGTTCCTCGGTATTTTACTGGCCTACGGCTTTATCTCCCCGCTGGCGAGCGTGCTGCGCCAGAAGAGCGCCGAAACAACCAAAATGATGCAGTGCGTGAAAATTACGCTGCTCTCTAACCTCAACGGTTATGCCCCACCGATTGCCGTCGAATTTGGTCGTAAGACGCTTTACTCCAGCGAACGTCCGTCGTTTATCGAACTGGAAGAGCACGTGCGCGCGGTGAAAAACCCTAACCAACAGACGACAACTGAGGACGCATGAAAAACCAGTCCCATCCGATCGTCATCGTAAAAAAGCGCAAGCATAAGGGGCACGGGCACGGTTCTCACGGCTCCTGGAAGATCGCGTACGCCGACTTTATGACCGCCATGATGGCCTTCTTTCTGGTGATGTGGCTAATCTCCATCTCCAGCCCGAAGGAGCTTATTCAGATTGCGGAATATTTCAGAACGCCGCTGGCGACGGCGGTTACCGGCGGGCCGCGCATTTCTAACAGCGACAGCCCGATCCCCGGCGGCGGTGACGATTATACCCAGCAGCAGGGCGAAGTGAAAAAACAGCCTAACATCGACGAGCTGAAAAAAAGGATGGAGCAGGCGCGCCTGAAAAAACTGCGCGGTGACCTGGATCAGCTGATTGAAGCGGACCCTAAGCTGCGCGCGCTGCGTCCGCACCTGAAAATTGACCTGGTACAGGAAGGGCTGCGTATTCAGATCATCGACAGCCAGAACCGGCCGATGTTCAAAACCGGCAGCGCCGACGTGGAGCCTTACATGCGCGATATTCTGCGTGCGATTGCACCGGTGCTGAACGGTATTCCTAACCGCATTAGCCTGTCCGGACACACGGATGATTTCCCGTACGCCACGGGAGAGAAGGGATACAGCAACTGGGAGCTTTCTGCCGATCGCGCCAACGCCTCGCGTCGCGAGCTGGTGGCGGGTGGGCTTGATGATGGCAAGGTCCTGCGCGTGGTCGGCATGGCTGCAACCATGCGCCTTACCGACCGCGGACCGGATGACGCCATCAACCGTCGTATCAGTCTTTTAGTGCTGAACCAGCAGGCGGAGCAGGCCATCCTGCATGAAAACGCCGAAAGTCAGAATGAGTCACTGGACGATTTAAAACAGCCTGGGGCCGTCCCTTCGGCTGCCGTTCCAACATCGCCACCAGCCAATCCGAGGTGATAGCGTGAGCATGGATATTACCGATTTTTACCAGACATTTTTTGATGAAGCCGACGAATTGTTGGCCGATATGGAGCAACATTTGCTGGATCTGGTGCCCGAGGCACCGGACTCAGAACAGCTCAATGCCATCTTCCGTGCGGCGCATTCCATTAAAGGCGGAGCCGGAACGTTTGGATTTACCATTTTGCAGGAAACCACCCATTTAATGGAAAACCTGCTGGATGAAGCACGACGCGGTGAGATGCAGCTCAATACCGACATTATCAACCTGTTTTTGGAAACGAAAGATATTATGCAGGAACAGCTCGACGCCTATAAAAGTTCGGCAGAGCCTGATGCCGCCAGCTTTGAATACATCTGCAACGCGCTGCGTCAGTTAGCGCTGGAAGCCAAAGGTGAGGCGTCTGCGCCCGCTGTCCCTGCGGCAAAACTGAGCGTTGTTGACGCCGTGGCCGAACCCGATACGGCGCCTGACGCGCCCGCAGGAAAACTGCGCGTGGTACTGTCACGTCTGAAAGAGAACGAGGTCAACCTGCTGGAAGAGGAGCTGGGGAACCTGGCGACGCTCAGCAACGTGGTGAAGGGCAAAGACAGCCTGGCCGCGACGCTCGACGGCGGGATCGGCCAGGATGACATCGTGGCGGTGCTCTGCTTCGTCATTGAAGCGGATCAGATTGCGTTTGAAACCGAGGCGGCGGCCGTTGAAGCGCCAGCTCCGGCAGAGAATACCCCTGCGGTAGTTGCCGCTGCCCCGGCCCTGAAAGCCGTGCCAAAAGAGACGGCTGCCCCGGCCCGCGGTGAAAAACCGGCGGCGCGTTCCAGCGAGTCCACGAGCATTCGCGTGGCGGTGGAGAAAGTGGATCAGCTGATCAACCTGGTGGGTGAACTGGTCATCACCCAGTCGATGCTGGCCCAGCGCTCCAACGAGCTGGACCCGGTGACCCATGGCGATCTCATCACCAGCATGGGCCAGTTACAACGTAACGCCCGCGATTTGCAGGAATCGGTGATGTCCATCCGCATGATGCCGATGGAATATGTCTTCAGCCGCTTCCCGCGCCTGGTGCGCGACCTGGCCGGCAAGCTCAACAAACAGATCGAACTCACGCTGATGGGCAGCTCCACCGAGCTGGACAAGAGCCTGATTGAACGCATTATCGATCCGTTAACGCACCTGGTGCGTAACAGCCTCGACCACGGCATCGAGCTGCCGGAAAACCGCGTAGCAGCTGGAAAATCGCCCGTGGGCAACCTGATCCTGTCAGCGGAACATCAGGGCGGCAACATCTGCATCGAAGTGACCGATGATGGCGCCGGCCTGAACCGCGAGCGCATTCTGGCGAAGGCGATTTCGCAGGGAATGGCGGTTAACGAAAACATGACCGACGAAGAAGTGGGCATGTTGATTTTTGCCCCGGGCTTCTCAACCGCAGAGCAGGTCACCGACGTTTCCGGCCGCGGCGTGGGCATGGACGTGGTGAAACGTAACATTCAGGAGATGGGCGGTCACGTTGAGATCCAGTCTAAGCAGGGCGCGGGCACCACGATTCGTATCCTGTTGCCGCTGACGCTGGCCATTCTTGACGGCATGTCCGTTAAAGTGGCGGACGAAGTCTTTATTCTGCCGCTGAACGCGGTAATGGAGTCCCTCCAGCCGCGTGAAGAAGATCTGCATCCGCTGGCGGGCGGCGAGCGCGTGCTCGAAGTGCGCGGCGAGTACCTGCCGCTGGTGGAACTGTGGAAAGTGTTTGAAGTGGACGGGGCAAAAACCGAGGCCACGCAGGGTATCGTTGTGATCCTGCAAAGCGCCGGACGCCGCTACGCGCTGCTGGTCGATCAGCTGATTGGTCAGCATCAGGTGGTGGTTAAGAACCTGGAAAGTAACTACCGCAAAGTGCCGGGGATCTCTGCTGCCACCATCCTGGGTGATGGTAGCGTCGCGCTGATCGTCGATGTATCGGCACTTCAGGGATTAAATCGTGAACAACGTGTGGCGAACACAGCCGCCTGATTAAGTAAAAGGTAATAACATGACCGGTATGAGTAACGTAACGAAACTGGCGGGCGAGCCATCTGGACAGGAATTCCTGGTTTTCACTTTAGGGGATGAAGAGTACGGTATCGACATCCTGAAAGTGCAGGAAATTCGCGGTTACGACCAGGTAACGCGCATTGCGAACACGCCAGCGTTTATCAAGGGTGTGACCAACCTGCGCGGTGTGATTGTGCCTATCGTGGACCTGCGCGTGAAGTTTAGCCAGGGCGATGTGGAGTACAACGATAACACGGTGGTGATCGTCCTGAATCTGGGGCAGCGCGTGGTGGGGATCGTGGTGGATGGCGTGTCTGATGTGCTGTCGCTGACCGCCGATCAAATCCGTCCTGCGCCGGAGTTTGCGGTCACGCTGTCGACGGAATACCTGACGGGGCTGGGTGCGCTCGGCGAGCGTATGCTGATTCTGGTGAATATTGAGAAGCTGCTGAACAGCGAAGAGATGGCGCTGCTGGATATCGCGGCGAATCACGTAGCATAAAACAAAGCCGGGTGGCGGCTTCGCCTTACCCGGCCTACAAATGGCTCGAACACGTAGGCCGGGTAAGCGTCAGCGCCACCCGGCTCTTTTGTAACCTTACGCCTCCTGCTCCACCAGCGCTGATTCCGCTTCCCGCGCCCCTTCATTCTGCGACAGCATCGCCGTCGCAATCCCGTTCCCCAGCACGTTAATGGCCGATCGTCCCATATCCAGGAAATGGTCAATCCCCATCAGCAGCAGGATCCCGGCCACCGGAATGTTAAAGCTCGGAATAGTTGCCGCCAGCACCACCAGCGACGAGCGCGGTACGCCCGCAATCCCTTTCGAGGCCAGCATCAACGTTAACATTAGCACCGTCACCTCGGTGAAACTCAGGTGAATGTTGTATGCCTGGGCGATAAACATCGAGGCGAACGAGCAGTACACCATGGAGCCGACCAGGTTAAACGAGTAGCCGATCGGCAGGACGAAAGAGGCGATATTACGTGAACAGCCGAAGCGCGCTAACTGCTCCAGCGTTTTCGGGTATGCCGCTTCTGAGCTGCTGGTGGTAAACGCGACCAGCACCGGATCTTTCAGCATCGCCACCAGACGGAAAATCTCTTTTTTCAGTACCATGTAACCTACCGCCAGCAATACCAGACAGGTCAGAAGGATCGCCACATAGTAACCGCCAATGAACGAGGCATAGTTCAGCAAAATGCCCAGACCCTGAGTGGCAATCACGGACGAAATCGCGGCAAAAATGGCCAGCGGCGCAACGTACATCACATAGCCCGTCACTTTCAGCATAATGTGGGAGACCACATCCAGCGCCGCCACCAGCGGGGCGTTGAATTTTTGACCTAATGACGCGCCGCCGATGCCGAAGAACATCGAGAAGACCACAATTTGCAGGATCTCATTGTTCGCCATCGCGCCGGCAATGCTGGTTGGAATGGTGTGTGACAGGAAGGCTTTCAGCGACATCCCGCTAACGGCCAGGCCGGTATCAACCGTCTCTGTCGGAATGCTCAGGTTCAGACCGCTGCCGGGTTGTTCAAGGGTAACAATAAACAGCCCCACCAGAATGGAAAGCACGGATGAGCTGATAAACCACACCATCGCTTTACCCCCGACGCGCCCAATCGTCGACGTTTCACCCAGCTTCATAATGCCCACCGTCAGGGTGCTGAACACCAGCGGGGCAATCACCATCTTAATCAGCCGCAGGAAAATATCGGTCAGCAGGGTGATGTTCTCCGACCAGGCCTGTATCGCGTCGGGCGAAGCATACTCATGGATTGCCGCACCTGAAAGAATGCCCGCCAGCATGAAAATCACGATGAAGAGCGTGAGTTTGTTTGCACTTGCCACAAAAAGATCCTCTATGCGCTAAAAGAGTTTCCTGCGTCAATGCATACAAAATTTTTATTTAAGCGCAGGAAAATATTCGGGGCATAAATTGAAGTAAAGCTGCGTGAGTTACAACTTGTTTTTAATTTTTATGAAATTCGTTGTTTTTACTATGACGATATATTGTGACGAGGATCACATTACAGGCGATATATCCTCAAATTAAGCAAGAATAATGCCCGTCTTATTTTGCTAACTCTTTGTAATGTTTGTTAATAGTCTGTTAATTGGAGGGCGGGTGTCTCACCTTCGCTGAAAGTGGTTGAAGCGTGAACCATAAACTAAATTCTCAGTAACCGCGCCGGGGAATGTTTAAGCGGGGCTAACATACTGAACAGTATGAATAAAATAGGGTAAGCGGACCATTATTTCTTCTGGAGGGTGGTAAATGAAAAGAACACTTCTTTTTATCTGCGCGGGTACACTGCTGACGGCGGCGACTGTCGGTCAGGCGCTGGCAGTCACCAGTAGCGGTACTATCGGGGCGACGCTGACGTTGACGAACGGTTGTTTGATCAACGGCTCGCCAACGCAAAACGGCATTAACTTCGGGACACTCGATTTCGGGACCCATCCTGCGACATTCTCCACCCTGACAACCCAGTTAACCGGGGCCAGCGGCGGAAACACCTTTACCATTCAATGTACCACTGCCAGTTACACGGTGGCGATCACCGGCAACACCAACGCGACCGCACCCGGAACCGTTGTCGGCACCCCCGGCACACCCGCCCGCTATCTGGTGAATACCGCCAATGCGGCACAGGGCGTGGCATACAGCCTCTATAGCGACAGCGGGTACAACAACGTGATCGCTAATAACGCCGCGTTGCCCGTAGCTTCCACAGCGGGCGGGGTGAACAGCTATACCCTCTACGGGCGCATAACGGGCGGCGGCAATAGCGTAACGGTTGTACCGGGAACCTATACCGACACGATTAACGTCAGCGTCACCTACTGATTCAGCCATGAAGGCATTGTGTTTATGTCTGCGCGAAAGCGCAGAGGGCGTCGTGCACCCTTTTTTGGCCCTGCTCGTCGGGCTGATGATGATCTGCGACGCCGGGGCGGTGACCTCCCAGTCCTTCAGGGTGAGCGCGACGGTAGTACCAGGGTGCTCGGTGAGTACCGGCACGGGCGGGCGCTTTGGGACGCTGGATTTTGGAACCCGTAACGGCGTGGACAACACGCCGGTCAGCACCAGCTTTGTCGCCGACGGCGCGTTGTCCATCGCCTGCACGCCGGGCGTGGCGCTGAGCATGAGCATTGACGGCGGCCAGAATTACAGCTCGGTGCGACGGATGACGCGTTCAGGCGGGACCGAAGTTGTTGGTTACCGGCTCTACAGCAGCAGCTCTCTGGCGGCGAACAGCGAAATTGGGGTTAACCAGGCCATACCGATTACGTATACCAACAGCAATAACATCGCGCTGCCTCTTTTTGGCGTCGCGCTCCTGACGGGGTTTAGCCTGCCGGGAACATATTCAGATCAACTCACCGTGACCTTGTCATGGTAGGAAAGGGAGAACATCGATGAAGCCATTTTTCAGGCGATCAGGCCTGGTGGGTCTGTTGGGGGCAACGGCTCTGGCAGCGGGCCAGGCGCAGGCAGCGGCAACCATTCTTTTGTGGCCCATCGATCCGTGGCTTTCGGCAGAGGCCAGAGCAACTGAATTGTGGATCCAGAATCAGGGCAACAGCGCCACGACAATGCAGGTGCGTATTGTGCGCTGGAAGCAGGAGGGCGGATATGAGCGTTACACCGCCCAGCAGGATGTGGTTGCCAGCCCGCCGATCGTGACCATCGCCAAAGGCAGTAAACAGCTTATTCGCCTGATCAAGCAGGGGACGATCCCGTCGGGGGTTGAGCAGGCCTACCGCATTATTGTGGATGAAATTCCCCAGCCGGATGCCAAAGCGGAACCGTCCATGGGCCTCAAACTGCAAATGCGCTATTCGATTCCTTTATTTGTTTATGGGCAGGGGATCCCCACCCTCAACGAAGGGGCGCACCACGCGCTGGCGAACACGCAACAGCTGAGCTGGCGGGTCGTTCAGGAGGGGGGGAAACCCGCGCTTCAGGTCCGTAATCAGGGGGATGTGCACGTCCGGCTCAGCCAGGTTGCGGTTGAGCAGGGCGGGCAAAAACGCACGGTTGCCGAGGGGCTGCTGGGTTATGTGCTGCCAGGCAGCACCCGAAGCTGGCCGCTTCCGGCTGGGATTTATCAGCCGAACCGGATGAGCGCGCAAATTAATGCCAGGGATACGCAATGGCAATCGACGCCCGTCAACTGAAACCGGCGATGATGATCCTGCTTTGCGTCAGTACCAGCGCCTTTGCCGAAACCGGCGACGACAGTTTACCGCCGCCGCCGGATGCACGGACGATAAACGGCGAAGCAGTATTCCAGCTCGCCCTGGTGCTGAACCACTATGACACGGGTCTGGTGGTGCCGGTGACGCAGCGTGAGGGCGCCTGGTTTATTTCGGGCGCGGATTTGCTCCGCGCCGGGCTGCCGCCCGCGCATGTGCCAGCCGGAGAGGTGAATCTCTCGACGCTTACGTCGGTACGCGCAGAGTACGACAGTACGGCCCAGCGCCTGTTGCTGACGGTCCCCCGGGACTGGGTCGCGGCGCGGATCACGCCGTTCAGCGAACAGAGCACGCAAAGCAAACCGCACTATGGCCGCGGCGCGCTGCTCAATTACGACGTTTATACCAACCATTCCGAACACACGGGCGGCCAGGCGTCGGTCTGGCACGAGTTCCGCTATTTCAATGAGGATTATTCATTTTCATCGACGGGTTACGCCCGGCAGAATTTCACCGGTAACAGCGGACAGCAGGAAGGGTACGTGCGTTATGACTCTACGTTACTGATCACCAACGAAGAGGATGCCACCACCTGGTCCGCCGGGGACGTCATCAGCGATGCGCTGAGCTGGAGCACCAGCGTGCGCATGGGCGGGATCAGCTACGGGCGCGACTTCTCCCTGCGTCCGGATCTGGTGACCTGGCCGCTGCCGGCGTTTTCCGGCGAGGCGGCTGTCCCGACCTCGGTCGATCTCTTTATTAACGGCTACCGTTCCGGCTCCACCCGCCTTCAGCCGGGGCCGTTTACCCTCACCAATCTGCCGTATATCAACGGTGCTGGCGATGCAGTACTGGTTACCACTGATGCGCTGGGTCGTCAGGTGAGTACCACGCTGCCGTTTTATGTCAGCAGCGATCTGCTTAAGCAGGGGTTAAGCGACGGCGCCGTGACGCTGGGCAGCCTGCGGCGTAACTACGGTATTGAGAATTTTGACTATGGCCCGGCGGCGGGCAGCGGATCGTACCGCTACGGGGTGACCGACTGGCTGACGCTGGAGGGGCATGCGGAAGGGGCGGAGTCGCTGGCGCTTGGCGGCGCGGGCACGGTACTGAAGCTCGGGCGTTTTGGCGTGGTAAATACCTCGTGGACCCAAAGCCGCATGCGCGGCGATAGCGGCGGCCAGATAAACTGGGGCTATCAATACAACACCAGCGAGTTTAGCGTAGCGACCCAGCATACCCGACGTGATCGTGGTTTTGGCAATCTCGCCCTGTACGATCAGCCCACCGTTTATGATGAAAATGATAACCCCGTTGCCAGCCTGAGCCGCAATACCGACCAGTATTCCTTAACCTTTAACCTCGGCGGATACGGCAATATCGGCGCGGCGTGGATCGGCGTTGAGAGTTTTGACCGCCAGAAAACTGAGCTGCTCAACCTCTCCTGGAGCCGTAATATGTGGGGCTCAAGCAGTATTTATCTGGCTGCCAGCCGTGACCAGCAGCGGGGCGACTGGACGGTTGCGCTGTCGTTGCAGGTTCCCCTCGGCGAACGTGACAGCGCCGCCGTCACCTTTGAAAACACCCCTGACGCAGGCAGCACTCAACGCATTAACTACAACCACTCGATGCCTTCAGACGGCGGCTTTAGCTGGAACATGGCCTGGGCCAACCAGTCGCGGTCGAGTAACTATCAGCAGGCCACGCTCGGCTGGCGGAATAACAACGTGGAGCTACAGGGCGGCGGCTATGGTGAGAAGGGCATGATGACCTGGTGGGGCGAGGCGATGGGCTCTGTCGTGCTGATGGACGGTGAGCTGTTTGCGGCGAACAAAATCAACGATGCGTTTGTGGTGATCAGCACCGATGGACATCCGGATGTTCCCGTCAGCTACGAAAACCAGCCGGTCGGAAAAACCAATAACAAAGGCTATCTGCTGGTGAGCGGCGTTTCCGCCTATTACCCGGCAAGTTACCGCATTGATACCCTGAACTTACCCGCGGATACCCGGCTGAAAGAGACCGAGCGTCGGGTGGCGATTCGTCGGCATAACGGTTATCTGGTGGATTTCCCGATGGAGCAGGAGCGGGTTGCCAGCGTGATCCTGCACGATGCGCAGGGCAATGCGATCCCGGTAGGAAGCCAGGTCAGACGCGCATCCCGGAGCAGCGCGGTTGTCGGCTACGACGGCCTCGCCTGGCTGGAAAACCTCAACGATGTGAATCCGCTCGAGGTCATCACCCCGGAGGGTAAACGCTGTACGGCAACGCTGACCGTTGGCGCAAACCCTGAGCATAAGCTGCAAACTTACGGTCCGCTGACCTGTCGGGAGGCGCCGTGAGACGCCTGTTAATCGCGCTCCTGCTGCTGTGCTCCGGCGGCAGCTGGGCGGCCTGTACCGTCAGTACGGTGAATGCCTCGTTTGGCAGCGTCACCTCGTTCGCACTCAGCGGTACCGGGGAAGTGGAAACGACGGGCACGCTGGTGGTGACCTGCGATACTGTTCTCAACCTGTTAACCAACGACTCGGTGACGCTGAATTACACCTCGGCATCCGTCTTCGCGAATAGCCGGGCGACCATGAAGCGTACGGACAACGCGGCTATTACCGATGTCATCCCTGCGCGGCTGTGCGGGGCGTCCGGCTGCGGCGGAAACAGTGAAGTACAAATCAGCAAAGCTTATACCTGGAACGGAAATACACTGCTCGGGCTGCTGGGTTCAAGGCGCTACAACATTCCCCTTTATTTCCGGACCGTAATGGGGCAGAACGTCACCGCCGGGCCGTATCAGGTGTTGTTAACGTTCAGCATTAACTACAACGTGTGCGCCGTTGGCGCGGTCGGAGCGTGCCTGACCCCGCAAACCGGTACGGCAACCACCTCGATCCTCCTCAACATGACCGTCACCAACGATTGCAGCACCATGACCACGCCGGACGTGAATTTTAACAGCGCGCCGCTGGTGCAAAATTTTCCCACCGTTTCACAGTCGGTTGCCGTCACCTGCACCAAAGGCAGCACCTACACCATAGGCATTAATAATGGGGCAAATGCCCTGAACAACGTGCGTCGTATGGTCAGCGGCAGCAACTTCATGAGTTACGACATCTACAAAGAGGCGACCAGCAACCGCTGGGGTAGCAGCGGCAGCGAGCGCTGGGCCAGCGCCAGCTCATCGCAGGTCAGTACGGACGGGCTTTTACGTACCTACAACTACACCGCCAAAGTTCTGACCAGCCAGGCCACGCCGCCTGCCGGAACCTATACCGACACGCTGATTGTCGACGTCGCATTCTGACTCCCGCGCTTTTCCCTTTCGCAAATGTAAAGTTCCTGTGGCCTGTGCCGATAACACCGTTAATAAATCTATGAGAAGGTGTTGTATGTTGAACCGTATCCGCGTTGTCACAATGCTTATGATGGTGCTGGTCATTTTCGCACTTCTTCAGCTTATTTCTGGCGGCCTCTTTTTCTCGTCGTTAAAACAGAACCAGGACAGCTTCGCGGCCTCGAACGATTTGCGAATGCAGCAAAGCGAACTGACCACGACCTGGGATCTGATGTTGCAGACGCGTATCAACCTGAGCCGCTCGTCTGCCCGCATGATGATGGACCCAAATAACCAGCAGAGCAGCGCAAAAACGGAACTGCTGAAGAATGCGCGCGCCACGCTGGCAGACGCGGCGAAACATTACGACGCCTTCAAAAAAATCGCCCCTCAGCCGGCAATGGCGCAGGCGAGCGCGAACATAGATGAAAAATATCAGGCCTACTTCGCCGGCCTCACGGAGCTGGTGCAGTTCCTGGAGAAGGGCAATATGGACGCCTATTTCGCGCAGCCGACCCAGGGAATGCAGAACGCCCTCGGCGCGGCGCTCGGTGAGTACGCTAAAGCCAGCGGCGAGCTTTATCACTCCGCGTTCACGCAAAGCCAGAACGACTACCGTTTCGCGAAATGGCAGTTGGCGGTTCTCGCCCTCGCGCTGGTCATCGTACTGGTGGCCGTGTGGTACGGCATTCGTCATATCCTGCTTAACCCGCTTGGCCGCGTCATTGCCCATATCCGTGATATTGGCCGGGGCGATCTCACGAAAACGCTGACCGTTTCTGGCCGCAATGAGATCACCGAGCTGGCAACCAGCGTCGACCATATGCAGCGTTCGCTGATTGATACCGTCGCCAACGTGCGCGAGGGGGCGGATGCCATTTATACCGGCACGAGTGAAATCGCGATGGGCAACAACGATCTCTCGTCCCGTACCGAACAGCAGGCATCCGCACTGGAAGAGACGGCGGCCAGCATGGAGCAGCTCACCGCGACCGTGAAGCAGAATGCCGACAACGCCCGTCAGGCGTCGCAGCTTGCAGAAAGCGCGTCCGACACCGCCCAGCGCGGCGGTCGGGTGGTCGACGGCGTGGTGAAAACCATGCATGACATTGCCGACAGCTCGAAGAAAATTGCCGACATCATCAGCGTAATCGACGGTATCGCCTTCCAGACCAACATCCTGGCGCTGAACGCGGCCGTTGAAGCGGCGCGTGCGGGCGAGCAGGGGCGCGGGTTTGCCGTGGTTGCCGGCGAAGTGCGTAACCTCGCCAGCCGCAGCGCCAATGCGGCGAAAGAGATCAAAGCCCTGATTGAAGACTCTGTTTCACGCGTGGATACCGGCTCGGTGCTGGTGGAAAGTGCGGGTGAAACCATGAATGACATCGTGAATGCCGTGACGCGCGTGACGGACATCATGGGTGAAATCGCCTCTGCATCGGATGAGCAGAGTCGTGGTATTGACCAGGTCGCCCTGGCGGTATCGGAAATGGATCGTGTGACGCAGCAAAACGCCGCCCTGGTGCAGGAGTCCGCTGCCGCGGCCGCTGCGCTGGAGGACCAGGCGAGCCGCCTGAAAATGGCCGTCTCGGCGTTCCGTCTTACTTCAAAAACGACAAATACGGTCAGCTCGCGGTCGGCGTACAGCGAAGCAACCCCGGCGCCCGTGACGACACGTACGCGCGCAGCGGTGACCGGACAAGATGAAAACTGGGAAACATTTTGACTGACAATTAAACCGCGGCTGCTTGCCGCTTGATGGGAGCGTGGATGTTAAATCGTATTCGTATCTCGACCACACTGTTTTTGATTCTGATCCTGTGTGGGGTTTTGCAGGTTGGCAGTAACGGGTTGTCTTTCTGGGCGTTTCGCGATGGCTATCAGAATTTGCAGGAAGTTGAGACGAGTAATCAGCAGCGCTCCGCACTGGTACAAACGCGTGCCGTGCTGTTGCAGGCAAGCACTGCGCTGAACAAAGCAGGGACGTTAACCGCGCTGAGCTATCCGCCGGAGGATATTAAGGCGCTGATGGTCGTGGCCCGCAGCAGCCTGAAGCAGGCCGACGCGCAGTTTAAGGCCTTTACGGCGCAGGAGGCGGTCAGTGAGAAAGAGAAAGCGCTGAAAGTCGCCATGAAAAAGACCTTTGATGTGTGGTACGGCGATCTCGACCATCAGGCGACGTGGCTGGAGAACAACCAGCTTTCTGACTTCCTGACCGCGCCGGTGCAGGCGTCTCAGGCGGCGTTCGACGGCAGCTTTAACGCCTGGCAGCAGGATATTAACCAGTTTGTGGCGCGTGCCGGTGCGGACAGCCGTACCAGCTACCGCATGTCAGGGGCGATTTTCCTGACCATGGTGATCCTGGCCGCCCTGCTGACCGGCGGCTCGCTGTGGTGGTCGCGCAAAATGATCGTCCAGCCGCTGGCCATCGTCAGCAGCCACTTCGACAGTATGGCGAAGGGCGATCTGGCGCGTCCGGTGGCCGTGTATGGCAGGAATGAAATATCAGCGATTTTCGCCAGCCTGAAGGCGATGCAGGGGTCGCTGCGGGAAACGGTAAGCAACGTTCGCCAGGGCAGTTACGCCATGCATACCGGGATCTCCGAGATTGCGGCAGGCAATAACGATCTCTCATCCCGCACCGAACAGCAGGCGGCATCGCTGGCGCAGACGGCGGCCAGCATGGAGCAGCTGACCGCGACGGTAAGCCAGAACGCCGATAACGCGCGTCAGGCGTCCGACTTGTCAAAACAGGCGGCGATGACGGCGAAACGTGGGGGCGATCAGGCCTCTCACGTCGCCAGTACGATGCAGGAGATTGCCGCCAGCTCGCAGAAAATTGGCGACATTATCAGCGTCATCGACGGGATCGCGTTCCAGACCAATATTCTGGCGCTGAACGCGGCCGTTGAAGCGGCGCGTGCCGGGGAGCAGGGGCGCGGGTTCGCGGTAGTTGCCGGTGAAGTCCGAAACCTCGCCAGCCGCAGCGCCAATGCGGCGAAAGAGATCAAAGGGCTGATAGAAGAGTCGGTCTCCCGCGTTCAGCAGGGCTCCGCGCTGGTGGATACCGCCGCGCAGACCATGCACGAGATTGTCACCTCCGTGACGCGGGTTAACGACATTATGGGCGAGATTGCCTCGGCGTCTGATGAACAACGCCGTGGTATTGAGCAGGTGGCGCAGGCCGTTACACAGATGGATCAGGTTACGCAGCAGAACGCCTCACTGGTGGAAGAGGCGGCGGCGGCTACCGATCAGCTGGCAAACCAGGCGGATCACCTTACCGGGTTGGTCGCCGTATTTAATGTGAAAGAGCACGTTGAAGCAGTAACAGAAGTCGGACGGTCACAGGCCGTGCCCGTTGTATCCTGAATGTGATTAAGAAGGCGCTATGACATCACCCATGCCCTCAGGGCAAACGTCATTATTGTTGCAGATGACACAGCGCCTCGCGCTGTCCGACGCGCATTTTCGTCGGATATGTCAGTTAATCTACCAGCGTGCGGGGATCGTGCTTGCGGACCATAAGCGAGACATGGTCTACAACCGGCTGGTGCGGCGCTTGCGTACGCTGGGGCTGGATGATTTTGGCCGCTATCTGAGCATGCTCGAAGCGAACCAGAACAGCGCCGAATGGCAGGCATTTATCAACTCATTAACCACCAACCTGACCGCGTTTTTCCGCGAGGCGCATCACTTCCCGGTGCTGGCGGAACACGCCCGTCGCCGTAGCGGAGAGTATCGCGTCTGGAGCGCGGCGGCCTCTACCGGGGAAGAGCCGTACTCGCTGGCCATCACCCTGGCGGACACCCTGGGCATGGCGCCGGGCCGCTGGAAAGTGTACGCCAGCGACATCGACACGGAAGTGCTGGAAAAAGCCCGTAACGGCGTTTATCGCCAGGATGAGCTTAAAACGCTGTCTCCTCAGCAGCTACAGCGTTACTTCATGCGCGGTACCGGCCCGCATGAAGGACTGGTGCGCGTACGCCAGGAGCTGGCGAACTGCGTGGAATTTGCTCCCGTTAATTTACTGGATAAGCAGTACAACGTGCCGGGGCCATTCGACGCCATTTTTTGCCGTAACGTGATGATCTATTTTGATAAAACGACGCAACAGGACATCCTGCGTCGCTTTGTTCCGTTGCTCAAGCCTGACGGTTTACTGTTTGCCGGGCACTCGGAAAACTTCAGCAACCTCGTGCGTGAGTTTAGCCTGCGTGGGCAAACGGTATATGCGCTGAGTAAGGAAAAAGCATGAGTAAAATCAGGGTATTGTCTGTCGATGATTCGGCGCTGATGCGTCAGATCATGACCGAAATCATCAATAGCCACAGCGATATGGAGATGGTGGCGACAGCACCCGATCCGCTGGTCGCGCGGGATTTAATCAAAAAATATAACCCCGACGTGCTGACGCTGGATGTTGAAATGCCGCGCATGGATGGCATCGATTTCCTGGAAAAATTAATGCGCCTGCGCCCGATGCCGGTGGTGATGGTGTCATCTCTGACCGGTAAAGGTTCAGAAATCACCCTGCGCGCGCTGGAGCTGGGGGCGGTGGATTTTGTCACCAAGCCGCAGCTCGGCATTCGCGAGGGGATGCTGGCGTACAGCGAGATGATCGCCGAGAAAATCCGTACCGCGTCGCGCGCAAAACTCGCGGCCCACAAGCCGATGGCAGCTCCGGCAACCCTGAAGGCAGGGCCGTTACTCAGCTCGGAAAAGTTGCTGGTCATTGGGGCGTCAACCGGAGGAACAGAGGCAATTCGCCATGTACTCCAGCCATTGCCGCTCTCAAGCCCGGGTATCCTGATTACGCAACATATGCCGCCAGGGTTTACCCGTTCGTTCGCGGAGCGCCTGAATAAGCTGTGCCAGATCAGCGTGAAAGAGGCGGAAGACGGCGAGCGCGTGCTGCCGGGTCACGCCTATATCGCCCCGGGTGACAAGCACATGGAGCTGGCGCGCAGCGGGGCGAACTATCAAATCAAAATTCATGACGGGCCGCCGGTTAACCGGCACCGTCCGTCGGTGGATGTGCTGTTTCATTCGGTGGCGAAACATGCGGGGCGCAACGCCGTTGGGGTGATCCTGACGGGAATGGGCAACGACGGCGCCGCCGGAATGCTTGCGATGCACCAGGCTGGCGCCTGGACGATTGCGCAGAATGAAGCAAGTTGTGTGGTGTTCGGCATGCCGCGCGAGGCCATCAATATGGGTGGCGTAAGCGAAGTGGTCGATCTTAGCCAGGTAAGCCAGCAGATGCTGGCGAAAATCAGTGCCGGACAGGCAATACGTATTTGACTCAGGAGTATTATTTTATGGCGGATAAAGAGCTTAAGTTTTTGGTTGTGGATGACTTTTCCACCATGCGTCGCATTGTGCGCAACCTGCTGAAAGAGCTGGGCTTCAACAATGTTGAAGAAGCAGAAGACGGGGTGGATGCGCTGAACAAACTCCAGGCTGGCGGGTTTGGTTTTGTGATTTCCGACTGGAACATGCCGAACATGGACGGTCTCGAACTGCTGAAAACCATCCGCGCGGATGCAGGCATGGCCTCTCTGCCGGTGCTGATGGTGACCGCAGAAGCGAAGAAAGAGAACATTATTGCCGCTGCACAGGCGGGCGCAAGCGGCTACGTGGTGAAGCCATTCACCGCGGCGACTCTGGAAGAGAAGCTCGGGAAGATCTTCGAGAAACTCGGCATGTGAGGTGATGGATATGTTGCAACCTGCTATGAAACCCGTTGAAGAACATTCGCCGAGCGACATTATTGCCCGCATTGGTAGCCTGACCCGCATGCTGCGCGACAGCCTGCGTGAGCTGGGGCTGGACCAGGCTATCGCCGAAGCGGCGGAAGCCATCCCTGACGCGCGCGACCGTCTGGACTACGTCGTACAGATGACCGCGCAGGCGGCCGAGCGTGCGCTGAACAGCGTTGAAGCCTCGCAGCCGCACCAGGATGCGATGGAGAAGGGGGCGAAAGCGCTGAGCAAACGCTGGGATGAGTGGTTTGAGAACCCTATTGAGCTGGCGGATGCCCGCGAACTGGTAACGGATACCCGTCAGTACCTGGGTGACGTGCCGGGGCACACCAGCTTCACCAATGCCCAACTGCTGGACATCATGATGGCACAGGATTTCCAGGACCTCACCGGCCAGGTGATCAAGCGCATGATGGATGTGATTCAGGAGATTGAACGTCAGCTGCTGATGGTGCTGCTGGAGAACATACCGGAACCGGCTGCCCGTCCGAAACGCGAGAACGAAAGCCTGCTCAATGGTCCACAGCTTGACACCAGCAAAGCGGGCGTGGTGGCAAGCCAGGATCAGGTGGACGATCTGCTGGACAGTCTTGGTTTCTGATTGCCCGTTCTGCCTCAGGTCGTTAACGCGGCCTGAGGCAGCTCAGAATAAAAACAGCGAAAAGAGCCCGAATAAACGGGCTTTTCCCGCCATTGGATTTTCTCTGCGCTGGCATGATACCCGTGAATTAATGGGCTGCGAGCAGGCACAGTGGCAGAAGAGAACGACGACAAAACAGAAGCCCCCACACCCCACCGACTTGAAAAAGCCCGTGAGGATGGGCAGATCCCCCGATCCCGAGAGCTGACATCCCTGCTGATCCTGGTGGTGGGCGTCTGCATAATCTGGTGGGGCGGGGAGATGCTCGCCCGCAGACTGGCGGGAATGCTTTCTGCTGGCCTACGTTTTGATCACAGCATGGTCAATGACCCCAATCTGATCCTCATTCAGATCATCAACCTTGTGAAAAGCGCGATGCTCGCCTTGCTGCCGCTGATCGCGGGCGTGGTCATCGTGGCCCTGGTTTCGCCGGTCATGCTCGGTGGCCTGGTGTTCAGCGGAAAATCGCTGCAACCGAAATTCTCTAAGCTCAATCCGTTCCCCGGCATTGCGAAAATGTTTTCCGCGCAAACCGGGGCTGAGCTTCTTAAAGCGATCCTGAAATCGCTTCTTATGGGCAGTACCGCCGGGTTTTTTCTGTGGCACCACTGGCCGGAGATGATGCGCCTCATCAGCGAGTCCCCGATGACGGCGATGAAGAATGCCCTGAACCTGGTCGGGTTATGCTCGCTGCTGGTGGTACTCAGCATTATTCCGATGGTGGCGTTCGACGTTATCTTCCAGATCTATTCCCATATCAAAAAGCTGCGAATGTCGCGTCAGGACATCCGCGATGAATATAAACAGATGGAAGGCGACCCGCACGTTAAGGGCCGTATCCGCCAGATGCAGCGTGCCGCCGCGCGTCGGCGCATGATGGAAGATGTGCCGAAAGCCGACGTCATCGTCACCAACCCGACTCACTACTCCGTGGCGCTTCAGTACGACGAAAACAAAATGAGCGCGCCGAAAGTGGTGGCGAAAGGGGCCGGGCTGATTGCGCTGCGCATTCGTGAAATTGCCACGGAAAACCGTGTGCCGATCCTGGAAGCACCGCCGCTGGCTCGCGCGCTGTATCGCCACGCGGAAATTGGACAACAGATCCCGGGCCAGCTCTACGCCGCTGTCGCAGAGGTACTGGCCTGGGTGTGGCAACTGAAACGCTGGCGTTTAGCGGGCGGTCAACGACCTGTAAAACCTGAGAACCTGCCGGTGCCTGAAGCACTGGATTTTTTGAACGAGAAGGACACTGATGGCTAATCTGGTGGCAATGTTGCGCCTGCCCGGCAACCTGAAATCGACGCAATGGCAGATCCTTGCCGGACCGATTCTGATCCTGCTAATTCTGTCGATGATGGTGCTGCCGTTACCGGCATTTATCCTCGACCTGCTTTTCACCTTCAACATTGCGTTGTCCATCATGGTGTTGCTGGTGGCGATGTTCACCCAGCGCACGCTGGAGTTCGCCGCGTTTCCAACGATCCTGCTGTTCACCACGCTGCTGCGCCTGGCGCTGAACGTTGCCTCCACGCGTATCATCCTGATGGAAGGGCACACCGGCGCGGCGGCGGCGGGCAAGGTGGTCGAAGCCTTCGGTCACTTCCTGGTGGGCGGCAACTTCGCCATCGGTATCGTGGTGTTCGTCATTCTGGTGATTATCAACTTCATGGTTATCACTAAAGGGGCGGGGCGTATCGCTGAAGTGGGCGCGCGCTTCGTGCTCGACGGGATGCCGGGCAAGCAGATGGCCATCGACGCCGACCTGAATGCCGGGCTGATCGCGGAAGATGAAGCGAAAAAACGCCGTGCCGAAGTGACCCAGGAGGCAGATTTCTACGGCTCCATGGACGGTGCGAGTAAGTTTGTGCGCGGTGACGCCATCGCGGGCATTCTGATCATGGTGATTAACGTCGTCGGCGGCCTGCTCGTCGGCGTGCTGCAACACGGCATGGACATGGGCCACGCGGCGGAAAGCTATACGCTGCTGACCATTGGTGACGGTCTGGTGGCGCAGATCCCGGCGCTGGTGATCTCCACCGCGGCGGGCGTGATTGTGACTCGCGTCAGTACCGATCAGGACGTGGGCGAGCAGATGGTGGGGCAGCTCTTCAGCAACCCGCGCGTTATGCTGCTCTCCGCGGCGGTGCTGGGCCTGCTCGGTATGGTGCCGGGCATGCCAAACCTGGTATTCCTGCTGTTCACCGCTGCGCTGCTGGGGCTTGCCTGGTGGATGCGTGGCCGGGAAACGCAGCCTAAGGCAGAGCCTGCGCCGGTCAAAATGCCTGAGAACACCCAGGCGGTGGAAGCCACCTGGAACGACGTACAGCTCGAAGATTCGCTGGGGATGGAAGTGGGGTACCGCCTGATCCCGATGGTGGATTTCCAGCAGGATGGTGAGCTGCTTGGCCGTATCCGCAGCATTCGTAAAAAATTCGCCCAGGATATGGGCTTCCTGCCGCCGGTGGTCCACATCCGGGACAATATGGATCTCCCGCCCGCGCGCTACCGCATCCTGATGAAAGGGGTGGAAATCGGCAGCGGTGATGCGTACCCCGGCCGCTGGCTGGCGATTAACCCGGGCACCGCCGCAGGCACGTTGCCGGGTGAGCAGACGACCGACCCGGCCTTTGGTCTGGCGGCAATCTGGATTGAGAGCGCCCTGAAAGAGCAGGCGCAGATCCAGGGTTACACGGTCGTTGAGGCCAGTACCGTGGTGGCGACGCACCTCAACCACCTGATTGGCCAGTTCTCTGCGGAACTGTTTGGTCGTCAGGAGGCGCAGCAGTTGCTCGACCGCGTAACGCAGGAGATGCCGAAGCTGACCGAAGATTTGGTGCCGGGCGTGCTGACCTTAACCACCCTGCATAAAGTGCTGCAAAATCTGCTCGACGAGAAGGTGCCCATTCGCGATATGCGTACCATCCTTGAAACGCTGGCCGAACATGCGCCGCTGCAAAGCGATCCGCACGAATTGACGGCGGTGGTGCGCGTGGCGCTCGGACGCGCCATTACCCAGCAATGGTTCCCGGGAACCGGCGAAGTGCAGGTTATTGGCCTGGATACGCCGCTGGAACGTCTGCTGCTTCAGGCGTTGCAGGGCGGTGGCGGGCTGGAGCCGGGTCTGGCGGACAGATTACTGGCGCAAACCCAGGAGGCGCTGGCGCGTCAGGAGATGCTGGGCGCGCCGCCGGTGCTGCTGGTGAATCACGCGCTGCGTCCGTTGCTGTCGCGCTTCCTGCGCCGGAGCCTGAACCAGCTGGTGGTGCTGTCGAATATGGAGCTGTCCGATAACCGCAATATTCGCATGACGGCGACCATTGGAGGGAAATAATGCGTAAGTGGCTGTGGATCTTACTTTTCCCGCTGGCGGCGCAGGCCGCTGGCGAGGGGGCATGGCAGGCCAGCAGTATCGGCTTAACGCTCAACCATCGGGGGGAGTCGATCTCCTCCCGTCCGCTGTCCGCCACTGAGCCCGTGTCCGGGCTGATGACGCTGGTGGCCTGGAATTACACCCTGACGGGACCCACACCGGCCGGGTTACGGGTGCGGCTGTGCTCGCTGACCCGCTGCGCGGAAATCGAGGGACAAAGTGGCACCACCCAGGCCTTCAACGGGGTGTCTGCTCAGGAGCCTTTACGCTTTATCTGGGAAGTGCCAGGCGGTGGACGTCTCATCCCGGCGCTGAAGGTTCAGCGCAACGAGGTGCTCGTCAACTACCGCTAACTGCCCGCCTTTTCGCCAGTCTCCAGGCATTTCTGAAGGCTGGCTCGCAAAAATGACCTTCCCTTTTGATACAAAAGAAACGCTGTTTTATAAATCAGTGACACGCGTATTGACACTCTTTGCGTTTTTGCCATTCACCACTTTGTGATGGCAGAAACAGAAAGGTATCAACAGGTCGATACTTTTACTGTAGCCGTGTAAAAACTCCCGGACGAGGTTGCTTACAGGGAGTCTCCCAAAACTGATTAGGGTTGACGGCAATGAAAACACGTAAAATTGGACTCGCAAATTATTTTGCTTACGGGTCAGGGGACTTCCTCGGGGCGGGGACTACCGCCCTGACGGCCGCCTGGCTTTTGTATTTTTATACCACCTTCTGTGGACTCACACCGATTGAAGCAACCTTTATCTTCGCCGCCGCAAGGGTGCTGGATGCGGTTGTCAGCCCGTTAATGGGCTTTTTGACCGATAACTTTGGCACCACCTGGCTGGGCAAGCGTTTTGGCCGTCGTAAGTTCTTCATCCTGCTCGGTATTCCCTGCGTTTTCAGCTACTCGCTGATGTGGGTAGGGGACATGAGTTTCTGGTACTACCTGCTGACCTATCTGATCTTTGATATCGTCTACACCATGATCCTGGTGCCGTACGAAACGCTGGTGCCGGAGATGACGGACGATTTCAAACAGAAAACAAAATTCTCCGGGGCGCGAATCTCTATGGCGCAGATGTCCGCCATTCTGGCCTCCTTCCTGCCGGGGATCCTGCTCACGCATTTCGGCAAAGACAACGCGATCTCCTTCTTCTATGCAAGCCTGGTCTTCTCCGTACTCTGCGCGCTGATGCTTACTTTCGTCTGGTTCTTCACCTGGGAGCGTCCGCGGGAAGAGTGGTCTGAAGCGGCCCTGCGTGCCGAGGAAGAGAAGAAAAAGCTGACCCTGGGCCAGAGCCTGAACCGTCTTTTTGTCGAATTAAGTTCGACGCTGCGTATCAAGATTTTCCGCCAGCATCTGGGGATGTACCTTGGCGGCTACATCGCCCAGGACGTCTTTAATGCGGTGTTCACCTATTACGTGGTATTTGTGCTGATGCAGGAGGCGTCAATGGCGTCCAACCTGCTGGGCACGATGGCCATCTTCCAGTTCCTCGCCGTGATCGGCATGATCCCGCTGTGCATTCGCTTCGGACCTGCGCCGTCTTACCGCATGGTGGTCGTGCTGTTTGGTCTGGCTTCGCTCTCTTACGCGGTGCTTTATTACGCGGGCCTGAGCGACGTTTACGCTCTGCTGCTGCTGATCTCTGCGGTTGCCGGTCTTGGCCGTGGGGGTATCAACTACGTACCGTGGAATACCTACACCTACATTGCTGACGTGGACGAAGTGATCACCGGTCAGCGTCGCGAAGGGATCTTCGCGGGCATCATGACGCTGACCCGTAAAGCGTCTCAGGCCGGTGCGGTGATGCTGGTGGGGATCGTGATGCAGATGTCGGGCTTTGTCAGCGGGCAAAAAGTGCAGCCTGCGGAAGTGAGCCACACCATTCTGATGATCCTGAGCGTTGGCACTATTCTGGTGCTGTTCTGCGGCTTCCTTGTCTCCCTGCGCTTCAAACTCAATTTGCAGACCCACAGCACCCTGCGTGAAGAGACCGCGAAAATGCGCGAGTCCGGCCATGCGATGCCAGAGGCGGTGACCCCGCAGGCCCGCGCCACCGTGGAGATGCTGGCCGGGATGCCGTATGAATCCCTGTGGGGCAACAACAATATCGGTTATCTGAATCGCAATAAGCCGGCGGCCCCTTCGCTGAAGGATCGCGCGGTACTGAATTCGACATACAACAGAGGTTAAGATGATGAAAGTTTGGCCTGTCAAACATAGCCCGTTACTGCGTCAGCCTGAGCGCTTTATCGCCAGGGATGAGCTGAAATCGCTGATTCAAAAGGTGACGCATAACCTGGTCAATATCCACGACAAAACGGGTGAGTTTTTGCTGCGGCTGGACGACGGGCGCGTGATCGACACCAAAGGCTGGGCCGGATGGGAATGGACCCACGGCGTCGGTTTATACGGTATCTGGCAGTATTACTGCCAGACCGGTGACGAAGGCATGCGCGAGATTATCGACAGCTGGTTTGCTGACCGTTTCGCTGAAGGCGCAACCACCAAAAACGTGAATACCATGTCGCCGTTCCTGACGCTGGCGTATCGCTACGAAGAGACCAAAAACCCGGCCTGGCTGCCGTGGCTGGAAAGCTGGGCGGAATGGGCGATGAATGAGATGCCGCGCACCGAACATGGCGGCATGCAGCACATCACCCTGGCGGAAGAGAACCATCAGCAGATGTGGGATGACACGCTGATGATGACGGTGCTGCCGCTGGCGAAAATCGGCAAGCTGCTGAACAAGCCGGAGTACGTCGAGGAGGCGATCTATCAGTTCCTGCTCCACGTACAGAACCTGATGGATCGGGAGACCGGGCTGTGGTTCCACGGCTGGAATTACGACGGCAATCACAACTTTGCCCGGGCCCGCTGGGCGCGCGGCAACAGCTGGCTGACCATCGTGATCCCGGATTTCCTCGAGCTGGTGGATCTGCCGGAAAACAACGCCGTTCGTCGCTATCTGGTGCAGGTACTGAACGCGCAGATCGCCGCACTGGCAAAATGTCAGGACGAGAGCGGATTGTGGCATACGCTGCTGGACGATCCTGATTCTTATCTGGAGGCGTCGGCCACGGCAGGGTTTGCCTACGGCATTCTGAAAGCCGTGCGCAAGCGTTATGTCGGCGCAGAGTACGCAGAGGTGGCGGAGAAAGCGATTCGCGGCATCGTGCAAAACATCTCGCCGGAAGGGGAGCTGCTGCAAACGTCCTTCGGGACGGGGATGGGAAGCGATCTGGCGTTTTACCGCCAGATACCGCTGACCTCGATGCCGTATGGCCAGGCAATGGCGATTCTGTGTCTGACGGAATATTTGCGGAAATATTTCTGATAATAAAAAACCCGGCGCTCGCCGGGTTTCTTTTTTACATACGTTCTACGGTTTCGATACCCAGGGTATCCAGACCGAGCTTCAGTGTCTTCGCCGTCAGCTGCGCCAGCTTCAGGCGGCTGTGACGCACCGCTTCGCTCTCAGCAGAGAGGATAGGGCAGTGTTCGTAGAAGCCAGAGAACAGACCGGCCAGATCGTACAGGTATGCACACATAACGTGCGGCGTACCGTCACGCGCGACCACGGAGAGCGTCTCTTCGAACTGAAGCAGGCGGGCAGCCAGCTGTGCTTCACGATCTTCGGTAAGGGTCACCGTGGCATTCGCCAGCACGCTTTCGTCGATATTGGCTTTACGGAAGACGGAGAGTACGCGGGTATAAGCGTACTGCATGTATGGCGCCGTGTTGCCTTCAAACGCCAGCATATTGTCCCAGTCGAAGATATAGTCGGTGGTACGGTTCTTGGAGAGATCCGCGTATTTCACCGCGCCGATCCCAACCGCGTTAGCCAGTTTCTCCAGCTCGTCAGCAGGCATATCCGGGTTCTTCTCGGCCACCAGGCGACGCGCGCGTTCCAGCGCTTCATCCAGCAGATCGGAAAGCTTCACGGTGCCGCCCGCACGGGTTTTGAACGGCTTACCGTCTTTACCCAGCATCATGCCGAACATGTGATGTTCCAGCGGCACGGAATTCGGCACATAACCCGCTTTACGCACGATAGTCCACGCCTGCATCAGGTGCTGGTGCTGACGGGAGTCGATGTAATACAGCACGCGATCCGCATGCAGGGTTTCGTAACGGTATTTCGCACAGGCGATGTCGGTGGTGGTGTAGAGATAGCCGCCATCCTTTTTCTGGACGATCACACCCATCGGTTCGCCTTCCTTGTTTTTATACTCATCAAGGAACACCACCGTTGCGCCTTCGCTTTCCACCGCCAGATTTTTAGCTTTCAGGTCCGCCACAATGCCTGGCAGCATCGGGTTATACAGGCTTTCACCCATCACGTCGTCACGGGTCAGGGTCACGTTCAGACGGTTATAGGTGAGCTGATTCTGGGACATGGTAATGTCCACCAGCTTGCGCCACATCTCGAGGAAGTACGGGTCGCCGCCTTGAAGTTTCACCACGTAGCTGCGCGCGCGCTCGGCGAAGGCTTCATCTTCGTCATAGTGCTTTTTAGCTTCACGGTAGAAACCTTCCAGGTCTGCCAGCGCCATTTCGCCTGCGTTTTCCTGCTGCTGCTTTTCCAGATACGCGATCAGCATGCCGAACTGCGTGCCCCAGTCGCCTACGTGGTTAGCGCGGATCACCTTGTGACCAAGGAACTCCAGGGTACGCACCGCCGCGTCACCGATGATGGTGGAGCGCAGGTGACCGACGTGCATCTCTTTCGCCACGTTTGGCGCGGAGTAGTCAACCACCACGGTCTGCGCTTCTGGCTGAGCCACGCCCAGACGGTCAGACTTCAGCGCCGCGTCAACGTGGCTTGCCAGGAACGCAGGCTCAAGGAAAATGTTGATAAAGCCTGGACCGGCGATTTCGGTTTTGCTGGCGATGCCGGTGAGATCCAGATGCGTCAGTACCTGCTCAGCGAGCTGTCGCGGCGGCATGCCCAGTTTTTTAGCCACTGCCATCACGCCATTAGCCTGATAGTCGCCAAACTGTACTTTCGCTGACTGACGAACCTGTGGTTCGCAATCCGCAGGCGCACCTGCGGCAATCAGTGCCTGACTGACTTTTTCTGAGAGAAGAGCCTGAATATTCACCTGGATACCTTACGTTTTTGATGCGGGTAAAAAACACCCACGCCAGTTTAAGAATTTAGGGCGGGAGTATACTGCAAATGCCTTCGGGCGTCAGCCCTGCGGGGGGCGAAGATCGCTCAGAATCCAGGCGAAGACGGTATGCATAATCATGCAGTCGAAAAAACCGTGATTCTGCGGTTGGTCGACAGAGGGCAACAGAGTAAATTAGCGGCTTTGCGACACGAAACGAGACTGACCTATGGCGAACTGGCATACCATTGACGAACTGCATGATATTTCCGCAGATTTACCGCGCTTCACTCAGGCGTTCACAGAACTTGCCACCCGTCTCGGGCTGGATATCGCGCCGCTTGAGGCCGATCACATCTCTTTGCGCTGCCACCAGAATGCCACCGCCGAACGTTGGCGGCGTGGCTTTGAGCAGTGCGGAGAACTGCTGTCGGAGAATATCATTAACGGTCGCCCGATCTGCCTGTTCAAACTTCACGCGCCGGTAACGGTGGCGCACTGGCAATTCACCGTTGTGGAACTGCCCTGGCCAGGAGAGAAGCGTTATCCGCACGAAGGCTGGGAGCATATCGAAATTGTTCTGCCTGGGGAGCCCGAGACGCTGAACGCCCGTTCGCTGGCGCTGCTTTCCGACGAGGGGTTAAGCCAGCCGGGTATTTTCGTCAAAACCAGCTCGCCAAAAGGGGAGCGCGAACGCTTACCGAACCCTACGCTTGCCGTAACGGACGGCAACGTGACGGTGAAATTCCATCCCTGGACTATCGAGCAGATCGTCGCCAGCGAAGCGTAAGCATTGTGAGCGTCGATCCAGACACCAGTCGGGCAACGTGCCACGATGGTACGTTGAGTGAAATTTAAGGAGGATGACATGGCGCTGCTGGAAATTTGTTGTTACAGCGTGGAGTGTGCCGTCACTGCGCAACGGCACGGGGCCGATCGCATCGAGCTTTGCGCGGCACCTAAAGAAGGGGGATTAACCCCGTCCTTTGGCGTGCTGAAATCAGCCCGCCAGGCCATCACCATTCCGGTGCACCCGATTATTCGCCCGCGCGGCGGTGATTTTTGTTATACGGCGGGTGAGTTCAGTGCCATGCTTGAGGATATCGCCCTCGTCCGTGATTCCGATTTTCCGGGGCTGGTGATCGGTGTGCTGGACGAAGACGGCAACATCGATCTTCCGCGTATGCGTCAGGTCATGCGCGCCGCCCGGGGGATGGCGGTCACTTTTCATCGTGCGTTCGATATGTGTCAGGATCCGATACAAGCCTTTGATACGCTGGCAGAACTGGGCGTGGCGCGCGTTCTGACGTCGGGCCAGCAGTCCTCGGCTGAAAAAGGACTGAAATTAATTACGGAACTAAAAGCACATTCCGGTGTTCCAATAATCATGGCGGGCGCAGGAGTACGCGCCAGCAATCTGGAACTGTTTTTAAACGCAGGGGTGGAAGAGCTGCACAGCTCGGCGGGTAAATGGATACCTTCACCCATGCGTTATCGCAATACAGGGTTGTCAATGTCGACGGATGCTGAAGCGGATGAGTACTCGCGCTACGGTGTGGATGGAGAGTCGGTTGCGGTAATGAAATCGTTGATTGAACGTCATCACGTGTAGCAACGTACCGATTTTTACCGCGCATCATGTCGCCCAATATGATGCTTGCTTGTACCAGGCCCCTGCAAATTACACAGGGGCCTTTTTTTCTTTTTTGCCCGGTGGCGCTGCGCTTACCGGGCCTACGAAATCACGCGTAGGCCGGGTAAGGCGCAGCCGCCACCCGGCTAAAGGCTACGGCTTGGTCGCAATCAATACCGCACGCATCGGGGCCGGATAGCCTTCGATGGTTTTACTGTGATCGTCCGGGTCGAGGAATTGCTCCAGCGATTCGGTGATCATCCAGTCGGTGCGGCGCTGTTCCTCAACCGACGTCACGCACACATCGGCGATGCGTACATCGACAAATCCACATTTCTCCAGCCAGTTCTTCAGCGCCAGCGCGGAAGGGATGAAGTAAACGTTGCGCATCTGCGCATAGCGATCGCCCGGCACCAGAACGGCATGTTCATCGCCTTCGATGACCAGCGTTTCCAGCACCAGTTCGCCGCCGCTGACCAGCTGATCTTTCAACTGCCACAGATGCTCCAGCGGGGAACGACGGTGGTACAGCACACCCATCGAGAAAACGGTATCAAACGCTTTCAGGGCAGGGAGTTGCTCGATACCCAGCGGCAGCAGGTGCGCACGCTGGTCGTTACCCAGCAGCTTACGCACCGCTTCAAACTGGCACAGGAACAGCTGCATCGGATCGATACCGACGGCCAGATGCGCGCCTGCGCCGATCATGCGCCACATGTGATAGCCGCTACCGCAGCCCACGTCCAGAATGGTGCGCCCGGTCAGGTCGGATAAATGCGGCAGAACGCGATCCCACTTCCAGTCAGAGCGCCACTCGGTGTTGATATTTACACCGTACAGCGAGAACGGCCCTTTGCGCCACGGCATCAGGTTACGCATCAGCGTTTCGATGCGGTTGATCTGCCCGGCCGGGAGCGGCTCTTCGCTCTCCGCCGTCACGCTGTGCAGCAAATCCA
Source organism: Enterobacter cloacae complex sp. GYL001 (assembly GCF_049237125.1). Classification (NCBI taxonomy): domain Bacteria; kingdom Pseudomonadati; phylum Pseudomonadota; class Gammaproteobacteria; order Enterobacterales; family Enterobacteriaceae; genus Enterobacter; species Enterobacter cloacae complex sp. GYL001. Next base: position 257,791 of record NZ_JBMKGW010000003.1, on the reverse strand, counting down.
GACGATGAGGCGTCAGTTCAGGCAGAAACTCCACGGCGTTGGACCACTGCTTCAACAGACCATGCTGCTGATCGCGCTGCCAGGCGGCAATTTGCGCAGGCAGGGTTTCCAGCCAGTGGGAAAGGTGGTTTTTGGCAATCAGCTGATAGAAATTACCGAACTCGATCATGCTGCGTCTCCGGCTTTAAGCGCCACCAGAGAACCAAAGTTAAAGCACTGGAACCACAGTTCGCTGTGTTCAAATCCGGCTTTGCGCAGGCGCGCTTTGTGGGTTTCTACAGAATCCGTCAGCATGACGTTTTCAAGCATGCTGCGCTTCTGGCTGATCTCCAGCTCGCTGTAGCCATTTGCACGCTTGAAATCATGGTGCATGTTGAACAGCAGTTCGCCCACGCTGGCGTCTTCAAAGCTGAATTTCTCAGACAACACCAGCGCGCCGCCCGGGTTCAGGCCCTGATAAATCTTATCCAGCAACCGCTGACGATCGTCCGGTACCAGGAACTGAAGGGTAAAGTTCAGTACCACCATCGAGGCGTTCTGGATGTCGATATCGCGGATATCGCCTTCTACCACCTCCACAGGCGTAGGGGCTTTATACGCGTCAATGTGGCGACGGCAGCGTTCAACCATAGCCGGTGAGTTATCGACAGCCACAATCTTGCAGCCTTCGTGATGAACGTTACGACGAATAGACAGCGTTGCCGCTCCCAGCGAACAACCCAGGTCATAGACCTGCGTGCCGGGTTGAACAAAACGCTCCGCCAGCATGCCGATCATGGAGATAATATTGGAATAACCGGGAACAGAGCGCTGGATCATATCCGGGAAGACTTCGGCTACCCGTTCATCAAAGGTCCAGTCGCCCAGGCTGGCGATAGGCGCGGAAAAAAGCGTGTCGCGATCTGACATAACGTAAAAAATCCGGGAAAAATAAAGGGGCATATTGTGCGCTAATGGAAGGAGAAAACCAACTCCCACGGCATATACCAAAGGTTAGCCAGCACCATCAGCAAAAGCGAGCACCAGGTCGCGCTCATGCCGGAACGACGCCAGCGGATCAGACGGTGGTGAAAACCATAATAATGCATCAAACGCCCTGCTATCAGCAGCAGCCCACAGACGTGCACCATCCAGGTTTCTGCGCCATCCATCTCCATTAACAGCAGTAAAATTAACGCGACGGGAATGTACTCGACCGCGTTGCCGTGGATGCGGATTGCGCTTTGTAGCTCAGAAAATCCCCCGTCACCGTACGAGACGCGGTACTGCATTCTCAGGCGCACAACATCAAATGAAAACTTAATCAGCAGTAATGCACCTAACACCGCATACAGCGCGCTGACCATACTAACTCCCTGTTTTTGGCAGATGGCACGTCTCTATGATAGGGGGTGATTTCAGAAAAGAGAAGATTGTTGTGGGATGGACGGCGCGGGGCCAACCGACGGAACCGCCTGCTGCAAGGCCTGCCAGAGAGCATCGACCAGTTCAGGCGCCTGTGCGATATCCGGCGTATGTAAAAAAAGGTACGGCGTGGTGGTGTGCTCCCATTTCGCCAGCGTTTGCAGCCAGACGGCGAACATCTCCTCATTTTGCTGCATGTTATCGCTGCCGATAAACCGGACCATCGGGTTCTGTGCCGTTACGATCGCGTGGACGGGCACTTTCGGTTTTTTGCGCTGGGCATCAACAACGGCTTCGCTGTGCGGGATTGCGCTATGTACGGGGCGGCTGTCGAGGATCACGCGGTTGACCGATCGTTCATGCAGGCCGCGATTGAGCGCTTTCTCCGCGTCGCCCTTGGCAAAGAATTCCGGATGCCTTACTTCTACGCCGTAGGTGAAGCCATGCGGCAGGGCGTCGAGAAACTGCCAGAGGGCAGGCAGGTCGCGCGGGCCAAACGTGGCGGGAAGCTGGAGCCAGTACTGGCCAATACGGTTGGTCAGAGGCGACATCCGGGTGAAAAACTCGTGGGTTAAATCATCGCAGTTGCGCAGCGCGGCGTTGTGGGAGATGGTCGCCGGGAATTTAAAGCAAAAGCGGAAGTCGTCGCTGGTTTGCTCGCGCCAGCGTTCGACGATCTCCGCGCGGGGCAGAGCGTACAGCGTGGTATTGCCCTCCACGCAGTTAACATGTCGGGCGTTATTAACTAACTTACTGATTTCAATAATGCTCTTGCACTGCTCTGTATGCTTTGGGGCATCTGTGGGGCAAAATTCGCGAGCCTCTGATTGAGCATTGCGATCTGCTCACTACTGCTGTCTGCCATCCACGCACCGTAGACGTTGAAAACCATCTGGGCACTCGCATGGCCCATCTGACTGGCAATGAAGCTGGGGTTAGCGCCAGCTGACAGTGACCAGCATGCATACGTGTGACGCGACTGATATGCTTTCCTGTGCCTTATCCCTGCTCGCTTCATCGCTGCGTCCCATAAATCACCTATCGAATCGACTTTGTAGATGATCCCCACCTGCTGACATCTTCTGACCAGTTGAGGGTTGAAAACAAATGTACACTCGTGGCTCTCAGTTCTGCCGTATTCGCGCAGCTGAACATCGATCTGATGCTTTTTTCCAAGCCTGGTCATTTCCGCCTGATTCCTCAGGACGCTGATCGCAGGCTGAATGAGGTGTATCACTCTGTTGGTACTGGCCTCAGTTTTCGGTAGAGTGAATTCACCCAGTTTTGTATAATTACGCCTGATTGTTATTGTTCCAGCTTCAAGATCGATATCCTCCCAGGCCAGGGAGGTCAGCTCCCCATGACGGACCCCTGTGTATACTGCGAGTGACCACAGGTTTTTCGTCTGCTGATGCCGGCATGCATCAATCAGGCGAATAAATTCGTCACGAGTTAGCGGATCTGGCTCTGCCCTGGCTTTTTTAAGAGGCTTTATCCCGTCGAATGGGTTCACCTCTAAATAACCGTGATCTGCGGCAAACTGAAACATTCCGGCAATAGTTGTCATGTAATAATTTACGGTGACAACACTTCGTCCTTTTGCCGGGACCTTCCCCTTCATTGGCATCTGGTGACCGATCAGTAAATCTTTCCTGATATACAGTAATTCCTCTTTAGTCACCGCCGATACCAGCCGATTCCCCCCGATCCTTGGCACCATATTCCTTGTGACCGACTCATAACGGTTGAGTGCGTTCGCGCAGATTTCCATTCTCTTCAGATCCAGCCACTTTTCGGCAAGCTCTGACACTGTAATTTCTTTCTTACCCACCCCAAAAGTCTTGAGGTTAGGGGAGTCCGGAAACTGTGCCGCGTACTCAAATGTGCCTGTTCTGATGGCAAAGCATACCGATGTCCGCAGTTCCCCGGCGATCTTCCTGTTCTTAGCGGTGTCAGGGACACCGAGGCTCTCCCTGACACGCTTACCTTTGAAATTAAACCAGATGCGCAATGTGCCACCGTGGTTTTCGACGCCTGTTGGATATGTAACTTTATCCATTGATTCCTCCAGACGCCCAAGAGCGATATGAGATTACCTTTTTCATGGCCTCAGATCACCCAGGCTGTTTGTTTTTCATTGAGGCCACCCACGCATCGACCGCTTTACGGTTATACATGCACTCGCTGGAAGGTTTCGGATTTCCGTCAGGTGAAACATGCACATATTCCCGCCCAACCAGCCAGCATTCTTTTCTGGCCCGGAGGATGGTTCCGGGCTTGAGCCCGGTAACCGCAATCAGAACCTTTTCGCTAACCCAGTCATTCGGTACCAGCAAAACGACATCGGCAGTATCACGCATTAGTACCCTCCATTTTTTTCTCGACGCAGTTTTCCCAACCACCGCAGCTGTTGACCATGTCTCCCAACCTAGAGAAACAGGCGTTCATCCAGCGCAACCCGCGGGGCGTTAGTGATGGCACGGTTCCCCAGTCGATGAAGTCCGAATTGCTGCGATGCATATATTTGATGAGGTCCAGAATGTTGATGTAATGGGCACGGCGTTTTTCCATATCCCAGCCCTTGTCTTCCAGGTAGGAGTCGATAAACCCCTTAAGCGCTGGCTGATTAAGCGAAATGTCGCCGTACTGGTGGCGGTACACCGGGCGACGATGCAGACTCACCAGATGGAATAAGTAGGCATCAGATACCCATGTCAGAGCTTGCTGGTGGGCCAGCTCAACAGAGCCAGCCGGATTCCATATTTCATTATTTTTCACCGTTACCCCTCCCAGCCGATCGCTTGGAACAAGCCCATTTTAGGGTGATACCAGCGGGTGCCGCGCGGCTCAGCTTCTGACATCATCTGGCGAAACGCGGCCATAAACGGCTCCAGTTCGACGATGGCCCTACGTGACAAAAGCCCGTCTGGAGTCATAAATTCGTGCGTGTCTGTCGGGATGCGGTAGGCATTGACCAAATTCCGGCACTTGGCGTCACTCATTCCGCTTTTAGCTACCACCTGGCGGTAACCAACATATCCGGCGCGCATGGTCCCGCGTTTGATGTTCTCCACAGCTTCGGTGACCGTTTCGATCTGCTCTTCAACATGATTCAGGCGCTTCTGCTGGCGAACGGCGTCGGCGGCCATCGCTGCGATCATCTCAATTTCCGTCAGCGGTGCGCGAGTGCGGAAGTAGCTGTTGACCAGTTCGCGCTGAACCTGCCAGGCAAGTACGTCCGTTAGTGACTTAGCCACCATGAGATATCCAGACTCAAAAAGCACAATTCCAGATGGTGCAAATTTTGAAAAAACTCCTTCTGGAAGGTCCCGGCGTATAACGTCGGAACCTAATTCAACGTAATCCACTCCCTCAACAAAGTAATTTCTGTTTTCACGAAAATTTCGTCCGGCAGTACCATCTGGTCGCTGGTGTGCTTCATCAATCATTGCAAAAGTCACAACACGCTGACCGCGATATTCGACTGCCGGAAGCTGCGTATTATTGATAGTTACTGTGTTCATGCTCGATTTCCTTCTGAGTGCCCGGCCTTACACCGGGCTGGGTGATCACTTAACCTGGATAAATGGAGTGCCGGCACCGCTGGTCATGTACTGGGGAAGAGTGCCATTCCATTTGTTAATGGCCTCCAGTTGCAGAACTTCCGGGTTCTCACGCATGGCCTGTCCACGGATCTGGATAGACTTTGCTTCTGCTTCCGCCAGCTTCAGTTTTGCATCCGCCTGGCCATCAGCTTCAGCGCGCAGCATGTTGGCTTCAGCTTCTCGTTGTTTTACTTCCTGCTCACGTTGCAGGGTTTTCTGGTTGGCGGTGACTTTGGCATTAATACTGTCGATAACTGTCGGCGGGTACTCAGGACGGCCGACGTAAGAAAGACTGATAACCTGGATTCCTACCGGCCCCATGTCGGACTGGATCTCCTTCAGAGCGTTTTCAAGCAGTTCAGCTTTCCCGCCGTCAATGAACTTATCGGTGCTCATGCGGCTTGCGAGACGATTAAGGGCGTCTGCAATCTTTTGGCGCAAATCGGTGTCGGTGATGTCGTCCACACCTTTGCGATAGGTCTGGAAGACCGTCGTCACTTTGGTCGGATCAACTTTATAGGCGACGCCGATGTGATAGCCGATAGTTGTGCCGTCACTCATCTGGAAGTTGAAAGCGTCGTCGTAGGTCTTCATCTGTTTGAAGGTCGGGAAGATGTAAACCTCGGTGTTCCAGCCAGTCCAATAGCGGCCAACGCCTACCACTTCGCCAACGCCTTTATCGTCACCCAGCTTATTGACCTTAATACCAACGTTGCCAGGCTCAACACGATCACAACCAACGAGACCGATGGCAGAAAGCGCGATAATTGAAGCCATAATTGCTTTTTTCATTTTTTTTCCTTAGTTACTGTTACAACAAGACCCTTACAGATGGCGTAGATGCACGGCGGGGTCAGAATCGCCAGGGCAAAACCGGATATAACTGCTGTTGTGTCCTTCATCGAAATGAGGATCGGAACGAACAGCCCATAAACGCTGGCGACAATCACCACCGATAGAACAACGCGTAAGTAAGCAATCATCAGCTGATCCCTTCTGGTTTGCTGGCCTGTAGCTCCGCTTGCTCTTTCACGTAGCGGTCGTGCATGGCGTCCCATTTCGCCAGCCACTTACGTGCTTCGCGCTTGCGTTCCAGAATTCGCCGAATGCGCCGCATACAGCGGTTGTGTGCAAAGAGATATTGCTGAGTGTGCTGGCCCATGCGATTGACGAGTACACCATTGCTGAATACCGGCTCGTCTGGTTCGTTAGTGGTCAAACCGGCCCGGCGAAATGTTTTGGTTACCATGTAGTGAGCCAGGTTGCTGATCGCCGCACTTCTGCTGAGGAAACGGCGCGAGTAACCGTGCCTCGATACGACATAAACTGGCTGCAACTCCGTAGTAAACGCTCTGTCGATTGAGGTGGTGCTGATGCGTTTATCTTTCATTTCCGGTCCTTAACTTTGCTGTATCGTTCGTGACTCATTACTTCCCAGTTCTTGCCGCCATCGCGGGAGAGCAGCCGCCAGCGGTGGTTTACTCTCAGACTCAGGTTCCCGGAGCCGTGCATACGGCAGGGATGGATGCGCCGCGCCCTGAACTGGCTTAAAACGTGTGCCGCTTTGAGGTGAACCCACTCAGGAATTCGTATCGCTGTCAGTGCCACCAGATCCCCCCATTTCATTACCCTCCGTTTTCGGAGCCTCCACTTTTTGTTTTTTGACGAACTCAACCAGCTCAGAAATGAGCTCGTCGATTAATTCCTTTCCGCTATCTGTGAGGAATTCACCGCTGCCATTAACATCAACAGAGCTGCTGTAAATTCCCTTAATAGCTTTTACGCCTTCGACATTCCCATACTCACTAATCGCAAGCCTTTCGAATTTTCGCAATAATCCATCGAGAAGAATCTCTGTTAACTCGACCGTATTAATACCGCCTTTATTGAGCTTAATAACAAGGCAGTTACTGCCTGTTTTACGTTGGTGGCGTAATAACGCTGCCTTTAAAATTCGGCGTCGGTAGGTTTCAATTACGTTGTTTTTCACGACGTTCAAACTCCGAATCCATCCACATTGAAACCTGAGCCGACAAGTCAAGGCAGAGGCCAGACAGAGAAATTATTTGCTCGATATCCATATCAATAATATTGAAGTAATTAATTCCATTAATTGATACAGGTTATCTGCTGTGTTTTTTGCGGTTTCTAGAGAGCTGTCTTTACTGAGCATATTCAGACCCCGTAAGCTTTGCGCATGAAAAGGTTAGAGATATGGCGGTATTCCTCACCATAGGTCGCGAAGATAAGCCGTGCTGTTAAATACGCAGATTTATCTTTGATGAATGTCATTTTTAACCTAATCCTGTTTTCAGGTTGCAGGAAGCCACACCAGTGAAGGTGTTATTTGTTTTATTGTTTAGCGTTACTTATTGAATTCGATCTTGTCCGCTTTAGAGCTAATAATGCTCTGCATTTCATCCAGTTTTTGGGAGACGAGACTTAAAACCCCAATTGAGTTTGATTCTGTTGGTATATCATCCATTGAATTATAAACGGCAAGCTTACAATCGCCGATATCACAAGCCCAAGAGTTAAGTTGATTAGCTAGCGCTGTTAGCGACTCTAATTTTTGTCCCCGTTGACATTCAGCTCCAGCATGGATGCTAAGTTGCTCCACATACTCGTAAGCAGTTTGGCTGGTCTTTAGCATAGAACGAATCAGGCAGGCAATTGTGTTATCGGCTTCCGGTGAAAATTCATTTATGCGGTAAATAACCTCCAGTAACGAAGCATTCTCAGTGATTTCCGCAGCAATATCATTTAGCATTTCGATTGGATTTTTCATTATCGTTTATCCCATTCATTTTTATGGGCCTCGTTTGCATAGTTGCAGACAAACGCGAGAAGAATGTCGCTAATTTCTCTATACTCGTCATCATCAACCGCCGATAACAAACTAGCTGCTTCAACAATCAAGGACATATTCTTGAAGGCATCACAAGGATGGATGGACAACCCCTTAAATGTTTTTATCTTCTGAGACATTTTCTATCACCTCTGAGTTGATTTGATAGAATGATGATAGAGCCTGCTATTGGCCTTTGCAATAGGTATTGCTATTTAAATTGCTATTGATTTTTATGTCATTGATATCAAAAATAAAAAAAATATATTGCTGATGTGTTTGTAACAGCACGGTAGAAATAATTGTCCTTTAGACAGTGATCTACCAATACATGAGATATCGGGAGTTGGAGCATCGAAGCTTGAGAATAAAATGGACTGTGAAAGGGCGAGATACTCGCAGAGAGAAATAGGGTAGGAGTTCCGATCAGGTAGTCGCCCGCCTGGTTGACTGGTGGTTACTATTGTGGGGGCACATAGAAAACCCGGCGCACTGGCCGGGTTAAGAATCTACTCAGCTTGTTATGCGTAAGTTTTTATTTTCATTTGCATTATTCACCCATGCTTCCTGTAGGTCTGCGGCATGCTGCCGATCACCTTTCCGAAGATGAAAATTTTGTTCATCTCTTCCTTCTCGATTGGGTCCCATGGTAGATAGGTATGGTTGTCAGAGATAACTAAGAGTTTGTCTTTCATCTTTTGTAAGCGCTTAACATGCGATGTGTCATCGTAGATGAACGCGTATATACCGTCGCCGTCGAAATGCTGAACGCTGATATCGACGAAGAGTAAGTCCCCTGGCTCTATGGTGCCAGACATGCTATCACCTCGAACGTTGATGATGCGTATCTGCTCCTGTTTCCGGCCATTAAACATTTGACGGGCATCTTCAACTGAGTATTCCACGGAGCGCAGCACCTCCACGAATTCGCTGTTAATTATGCCCGGGCCAGCACTTACGGTAAGGTCGAGTACGTCAACTCTGAAGATGGCTGGATCTTTTTTGTTATTCATCGGTGGGGGTGGTTGTTGGTCGTCACCCCTCATTGGTCCAGTACCGTTTGATAGCCACTCCGAACGAACACCCAGGGCATTAGCTATTTCAACGATTTTAGTTGTGCCTCTAGCATTTCCAGATGTTATTCGCCATATGGTTGGTTGTGCCATATTCGCCGCTTTGGCTAACTGACCCTGGCTCATGCCCATCTCATGCATTGCGTAGTTAAGTCTGTCAGCTAGCGTCTTAAGTGTTCTCTCTTGCATATTTATAGCCTCCGCTATCACATTCTAGTCAAGCATGATAAACAAGTCTATTGCTCATTCCAATAGCAAATGCTATCATAATTTCGATAGCAACTGAACGGGATTAGCAAAAAAATGAAATCAGCAATTGAAAGAGCTATTGATGCTGCTGGAGGAGTAAATGCTCTAGCTCGCGCTATAGGTGTAAAACAACCCTCTGTCTCTCGCTGGAGAAAGGTTGGTGTTGTTGGGGTGGAACATGTGCCTGATGTTGCGGCCTTTACTGGGATTCCCGCCCATGAACTGAGACCTGACAAACCAAAATTATTCCCGCACCCGGGCAATGAGGTGTGATATGTCGCACTCGATCACTACCGAAAACCAAGTTAAGCCATTGGATATCGATTATCGCGATCCGCGCGGTGTGATTGTGCATGTCACCGGCTGGAATCGGGATAAACAGCAGGTGTACTTCACCAGGCAGAATTATCCGCATGAATGCATGCAGCCTGTCTGGAAGTTTCAAAATTATTTCAGGAGGGTTGTGGAGTGAGCAATTTCTTACAGCTCGTTGATCGTCCAATAGCCTTTCAACGGTCCTTCGTTCGCCTTGGCGTGGGTATTACAGGTGCATTGCTATTGTCACAGATTGTCTATTGGCAGAACCGCATGGAAGGGAATTGGTTCTACAAAACCCAGACAGATCTCGAAGAAGAGACTGGATTAACGCGTTACGAACAAGAGGGAGCGCGTAAAAAGCTGGTTTCCTGTGGCGTACTGGAAGAAGCAAAACGTGGCATCCCAGCAAAATTATATTTCAGAGTAAACCAGGAGCGCTTGGAAGAACTTCTACTTGGCGAAAACCAGCATGCAGGTATGGGGAAAACCAACAAACAAGGATGCGGAATTTCCGCAAACAGTGATGCGGAAAACCAGCATGCAGGTATGGGGAAAACCAACGAGCAGTCATGTGGAAATTCCGCATCCATTCATACAGTAGATTACCAGGAGACTACACAGAAGATTAATACAGAGAATAAATATCTTGGTGCATCGGCTGAAGCCGACACACCGAAAGTGAAATCTTCAACTGATTATTCTCCTGCATTTGAAGAAGCCTGGCAGGCATACCCAAAACGTAGCGGTGGAAATAACAAGCTAAGCGCATTCAAAGCCTGGAACGCACGTATTAAACAGGGCGTAAAACCAGAGACAATGCTGGAAGGGGTTAAGCGCTACGCAGCTTTCATGGCCTCTGAGGGAAAGATCGGTACTTCGTTCGTCAAGCAGGCGGCGACGTTCTTCGGGCCGGATAAACATTTCGATGAACCGTGGCTGGTAGAGACCCAGGAAAACAAAGTCCCTACCCGACAAGACCAGTCTCGCTACGAGTGGTACGCAAAGTCTGATGACGGCTCTGCCGAGGTGTTTATCAATCAGTCAGCGATCGATCGCATGAACCGTGGCGGGTATCGCCCATGAAAATACTCCTCAAGCGTGTGCTGGTGGCCGGATATAACCACGGCGTTCTGTGCGAGGGATTTGTGAGATGGTTTTTTGTTAAATTCGATTTACGGAGTTTGTGAGTTATGAGCCCAGCTGAACTATCAGAAAAACTATGGGATAACGCTGAACGCGTCGCTAAGTTTCTCCTTCCGAAAGGACATCTGGAGGGGAAGGAGTGGTGTGCTGGCAATACGAACGGTGACTCAGGCAAAAGCCTCAAGGTCAATATCGGCGGTAAAAAATCATGGGCTGACTTTGCCAGCGGTGACAGCGGTGACCTGCTGGATCTCTGGGTGTTGGTTCGTAACTGCCAGCTGCATGATGCAATGCGAGAGGCGAAAGAGTTTCTTGGCCTGAAAGATGACGACCACCACTTCGAAGCGAAGAAAAAACTGTTCTCTCGTCCGACGAAAAAGGGCGTTAAATCGGCCAGCAAATGCTATGACTACCTTGCTTCACGTGGAATTACCCGTGAAACAGCCGATCGCTTTAAGGTAACAGACGCGGTGGTCTGGTATCACGACGAAAGCCGCGAGGTACCAGCAGTGGCATTCCCGTACATCCGGAATGGTGAACTGCTACAGGTAAAACGTATTGGAACCGAAAGGCCAAACGGCAAAAAACTGATTATGGCTGAAGCTGATTGCGAACCATGTCTGTTTGGCTGGCAGGCTCTGGATAAAAACACCCGCCTGGTAGTTCTGTGCGAAGGTGAGATTGATTGCATGACCTTTACGCAGCTTGGCTATGATGCCCTGTCTGTTCCCTTTGGCGGTGGCAAAGGGGCCAAACAGCAGTGGATTGAATATGAATACCATAACCTCGATCGCTTCCAGGAAATTTGGCTGTGCCTGGACAACGACAATGTAGGCCGTGAAGCTGCAAAAGAAATCGCCAGACGTCTTGGGGAACATCGTTGCCGCATGGTTGAACTTCCCCACAAAGATATCAACGATTGCCTGATGAACGGCATGGACAGCGACTCCATTCTGGAATACATGGAGCGCGCCAAATTCTTCGATCCCGATGAGCTTTGCTCAGCAGGGGACTTGCTTCAGGAAACTATCGAGGCATTCGAACATCGGGATACCGGTCTGTTTACAAGCCCATGGGCTTCGCTGAACAACAACTTTAAGTTCCGTGCCGGTGAACTGACCCTCGTTAATGGCGTTAATGGGCATGGAAAAACAGAGCTCGTTGGACATATCGCGATTGATGCGATGAGTCAGGGCGTCAGGACGTGTATTGCTTCTCTGGAGCTTAAACCAGGCAAAATGCTTGCCCGACTCACGCGGCAAACCATCTGCACTTCCTCACCGAAACGTGAAGAAATCATTATGACCAACGAATGGTTTTCTGACCGCCTTTGGGTATTCAAACTTACCGGAACTGCCAAAGCAGACCGGCTTCTTGAGATTTTTGCCTATGCCCGGCGTCGCTATGGCATTGAGCTGTTCGTCATAGATAACCTGGCTAAATGTGGCTTAGACGAAGAAGACTACACAGGTCAGAAGGACTTCATCGATACGCTGTGCGACTTCAAGAACGAGCATAACTGTCACGTCCTGCTGGTTACCCACGCCAGAAAAACAAACGACTCCGCTCCAACAGGAAAGATGGACGTAAAAGGCACTGGCGCCTTAACCGACATGCCCGACAACGTTATGGCCGTCTGGCGCAACATTCCCCGTGAGCTGGCGCAGAGAAAAGCGGATCGTATGGGTTATGAGAGCCTCGACAAAGACGAACAGGCCGCGATCAATCTCCCCGCTTCAATGATTCGTTTGTTGAAGCAACGAGAAGGGGAAGGGTGGATCGGTGACATCGGAGCTAATTTCGACTCTCGCTCTCACCAGTTCCTGGAAGGCGAGAAAAAACCATTTAACTACCTGGTCGGTAAGCCGCAAAGCGAGCTTGATCTCGAGTGGGAAGCCAGCAACGTAACGAGGGTTTGAGATATGGAACTTGAAGCATCACTAAAACACTTTAGCCCTCAGGGAATGCAGATCAGCGACGACGTGAAGGGAACTTCTCCGGACCGCCTTACAGGAACAGACGTAATGGCGGCGATTGGTACCACCAGCAGCCGTGCGCGCTTCGGCCTGGCGGCGTTCTTCGGTAAAGCGGGAATCAGCAAAACGGATGAACAGCTCGCAGTTCAGGCGCTGGCGCAGGTTGCTATCAAAAACGCTCCTAAAAATGTCCGCAAAGCCGCTGGCGACAAGCTCGGAGCATGCATGTTGACGCTGGCGCAGTTTGCCTTTGCTGATTACTCCCGTTCGGCGGCTACCAGCGTGACATGTCACAGTTGCAGCGGTACCGGTTTTATCTCCGGGAATGAGGATGTGGTTAAACATCCTGGTATCTTCGACGATGACGGTGCCGAAGTGGTGGCCCCGAAGATTAAAAATGAGCTGGTGAAAAGGGTTTGCGAAACCTGCGGAGGGAAAAAGGTAATCCTTGCGCGGTGCAGATGCGGCGGTAAAGGTGAAGTGCTGGATCGCAAAGCGACCAAAGAACGTGGCGCACCGGTTTTCAAAACGTGTGAACGTTGCTCTGGTAATGGCTTCTCTGCTATCTCCTCGGCGACGGTACACCGTGCCATTCTGAAGCGTCTCCCGGACCTCCATCAGTCCTCATGGTCACGCAACTGGAAACCCTTCTATGAAATGCTGGTGGAGACTTTGCGGCAGGGGGAGCATCACGCTGCTGTAGAATTCGAGAAGGCAACGACTTATTAATATGATCGGAGCAAATGGCGACACTTTTTTGCACGTTAGTGTTGACTTTGCATAAAAATGTCCTGTATGCTTCTGATTATGGAGTATAGCGCCTGTAGATAATTAACCTCTAAAAGCCCGCCACGTTGCGGGTTTTTTTGTACCCGTATTTCCTGCGCACCGCCCGCGCATTCATCACGTCGAACCAATCCATTTGAAATGAGCCTTTGAGGAAGTCGGTTAGCGCTGGCGAGCCTCGACGGGCTGGTTTCCTGTGCGGCAAAGGTTCATTTCAAAGTAAGGCATACGCATATCATGAGCATCACCCAAGAACGGCTGAAAGAGGTTCTGAAGTACGACCCTTTGACTGGTTTATTTGTTTGGATCAAGCGAACAAACTCACGGTCTACGCCTGGCAAAATAGCCGGGAACGCAGATACGTACGGCTATATCCAGATAATGATCGATAAGAAATTAATTTTCGCTCATCGGTTGGCTTTTTTGTATATGGACGGTGCGCTGCCGCCGGCTGATAAGTGTGTCGATCATATCAATGGCAATCCCAAAGATAACCGATGGGACAACTTACGTATCGTTACCCAGTTTGTTAATCAACAGAACAGACACAAAGTTCGAAAAGGGGCGAAGTCCAAGCTGATTGGAGCAAACTGGTGCAAAGCTCGCGGCGTATGGCGTTCCGCTATTCGCATCAACGGGCAACGTAAAGAGCTCGGTAGTTTCCAAACTGCGGAGTTGGCTCACGAGGCTTACATGAAAGCTAAAGCTGAAATGTGTCGTTAACGCCTACACGACATCAAACCCGCCTCCGAGCGGGTTTTTTATTTCAGGGTCAGAAGCACAGCGGTTGTGCGTTCGGCTGTTAACCGAGTGGTCGAAGGTTCGAATCCTTCCTGTCCCGCCAATTCTGCATCTGTCGTAGTTTGGGAATTACGTCTGGCTTCCAACCAGAAGATGCGGGTTCGATCCCCGCCAGATGCTCCAAATTCGCCGGTCTAGTTCAGTGGCAGAACGGCAGCCTTGTAAGCTGCGCGTCAGAGGTTCGATTCCTTTGCCCGGCACCAGAACCCACTACCTGGGACTCTTCGGCCAGAGAGCCGACATTGACTTACTCTCGTCTTCCCGGCCTGTCGCCGGGTTTTTTTATTTCAGGCTCCGGGAACCATCATCGACACGCCTACTTGTTAAATCGTCCCGGGGGTCTGAACCAACTACACACGGAATAAATATGTCTGAGACCTTCACTATCGTAGGCGTTGGTATTACATCGTCATCAGTCGGTGTAACCTTTGCCACGCTGTTTCCGGAGGCGACTCCAGCAGTGATGCTCGGATCACTCGCCGGAACTGCGCTATACGTTCTGACCTCAGATCCCCATCAACTCTGGAAGCAGGCTATCTTTGCGCTGATATCGTTTATCAGTGGCGTGTTCTTCTCCGTACCCATGGCGAAAATCATGGCCGGAATCATCAACACGCCGTTAAGCCTGATGAAGCCACCGGCCAGCATTGAGGTATCGCCAGCTGTCGGTGCAATTGTCACTGCTTCCATTTCCGTGGCAGTCCTGCTGCGCATTCTCCGCAAATCCAAAAGCGGGAAGATGCCGGGGCTGGGGGAGGAAGATAAATGACATGGCAGCTTCTTCTGATGGATGCAAACGCCATAGTTTGCCTGTTAATCATGGTCAGGCTGATGTTTTTCCGGAAAGAGGGAAAGCGTCATCGCCTGAGTGTCGCGGTACTGGCCTACCTGGTCATCCTTGCCGCCGGATTCAATGCCTTCAACATTCTGCTCGGCCACTACGTTCAGGTTAATCTCGGCGATCTGCTGCTTAACTCCGTCATCTGCATGGCGGTGTGGCTGGCTCGCGGGAACCTGGCGAAGGTCGTCATTACGGAATAGCCATGACCAAAGACGATATCTTTAACACCATTCTCGGCAAAGAGGGTGGTTATGTTGATCACCCGAACGATAAGGGCGGCCCAACGAACTGGGGGATTACTCAGGCAACCGCCCGAGCGCATGGTTATACCGGTGATATGCGAAACCTTACACGTGATCAGGCTCTGGCGATCCTTGAGTCTGATTACTGGTATGGCCCGCGGTTTGACCAGGTGGCAGAAGTATCCCCTTCCATTGCCGCCGAACTCTGCGATACCGGTGTGAACATGGGGCCATCGGTGCAGGTTAAATGGTTCCAGCGCTGGCTGAACGTTTTCAATAACCAGCAGCAGTTCTATCCGGATCTGATCGCCGACGGGCAGATCGGCCCACGTAGCATCAGCGCGCTGAAGTCCTTCCTGGCGAAACGAGGCGGCGAAGGGGAAATCGTATTGCTTCGCGCACTGAACTGTAGCCAGGGCCAGCGTTATCTTGAGCTGGCAGAACAGCGGCCGGCTAACGAGTCATTCGTTTATGGCTGGATGCGCGAGCGGGTGAGCCTATGACGACACTCAAATCTGTTCTCGCGGCAATCGGGTTTGCGATCCTGATGGTGCTTGGTGCGTTTGGTCTGGGGCGTTTTCGCGGACGTGAACAGGCTGAAGCAAAAGTAGACCAGCAGCGAACCGAAGAAAATGCCGCAGCCACTGAAGCAGTAGCCGAACGCCGGGTAGAAGCAACGAAAGAGGCCAGCAATGTACAGCAGACGGTTAACCATATGCCTGGCGACGATGTTGATCGTGAGCTGCGGGACACGTGGAAGCGCGGCTCATAAGGGGTGAATATGAGGAAGGCAATCGACCTAACCGGTAATCATTACGGAAAGCTGACTGTGCTGTCCTACGCAAAGAAGGATAATTCAGGCGTTTCCATGTGGCTGTGTAGTTGTGAATGTGGAACCGAAAAAGTTATCAGGTCAAATGCACTCCGCTCTGGCAGGACAAAATCTTGCGGCTGCATGTCGGGTGCAAAACACGGGCATCGCAGACCATCAGAAACCTCCCCCACTTATATAAGCTGGCTGTCAATGCAGCGGCGTTGTAATTATCCGGATGATGCGGATTACGCAAATTATGGTGGTCGAGGTATTAATGTCTGGGCACCCTGGGCTGACTTTAAAGTTTTCCTTAAAGATATGGGGGAGCGGCCAGCGGGACATACGCTTGATCGAATTGATGTCGACAAAGGGTATACACCAGAAAATTGTCGCTGGGCCACACCGAAGGACCAGGCAAGAAACCGACGAAGTAACCATATGCTCGATACACCAGCTGGTCGAATGTGCATTACCAAAGCGGCTGAAACCTACGGTGTGAAAGTAAAGACAATCGCGCACCGATTGAGCAGGGGATGGAGTGTTGAAAAGGCGCTGCTAACTCAACCATGGCAGGGCAATAATGAATAAATATTTCATGTTTATCTCTGTGCTTTCCGTGTCAGCATTGACCGCTGGCTGTGTTGGTGGACCTCCAAAGCCCAGCTATGTATTCGTCCACGATTCCTGTGACTGGGTAAAGCCAATCTACCTGACAGATCACGACATCGACGTTCTGGACCGCCAGACGAAGAAAGACATCCTGGCGCATAACAAAGCGTGGCAGGCTAACTGCCAGAAGGAGAAGTAGTGAACGAACAGGCAAACAAAGTTCTTTCTGAGCTGTTGCAGAAAGCAAGTAATGGCGTTGATGCAGCGGTTTCATTCAGTCAGGCTCAGGTTCCTGATGTTATTCATCAACTGCTGATATGGAATGCAGTAAGTAGCCTGATGTTTCAGGCGGTAGCGATTCTGACGGTAATGGGATTCTTATTGACGGTTAAGAAAGCATGGGTAATAGCGGAAGGATACTCTGGTGCAGATTTCTTTGCTTTTTTGTACATAGTCTGCGGAGCATTGGCTTCTATCATTATGTTTGCCGGATTCTGGTTCAACTTTGACTGGCTAAAAATCTGGCTGGCTCCGAAGCTTTACCTGATTGAATACGCCGCCTCACTGATGAAGTAGCCATTACAAAGCTCACCTGCTGGTGGGCTTGATAATTGTTTTATCAACCAGATGTAAAAAAGCCCCTGTTAGGGGGCTAGAGGATTATCAGTTTCAATTGCTATGAAATATTACTTCGCGCAATAGACGCGTGCTTCACGAGGGGTGTAGATGCCGAAGGTGACAAATCCCAGCAACCCATTCACAAAAGTCTGTTGAACTTCAGTACGAACAACTTTATCAGCACCACCGCAAACCTGAGCAGCATCAATTTGCTTGGATTGACCAATCCCGCTAACGAAGAAATGATGTGTCGTAACTTGCTGTGGCGTAGTCGTTATGCCTTTGTTTACTGAAAATGATTGTTGAGCGCAGCCAGAAACAGCTGCGGCAACCAGAGCTACCATAATTAACTTTTTCATAAATGACCTTATTGTTGGTTTGGTTCGCAAAAATAATGACATGTATCATTAATTTATACATATCAGACCAGTAGTTTAACTTAGATTTGTTCTACTTCCCTAGTGATTAACTATCAACATCATCCATTGCTATCGTCAGACCATCCATTATTACGAATAAGATAATTAATAAACTTCCCAGAGGAAAATTATGCAGGTCACTATTGATGGTGTCCCGTATGCGCCTGCCAGCATCATTTCATCGCGGATCGGTATTGCAATAACGACACACCAGCGCGCCGACGTTTTGAAACGAGCGCTTGAACAGCACATGATGCACCTGCCGGCCGGTGCGCTGGTGGTGGTAGTCGATGATGGTTCAAAACCTGCCGCAGTAGTGCCTGACGGCGTGCAGCTACTTCGCCATGAAACATCACTCGGCATTGTTGCTTCGAAGAACGCCAGTTTAATCGCGCTGATGGACGCCGGATGTGAGCATCTTTTCCTTTGGGACGATGACGCCTGGCCCATCGCTGATAACTGGCACTTGCCTTACATCGAATCACCTGAGCCACACCTGGCTTACCAGTTTCTCGATCTGGCAGGGACGAATAAGCTGAAGGATATGGCGGTCCTGTACCGGGATGATAAGCACATCGCTTACACCGGGCAGCGTGGCGTGATGCTGTATTACCATCGCAACGCTATCGAGAAGGTTGGCGGTTTCGATCCGGTTTACGGTCGCGGCATGTATGAGCACAGCGACCTCGCCTTGCGCATCCATAACGCAGGACTGACTACGTGGGCTTACGCTGATGTCCTCGGTTCAGACAAGTTGATTCATTCCCTCGATGAGCATGAAGCGGTGGAGCGTTCGGTACCTAGGCCAGACCGCCAGGCGCTGGTGGAACGTAATGTGAAGATCCACAACGAACGACGTGATACCGGCTTTACCGGTTACGTTGAATATCGGCGTCAGCGCGACGTGGTTATCACTACGCTGCTTACCAGTCAGCCTGACCCGCAGCGCGGCACAAAAATGGCGGCCTCGCCTGATATGCTGAGCAAATGGGCGGCCTCGCTTCGACAATGTGGGCGTATAGCGCTGGTGGATGAATTACTGACGGCCCCGGCAGATGTTGAGCTATGTCGCGTTCCTGACGTGAAGATGAATGTCTACTTTCGTCGCTGGTTGCACATCTGGCAGCATCTGCGTCATCACCCTGAATACCGGTTCGTCTGGTGTACCGATGGTACTGATGTCGAAATGCTTCGCGCGCCGTGGGAAGAAATGGAGCCAGGGAAGTTGTACGTCGGTTCAGAACCAAAGACCTACGCCGACACCTGGGCAAAGCAGAATCATCCGGAGCGCATCTATCAGGAGTTTATCGAAGCGCACCGCAACGATGTGATGCTTAACGCTGGGCTGCTGGGTGGTTCCCGCGCTGATGTAATGGCGTTCGCTCACGGCATCATCCGTCTTTACTACCGGATCGAAAGCTATCGTTTCTGGAAGAAAGAACAGGCTGGCGCTGCGGTGGGGGATATGCTGGCGTTCGGGATTGTGGCGAAGTCTTTCGGCGATCGGATAGTAACCGGCCCGCGCATCCACACTATTTTTAAGTCCGATGGAGTCGGTAAAGAGTTCGCTTTCTGGCGCCATAAATAACAGGAGTTCTTATGATTTCGTATGAGGTTGAGTTTCCGACTCAAAAATCTTTTAGCTTAAAAATTAATGGTTACTCTTCAGCAGAGGCACTGGACTGTAAAACGGTTGAGGCTATTGGCGGAGACGTCAAAGTACATATCAATAAGAAAACAATGCTGACTGTACCTTATCGTGAAGACATTACAGCAGACTTTACTCTTGAAGGTTACAAGCAGCGCGCTGAAACTCACGCGAAAACTGTAATCGATCAGATTGTGAATGCGGCTCAGCACCGAGCCGCTGACGATTTAATTCAGGAAGTTACGAACGCGGTTGCTTCTTCTGAATTATTTTCTCAACTCTCTTAATCGCTTCGTGAGCATCTGGGGCAGATGAAATTTCAGGCGGTGTAACCTCCTTCAGTACATCCATCAGAACGTCCCCAACATTCTGTTTTGGTGACAGCTTGTTAACAGCTTCAATAATCAAAGAAAAAACCAGTTTATTGGTGGCTTTTTCAATCTTTAATTCACGTTGTAAATCTGCAACTGCTTTTTCCAGTTCTGACATGGAACCCATGGGTATTTTCCTTTTCGGAGGTAATCAGCCATCCCCCCGCGACAGAGTGCGCCAGTGTCCAACCACTGACGGGCTGAATGCTTACCTTAACCAGGGTTAAAACGAAGCAACACCCTGATATTCAGACAGTAGCCGCCATTGTGCAGCTTTTTTTATGGAGATTTGCTGGTGGCTGAAGACATTAGGTTTGTTGTGGTTGGTCACCACACCCGGACGGGACAAGCACAACGTCTTGCTGCGCTGCTGGATGCCCATCTGCTTATTGATGACGGTAACCACGGCGCGAACTGGAATCACCGACGCGCGCTTGAATGGGCTGCTGAGCAACCTTGCCGGGTAGTCGTGCTGGAAGACGACGCGCTACCGGTGCAGGGATTCACCGAAAAGGTAACTGACTGGCTGGTGCGTTTCCCTGATGACATGCTGAGCTTTTATCTCGGTACCGGCCGACCGCCGCAGTATCAGAAAGAGATAGCCGGAATGCTGGTGGATGCGGATAGCGTCTGCGGTGACCACATCGTATTAAGCAAGCTGATTCACGGGGTATGTTATAGCCCTCCTCAGGGCAGGCTGGGGCGCATGCTCAGCGCATGGAATAAAACGCTGGCAGCTGATTACGCCGTCGGTGAGGCATTCGGTGGCCGGGTGATTTATCCGTGTTACTCGCTGGTGGATCACGCTGACCTCCCGACGGTTGAGCGTCATCCTGACAACGAGCCGAGGACGGAACGCCGCCGCGCATGGAGACTGTCATGAACAAAGAGCCCCGCGTATATGGCAGCCGATGGGATAAGGCCCGTCTGCGTTTCCTGCAGCAGCACCCACTATGTGTGATGTGCGAGCAGCAGGGGCGCATAACCCCAGCAACGGTGGTTGACCATATCGAGCCCCACAAACTCAAAGATGCGCTTAAGTCAGGTAACCCGCTGGCCATATCGAAAGCACAGCTCCTGTTCTGGAGTAAAGAGAACTGGCAGCCACTGTGCAAAGCGCATCATGACTCAACGAAACAGAGAATGGAGAAGAGCGGCGCGGTAATAGGCTGTGATGCCAACGGCTACCCGCTCGATCCTGCGTCTCACTGGAGCACTTAATGAAAGACCTCAGCATTGAATACCGCGATGGAAAATTCGTTCGCCTGGTGATTGATGGCGTGGAGATGAAGGACGTGACATCCATTCAGTTCTCGCACGCTGTAGGGCAGGAGGTGCCGACAGTGACCGTCTCAGGGCATGTTGTCTCCGGGCGTGGGAAAGGCACTCAGAAACTCGAACAGGTAGACAAACATTCGGCATAGCGCGGCGGCGGCAAGTCGATTACCTATCATGTGAAATCATTTCAAATGCAACGATATCAAATGAGAATGAATCGCATCAGGGCAGGGGGGGGATCAAATCTTCAAAACCTTTGCCCCAAATGACCGCCGCCAAAGTTTGATTTTAACGCTAACCCGATTTTTTTAGTTTTAAGGTGTTGACATATGGCAGATAAACGAACCCGTTCCGACAGTTCGGCGGCAGCGGTTCAGGCCATGAAAAATGCAGCAGTGGACACCATCGATCCTCCGTCCCATGCAGGTTTGGAAAAAAAAGCCGAACCATTCTGGCATGACAATATCAGATCGAAAGCTCTGGACAGCTGGACGCCGGCCGACCTTCTGGCCGCTGTAGAACTGGCAAATAACCAGCTCTATATCACCGTCTTACGCAGAGATTTGCGTAAAGAAGAACGCGCGCGCGGTGAAGCGAGGAATGAGGCGCTGATTAAAAACCTCCGCAAACAAATTCCTGATTTGCAGCGAACCATCCTGGCTCAGCGCCGTGACCTGCAGATCCATTCCCACGCAACTAACGGCGAAAGCCGCGACCAGAAGAAACGCAATCAGAATGATCGTGATGCACGAAATACCAAAAACGAGCATCAGAGCCAGGAAGATAACCTGATCGCCTTTCCCAAACACGGATAAAAGACTATGACGCGAGGTGAGCGTGTAATAGCGTTCATTGAGCGCTATTGCATCGTGCCGGAAGGCAAGCTTCTCGGTAAGCCCATGCAGCTTGACCCCTTCCAGAAAGAATTCATCCTGGCGGTTTACGACAATCCAGTCGGTACCGATAAAGCGATACTTAGCATCGCGCGCAAAAATGGGAAGACAGGACTGATAGCCGGCATCCTGCTGGCGCATCTGGTGGGACCAGAAGCGGTACAGAACACCCAGATCGTGAGCGGTGCGCTTAGCCGCGAGCAGGCATCCATCGTTTTCAACCTCGCGGTGAAGATGGTGAACCTGAACCCGGACCTGCAGGTGTTAGTGCATATAATTCCCAGCGGCAAGAAGCTAATAGGGTTGCCGTGTAACGTCGAATACAAGGCGCTATCTGCTGAGGGTAAAACCACACACGGACTTTCCCCGATTCTGGCGATTCTGGACGAAACCGGACAGGTAAGGGGGCCACAGGATGATTTTATCGACGCGATTACTACAGCCCAGGGTGCGCATGAGAATCCGCTTCTTATCGTTATCAGCACCCAGGCGGCGAACGATGCCGACCTGTTGAGCATCTGGATTGATGATGCGGTCAAATCGAAAGATCCGCACATTGTCTGCCACGTTTACGAAGCGCCAAAAGACGCTGATATCAGTAAGCGAGAATCCTGGTTTGCTGCGAACCCGGCGCTGGGAACGTTCAGATCTGAAAAAGACATGGCGCGCCAGGCTGAAATGGCAGGCCGAATGCCAAGCTTTGAGAACACTTTCCGCAACCTCAACCTTAATCAGCGAGTGTCTACCGTATCGCCGTTCATCTCACGCAGCGTGTGGGAGTTGTGCGGCGGAGCGCCGGTTAACACACCGAGGAAATGGTATGCCGGGCTGGATCTGTCAGCCAGGAACGACTTAACGGCGCTGGTTATCGCTGGTGAGGCTGATGATGGTGTCTGGGATATCTTTCCCTTCTTCTGGACCCCACAAAAGACATTGGAAGCGCGGTCCAAAACAGACCGCGCGCCCTATGACGTATGGGCAAGGGAGGGACTTTTGCGTACCACGCCAGGTGCGTCCGTCGATTACTCATTCGTGGTCGCCGACATCGCCGAAATCATCGGTGATTTCGACCTCACTTCGATGGCCTTCGACCGATGGCGCATTGACCAGTTCAGGAAAGAGGCTGACGACATCGGCCTGAGCCTTCCGCTGGTCGAGTTCGGCCAGGGCTTTAAGGATATGGGCCCAGCTGTAGACACCCTTGAGTCACTGATGCTTAACGGGCGGGTGAGGCATGGCATGCACCCGGTGTTAACCATGTGTGCCTGGAACGCGGTGATAGTAAAAGATGCTGCCGGCAACCGAAAGCTGGATAAATCCAAAGCAACGGGCCGTATTGATGGCATGGTCGCAATGACAATGTCCGTTGGTGCTGCAAATGGGGAAGTTACCGAACAGGGTGGTGACTTCGATGACTTCATTTTCCGACCGCTGAGCATGTGATGGAAGAACCTAAATACACGATTGACCTGCGCACCAATAACGGCTGGTGGGCAAGGCTGCAGTCCTGGTTTGTCGGCGGGCGTTTAGTCACCCCAAATCAGGGCTCACAAACGGGGCCCGTTTCGGCCCACGGACACCTGGGCGATTCATCCATTAACGATGAACGGATACTGCAAATTTCGACGGTGTGGCGCTGCGTGAGCCTGATTTCAACGCTCACGGCATGCCTCCCGCTTGAAGTTTTTGAAACTGACCAGAACGACAACCGTAAAAAAGTGGATTTGAGCAATCCGCTGGCGCGACTGCTGCGCTACTCGCCGAATCAGTACATGACCGCCCAGGAATTCAGGGAGGCCATGACGATGCAGCTCTGTTTTTATGGTAACGCATATGCACTGGTGGACCGAAACAGCGCGGGTGACGTGATCAGCCTTCTCCCGCTTCAGTCTGCCAACATGGATGTGAAACTCGTCGGAAAAAAAGTGGTATATCGCTATCAACGCGACAGCGAATACGCCGACTTTTCGCAGAAAGATATTTTTCACCTTAAAGGCTTCGGATTCACCGGGTTGGTAGGGCTGTCGCCCATCGCCTTTGCCTGTAAATCGGCAGGTGTGGCCGTTGCGATGGAGGACCAGCAGCGAGATTTCTTTGCCAATGGTGCCAAGTCTCCGCAAATCCTCTCAACTGGCGAAAAAGTGCTAACTGAACAGCAGCGCTCGCAGGTCGAAGAGAACTTTAAAGAGATCGCCGGCGGACCGGTAAAAAAACGCCTCTGGATTCTGGAAGCGGGCTTTTCCACATCGGCAATTGGCGTAACGCCACAGGATGCCGAAATGATGGCGTCCCGAAAATTCCAGGTTAGTGAGCTGGCGCGGTTCTTTGGCGTACCGCCTCACCTTGTCGGCGATGTCGAGAAGTCAACGAGCTGGGGATCGGGTATCGAGCAGCAGAATCTCGGCTTCCTGCAGTACACGCTGCAGCCCTATATCTCCCGGTGGGAAAACAGTATTCAGCGATGGCTGATCCCATCGAAAGACGTTGGCCGCCTACATGCTGAGCACAATCTTGATGGTCTCCTGAGGGGCGATTCTGCCTCCCGTGCCGCGTTCATGAAGGCAATGGGAGAGTCCGGCCTGCGTACCATCAACGAAATGCGCCGAACAGACAACATGCCGCCATTACCTGGTGGAGATGTAGCGATGCGACAGGCGCAGTATGTGCCAATTACCGACTTAGGAACCAACAAAGAGCCCCGAAATAACGGGGCTTAATTTTTATGGGGGCCGTGATGCCTGAAATCGTAAAAACGCTGTCCTTCGACGAGACAGAAATCAAATTCACCGGTGACGGGAAGCAGGGGATTTTCGAAGGATATGCCTCTGTTTTTAATAACACCGATTCCGATGGCGACATCATTCTGCCCGGGGCGTTCAAAAACGCACTGGCGAACCAGACCCGCAAAGTGGCGATGTTTTTCAACCACAAGACGTGGGAGCTGCCGGTTGGTAAATGGGACAGTCTGGCCGAAGACGAAAAAGGGCTCTACGTTCGCGGTCAACTTACGCCAGGGCACAGCGGTGCCACCGACCTGAAAGCTGCAATGCAGCACGGTACGGTTGAGGGTATGTCGGTTGGCTTTTCGGTTACCAAAGACGATTACACCATCATCCCTACCGGTCGCATTTTTAAGAATATCCAGGCCCTGCGCGAAATCAGCGTCTGCACCTTCCCGGCTAACGAACAGGCTGGCATTGCAGCCATGAAAAGCGTGGATGGCATTGAAACAATCCGTGATGTGGAGAACTGGCTGAGGGATTCAGTCGGCCTCACCAAATCACAGGCAGTTGGGTTAATAGCCCGGTTTAAGTCAGCGATTCGGAGCGAGTCCGAGGGCGACAGAAACGAAGCACAAATCAACGCTCTGCTTCAGAGCATCAAATCTTTCCCTTCTAATTTAGGTAATTAATTATGTCTGAACTCGCTCTCATTCAAAAAGCTATCGAAGAATCCCAGCAGAAAATGTCCCAGCTTTTCGATGCGCAGAAAGCAGAAATCGAAAGCACCGGTCAGGTTTCTAAACAACTGCAGTCCGACCTTGCGAAAGTACAGGAAGAGCTGACCAAATCCGGTACCCGCCTCTTCGATCTCGAGCAGAAACTGGCCTCCGGTGCCGAAAATCCGGGTGAGAAGAAATCCTTCTCCGAACGCGCAGCGGAAGAGCTGCAGAAGTCTTGGAACGGCAGCAAAGGCAGCTTCGACGCGAAAACCTTTAACAAGTCGCTGGGTAGTGATTCTGATTCTGCAGGCAGCCTGATCCAGCCTATGCAGGTTCCAGGCATCATCATGCCGGGCCTGCGCCGTCTGACCATTCGTGATCTGCTGGCGCAGGGCCGCATTTCCAGTAACTCCCTGGAATACGTCCGTGAAGAGGTGTTTACCAATAACGCCGATGTGGTGGCCGAGAAAGCGCTGAAACCTGAATCGGATATTACCTTCAGCAAACAGACCGCGAACGTGAAGACTATCGCCCACTGGGTGCAGGCGTCACGTCAGGTTATGGACGATGCGCCAATGCTGCAGTCATACGTCAACAACCGCCTCATGTATGGTCTGGCGCTGAAGGAAGAAGGCCAGCTGCTGAACGGCGACGGTACCGGGGATAACTTGGAAGGTCTGAATAAAGTGGCAACAGCCTATGACACCTCGCTGAATGCCACCGGCGACACCCGCGCTGACATTATCGCTCACGCTATTTATCAGGTGACAGAGTCTGAGTTTAGCGCTTCCGGTATCGTCCTGAACCCGCGCGACTGGCACAACATCGCGCTGCTGAAAGACAACGAAGGCCGCTATATCTTCGGTGGTCCTCAGGCGTTTACCAGCAACATCATGTGGGGTTTGCCAGTGGTTCCGACTAAGGCGCAGGCCGCCGGCACCTTTACGGTGGGCGGTTTTGATATGGCCTCACAGGTGTGGGATCGCATGGATGCCACCGTGGAAGTCAGCCGTGAAGACCGCGACAACTTCGTGAAAAACATGCTGACCATTCTGTGCGAAGAACGCCTGGCGCTGGCGCACTATCGCCCGACGGCAATCATCAAGGGCGCTTTCTCTTCTGGCTCATGATGGAGGGGGCGGGGTGACCCGCCCTTTTAACTTATGGCGATAGATGTTCTGGATGTAATTGGCCTCCGCCTGTTTAAGCAGCAGATTGAATTTGAGGAAGACGACAGGGACGAGCTGATCACCATGTACGCTCAGGCAGCTTTTGACTACTGCATACGCTGGTGCGATGAACCAGCATGGAAAGTTGCTGCTGATATTCCTGCAGCCGTTAAGGGCGCCGTTCTCCTTGTCTTTGCTGACATGTTTGAACACCGCACTGCGCAAAGCGAAGTACAGCTATATGAGAACGCTGCAGCAGAACGCATGATGTTCATCCATCGCAACTGGCGCGGTAAATCTGAACCTGAGGAGGGCTCCTGATGGAACCTGGACGATTCAGGCACCGGGTAAAAATTCTCACCTTCACGACTTCGCGCGATCCATCTGGTCAGCCGGTTGAATCGTGGAGTGGTGGCAACCCGGTCCCGGCTGAGGTAAAGGGGATCAGCGGCAGAGAGCAGATGTCAGGCGGCGCGGAAACGGCGCAGGCAACCATTCGCGTCTGGATGCGCTTCAGGGCTGAGCTGAACGCCTCTTCTCGTCTTGAAGTGCTCAGCGGCCCGTATAAAGGTCAGGTGCTAAATATCATCGGTCCTCCTGTAGCAAATGCGACCGGCACTCGCCTGGAAATTCTTTGCAAAACGGGAGCTGAAAAATGATTGGGACGAGCCTCGATTTTTCCGGGTTGAATGACATCGCAAAGGATCTGGAGGCGCTTAGCCGTGCTGAAAACAACAAGGTTCTGCGTGATGCTACGCGCGCTGGTGCCGAAGTGCTTAAGGAAGAAGTGATCGCCCGCGCTCCGGTGCGAACTGGGAAACTGAAAAAAAACGTGGTGGTGGTGACCCAAAAAAGCCGTCGCCGCGGGGAAATTTATTCCGGCGTCCATATTCGTGGTGTTAACCCGCGCACCGGGAACAGCGATAACACAATGAAGGCGAGTAACCCGAGAAACGCCTTTTACTGGCGCTTTGTGGAGCTTGGCACTGCGAACATGCCTGCGCATCCTTTTGTGCGACCCGCTTACGATACGCGCGAGGAAGAGGCCGCCAGCGTCGCCATTGCCAGGATGAATCAGGCTATTGATGAGGTGTTGAGCAAGTGAATGAAGATGATATCTACGCTTTGCTTTCTCCCCTGGCAGAAGGGCGGGTATATCCCTACGTTGCGCCATTAGGTAGTGACGGGAAACCGTCTGTCTCTCCACCCTGGATTATCTTTTCCATCGTCGATGATGTTTCCGCTGACGTGCTGTGTGGCCAGGCAGAGAGCAGGGTTTCCATTCAGGTAGATGCTTACTCAACCTCCATCAAAGAGGCGCGCGCGCTCGTGGAAGATGCTCTAGTGGCGCTACGGCCACTAAACCCGACGGAGGTCGCCAGGCTCCCCGGATACGAGCCCCATCGACGACTCTACCGCATGACCCTCGATTTCAGGGTTACCCCCTGACAATTAATTCACCCAACGAACCCGCCTGATGGCGGGTTTTCTTTTTCCAGGAGACAGCTATGTCTGCACTTTATGAAAAATCGCAGCTGACGAAGATCCTTATTTCCTCCCTGCCAGCCACCAAAGAAACGATGGATTCCGCAACCTTCCTCGATCTGAGTTGCACCATCAAAGAAATTCAGTTCACCGGTGGCCAGAAGCAGGATATCGACGTAACAACGCTTTGCTCAGAAGAGCAGGAGAACATTAACGGCCTGCCTTCTCCGTCAGAAATCTCTCTGTCCGGTAACTTTTACAAGAACCCGGCGCAGGACGCCTTGCGCGATGCGTATGACAACGATACGACCTACGCTTTCCAGGTCATTTTCCCGTCCGGCAAAGGCTTTAAGTTCCTGGCTGAAATCCGCCAGCACACATGGTCTTCCGGTACCAACGGCGTAGTGGCGGCAACGTTCTCCCTGCGCCTGAAGGGTAAGCCTGAAAACATTGAATCTGGTTCCTGAGGGGTTGCATGAAGAATATTAAAAACCTCGCCCTGGCTAAGATGTCGGGCTTTCGTCATAAGACGGTCGCCGTTCCTGAGTGGGAAGGCGTCAAGGTGGTTCTCCGTGAGCCGTCAGGTGAAGCCTGGCTGCGCTGGCAGGAGGTGGTGAAAGCGGGTGCCGACGATGAAAATGTGTCGGTATCGGAAAAGGCGCACCGTAATCTTTGCGCTGACGTGGTGCTCTTCATTGACGTCCTGTGCGATACCAATAAGCAACCGGTATTCAGCGTTGACGAAGAAGAGCAGGTGCGTGAAATTTACGGACCCGTACACTCACGCCTGCTCAAACAGGCGCTTGACCTGATTAACAACGCGGACGAAGCGCGGGAAAAGTCTCAACCCCCGGCGTAAAGTTTCTGATGTCGCTTGCGCTCCGGATGGGGCGCACGCTCTCAGAGCTTCGGCAGAATATGACGGCAAGCGAGCTTCTGATGTGGATTGAGTACGACAGGCAAAGTCCGGTTGGCGATATCCGTGGCGACATTCAGGCAGCTCAGCTCGTCTCTGCCATCTACGGTTCGCAGGGGGCAAAAGTACCGCTGGACGATGCGATCCTGCGATGGGGTGGCGATGAGCAATCAGAACCGAAGGACCCGTTTGCTGGGCTTGAGGCTGCACTTACTGCCGCGACGCAGTGACTTTTGACCCAGATAATATTAGGATTCTTAGACTGATAATGCTGGGGAACCAAAATGGAAATTTTACTAGTTTCAATTGTTATAGGCTTAATTCCAGCCTTAATTGCTCAAAGCAAAGGAAGATCTTTCTTTGCATGGTGGGTGTATGGTGCTCTGCTATTCATAATTGCTTTTGTACATTCTTTGGTAATAAAGAAGGATGTTGCGGCAGAAGAAAAAGACTTAATTGAAAACGATGGTATGAAGAAGTGCCCATTCTGTGCAGAGTTAATCAAAAGCGAAGCTATTAAATGTAAGCACTGTGGTAGTGATTTAGCAGTCGATTCCCCACCGGTTAAGACTGATGAAGAATACCTCGAAGAAGCCAGGCAAAAGGTCTGGAAACAATAAAAATAAAACCGCTTCGGCGGTTTTTTTACGTCTGGAGTTAGACTAAATGGCAACTTTACGTGAGTTAATAATCAAAATTTCCGCTAACTCGCAATCATTCCAGACGGAAATTTCCCGCGCTTCACGTATGGGGCAGGATTATTACCGCACCATGCAAAATGGTGGCCGTCAGGCTGCCGCTGCCGCCCGAGAGAGCGAAAGGGCGTTATCTGATCTGACCGCTGGGTTTGCATCGGCAGGAAGAGCCGCTGCTGCTGCTACGGCCGCTTTTGCGACTGGTAAGCTCGTGCAGATTGCTGATGAGTGGAATTCAGTAAACGCCCGTCTTAAGCAGGCATCATCTTCAGCTGATGATTTTGCTGCCTCTCAGCGCCAGTTAATGGAAATCAGCCAAAGAACTGGCACCGCGTTTTCAGACAACGCAAACCTTTTTTCACGCGCAGCTGCTTCAATGCGTGAGTTTGGGTATAGCTCTGACGAAGTTCTGAAAATTACCGAAGCTGTTTCTACCGGCCTTAAACTTTCGGGGGCTAATACTCAGGAAGCGAGTTCTGTTATCACTCAATTCAGCCAGGCTCTGGCGCAGGGCGTTCTTCGCGGTGAAGAATTCAACGCCGTTAACGAAGCAGGTGATCGTGTTATCCGCGCACTTGCCGCCGGAATGGGCGTGGCCCGCAAAGACCTGAAGAGCATGGCTGACCAGGGGCAACTTACGATTGATAAGGTTGTTCCTGCATTAATGAGCCAGTTGGGCTCATTACAGGGTGAGTTTGCCAGCATGCCGCAAACAGTTTCCGGATCCCTGCAAAAAGTCACAAACTCGTTCATGGCATGGGTTGGAGGTGTCAACCAGGCTACAGGTGCTACCGATGCGCTATCTGGTGGCCTAGACGGAGTTGCCCAAACGCTTGATTCATTTACCTCTTCGGCAGTAAGCGGCGCACTAAGTGATGTTGCAGACAATATGTCCACGATCACAACAGTGGCGGGTGCACTTGTTGGCGTTGGGCTGGCAAGGTATCTCAGTGGAGTAGTAACTAGCGCCACGAGCGCAACCGGCGCGCTAATTTCTGCGGCTAAGTCAGAGGTTGCTCTTGCCGTTGCACAGGATAAGGCTGCGCAGTCTGCCGTTGCCGCCTCAAGGGCGGAGGTTTATAGGGCTCAGCAAGCTGTACAGAGATCGCGTAGCGCAGATGTTCAGGCTGCGCAGCAAGAGAAAATTGCTGCGGCAGAAGCAAAAGTCACTGCAGCCCAGGCCAGGCTGACTACCGCTCTAGCCAGCGGTTCTGCTACAGAGAAAGTCAGAGCCAGAACAGCGCTTGAGCGTGCGCAGGCAGGTCTGGTGGCAGCAAAAAACGCCGATGCACAGGCTATCGCTGAAAGACGCCTGGCTTCCGCGGAGGCCGCCAGAGACCGGAACCTTGCAAATCGTGTTACCACCCAAAGCAATCTCAATAGTGTCACATCTGTTGGCACCCGCCTTTTAAGCAGTGCCCTCGGGCTCATTGGCGGCGTGCCGGGATTGGTGATGCTTGGAGCCGGTGCCTGGTATGCGGTGTATCAAAATCAGGAGCAGGCTCGGCGCTCTGCTCAGGAGTATGCCAGCACGATAGATGAAGTCAGTAAAAAGACGAGGGCAATGACCCTTCCTGAAGCTTCAGATAATGCAGAGAAAACTCGTGCCGCACTGAATGAACAAAACAGGCTAATTGATGAACAAAAGAGCAAGGTTGAAAGCCTGAAAGAGCAGATAGCTGGTTATCAGTCAGTGATTAGTAATCCCGGTCCAACTACCAGCGGTGGTTTCATGATTAACCACCTGACATATTTGGACACTGTGACTCGTGGGCTGGCTACGGCTACAGAGCAGTTATCTGTTGAGCAAGAAAGACTTGCTCAGATGCAGCAAGAATCCGCTTCTATTCAACAGGTTCTGGAAGGGCTTGAACATCGCCGGGTGGCACTCATTCGAGAAGAGGCTGCTAATCAAAACCGGGCTTATCAATCTCTCCTGTTGATGAATGGGCAGCATGACGAATTTAACCGTCTGCTGGGGCTGGGAAATCAGCTATTAATGGCTCGGCAAGGGCTGGCGAACGTCCCTCTCAGACTTCCTCAGGCCGACCTCGACAAAAAGCAAACCGATGCCCTCGAAAAGAGCCGTCGGGATCTTGAGTTGTCACGCCTGAAGGGTGAGGCCAAAGAGCGCCTGCGTCTGAGTTATGCAGCCGATGACCTGGGGTTAACCAGTGATCCGCAATTCCAGACAGGCCGTCAGGAGTTGATTAATAACGGTCTTGCTGAATGGCGGAATAATGAGGCCAACAAACCTAAGGCGAAGGGTGGTAAAACCGAAGGCGAGAAAACCGAGGATGTGTATAAGCGCCTTATCAAGCAGCAAAAAGAGCAGATTGCCCTGCAAGGCCAGAATACTGAACTGGCGAAGGTTAAATACCAGGTCAGCCAGGGCGAGCTTGCTTCTCTGACAGAAGCCCAGAAAAAGACGGTATTGCAGAATGCTGCGCTCATTGACCAGGTTAAATTGCGTGAGCAACTGCGAAATTACGAAGCCAACCTTGCTGACAGTAACGCCAGCGCCCGCGCAGCCAATGAAGCGCAACTGCTGGGCTATGGGCAGGGAGCCAGGTTCCGTGAAAGACTTCAGGAGCAGTTCAATCTGCGTAAGGAGTTTGAGCAGAAGAATACCGATCTTCTCCGCCAGCGTCAGGCTGGTGAAATCGACGAGACGTTCTATCAGCAGGGGCTGGCACTTAATAAGCGCTACCTCGAAGAGCGCCTGCGCGACCAGGAGGGATATTACGCAGCTTCTGATGCTCAGCGTGACGACTGGATGACGGGACTGTCTGAGGGTTATGCGAACTGGGTGGACGAAGCCACTGATTATTCTTCCATGGCCGCTGACGGCATGAAGCAGGCCATGGGTGGCGCGGTCACCACGATCACCGACATGCTCAATGGCAACGTTGACAGCTGGAAGGACTGGGGCGTGAGCGTACTGAAGATTATCCAGAACGTTCTGGTGAACATGGCTGTTGCTAATGGCGTCAGCTCAATTGGATCACTGTTCAGTTTTGGTGCCTCGTCAGCCGCAACCGCCAGCAGCGGTACCGCTATTCAGAATGCTGGCGCGAACTTCACATTTAATGCGAAGGGTAATGTTTACGACTCTCCGTCCCTGAGCGCTTACAGCAATGGCGTTTTCCAGACGCCTCAGCTGTTTGCTTTTGCCAAAGGCGCAGGGGTTTTTGCCGAGGCTGGTCCGGAAGCCATTATGCCGCTTACGCGCGCCGCTGATGGTTCGCTGGGCGTTCGGGCAGTTGGTACTCCGCAGGTCTCCGGAGGTGTGCCTTCAGTTAACTTCGGCGATATCAATATTCAGGGCGGATCTCCACAGGCGTCCAGTCAGGGTACTGCCGGAGCAGCAGGCAGGCAGCTTAAGGATGCCATCACTGGTGTCATTAACGAACAGGCCAGCATGCCGGGCTCGCCTCTGTGGCGATTAATCAAGGGAGTTTAACCATGGCAGTCGAAACCTTCAGCTGGTGCCCAAAGGTTGCCTCTCAGGTTGATACAAGTTTTCGTACCCGAAAGGCGCAGTTTGGCGATGGCTATACACAGGTGGCCGGGGACGGCATCAACCCGGTAACACCTCAGTGGAGCGTGAGCTTTACCGGCGACGAGGCTTACATTCAGGCCATTAAAAACTTTCTGAACAGACATGCAGGGTGGAAGTCATTTATCTGGAAGCCACCGCTTGAGCCTTCAGGTTTATGGCGCGCGGAATCCTTCCAGATATCTACCCACGGCAACAAAAAATACACCCTCAGCAGCACATTCATACAGGCATACCATCCATGAGTATTTCATCTGATGTCCAGAAACTGGAACCGGGTAAGCGCGTCCGCCTGATCGAGGTGGACGGCTCAGCGTTCGGTGCGGGTATTCTTCGCTTTCACAACGAGACAATTCCGCATACCGAGGCGGAAATCATCGCCGCAGGCGGCGACGAGTCAAAACTTGAGCCGAAGTCGGTGTGGTGGCAGGGGCAGGAGTATGGCGCGTGGCCGTATGAACTGACCGGCATATCTGTAAGCAGTGACGGCCAGAGTTCACGGCCTTCTCTCACCGTGGCAAACATCAGCGGCACGATTGGCGCGCTGTGCCGAAGGTTTCAGGGGATGGCTAAGGCAAAGGTGATCATCCATGACACCTTCGCCCACTACCTGGACGCAAGAAATTTTCCTGACGGGAACCCAACTGCGAATCCCAACGAGGAGCGCAAACAGGTTTATTACATCGACCGTAAATCAGGATCAGACGATGAAACCGTAGAGTTTGAGCTTTCCAGTCCAGCCGATCTGCGCGGGCAACTCATTCCGACCCGGCAAATTCAGCCAATGTGCACGTGGTGCATGCGGGGCTGGTACAAAACCGGGAATGGCTGCACCTACGCCGGGCAAAACGGCTGGTTCGATAAAGACGGCAACCGGGTGGATGATCCTTCACAGGATGTTTGCTCCGGACTGCTGTCAACGGGCTGCAAACCTCGTTTCGGAGAGAATGAGCAGCTGGATTATGGCGGGTTCCCCGGGG
Organism: Enterobacter cloacae complex sp. GYL001; assembly: GCF_049237125.1. Lineage (NCBI taxonomy): Bacteria > Pseudomonadati > Pseudomonadota > Gammaproteobacteria > Enterobacterales > Enterobacteriaceae > Enterobacter > Enterobacter cloacae complex sp. GYL001. Next base: position 223,609 of record NZ_JBMKGW010000003.1, on the reverse strand, counting down.
CTTCACTTCTGAGAGGATAATCATGCGCGACAAAACAGTTAGCGCCATTCTGGCGCATGCCGCCGCATCCTTCCCCGAGGAGTGCTGTGGCGTGGTTATTCAGAAGGGGCGGGTGGAGAAATACATCCCCTGCAAAAATAATGCTGAGTCGCCGACTGAGCAATTTGAACTCAATCATGAGGATTATGCGGCCGCCGAAGAGCAGGGAACTGTGGTGGCGATCGTCCACAGTCACCCCGGCGACGGGGCAACAACCCAACCGAGCGAGCTCGACATGCTGATGTGTGATGCCACGGAACTGCCGTGGATTATTGCATCGTGGCCGGAGGGCGACATTCGCACCGTCATGCCTCGCGGAGACCGACCCCTCACAGGGCGCCAGTTTGTTCTCGGATATGCAGACTGCTGGTCTCTCATCATGGACTATTTCCGCATCGAACACGGCATTGAACTGCCCAACTACAGCGTAGATCGCCACTGGTGGGAGCAGGGTGAAAACCTCTATATGGACAACTGGCAGGAATGCGGTTTTCGTGAGTACGACGGTCCCGCTCAGCCAGGTGACATGGTTATCATGCAGGTTCAGTCCACCGTCCCGAACCATGCCGGGATTTTGCTTGATGGCAACATGCTACTGCATCACATGTATGGCCAGCTAAGCCAGCGTATTCCCTACGGTGGCTATTACCGTGACCGTACCATCAAAATTCTGCGTTATAAGGATTTGATGTAATGGAAAGAAAAACCGTTATCAAACTCAGCGGCTCAATGGCTCAGCGATTTGGCAGGACACATCGCCGCGCACTAACGTCGGCCAGCGAAGTGTTCAGGGCACTTTCTAACACCATTGACGGATTTGATGCCTACCTGCGAGAGACCAGAGCGAAAGGGCTGGACTTTGTCATCTTCCGAAACCAAATAAACATAGGCAAGGAAGAGTTTGATCTTCTTGGGCCTGGTGATGAGCTCCGTATTATCCCTGTCATACGCGGTAGTAAAAGGGCGGGGCTCTTTCAAATTGTTACTGCCGCCGCAATTGCGGCCTTTACCTGGTGGAACCCAATAGGATGGGCAGCAAGCACACAAATGGCACTATATGCCGCAGCTGGTTCTATGGCCGTTGGTGGTGTAGTGCAGATGCTCTCTCCTCAGGTTTCAGGTCTGCGAATGCGTCAGGAACCTGATAACAAACCCTCCTATGCGTTTGGTGGTCCCGTTAACACGACAGCATCTGGCAATCCCGTTCCCCTGCTTTATGGGCAACGGGAAATTGGCGGCGCCATTATATCCGCCGGGGTTTATGCAGAAGATCAGCAATAAACCAAACCACGTACTGCAAGCCACCTGACGGTGGCTTTTTTATGGACGCGATATGACGACGACAATCATCAAAGGCCGCGGTAAAGGTGGCAGCAATCAGACCCGAACACCCATTGAAGCACCGGACAGCATTCAGTCCATTGCAAGGGCAAAGGTGCTGATTGCGCTTGGAGAGGGTGAGTTCGCTGGCGGGCTTGATGGTAAAAACATTTTTCTTGGTGACTCATCTTCCTACACGCCTCTTCAGAACGCCGACGGAAGTTATAACTTCAATAATGTGAAATATGAGTTCCGTTCCGGTACTCAGGACCAGGACTACATTCAGGGCTTCCCCGGCATTGAAAACGAACTTCAGGTTTCATACGAGCTGAAACAGGCTGTGCCGTACGTGCGCGCGGTATCCAACACGCAGCTCTCTGCGCTGCGAATTCGCCTGGGATGGCCAACTCTTTTACTCCAGAAAAACAACGGCGATAAAGTCGGCACCCGCGTAGAGTATGCTATCGATCTGTCGGTCGATGGCGGGCCGTATGAAACGGTGGTTAACGGTGCTGTTGATGACAAAACCACGTCGCTTTATGAGCGCAGTCACCGCGTCAATCTTCCGAAAGCCTCGACTGGATGGCAGTTGCGGGTTCGCAGAATCACGCCGGATTCCACGAGCGTGAATATCGTCGACACCATGCGCGTTGTGGCCGTTACTGAAATTATTGACGCCAAACTTCGCTACGTTAACACAGCGCTGCTGTATGTAGAGTTTGACGCAAAGCAGTTCCCTAATGGCATTCCTCAGGTTGTGTGTAATCCGAAAGGGCGAATCATCCGTGTACCTGATACTTATGATCCCGAAACCCGCACTTATTCTGGTACATGGGAGGGCGTATTTAAATGGGCATGGACGGATAATCCTGCCTGGATTTATTACGACATCATTCTGAACGAGCGCTTCGGGCTGGGTCAAAGAATTGATGCGACTCAGATAGACAAATGGGAGCTTTATCGCATCGCCCAGTATTGCGATCAACTGGTACCAGATGGCAAGGGCGGAAGTGGGACGGAGCCTCGTTTTCGTTGCAACGTTTATATCCAGGACCGTAATGACGCCTGGACTGTACTTCGTGATCTGGCGGGTATATTTCGCGGCATGACGTACTGGGGCGACAATAAGATGTATGTCCTGGCTGATATGCCACGGGATGTGTGGCACATCTATAACCACGCCAGCGTTGTTGAAGGAAAATTTACCTTTGCGGATCCGAGTGAAACCACCCGAAACACTGCCGCGCTGGTGAACTGGTCAGACCCTGCCAACCACTATAAAGACACGCCTGAGCCTGTTTACGATAACGATCTGGCCATGCGCTTCGATTATCGTCAGCTCGAAATGACTGCGATCGGCTGCACCAGGCAGTCAGAGGCAAACCGGCGGGGGCGCTGGGCGCTGCTCACTAACGGTATCGGCGAGGTGGTGACCTTCAGCACGGGCATGGACGTCCCACCTGTCGGGGAGGTGATCGGCGTGGCTGCTAACGAGCTGGCCGGAAGAACTATCGGCGGCAGGGTGAGTGGGGTTAACGGCCGCAACATAACCCTCGATCGCGCCGCTGATGTGAAGGCCGGGAACCGGCTGTTTTTGAATCTTCCATCAGGCACAGCTCAGGCCAGAACCGTCCAGGCCGTTAACGGAAACACAGTCACTGTCACCACACCCTACAGCGAAACGCCGGAGGCTGAATGTAACTGGGGTGTGGACTCTGACGATCTGTTTATAGCGCTTTTCCGTGTTACGGGAACGCGGGACAACAACGACGGCACTTTCGAGGTCACCGGGACGACTTACAACCCTGATATCTATTCCGCTGTTGATACCGGCGCAAGACTGGACGAGCGGCCAGTCAGTGTCATTCCACCGGGGGTTCAGGCTCCCCCAGGAAATATTGTCGTAGACAGTTACTCTACGGTTAACCAGAACATTGCGATTACCACTATGCGCGTTGCCTGGGATTCTGTTCAGGGTGCAGTTGCGTACGAGGCGGAATGGCGGCGTGACAGCGGCAACTGGATTAGTGTGCCCCGAACGTCTTCTCTCGGCTTTGAAGTGCAGGGTATCTACTCGGGTCGCTATCTGGTCCGTGTCAGGGCGGTGAACGCCAGCGACGTTTCATCAGTATGGGAGACATCATCAGAAGTAAATCTTACGGGTAAAGTGGGCAATCCGCCGAAACCGGTCGGCTTCATCGCTTCTGATAATGTGGTTTTCGGTATCGAGCTTAGCTGGGGATTCCCGGCGAACACCGACGACACGCTGAAGACGGAAATTCAGTACAGCCTGACCGGGACGGAAGACGATGCGATGCTGCTGGCAGACGTACCCTATCCGCAGCGCAAGTATCAGCAGATGGGCCTAAAGGCTGGGCAAATTTTCTGGTACCGCGCGCAGCTGGTGGACCGCAGCGGAAACGAATCAGGGTATACAGACTTTGTGCGCGGGCAGGCCAGCATCGATGTATCCGATATCACCGATGCAATCCTGGAGGACATGAAAGGCTCCGATACGTTCAAAGACTTGATCGAGAACGCGCTGGACAGCAGCGGAAAACTGGCAGAACTGGCTGATGCAATCAAAGAGAACGCAGACGGCCTTGCTGCTGCGGTTGGCTCGAACAAGCAGACCGCTGAAGCAATCATCGGAAACGCGCTGGCTATTGCCGATGTTGTCGTGCGCCAGACAGCCCAACAGGGCGCTAACTCTGCGACTTTCGAACAGCTCCGGGAGGTGATCGCTACTGAAACGGAGGCGCGCGTAACGGATGTTACGCGTCTTGAGGCAAAAACTGCGCAGAACGAGGCGGGAATTACCGAGGTAAGGCAGGCTCTGTCAGATGAAACTCAGGCAAGGGCTACTGCTGTTGATCAGCTCACTGCGAGTACTCAGGTCATTTCTGATAAAGCTGATTCGGCTTCGAGTAAAGCTGACGCTGCATCAGGTAAGGCAGATGCAGCTGAACAAGCCAGCTCGCAAAACACTGCTGATATCACCACGTTGCGACAGGTTGTCACCGACACGACTTCATCAATGGCATCCCGCCTGGAGGAGCTGGGAGCAAGAACCGATACTGCCAGCGGCGGCATCCAGAATAACGCTATCGCGCTAATAACGAGTACGCTGGCGCAGGTTGATCAGCGGGTGAGACTCAGTGCGCAGTACGGTGACAGCAAGGCCGGCATCGATCGTATTGATAACGTCATGGCAAGCGACAGGGAGGCAACAGCACGTTCGCTGCTAAGTTTGCAGACTGACGTGAACGGCAACAAGGCATCCATCAACAGCCTGAACCAGACGTTCTCCGATTATCAGCAGGCCACGGCCACGCAGATAAACGGCATTACGGCGACCATCAACGGGCATACGTCAGCCATTACTACTAACGCTCAGGCCATCGCGAACGTTAACGGGGACCTGAAGGCGATGTACAGTATCAAGGTCGGGTTATCCAGCAATGGTCAGTATTACGCGGCAGGGATGGGGATCGGCGTGGAGAATACGCCGTCCGGCATGCAGTCGCAGGTTATCTTCCTGGCTGACCGCTTCGCCGTTACTCACCAGGCAGGAGCGACCGTTACGCTTCCGTTCGTTATCCAGAACGGGCAGACCATAATCCGGGACACGGTCATTGGAGACGGGACGATTGGAAACGCCAAGATCGGCAGCTATATCCAATCTTCAACCTGGGACGGCACCGGGAACGTTGGCTGGCACATCAACAAATCTGGCTACGCGACGTTTAACAACGTGACCGTTCGCGGCTCGATTTACGCCACAAACGGTAATTTTTCTTTCAATGGCTCCGGTAACACAACGGTGATTAATGGTAATGGCGTAACCATTAATATTCCGGGTGGCGGCCGCATCGTACTGGGGACGTGGACATAAAATGCCGACAGGACTACTGATAGAACTAAATGACGGCGGAAAGCGCATGGAGATAACTGCGGGCCTGCGATGCCCGTCGTTTGGGGCCAACTTTGACAGTGGCTACCAGAAAGCCAAGTACGCTGATGTTGCCGGTTATGTTTCCGGGGCGCAGGTGCTGTTTATCCCTCACGCGACGGCTTATCTTGATTCAGGGCTGCTTCATAAAATGAACTCGGTCACCATATCCGGTGGCCGCGTGACGCAGAATTCCACGATGAAGGATATAAGCATCAGTGAGCGTGAGAGTACGTACACGTTCCCCGGAAGCATCTGGCAGATATTTCCTCCTGGTCAGCGTAAAGGAGAAGGCCTGCTTATTGATGACAGTACTGACTTCCTGGCGATTACCAATGCCACGCAGTCAGGGCAGTGTATCTGGAAGGGTACCGTCAATGTTCCCACTGGCGGCTGGGCAGTTCCCACGATAGCGGGGTACGACAAGTCCAAATATATCGTCTTTGGGCGCTGCAATAGCGGTAACACAGTCGATTTCGATGGCAACACGGTCAGGTTCTTCAGCCCTCCATCCACCAACGATGATGCTCCAACGACCGGCACGATAGATATTGTCATCTTTGCCAGTGGCGTGGCGCCGCAGCCTGGCACGGGGCTAAACATCTTCAATGCAGCCGGGGCTTGCACGTTTTCGACGACAAAGCGGCCTTTCGTCTACCTCAACCAACACTGGACGCCTTCGAAAAATGCCGTGAGCATCGGCAGCGGCTATGTTCCGCTGGGCAGATTCGGGCTGATGGCTCACGAAGTAAATGGCATGTATGTGTATCGAATGTTTGGAATAAAAATACAGAACGGCAGTGCTTCAGTTCAGGGTGGGAAATATCTTGGGCGCGAGCGGTATGCAATTTTTGGTAATGACACGGTAACGCCACTGAACCTTCCCGTTCTACCCGATATGTACGTCTGAATAAACTGTCTTTTTAATCAACCTCGCTCCGGCGGGGTTTTTTTATTGTCTGGAGAAAACATGATTTATACCACTGGCACTATCGCGATCAGCGGAAACACCCTTACAGGTACCGGCACAAACTTCACTGCTGCTGGATCTCTTATTCGTAACGGATGTACCGTTATTGCAATGACCAGCCCTGTGCAGGTATTTCAGATTACCACCATTGGCAGCGCAACAAGTCTCACCGTAACGCCAGCGGCTAACCCAGCAGTTCCCGCCGGAACCCGATTTGCCATTCTTCTGAGTGACAGTCTGAGCGTGGATGGGCTGGCGCAGGATATCGCTGAAACCTTCACGATGTACCAGCGCTACATGAGCGGGTTCGCTGACGTAATGCAGTCAGCCGGCACCGTGACGATCACCATCAACGGCAAGGAAGTAACCGTTCCGGGCATGCAGTCAGTGGTCCAGAAAGACCCGAACGGGCTGGTGCCGATGACCCTGGGCGGTACCGGCGCATCGACTGCTGCGGGAGCCCGAAAAAATCTGGAACTGGGTGATGCGGCTACAAGAAACTCGTTGTATGCACCTGATTACGCGAGTGAGGGGTTGATGGCTCGTGGTTATTTTGGATGGGGGACATACATAGCTCATCCGGGTGGTAATGACGGCAGGTATAACGAGTACAGCGGCATTTACAGAGGCCCTGGTGATGGTGGCGTTCAGTACTTCGATAATTTTGCCCCAATGCTGGTTATGTCAAGGTACCAGGGCGTTTATGGAATGCTACAGATTGCGCCGACAACAGGAAGAGCTGCGGTACGGGGGCGAAGCGGTAATAACTTCTCGGCGTGGAATGAGCTCTACACCACTGGCAATACCACCAAAGCCAGTGACGGTACGCTTAAGGCAGCATCGCCTGTAGCCCGTATTGTGAAAAGCCAGAAGGAATGTCAGCGCACTGACATCGACGAACAGGAATTCGCCTGGTGCGGCTGTGGTACGGCGAACGCCGAGGCGGAGGGGATAACCCTTTCCCGCCTCGATATTGGGGTTTACAAGCTCACTGGTTCGGCAGGCCTGGCGTCTGAGGGATGGCAGCTCCTCCCTCCAATGGACCCGGGCGGAATGGGAGAGCTGGGTGTAGTTGAGGCAGAGCAGACAGAAAGCGGTGGGCTGACGATTCGGCTTTTTAAGCGGAAATACATGCTGGGCGATGAGGGGGAGATCGTCAAAGCAAAAGGGGAACCGATGGACGTGCCGGTGAACAGCTGGATCGATGTTCGTCTCGATATGCCTGAAAACAGTATCTGGAATCAGCGTCAGAAAGAGTCGGCTGAACCTTCTTCGTAAAAAACCGCCGCCTGTCGTATGCAAGAACGGGCGGCGGCTGGTTGCTCAGTGTTCATGCCCGAGCAAACGTCGAGAACATTACAAGAACAAGATTTACAACACAACCCTTCGAATGGCCTGGAACTCTGCAAAAACGTGTTTTCCAGCCTCTGTAAACAAAGAACCCGGCTTTGCCGGGTTCTGGTTGTTAAGCTGCTTTCTTAACAGGTTTCTTCTTTGCTGCTCTCTCATTAAGGTCATCAATGAGTCCACGCAGCCTGTATGAGTTTAAAAGAAGGTTCTGGAGTGTTTTGTTCATAGCTAATGTGCTCCTGCTCGGGTTACTACCAATTATTGGGTTGAATTCCGTGGTTAACGACCTGTTCATGAGCCTCTAAGGACTTCTTCAAATCCTTCTGCTGAACAGCCATCAAAAGACTTTCTGCATACATGATGCCTTGGCGGATATTCATTAAGCCCACGCTGGCCCCAGCGGCATCAAGATCGTGCTTTTCAGTTACAAGACGCTCGATCTCATGGTTAAGGTCTTCTGCGCCTGCCTTCATTTTAGCCAATGTATCCTGAAGTTCTTCAAAACTCGGATTTGTCAGCTCATAAAGACCTTCCATACCATGAACTGAAAACAGTGATCCTAACGATTCCAGTGCATAGACAATTGACGTAATAGCCTTGTCATATGCATCCTTTTCTTCTTGTAACATTGTAGATCCTGACCGTGTGTATGCAGTTTAAAATTGGTCAATCATCATACTCTCATGATGGGGACAATCAAGATCAATTTCAATGCTCAAAGTCTGATAGTTGTGATAGAGCGCGCCTTTTAAACTCTTTCAAAAATTATGCATCAACTGGTCTTAATTTATACACTTAAAATCGGCAAATGAAATACAAACTTTATGATAATATTTATCAATCTGTGTGAACAACTAGAATAATGGTTGTAGCCTCTTAGTAAGATAAGCCTAGCACAAACAAGCGTAAGCAATGTGAACTAGAGATTTTTTTTGTAAATCAACGAATAAGAATAGTCAGTTGGCATGCTACCCATTTTGACGGACAGCCGGAAATTCAGATACCAGCCACATATCGGACTCTTCAAACATTTCTTCCAGCATTCGGTTCAGTTTTTCACGATCACTTTTGCTGGCGTTGCTGTTTAAGGCGTTCGCCTGCATCGGCTTAACCTTCACTTCTGCGTCAGGGAAAATCTGGTGCACCCGTTTCGTCAGCTCTGCCAGGATAATCTCTCTGGCGCCAACCAAACCATCAACATTACGCTTGTCATAGACCAGCTCAACGAACATAAAGACCTCCGGAAACGACTGTATTTTTAAAGAGAATTTATACTGGTTATTTGCACAGTGTCAATGGTTGGGTATATAGCATTTCAGAAGAGATCCATGGGGCATGGATGGGGCAAAAAAATTGTTTTTGAGACGGGTTGGGGCATGGGTGGGACATTTTTACTCATATGAACTTTGGTGATTTTCATATGAAGGGAATTTTATGTGATTGATAATTCTAAAGAATACACATGCTCTTGGGCGTTCTTTAGTGATTTTTAAAATTGCCGCGTCACGCAGTTAAAGTGTCGGGCATACTCTTCAAGGCTGGTAATACCCAGGCGCACCCATTTCGGGTGCGACCACTGGGGCAGGCCCACGTACATCATAGCGCGCTGAGGATCTCATCCGTGCTGCGCACGCGACCGATACGCGGGAAGATATGGGTCATGCTGCCCTGGTGCTGATCCGCAGAGGCTGCGCTGCACGCATCTTCCGCGATCACCAGGTTAAAGCCCAGCTCCCAGGCGTTACGGGCGGTGGATTCCACACCGATGTTGGTGGAGATCCCGCACAGAATAATAGTGTCGATCCCGCGACGGCGCAGCTGGAGCTCCAGGTCGGTGCCGTAGAATGCGCCCCACTGGCGTTTGGTGACTTCTATATCGCTGTCGCGTTTACCGAGCGAGACAGGATATGTCCACCAGTTGTCCGGCAGCGCCTGCGCCGGGGCCTTGGCATCAACCGGCTGTTTTAACGCTTCGGCGAAATCAGCGGACCAGCCGACGCGCACCATAACAACAGGCGAGCCGCTGGCGCGGCATTTTTCTGCCAGGCGCGCAGCGCGGCTGACCACATCGTCAGCGGTGTGCGGACCACCGGCAAAAGGCAGAATGCCTTCCTGTAAATCAATGACCACAAGGGCGGTTTTGGTGGCATCAAGTGTAAACATCGTCACTCCCGTCAAATGATTGCTTTTCTACACCTTACGACGTGATGGCCTGTTATCGGTCGGATAATTTTGTTAATTTTTGTGAGAATAGGCAATAAGAGTTCAGCAAACGCGCGTCAGGCCGTGCTTCGCTCTTATCGTGCGGCAGAATTTCCAGTATAATAGCCGCCTTTTTTCATCCAGTTGTGACATACAGAAAGCTGCGACATCGTAGCCTGCGAGACAGGCGACAATCAGCCTGCGGCTAATTAAGGGATATCTCATGCGTACAGAATATTGCGGGCAGCTGCGTCAGTCCCACGTCGGGCAGCAGGTCACCCTGTGTGGTTGGGTCAATCGTCGTCGCGATCTTGGTAGCCTTATCTTTATTGATATGCGTGACCGCGAAGGTATCGTTCAGGTGTTCTTCGATCCGGATCGCGCTGATGCGTTGAAGCTGGCTTCTGAGCTGCGCAATGAGTTCTGCATTCAGGTGACGGGCACCGTGCGTGCGCGTGACGAGAAAAACGTCAACGCCGACATGGCGACCGGCGCTATCGAAGTGCTGGCGTCCGATCTGACGATCATCAACCGCGCGGAAGCGTTGCCGCTGGACTCCAACCACGTCAACACCGAAGAAGCGCGTCTGAAATACCGCTACCTGGATCTGCGTCGTCCGGAAATGGCTCAGCGCCTGAAAACCCGTGCGAAAATCACCAGCCTGGTGCGCCGTTTTATGGATGACCACGGTTTCCTTGATATCGAAACCCCGATGCTGACCAAAGCCACGCCGGAAGGCGCGCGCGACTACCTGGTGCCATCCCGCGTCCATAAAGGCAAATTCTACGCGCTGCCGCAGTCACCACAGCTTTTCAAACAGCTGCTGATGATGTCCGGCTTCGATCGCTACTATCAGATCGTGAAATGCTTCCGCGACGAAGACCTGCGCGCTGACCGTCAGCCAGAATTTACCCAGATCGATGTGGAAACCTCCTTCATGACCGCTGAGCAGGTGCGTGAGGTGATGGAAGCCCTGGTGCGTAGCCTGTGGAACGACGTGAAAGGCGTTGAGCTGGGCGATTTCCCTGTCATGACCTTCGCGGAAGCCGAGCGTCGCTACGGTTCTGACAAACCAGACCTGCGTAACCCGATGGAGCTGGTGGACGTGGCAGACCTGGTGAAAGCCGTTGAGTTCGCGGTCTTTGCTGGCCCGGCTAACGATCCGAAAGGCCGCGTGGCTGCCCTGCGCGTTCCGGGCGGTGCTGCCCTGAGCCGTAAGCAGATTGACGACTACGGCAACTTCATCAAGATCTACGGCGCGAAAGGTCTGGCCTATATTAAAGTGACCGAGCGTGCAAAAGGTCTGGAAGGCATCACCAGCCCGGTGGCGAAATTCCTGAATGCGGACATCGTGGAAGCGATCCTTGAGCGCACCGGCGCGCAGGACGGCGACATGATCTTCTTCGGTGCAGACAACAAGAAAGTGGTTGCGGATGCGATGGGCGCGCTGCGTCTGAAGCTCGGCAAAGACCTGAACCTGACCGACGAAAGCAAATGGGCGCCGCTGTGGGTAATCGACTTCCCGATGTTCGAAGACGACGGTGAAGGCGGCCTGACCGCGATGCACCACCCGTTCACCTCGCCAAAAGAGATGACGGCGGCAGAGCTGAAAGCAGCGCCGGAAGACGCGGTGGCAAACGCCTACGATATGGTCATCAACGGCTACGAAGTGGGCGGCGGTTCCGTGCGTATTCACAGCGGTGAAATGCAGCAGACCGTGTTCGGCATTCTGGGCATTAACGAGCAGGAGCAGCGCGAGAAGTTTGGCTTCCTGCTGGACGCCCTGAAGTACGGTACCCCTCCGCACGCGGGTCTGGCCTTCGGTCTTGACCGTCTGACCATGCTGCTGACCGGCACCGACAACATCCGTGATGTGATCGCCTTCCCGAAAACCACCGCAGCGGCGTGTCTGATGACTGAAGCGCCAAGCTTTGCCAACCCGGCCGCGCTGGCTGAGCTGGGCATTGAGGTGGTGAAGAAGGAAGAGAAAAACTGATATGGCATATAAGCGTCCCGTTTCGGTTCTGGTGGTCATTTATGCAGAAGACACGAAGCGGGTGCTGATGTTGCAGCGGCGCGACGATCCGGATTTCTGGCAGTCGGTTACCGGCAGCCTGGAAGAGGGAGAGACCGCGCCGCAGGCCGCCGCGCGTGAAGTAAAGGAAGAGGTCGCCATTGACGTTGCTTACGAGCAACTGACCCTGAAGGACTGTCAGCGCACGGTGGAGTTTGAAATTTTTAGCCATTTACGTCATCGCTATGCACCGGGCATTGAGCGCAATACGGAATCGTGGTTCTGCCTTGCGCTTCCCCATGAGCGGGAGATCGTGTTCACGGAACACCTGACCTACCGCTGGGTGAATGCGGCGGATGCCGCCGCACTGACCAAGTCGTGGAGCAACCGGCAGGCGATTGAAGAATTTGTAATTAACGCTGCCTGAGAAGGCGCGATTTTTGGAGAACTTTTTATGGCAGGTCATAGTAAGTGGGCCAACACCAAACACCGCAAAGCGGCACAGGATGCCAAACGCGGTAAAATCTTTACCAAAATCATTCGTGAGCTGGTGACAGCGGCGCGTCTGGGCGGCGGCGATCCGGCCTCTAACCCACGTCTGCGCGCAGCGGTGGATAAAGCCCTGTCCAACAACATGACGCGTGACACCCTGAACCGTGCCATCGCACGTGGCGTGGGCGGTGATGAAGACGCGAACATGGAAACCATCATTTATGAAGGTTACGGTCCTGGCGGTACGGCGGTGATGGTTGAGTGTCTGTCCGACAACCGTAACCGTACCGTTGCGGAAGTGCGTCACGCGTTCACCAAAACCGGTGGTAACCTGGGCACTGACGGTTCTGTAGCGTACCTGTTCAGCAAAAAAGGCGTCATCTCCTTCGAGAAAGGCGACGAAGATGCGATCATGGAAGCGGCGCTGGAAGCCGGTGCGGAAGACGTGGTGACCTACGACGACGGTGCTATTGATGTTTACACCGCATGGGAAGAGATGGGTGCCGTGCGCGATGCGCTGGAAGCGGCTGGCCTGAAGGCGGATAACGCTGAAGTCTCCATGATCCCGTCTACCAAAGCGGACATGGATGCGGAAACCGCACCGAAACTGCTGCGTCTGATCGACATGCTCGAAGACTGCGACGACGTGCAGGAAGTGTATCACAACGGTGAAATCTCTGATGAGGTTGCAGCGACTCTCTGATGAGAGCCTGTAAACCGTTTACGGGAGACGCGTGATGTCGATTATTCTCGGGATTGACCCCGGCTCACGCGTCACCGGCTATGGCGTTATCCGTCAGGTGGGACGCCAGCTAACCTACCTCGGCAGCGGCTGTATTCGCACCAAAGTGGACGATCTGCCGTCGCGCCTGAAGCTCATCTATGCGGGCGTGTCGGAGATCATCACCCAGTTCCAGCCGGACTATTTCGCCATCGAGCAGGTCTTTATGGCGAAAAACGCTGACTCGGCGTTAAAGCTCGGTCAGGCGCGCGGCGTGGCGATTGTTGCCGCCGTGAACCAGGATCTGCCGGTGTTTGAGTACGCGGCCCGTCAGGTTAAGCAGACGGTGGTGGGCATTGGTAGCGCGGAGAAAAGCCAGGTGCAGCACATGGTGCGTACCCTGCTGAAGCTCCCTGCGAACCCGCAGGCCGACGCCGCGGATGCGCTGGCCATTGCGATTACCCACTGTCACGTCAGCCAGAATGCGATGCAAATGAGCGAGTCGCGGCTCAATCTGGCGCGAGGCAGGTTACGATAATGACAAATCAGGCTGGATGTTTATCCAGCCTTTTTTTATTATGTCGGCAGATAATTTCTTCCAGAACGCAGGAGCGTCACGTGATAGGCAGACTCAGAGGCATCATCATTGAAAAACAACCCCCGTTAGTGCTGCTGGAAGTGGGTGGCGTGGGCTATGAAGTCCATATGCCGATGACCTGCTTCTACGAGCTGCCGGAGGCGGGCAAAGAGGCGGTTGTCTTTACCCAGTTTGTGGTGCGTGAAGACGCTCAGCTGCTGTACGGCTTCAATAACAAACAGGAACGCACCCTGTTCCGCGAATTGATTAAAACCAACGGCGTCGGGCCGAAGCTGGCCCTGGCGATTCTGTCCGGTATGTCAGCGCCACAGTTTGTGAACGCCGTTGAGCGTGAAGATCCGGCTGCGTTAATTAAACTTCCTGGCATCGGGAAGAAAACCGCCGAGCGCCTGATTGTCGAGATGAAGGACCGTTTCAAAGGTCTGCATGGCGATCTGTTCACGCCGGCAGCCGATCTGGTGCTGACTTCCCCGGGCGCGCCTGCATCTGATGATGATGCCGAGCAGGAAGCGGTTGCCGCGCTGGTGGCGCTGGGCTATAAACCTCAGGAGGCCAGCCGGATGGTGAGCAAAATTGCTAAACCGGATGCCAGCAGTGAAACTCTGATTCGTGAAGCGCTGCGCGCTGCATTGTGAGGTAAAGGATGATTGAAGCAGACCGCCTGGTATCGGCAGGCACTATTCAGCCAGATGACGTGGTGGATCGCGCGATCCGTCCCAAACTGCTGGATGAGTACATCGGCCAGCCGCAGGTTCGTTCTCAGATGGAGATTTTCATCCAGGCGGCAAAGCTGCGCGGCGATGCGCTCGATCACCTGCTGATTTTTGGGCCGCCGGGGTTAGGTAAAACCACCCTGGCGAATATCGTCGCCAATGAAATGGGCGTTAACCTGCGTACCACCTCCGGCCCGGTACTGGAGAAAGCAGGGGACCTGGCGGCGATGCTGACCAACCTCGAACCGCATGACGTGCTGTTTATCGATGAGATCCACCGTCTTTCACCGGTGGTGGAGGAAGTGCTCTATCCGGCAATGGAGGATTACCAGCTGGATATCATGATCGGTGAAGGCCCGGCCGCGCGCTCGATCAAAATCGATCTGCCGCCGTTTACCCTGATTGGCGCCACGACCCGCGCCGGCTCTCTGACCTCTCCGCTACGCGACCGGTTTGGTATCGTGCAGCGTCTGGAGTTTTATCAGGTGCCTGACCTTCAGCATATTGTGGGCCGCAGCGCGCGCTACATGGGGCTGGATATGAGCGAAGAGGGGGCGTTTGAAGTGGCGAAGCGCTCCCGCGGTACGCCGCGTATCGCCAACCGCCTGCTGCGCCGGGTGCGTGACTTTGCCGAGGTGAAGCACGACGGCACCATATCGGCCGAGATCGCCGCCCAGGCGCTGGATATGCTGAATGTCGATGCCGAAGGCTTTGACTATATGGACCGTAAGCTGCTGCTGGCGGTGCTGGATAAGTTCTTTGGCGGGCCGGTAGGGCTGGATAACCTGGCGGCGGCAATTGGCGAAGAGCGTGAGACTATCGAGGACGTGCTGGAGCCGTATCTGATCCAGCAGGGCTTCTTGCAGCGTACCCCGCGTGGTCGTATGGCAACGGTGCGGGCGTGGAATCATTTCGGCATTACGCCGCCCGCGATGCCGTAAGCAGCGATAAATTGTAGCCCCGGTAAGCGAAGCGCCACCGGGGACATGCTGACTACTGCGCGGTCTTTTTCATCATACTGAAAATAAACAACACCGCCGCGCACAGTACCACCGACGGCCCCGCTGGCGTGTCATAAAACGCCGAGAAGGTTAACCCGCCCGTCACCGCAATCATTCCGATAATCACCGCGATACCGGCCATTTGCTCCGGCGTACGCGCAAAACGGCGCGCAGTGGCGGCAGGAATTATCAGCAGCGACGTGATGATCAGCGCGCCGACAAACTTCATCGCCACGCCGATGGTTAACGCCGTCACCAGCATCAATAGCAGCTTCACGCGCTGAAGCTTCACGCCGTCGACAAAGGCCAGATCCGGGCTGACGGTCATAGCCAGTAAATTTCGCCACTGCCACAGCAGGATCCCGAGCACCACTGCCACGCCAATGGCAATAGAAATCAGATCTTCGGGCGTGACGGCCAGCAGATCGCCGAACAGATAGGCCATCAGGTCTACGCGGATGTTTGACATCAGGCTCACTACCACCAGGCCCAGCGACAGGGCGCTGTGCGCCATAATGCCGAGCAGGGTATCAATTGCCAGGTGAGGGCGTTTTTCCAGCCAGACCAGACCGGCAGCCAGCAGCAGCGTGACGACAATCACCGCATAAAACGGGTTCACGTCCAGTAACAAACCAAACGCCACACCCAGCAATGAAGCATGGGCCAGCGTATCGCCGAAATAGGACATTCTGCGCCAGACGACAAACGAGCCGAGTGGACCCGCGGCGCAGGCAAGCATAATCCCGGCCAGCCAGCCGGGCAGTAACAGTTCAATCATGAGTGTCCATTTCCCCGACGCAGGACAATTCGTCCCTGTAAATCATGGCGGTGATTGTGATTATGACGATAGATGCCCAGCTGTTCGGCGCCGCGATGGCCAAACATAGAGATAAATTCCGGATGCATTGACACCACTTCCGGCGTGCCGGAACAACAAATGTGATGGTTCAGGCACAGCACTTCGTCGGTTTTGGCCATCACCAGGTGCAGATCATGGGACACCATCAGCACCGCGCAGTTTAGCTCCCGACGGAGCTGGTCAATCAGATCGTACAGCGCAACCTGACCGTTGACGTCAACACCCTGCGTCGGCTCGTCCAGGACCAGCAGCTGAGGGCTGCTGAGCAGGGCGCGGGCAAGTAATACGCGCTGGGTTTCACCGCCCGACAGCTTTTGCAAGGGCGCCTCAACAAGATGTCCCGCCTGAACGCGTTTAAGCGCCGGGAGGATATCCGCTTTACGCGTACCGGGACGGAGGCGCAGGAAGCGGCTCACCGTCAGGGGCAGGGTGGCATCGAGGTGTAATTTTTGCGGCACATAGCCGATACGCAACTTGTCTTGGCGGACGATAACACCTGCATCAGGGGCTACCAGGCCTAATACGACGCGTACCAGCGTCGACTTGCCTGCACCGTTAGGGCCGAGCAGCGTGAGTATTTTGCCGGGCTTCAGATTCAGCGACACCTCAGAAAGGACGCGGCGCTGGCCGAATGAGACCGAAACATTTTCAAGAGAAACTAAAGTCGTCATGTCAATTTAAGCTTGCAGAAGTCATCGAATGTTATAATATCACATTCCACGCATTCATTACGATGATTAGTCGCATTATGTTACAGAAAAATACGCTTCTTTTCGCAGCTTTATCCGCTGCTCTTTGGGGTACAACAGCACAAGATGTTAACGCCGCCGTTGTCGCTTCGCTTAAACCGCTTGGGTTTATCGCCTCTGCCATCGCGGATGGGGTCACTGAGACCCAGGTTCTGCTGCCTGACGGTGCTTCCGAGCATGATTATTCCCTGCGTCCATCTGATGTAAAACGCTTACAGAACGCGGACTTAGTCGTCTGGATTGGTCCTGAGATGGAAGCGTTCATGCAGAAGTCAGCCAGTCAGATTGCCGCTGAGAAACAGGTGACGATTGCCGGGCTGTCCGGCGTGAAACCGTTACTCATGAAAG
The DNA here is from genome assembly GCF_049237125.1 of Enterobacter cloacae complex sp. GYL001. NCBI lineage: Bacteria > Pseudomonadati > Pseudomonadota > Gammaproteobacteria > Enterobacterales > Enterobacteriaceae > Enterobacter > Enterobacter cloacae complex sp. GYL001. The sequence goes on along the minus strand of NZ_JBMKGW010000003.1, from coordinate 206,281 downwards.
GAGCTGAGGACGAGGGTGACGAACACGACCACGACCATGCTCACGGTGAAAAAGGTGACGACCATCACCATCACGGCGAATACAACATGCATCTCTGGCTCTCCCCAGAGATAGCGCGGCTTACAGCGGTTGCAATCCACGACAAATTAGTGGAACTTATGCCGCAAAGTCGAATCAAACTCGACGCCAACCTGAAGGATTTTGAGGCTCAATTAGCCGCAACCGACAAACAGGTGGGTAACGAGCTCGCACCGCTTAAAGGAAAAGGGTACTTCGTTTTTCATGATGCCTACGGGTATTACGAGAAACATTACGGTCTGACCCCGCTGGGGCATTTTACCGTCAACCCTGAAATTCAGCCTGGTGCGCAGCGTTTACATGAAATCAGAACACAGTTGGTTGAGCAAAAAGCGACATGCGTTTTTGCTGAGCCACAGTTCAGGCCAGCGGTCGTAGAAGCCGTGGCCAGGGGAACATCCGTGCGCATGGGAACCCTTGACCCGCTAGGTACGAACATCCAGTTGAGCAAAGCGAGCTATTCGCAGTTCCTCAGCCAACTGGCGAATCAGTATGCGAGCTGCCTGAAAGGAGATTAACGAGGAAGTGAATACGTGCAACAGATAGCCCGCTCTGTCGCCCTGGCATTTAACAATCTGCCTCGACCCCACCGCGTTATGCTGGGGTCGCTTACAGTTCTCACGTTAGCGGTCGCCGTCTGGCGGCCCTATGTTTACCACCCGAGTTCTGCCCCCATCATCAAAACCATCGAACTGGAGAAGAGCGAAATCCGCTCTCTGCTGCCTGAGGCCAGCGAGCCTATCGATCAGGCCGCTCAGGAAGATGAAGCGATTCCCCAGGATGAGCTGGATGACAAGATCCAGAATGAAGCCGGCATTCATGAATATGTTGTTTCTACTGGCGATACGCTGAGCAGCGTCCTGAACCAGTACGGTATCGACATGGGCAACATCAGCCAGCTCGCCGCATCCGATAAAGAGCTGCGTAACCTGAAAATTGGTCAGCAGCTTTCCTGGACCCTAACGCCCGATGGCGATCTGCAACGTCTGACCTGGGAGATGTCCCGTCGCGAAACCCGCACCTACGATCGCACGGCAAACGGTTTCAAAATGACCAGCGAATTGCAGCAGGGCGACTGGGTTAACAGCGTCATGAAAGGAACCGTCGGCGGCAGCTTTGTTTCCAGCGCACGTGATGCTGGCCTGACCAGCGCTGAAATCAGCTCGGTGATCAAAGCCATGCAGTGGCAGATGGATTTCCGCAAACTGAAAAAAGGCGATCAGTTCTCTGTCCTGATGTCCCGCGAAATGCTGGACGGTAAGCGCGAGCAGAGCCAGCTGGTGGGCGTTCGTCTGCGTTCAGACGGCAAAGACTACTACGCTATTCGCGCGGAAGACGGTAAGTTCTATGACCGCAGCGGTACGGGTCTGGCAAAAGGCTTCCTGCGTTTCCCAACGGCGAAACAGTTCCGCGTCTCCTCCAACTTCAACCCGCGTCGTCTGAACCCGGTAACTGGCCGCGTAGCGCCGCACCGTGGCGTTGACTTCGCCATGCCGCAGGGCACGCCAGTGCTGGCGGTAGGGGATGGTGAAGTGGTCATGGCGAAACGCAGCGGTGCTGCTGGCTACTACGTTGCTATTCGTCATGGTCGTACGTACACCACCCGCTACATGCACCTGCGTAAACTGCTGGTCAAACCGGGCCAGAAAGTGAAACGTGGCGATCGCATCGCGCTGTCCGGTAACACCGGCCGGTCGACGGGGCCGCACCTGCACTACGAAGTGTGGATCAACCAGCAGGCGGTTAACCCGCTGACGGCGAAACTGCCGCGCACCGAAGGGCTGACCGGCAAAGATCGCAAAGATTACCTGGCGCAGGTGAAAGAGGTGATGCCGCAGCTGCGCTTCGACTAAGCTCTCCTGATTTAAAAAGCCGGCGTCAGTATGCGCCGGCTTTTTCTTTTGTGCGCGGGCGGCAGCCTCGCTACACTATCCGAATATATTTTTGCGTCACCAGACCCTGGAACCCGCATGGAAACCAAAAAAAACAATATTGAGTACATTCCCGAGTTTGAAAAATCTTTTCGCCACCCGCGTAACTGGGGCGCCTGGCTTGGCGTATACGCGTTTGCTGGCATGGCGTTGCTACCTGCTTCCCTCCGCGATCCGGTGCTCGGCAAAGTGGGGCGCCTGGCAGGGCGCTTAGGTAAAAGCGCACGCCGTCGCGCGCAAATAAATCTGTTGTACTGTTTTCCGGATAAAAGCGACGCCGAACGCGAAGCAATCATTGATGACATGTATACCACCGCGCCACAGGCCATGGCGATGATGGCGGAACTGGCGCTGAAAGGGCCGGAGAAGATCGTCGAACGCGTTGACTGGAAAGGGCTGGAGATCATCGACGAGATGCGTCGCAATGATGAAAAGGTGATTTTCCTGGTGCCGCACGGCTGGGGGGTAGACATTCCGGCGATGTTAATGGCGTCGCAGGGCCAGAAAATGGCGGCGATGTTCCATAATCAGGGAAACAAAATCTACGACTTCGTCTGGAATACCGTGCGCCGTCGCTTTGGCGGGCGTTTGCACGCCCGAAACGATGGCATTAAGCCTTTCATTCAGTCGGTACGTCAGGGTTACTGGGGCTACTATCTGCCCGATCAGGACCACGGCCCGGAACACAGCGAGTTTGTCGATTTCTTCGCAACCTATAAAGCCACACTACCCGCGATTGGTCGCCTGATGAAAGTCTGCCGCGCCCGCGTGATCCCACTGTTCCCGGTTTATGACGGTAAAACGCATCGCCTGAGCATTGAGGTACGTCCGCCGATGGACGATCTGCTGACCGCAAACGATCACACCATCGCACGTCGCATGAATGAAGAGGTGGAGGTGCTGGTGGGGCCGCATAAGGAGCAATATACGTGGATCCTGAAGCTGCTCAAAACGCGCAAACCTGGCGAAACAGAGCCGTACAAGCGTAAAGAGCTTTTCCCGAAGAAATAGGAAACCTTCACCCCTCTCCCCTTAGGGGAGAGGGGTGCGGAGCTTACTCTACGGTCAGTACGCGGGTGGTATTGGTTGAGCCGATGGTGCTCATCACGTCACCCTGCGTCACGATAACGATATCACCGGATACCAGATAACCTTTGTCGCGCAGCAGGTTCACGGCATCGTGCGCGGCGGCCACGCCGTCGTTGGTGCTGTCGAAGTATACTGGCGTCACGCCGCGATACAGCGCCGTCAGGTTCAGCGTACGCTCGTGACGGGACATGGCGAAGATCGGCAGACCGGAGCTGATACGGGACGTCATTAGCGCGGTACGGCCAGATTCGGTCATGGTAATGATCGCCGTGACCCCTTTCAGGTGGTTGGCTGCGTACATCGCAGACATCGCAATCGCTTCTTCCACGTTGTCGAACTGAATGTCCAGGCGGTGTTTAGAGACGTTAATGCTTGGGATCTTCTCTGCACCCAGGCACACGCGCGCCATGGCGGCCACGGTTTCTGCCGGATACTGACCTGCCGCGGTTTCCGCTGACAGCATCACCGCATCGGTACCATCCAGCACGGCGTTCGCCACGTCCATGACTTCCGCACGGGTTGGCATTGGGTTGGTGATCATGGATTCCATCATCTGGGTGGCGGTGATCACCGCGCGGTTCAGCTGACGCGCGCGACGGATCAGCGCTTTCTGGATACCGACCAGTTCAGGGTCGCCAATTTCCACGCCCAGGTCACCACGGGCAACCATCACCACGTCTGACGCCAGGATCACGTCGTCCATCGCGTCCTGATCGCAGACCGCTTCAGCGCGTTCCACTTTCGCAACGATTTTCGCATCGCAGCCTGCATCGCGCGCCAGGCGGCGAGCATAGTTCAGATCTTCGCCGCAGCGCGGGAAGGAGACGGCCAGGTAATCCACGCCGATCTGCGCTGCGGTCACGATATCCGCTTTGTCTTTATCGGTCAGCGCTTCGGCAGACAGGCCACCGCCGAGTTTGTTGATGCCTTTGTTGTTGGAGAGCGGGCCGCCGACGGTCACTTCGGTGAATACCTTCATACCCTGAACTTCCAGCACTTTCAGCTGTACGCGTCCGTCGTCCAGCAGCAGGATGTCGCCAGGCACAACGTCAGCAGGCAGACCTTTGTAGTCGATACCCACTTTTTCCTTATCGCCTTCGCCTTTACTCAGGTTGGCATCCAGCAGGAATTTATCGCCGATGTTGAGGAAGACTTTGCCTTCTTTAAAGGTCGATACGCGGATTTTTGGACCTTGCAGGTCACCGAGGATAGCAACATGGCGGCCCAGTTTAGCTGCGATTTCACGCACTTTGTCGGCACGTAATTTATGGTCTTCTGGCGTACCGTGAGAGAAGTTCATGCGCACCACGTTGGCACCCGCGGCGATAATCTTTTCGAGGTTATTATCGCGGTCGGTGGCCGGGCCTAAGGTGGTGACGATCTTGGTTCTGCGAAGCCTTCTGGACATGTAATACTCCGTTGACTGAAACAACTTTGGTGTTGCGTGAACATAGAATCGGCCTTCATCTATCGCAAGGCAGTAGCGAGGGGACCGAATGCCGTAAATCGTACATCGTAGTTATTAGGGAACATCGCTCTTTATAAGCAATTCTTTATCAAAACGCGATTCTTTCAGGGCTTCCTTGACCCGCTTCAAGTTATCCCGGAATTTTGCGCCCCGGCGTAAGGTAAAACCGGTCGCCAGCACGTCGATGACCGTCAACTGCGCCAGGCGGGAGACCATCGGCATGTACATGTCGGTGTCCTCCGGTACGTCCAGGGTAATGGCGAGCGTCGCTTCCCGGGCCAGCGGCGTACCTGCCGTCGTCAGGGCGATGACCATCGCATCGTTGTCACGCGCGAGCTGCGCCAGCTCCACCTGGCTCTTGGTGCGGCCCGTATGGGAGATGAGTACCACGACATCATCTTCACTACAATTCATACAGCTCATGCGTTGCAGCACAATGTCATCGGAGTAAATCACCGGCACGTTAAAGCGAAAGAACTTATTCATGGCGTCATGCGCCACGGCAGCGGACGAGCCAAGGCCAAAGAAGGCAATCCGTTTGGCCTGCGTGAGAAGATCAACCGCGCGATTCACTGAACTCATGTCCAGAGACTGGCGAACGTGGTCGAGCGTGGCCATAGCCGATTCAAATATTTTTGCGGTGTAAGCATCAACGCTGTCGTCTTCATCTACATTGCGATTAACATACGGGGTGCCGTTTGCCAGACTTTGGGCCAGATGCAGTTTAAAATCAGGAAAGCCGCGCGTGTCCAGACTACGACAGAATCGATTGACCGTCGGTTCGCTGACGCCCGATTCCTGTGCCAGAGCGGCGATGCTTGAATGAATCGCCTGAGCGGGCGCGGCGAGAATAACTTCAGCCACTTTGCGCTCGGATTTGCTAAGGTGTTCCAGTTGAAACTGGATTTTTTCCAGCATGTTCATTGTTAACAAGACGCTCATGAGGGCATAAACGATTTCATAAAGAGATGAAATCTTGATTCGATTTAGCCGATATTACCCCCGGGACTCCCGAAAGGGTAATCGTCGACAAGAAATGTTGTTGTTTTTTTTCATTACTTGATCGACGTCGGGTTTTGCTCTGACCCTGTTGCGCAAAGAATCGACGTTTGTTGCGTCATCAGACGGGCGTAATGGCCCGGGCGACGAAAAATCACCGTATCGCACGCGACGTTAAGCGCTAATGGTTTCAGGAAACGCGTAAAAGCAGTACAGTGCATTGTAATAAAATTACAACGATACCTGGCAGAGTACCAGGCGATCTAACTGAGGAGAATGACATGGCGGTAACGCAAACAGCCCAGGCATGTGACCTGGTCATTTTCGGCGCGAAAGGCGATCTTGCACGCCGAAAATTGCTGCCTTCCCTGTATCAGCTCGAAAAAGCGGGCCAGATCCATCCCGACACCCGAATCCTTGGGGTAGGGCGCGCAGACTGGGATAAGGAGGCTTATACCAAAGTCGTGCGCGAGGCGCTCGAAACGTTCATGAAAGAGAAAATCGATGAAAGCCTTTGGGATAAGCTGAGCGGGCGTCTCGATTTCTGCAACCTGGACGTCAACGATGTAGGCGCCTTTACCCGTCTGGGTGAAATGCTTGACCAGGAAAATCGTGTCACTATTAACTATTTCGCGATGCCGCCAAGCACCTTCGGCGCCATCTGCAAAGGTCTGGGCGAGGCGAAGCTGAACGCCAAACCGGCGCGCGTGGTGATGGAGAAACCGCTGGGTACGTCGCTGGCGACCTCGCGTGAAATCAACGACCAGGTAGGCGAGTTCTTTGAGGAGTGTCAGGTTTACCGTATTGACCACTATCTGGGTAAAGAGACGGTACTGAACCTGCTGGCGCTGCGTTTTGCCAACTCCCTGTTCGTGAACAACTGGGACAACCGCACTATCGACCACGTGGAAATTACCGTGGCGGAAGAGGTGGGCATCGAAGGCCGTTGGGGCTACTTCGACCAGGCCGGCCAAATGCGTGACATGATCCAGAACCACCTGCTGCAAATTCTGTGCATGATTGCCATGTCTCCACCGTCAGATCTGACGGCCGACAGCATTCGTGACGCCAAAGTGAAAGTACTGAAATCACTGCGCCGTATTGACCGCTCCAACGTACGTGAGAAAACCGTGCGCGGCCAGTACACCGCAGGTTTTGCCCAGGGGAAAAAAGTTCCTGGCTATCTGGAAGAAGAGGGCGCGAACAAGTCCAGCAACACCGAGACGTTTGTGGCGATCCGCGTGGATATCGACGACTGGCGCTGGGCCGGTGTGCCGTTCTACCTGCGTACCGGTAAACGTCTGCCGGCAAAATGCTCCGAAGTGGTGGTCTACTTCAAAAATCCGGAACTGAACCTGTTCAAAGAATCCTGGCAGGAACTGCCGCAGAACAAACTGACCATCCGTCTGCAACCGGACGAGGGTGTGGATATTCAGATCCTCAACAAAGTGCCGGGTCTTGATCACAAACACAACCTGCAAACTACCAAGCTGGACCTGAGCTACTCTGAAACCTTCAACCAGACGCATCTCGCCGATGCTTACGAGCGTCTGCTGCTGGAAACCATGCGTGGTATCCAGGCGCTGTTCGTCCGCCGCGATGAAGTGGAAGAGGCGTGGAAGTGGGTCGACTCTATCACCGAAGCGTGGGCAGCCGATCAGGACGCGCCAAAACCGTATCAGGCGGGAACCTGGGGACCTGTCGCCTCCGTTGCGATGATCACCCGTGATGGCCGCTCCTGGAACGAGTTTGAATAACCACCTTCTCTAGCCCAAAGGTGTTATTTTACCGGTAACATGATCTAACACAGCAAGTGGCATAATTTTTATCTTTTAAGCTCCGCGTGGATTCACCCGCGGAGCTTTTTTTATTACACTCCCTTCAGACATTTTGCCCCTGTGCTCCGGATAACAGGCGTTTCAGCGTTGTTAACAACCGTCAGAAACTGTGTAAACTCCCGAGCCTGGACAGATAAATTAGAGGAGCTTTTATGAATCCGACATTGTTACGCGTAACACAACGCATCGTTGAACGCTCGAAAGAGACCCGTGCTGCCTACCTTGCCCGCATCGAACAGGCGAAGAGTGAAACTGTCCATCGCTCTCAGCTGGCCTGCGGGAATCTGGCCCACGGCTTTGCGGCCTGCCAGCCTGGTGATAAAGACGCGCTGAAAAGCATGTTGCGTAACAATATCGCCATCATTACCTCCTATAACGACATGCTTTCAGCCCACCAGCCGTATGAGGCCTACCCGGCTATCATCCGCAATGCGCTGCACAGCGTGAACGCGGTGGGCCAGGTTGCAGGCGGCGTGCCGGCCATGTGTGATGGCGTAACCCAGGGCCAGGACGGTATGGAGCTGTCCTTGCTGAGCCGCGAAGTGATCGCCATGTCGGCGGCAGTGGGCCTCTCTCACAACATGTTTGATGGCGCGCTCTATCTGGGCGTGTGCGACAAAATCGTCCCGGGGCTGGTGATGGCCGCGCTGTCGTTTGGCCATCTGCCAGCGATTTTTGTGCCGTCAGGCCCGATGGCTAGCGGTCTGCCAAACAAGGAAAAAGTCCGTATCCGCCAGCTGTATGCCGAAGGAAAAGCGGACCGTCAGGCACTGCTGGAAGCGGAAGCCGCGTCCTATCATGCGCCGGGCACCTGTACGTTCTACGGTACGGCCAACACCAACCAGATGGTGGTGGAGTTTATGGGTATGCAGCTGCCGGGCTCGTCGTTCATCCAGCCGGATGCGCCACTGCGTAAAGCGCTGACCGAAGCCGCAGCCCGTCAGGTGACGCGCCTGACCGGTAACGGCAACGAGTGGATGCCAATGGGCAAAATGGTGGATGAAAAAGTCATCGTAAACGGGATTGTCGCCCTGCTGGCGACCGGCGGTTCAACCAACCATACCATGCACCTTGTCGCGATGGCGCGCGCGGCGGGCATTCTGATCAACTGGGATGACTTCTCCGATATCTCCTCCGTGGTACCGCTGATGGCGCGTCTGTACCCGAACGGTCCGGCGGACATCAACCACTTCCAGGCCGCGGGCGGCGTGCCGGTGCTGATGCGCGAGCTGCTGAAAGGCGGCCTGCTGCATGAGGATGTCAACACGGTGGCGGGCTTTGGCCTGCATCGCTATACCCTTGAACCCTGGCTGAACAACGGTGAGCTGGACTGGCGCGAAGGGGCGAGCGACTCGCTCGATCCTCAGGTTATCGCAACCTTCGAACAGCCGTTCTCTCCTCACGGCGGCACCAAAGTGCTGAGCGGTAACCTTGGACGTGCCGTGATGAAAACCTCTGCCGTGCCGGAAGAGAATCAGGTTATCGAAGCCCCGGCGGTGGTGTTTGAAAGCCAGCACGACGTTTTACCTGCCTTTGACGCGGGTCTGCTTGATAAAGACTGTGTGGTCGTGGTGCGTCATCAGGGACCAAAAGCGAACGGGATGCCAGAATTACATAAACTTATGCCGCCGCTTGGTGTATTATTGGACCGCCGTTTCAAAATTGCACTGGTAACCGATGGACGCCTTTCAGGGGCATCCGGTAAAGTGCCTTCAGCGATTCATGTCACCCCGGAAGCCTACGACGGCGGCCTGCTGGCGAAAGTGCGTGATGGTGACATGATCCGCGTTAACGGTCAGACAGGCGAGTTAACCCTGCTGGTGGATGAAGCAGAGCTGGCGGCGCGTCAGCCACATATTCCTGACCTGAGCGCGTCACGCGTGGGTACCGGACGCGAAATGTTTGGTGCGTTGCGTGAGAAACTCTCCGGTGCGGAGCAGGGCGCAACCTGTATTACGTTTTAAGACGACTTGATTTTAACGATCTGGCGAGAGAAAACTCTGATGAAAAACTGGAAAACAAGTGCAGAAGCAATCCTGACCACTGGCCCTGTCGTGCCGGTTATTGTGGTAAACAAACTGGAGCACGCTGTCCCAATGGCGAAGGCACTGGTTGCGGGTGGCGTTCGCGTTCTGGAAGTGACCCTGCGTACCGCCTGTGCGATGGATGCGATCCGTGCTATCGCCAAAGAAGTGCCGGAAGCGATCATTGGTGCCGGTACGGTTCTGAATGCGCAGCAGCTGGCGGAAGTGACCGAAGCGGGCGCACAGTTTGCCATCAGCCCGGGGCTGACTGAGCCGCTGCTGAAAGCCGCAACCGAAGGTTCTATTCCGCTGATCCCGGGTATCAGCACCGTTTCTGAACTGATGCTGGGCATGGACTACGGCCTGAAAGAGTTCAAATTCTTCCCGGCTGAAGCGAACGGCGGCACCAAAGCGTTGCAGGCCATTGCGGGCCCATTCTCTCAGTTGCGTTTCTGCCCAACGGGCGGCATCTCTCCGGCCAACTACCGTGACTATCTGGCGCTGAAAAGCGTGCTGTGCATCGGCGGCTCCTGGCTGGTTCCGGCGGATGCGCTGGAAGCAGGCGACTGGGATCGCATCACTAAACTGGCTCGCGAAGCGGTAGAAGGCGCGAAACAGTAAGTTTGTTTGCCGGGTGTCGGCTGCGCCTAACCCGGCCAGCCAGACAGTTAAAACGGGCCTTTCGGCCCGTTTTTTTATCCTGCTACGCTGACGTTCGCAGCTGCTCTTTTTGCTCTCGCGACGGCTTCGTCCACATTTTCCCCGGTCGCTAATGCCACGCCCAGACGACGGCTTCCGTCGATCTCCGGTTTGCCGAACAGCCGGACCTGCAAGCCTGCGCCAACCGCACCTTCGACGTTATCAAAGGTGACATTCTGGCTGGTCAGCTGCGGCAGGATCACCGCCGAGGCTGCCGGGCCGTACTGACGGATGCCGCCAACCGGCAGGCCGAGGAAAGCGCGTACGTGCAGCGCGAACTCGGAGAGATCCTGTGAAATCAGCGTAACCATCCCGGTATCGTGCGGACGAGGGGAGACTTCGCTGAAGATCACCTCGTCGCCGCAAACAAACAATTCCACGCCGAACAGGCCGTAGCCGTCCAGCGCCAGCACCGTCTTGCGGGCGATCTCCTTTGCGCGTGCCAGCGCCAGCGCGCTCATCTGCTGCGGCTGCCAGGATTCGCGATAATCGCCGTCTTCCTGGCGATGACCAATCGGGTCGCAGAAATAAACGCCATCCACGGCGCTGACGGTGAGCAGGGTAATTTCAAAATCAAACTTCACCACGCCTTCCACGATGACGCGCCCGGCCCCGGCACGGCCACCCTGCTGGGCATAGTCCCAGGCGTTGTCCAGCGTGCTGCTGTCGCGGATAAAGCTCTGCCCTTTGCCGGAGGAGCTCATTACCGGCTTAATGATGCACGGGTAGCCAATCTCCTCTACGGCCTGGAGAAACGCAGCTTTATCCCCGGCAAAACGGTAGCTGGAGGTCGGGAGCTGTAATTCTTCTGCCGCCAGGCGACGAATGCCTTCCCGGTTCATGGTCAGTTTTGCCGCAGTGGCGCAGGGCACCACGCGCTGGCCTTCCTGTTCAAGGGCAATCAACATCTCAGTGGCAATGGCCTCAATTTCAGGTACCACGAAATCCGGTTTTTCGTCGGCAATTAACCCCCGCAGCGCATTACCGTCAAGCATATCGATGACGTGCGAGCGATGCGCGACGTGCATGGCGGGCGCATTCGCGTAACGGTCCACCGCAATCACTTCCACACCTAAACGCTGGCATTCAATGGCCACTTCTTTACCCAGTTCACCCGATCCCAACAGCATGACGCGCGTCGCGGCGGGACGCAGCGCGGTTCCTAAACGAGTCATAAAAATCCCCCTGAAAAAGATGCGGGCAGTATAAACGAAAACGTTTGCGTCTGTCTTGTATGGGGATAACCGGACAGCAGGGAAATTTGCGCTTCTTTAGTACTGACAGACATTTCCTGACACCCGCTCGCTTAGGCTGTGAAGGTTACGCACTGTTACGTGAGGAAAAATATGTCAGGCTGGATGAATCAACTGCAATCCCTGTTGGGACAAAAAGGCTCGTCGTCCGGCGAGCAGGGTCTGAGCAAGCTGCTGGTGCCGGGTGCGCTCGGCGGGCTGGCCGGTTTGCTGGTTGCCAATAAATCATCGCGGAAACTGCTTACCAAATACGGTACCGGCGCGCTGCTGGCGGGCGGAGGGGCTATTGCAGGCTCCGTCTTATGGAACAAATACAAAGACAAGGTGCGCAGCGCGCATCAGGATGAACCGCAGTACGGGAAGCAGGTATCGCCGTTAGATTTACGCACCGAGCGGTTGATCCTCGCCCTGGTCTTTGCGGCCAAGAGCGACGGGCATATTGATGCCAGTGAACGTGCCGCAATTGAACAGCAGATGCGGGAAGCGGGCGTTGAGGAGCAGGGCAGGGCGCTGGTGGCGCAGGCCATCGAACAGCCGCTTGATCCGCAGCGTCTGGCGCAAAGCGTGAAAAACGAAGAAGAGGCGCTGGAACTCTATTTTCTGAGCTGTGCCGCCATCGATATCGATCACTTTATGGAGCGCAGCTACCTGAACGCCCTGGGCGATGCGCTGAAGATCCCACAGGACGTTCGTGAGGGAATTGAGCAGGATATTCAGCAGCAGAAGCAGACCCTCGTGGGCTAGAAGGCCATGTTTCGCTTGCATCATACGCGTGTTTTGCCAACCTTATAGGATGTAAAACGAAAAAGTAAGAATGCCATGCCTCCAAAAGCCCGACGTACTCCTTATGCGATCACCACGCATGGCGATACGCGTATCGATAACTACTACTGGCTGCGGGACGATTCTCGTTCCCGGCCAGAGGTGCTGGACTATCTGCACGAGGAAAACGACTATGGCCGCCAGGTCATGGCCAGCCAGCAGGCGCTTCAGGATCAACTTCTGAAGGAAATGGTGCAGCGTATCCCCCAGCGTGATGTCTCTGCCCCGTGGTGCAAAAACGGTTATCGCTATCGCCATATTTATGAGCCGGGAAACGAATATCCCATCTACCAGCGCCAGTCTGTGCTGAGCGCCGAGTGGGATGAATGGGAGATCTTGCTGGATGCAAACAAACGTGCTGCCCACAGTGAGTTTTATACGCTGGGCGGCATGTCCATTTCCCCCGATAACGCCATTATGGCGCTGGCTGAGGATTACCTCTCCCGCCGCCAGTACGGTTTGCGTTTCCGCAATCTTGAAACGGGAAACTGGTATCCCGAAATGCTGGATAATGTCTCCCCCGATTTCGTCTGGGGTAACGATTCAGAAACGGTCTACTACGTTAAAAAGCATGTCTCAACGCTGCTGCCTTATCAGGTCTGGCGTCATACGGTGGGGACCGATTCCGCCGACGATGAACTGGTGTATGAGGAAAAAGACGAGACGTTCTATGTCAGCCTGCACAAAACGTCGTCTCGCCACTACGTGATCATTTTCCTCTCCAGCGCCACCACCTCAGAAGTGCTGCTGCTGGATGCAGAGCTGCCGGATGCGCAGCCTCTGTGCTTCCTGCCGCGCCGTAAAGATCATGAGTACAGCCTGGATCACTTCCAGCACAGCTTTTACCTGCGTTCGAACCGCGAGGGCAAAAACTTTGGCCTTTATAAAACCAAAGTGCGCGATGAACGCAAATGGGAAGTGTTAATTCCCGCGCGCGATCAGGTGATGCTGGAGGGGTTCACCCTGTTTACCGACTGGCTGGTGGTGGAAGAGCGTCAGCGCGGACTGACCAGTATCCGCCAAATCAACCGCAAAACCCGCGAAGTGGTGGGCATTGCGTTCGATGACCCGGCTTACGTAACGTGGATCGGCTTTAACCCGGAACCGGAATCGTCCCGCCTGCGGTACGGCTATTCGTCGATGACCACCCCGGATACGTTGTTTGAACTGGATATGGACACCGGGCAGCGTCAGGTGATTAAACAGGCTGAGGTCCGGGGTTTTGAGTCGGAAAATTATCGCAGTGAGCACCTGTGGGTGACCGCACGCGACGGCGTTGAAGTCCCAGTGTCGCTCGTCTATCACAAGGCGCACTTCAACAAAGGTAAAAACCCCATCCTCGTCTATGGCTATGGCTCCTATGGATCCAGCATGGACGCCGATTTCAGCAGCAGCAGGCTGAGCCTGCTCGACCGCGGTTTTGTTTATGCGATTGCCCATATTCGCGGCGGCGGCGAGCTGGGTCAGCACTGGTATGAAGACGGAAAATTTCTCAAAAAGAAAAATACCTTTAATGACTACCTTGATGTTTGCGATGCGCTGATCGCGCAGGGTTATGGCGATCCGCAGCTCTGCTTTGGCATGGGGGGCAGCGCCGGGGGCATGCTTATGGGCGCCGTGATCAACCAGCGGCCTGAACTGTTTAAAGGCGTTATCGCCCAGGTGCCGTTTGTGGACGTGGTGACGACCATGCTGGATGAGTCCATTCCACTGACCACCGGGGAGTTTGAGGAGTGGGGGAACCCGCAGGATGAAACCTATTATCGCTACATGAAAGAGTACAGCCCGTACGATAACGTCGAGGCGAAAGCCTATCCGCATATGCTGGTGACCACCGGCCTGCACGATTCTCAGGTACAGTTCTGGGAGCCCGCGAAATGGGTGGCGAAGTTGCGTGAGCTGAAAACTGACGATAATTTGCTGCTGCTGTGTACCGATATGGACTCGGGGCACGGAGGGAAATCAGGGCGATTTAAATCCTATGAAGGGGTGGCGCTGGAGTACGCCTTTTTGATTGGCCTGGCGCAGGATACGCTGCCAGGCCGGGCGGGGACTCAGGCTTCGCCTAAATAATGCTTCAGCGTCAGGCGCAGTTCCGGGCTCATTCTGTCGAGGTTGTTGTACAGCCAGCGCAGATAGCCCGGATCTTTGTCCGCCACTTCCGATACTGGCTTCCCGCGATATTTTCCGAACGTAAAGGTGGTCAGTAGCGCGGGGCGCCCGGTAATGGTCGCCATATCGTCTGGCGTCCAGCCGGAAGTATTCATGATATCAATCAGGAGCGCTGCGGTGATGTAGCAGTCGTAAAGAGCGCGGTGATGATGCAGCCCTTCCGGCGTCCGTACGCTGAGTTTGCGCGACTTATACAGCGCCATATTGCTGTATTTGATCCCCGGCCACAGACGGCGCGCCAGCTTCATAGTGCAAATCCATTCGCCGGGCATCTCCGGCAGCACGCGGCGGTCAAAGCTGGCGTTATGGGCCACATACCACTGGCTACCGTGGTAAAGAGGGATGATCTCTTCAATCCACGGCTTATCCGCCACCATCGATTCCGTAATACGATGTATCGCCATCGCCTGCGCACTGATGGGACGATCCGGGCGCACCAGATGGCTCATGGGGTTGACTATCTTTCCGTCAATCACGTCGACAGAAGCGACTTCCACAATTCCACCCTGCAAATCACAGGTTTCGGTATCGATAACGCGCAGCATTGATCGCTCCTGATCCAAAAATGCCTAGCCTAATGGAATGATATCGCCTTGCCAACCCTGTTGGCCTAAAGAACCGGTTAGCAGCAGTTCTCCCTTATCGGCACGTACGATCAGCTGACCTTTTTCATCCCATAACGCGCTACCGCCGCGCGCGTTCGCCATTAATACCGCGATGGCGTACTTGTGCGCGAAGCGTTGTAACGAACCGATGGATTGCCGCCAGCGATGCTCGCCCACGGCCAGGCTGCTGGTGAACAGCGTTGCCTCCGGGTCCAGTTCCGGGGCGTCAGCCTGGTTATCCACGATGGTTAACCGTTTATCGCCAGGAATAACACCCGCACCGTTGCCCTGCGGATAACGCCGAATGGTCGACAGGTTAGGGGTGAAAAGCGCGAGTCCTTTCTGGGGCTGGCCGTGTTGCTGGAGCGTAATACCAGCAATCACCGTGATGAAACGTGACTGGGCGGCGTGAAGGAGGGGGGCAAGCTGCAAATCGTCAGGGGGTGGGGGTAAGGATGTTCCGCCTGGGCCGGTAAGCGAAAGCTCCGGAAAGACGATCAAATCGCACCCATGCCATGCAGCCTCGGCAATAAAGTGCAGGTGATGTTTTACGTGCTCATCAACACAGTTGTGCCGCGGGGCATACTGAGCCGCGGCAATATTCCATCGTGACATCGTGACTTCCTTATACACTAAGTCGCTGGGATTTTAAGATTACACCTAAATTTATCAGGGTTTTCTTATCCTGCCACATAACGCGTAAGGAAGTGTAACGAGACGTTAAGCTTATTTAACTTTAGGTTCGTACGGCAGGCGCGAGAGATTGACGGAGGCGAGGCGATGCGCAATGAGACGTTCGCGAAACCAGTCGCGCAGATGCGCGGGTTGTTCACGCTCTACCACTTCAGCCACGACGGGCATGTTGTAACGCTCTTTGAATGCGACCCCCGCGGCGGCGAGATCGACATTCACTTTGTCCATCTCGTCCTGAGGAAGGGCGGCCAGGTTAACGTTCATTTCCTTCTCCTTTTTCTGCGGCGGCAACGTTACCGCGATTGTTCAACGATGACAAGGGAGCAAAGGATGTTCCTCGACTCGTTAATTATACAGAGTTATTCTTTAGCATTCAGGCATAACGAAAAGGAATGATTGTGATGCATTTTACCCCTTCCCGTGTCGCGTGCGCGCTGGCATTTCTGCTCTCTTCAGCCATCACGCCCTCAGTTCTGGCCCATGCGCATCTTAAGCAGCAATCCCCGCAGGAAAATACCGTTGCGGTGGCACCAGAGGTCATTACCCTGAACTTCTCGGAAGGCATTGAGCCTGCCTTCAGCGGCGTGGTGGTGACGGACGCGCAGCAGCACAAGATCCAGACCGGCGCGGTGAAGCGTGACGAGAAGGATAACGCAAAGCTGATTGTTCCTCTTGAGAAACCGTTGACGTCCGGCACCTACACGGTGGACTGGCATGTGGTCTCCGTGGATGGCCACAAAACCAAAGGCAGCTATCACTTTAGCGTGAAATAGCATGCTGACCCTGAGCTACGTCGCGTTACGCTTTATCCATTTTGCTGCGCTGATGCTGCTTTTCGGCAACGCGCTTTACAGCGTCTGGTTTGCGCCGTCTTCGTTGCAGCGCCTCATGGCCCGGCGTTTCCAGCGGCAGCAGAAACTCGCGGCCTTAATCAGCCTGATAGCGGCTCTGCTGATGTTTGGCCTGCAAAGTGGGTTGATGGGCAACGGCTGGGGCGATGTCATTCGTCCGGCGGTCTGGCGCAGCGTGCTGGGAACGCAATTTGGCGGCGTCTGGTTGTGGCAAATGGTACTGGCCGCTGTGACGGCGGGCGCTGCATGGCTTATCCCGCAAAAAGGCTCTCGGCTGTTACTGCTCGCGATGGGGCAGCTGGTGCTGCTGGCGGGCGTGGGACATGCCGCGATGAACGGTGGCGCACCGGGAGCGTTGCATCGTCTCAACCATGCGCTTCACCTGCTCTGCGCCGCGACCTGGGTGGGTGGTTTACTGCCGCTGCTGTTTTGTATGCGTCTGGCGAAAGGCCGCTGGCAGCCAGCCGCTATCTTTACCATGATGCGCTTCTCCCGCGTGGGGCATTACGCCGTGGCAGGCGTGCTGCTGACCGGGATAATCAATACGCTCTTTATTGTTGGCATAAACGTGCCGTGGCAGGCGCCTTATGTCCAGCTGTTGTTGTTCAAATGTGCGCTGGTCATGATGATGGTGGCAATTGCGCTGGCGAATCGGTATTTTCTTGTGCCACGCTTTCGCCCGGAGGCCGGGCGGGAACAACAGATTTTTATCAGGATGACACAGGCAGAGGTGGTGCTGGGCGCGCTGGTACTGGCGGCCGTCAGCCTGTTCGCGACCTGGGAACCCTTCTGACAAGGTTAAATAACATATGAAAAAGACACTGCTTTCTCTTTTACTTCTCACCTGTGCCAGCAGTGCGTTAGCCGCGCCGCAGGTCATCACTGTCAGCCGGTTTGAAGTGGGTAAGGACAACTGGGCATTTAATCGTGAAGAAGTCATGCTTACCTGCCGTCCCGGTAACGCGCTGTATGTCATCAATCCCAGTACGCTCGTGCAGTATCCGTTAAATGACGTGGCGGAGCAGCAGGTTGCCAGCGGGAAAAGTAACGGACAGCCTGTCAGCGTGATCCAGGTAGATGACCCGGCAAACCCCGGGCAGAAGAAGAGTCTGGCACCGTTTATTGAGCGCGCTGAAAAGCTCTGCCAGCCGTCAGGTTTCCAGTAAAAAAAACCGCAGGTGCTTGTAAAAGCTCTGCGGTTTTTCACATTTAGTGATGTTCTGACGCTTTTTTTCAGACCACTTTTGCTGTGGACTGGAAAACCTGACGTCGTCATCTATTCTTAAAGGGCAAGGCGATTGAGCCTGCATTAATGCCAACTTTTAGCGCACGGCTCTCTCCCAAGAGCCATTTCCCTGGACCGAATACAGGAATCGTATTCGGTCTCTTTTTATCTTCTTGAAAATAAACGATAAAATCCGGTTTTCGTCTCAGCAGAAGGTTCACTTCCTGTGCGCCTGCTTCAAACATACCACAACCCGGCAGGCGTAAGTCCAGTCCTTTTTGGCTGTTTTGTTAAATTTTTGTTTGTTTTTTGCCTGTGACCACTGCGGGATCGATACGCGCTTGTACGCAAGCCGCAATATCATCAAGTAACGCAAAGCGGCGACGGTATTCGGCGCGTTTTTTGCTGGCAATCTCCTCCAGCGCTTTACGCTCCATCTGGAGCGGCAACTGCCAGCAGAAGGGGGAGAGTTTCTTTCCGTTCAGGCCTTCCCAGAACTCGTCGTAGCTGGCGTGAAAATGACGGCCTTTGCTCAGACGGTAGCGCAGCGCGCGGAAAACATGGCCTTCATCGCTGACGGCAAAAATCGCGCTAATGTTCGAGCGTGAGGCAAGCTGGAAGATCACCTCCATCAGCACGCGTTTCGGGAAAAGCCCATGGCAGGCACGGGTAGCCTGCTTAATCACCTCCCGTGAAACATGACGACGTGGACCCTGAAGGCCGCCGATCACCAGCACCGTACGGCCGTTACTGCGTGCGACACAGAACGTCAGGCTGGCAAGCAGCGTATTGTCATTGTCGTGCAGCCAAAGCGTGCTTTCGCCTTCGCGTTCGGCCTTACCTGCGGACGAGGCGTGGACGGTATAGATTTCGCCGTTTTTTGCCTCGAACCGGACAACCGGCACCTCTTGCGGGCTGGTCAGCGCGTGGGCGAGGGCGATGTTTTTCAGACTATCAATCCACTGATAGTGGCTGACGATAGCATCGGCCCGATCGTTTGAGTTCAGGCCGCGCATCAGATACTGGCGGTGAGTTTTGCTCGGCAAGGTAATTTGAGAGGTGAGCAGCCTGTCGAAATCATCGCGCCCGGACAGGGCCTCCAGCATGCGATGGGTGGAGGACCAGAATAAAAGCGAGCGCAGTAGGAACTTTAACCGGTAATCACGTTTGTGCCAGATTGGGCCGGGAACGCGTTTTCCTCTCACCAGTTCAGAAATAATATTTGTGCGATGCGGATAAAAAACATCGTTTTGCAGGTGTATGTTTGACACGTGAAAATCCCTCTTTTTATTCCGCTCTATTTTAAAGGCCAGGGAATAAGGGATTAATAGCGCAGCGATCTTTATTTCCGGCTGGTTTATGGTTTGTTTGGATTCGCAAAATCCAACGCCAGCTCATGACATTTTCTGTGGCAGCTATACTTCTTACAGGAGGCGTTATGTATCAGAAAATAGAGGGAGAACACTGGCGTCATGTCTGGGTTGTCAGCGATATTCATGGTTGCTATCAGTGGCTTATAGATGAGCTGAAACGACGGCATTTTAATCCTGATACGGATCTGCTGATCTCGGTGGGGGATATTATCGATCGCGGGCCTGACAGCGTAAAATGTTTACAGCTGATGCAGGAAAACTGGTTTTATGCGGTACGCGGTAATCACGAGCAAATGGCGTTAGATGCGCTTGAAAATAATGATTTTAGTCTCTGGTCGATAAATGGCGGTAACTGGTTTACCGGGCTTAAGGACGCTCAACAAAAACAGGCGAAGGGTTTACTCGATGCGTGTCGGGACTTACCGCACATTATTGAAATAACCTGCAAAAACGGTCTGAACGTGATTGCTCATGCGGATTATCCCTCCGCCGAATATGGCTGGCATAAGCCGGTGGATGCCCAGCGCGTGCTGTGGGATCGCGACCGGTTAATGGGCTTTATGGTGGGCAAAGGGCAGGGCATTAGCGGCGCGGATCACTTCTGGTTTGGACATACGCCTGTGGACAAACGCTACGATTTTAACAATCTGCACTACATTGATACGGGGGCAGTATTCGGGGGCTTTCTGACGCTGGCGCAGCTTCAGTAATAAATAACCCGCCTTCGGGCGGGTTCTCTTTGGGTCAGGCAAGACGCAAGACCCAGGCATCGGTTTTACTGTCGTAATGCTCACGGTACAGAACGGAATGTTCCCCATCAAGGATCGCCGGGACGCTGGTATCTGCATCCCAGGCGTCCAGCTGCATGCACAAATCCGGATCGGATTTGCAGGGAATACTTAACGTTCGTTCGCCTTGTGATTCGCCGCGCAATTCAGCGTCGTCGATTTCAAAAGCGCCAATGCGTACGCTGGTTTTCGTCATAATGCTCTCCGGCTTGTTGCCCAAAATCTGGTATGACCAGTACAGTCACCCATTTTTGATCCTAGACAAGGAGAGCGAAATCGCCAGTAAAAAAATGCGCTTTTTTTCAGGCGCTGCGGTTGTTACCAGTAAACAGGCGGCCATCGCGTACCAGTTCGCGCGGATAGCTGTTTTTCAGCCGCGAGCCGACTTTTTTCGCCAGCCCCAGCGGATAGCCCTGATACGTCACGATGACTTCATCCTGTGACGGGCCGTCTTCCGGGTAAACGTCACGACCGCGATACCACTCTTCCGCTTCCTGATGCGTCAGGGCAAAGGTGTTCTCACTGCCGGCCAGCGCAATGACCGCTTCGTGCTGCCAGCGATAGCCTTTGTTGTGGATCTCCGCCAGGCGAATACCGAGGCGGGAGAAACGCACCTTACCAATCAGCGGTTCGATGTTGACCGGGAACAGCCACAGCTCTTTGTCACGCATCCAGAGGCGCAGGCTCTCATCCCAGTGCAGGCCGACTTTGCTCGCAGCCGCTTGCGCCTGTGCCGCCTCACGGCCTTTGACCGGCGTGAACGGGAAGTTGCCGACCTTAAACTTAGGGGCAGGCAAGGGATCGACGGCGCGGGTTTTACGCAGACGGGCAACAAAGAAGCCTTCGCAATCGTAAATCTGCGGGAAGACATGCAGGAAGCCTTCAGGGGTGGCCGCATGACTGGCCGAGTCGAAGAGGGTGTCCAGCGGCAGAAACTCGACGGCATCCGCATAGCGTTGCTTGAGCCACAGGCAGACGTCCTCGTTTTCATCGCGATTCAGCGTGCAGGTAGAGTAAACCAGCGTCCCGCCTGGGCGCAGGGCATGAAACGCGCTGTCGATCAGTTCGCGCTGTGTGGCGGCGATCTCCAGGTTGCTTTCAACGGACCAGTTTTTTAACGCATCAGGATCTTTACGCACCACGCCTTCGCCGGAGCAGGGCGCGTCGAGCAGGATGGCATCAAAGCCTTCCGGCAGGGCAGCGCCAAACACGCGACCATCGAAGTGCGTTAACGCGACGTTGTGGATCCCGCAGCGGCTGATATTGGCATGCAGGACTTTAACCCGGCTGGCGGAAAATTCGTTGGCGAGGATCGCGCCGCGGTTGTTCATCCGGGCGGCAATCTGCGTGGTTTTAGAGCCCGGCGCCGCCGCGACATCCATAACCCGCTCAGGCTGGTTCCCGTCGGCAAACAGCGCAGCAACCGGCAGCATGGAGCTGGCTTCCTGAATATAAAACAGCCCGCTCAGGTGCTCGGCGGTGCTGCCGAGCGGCAGGCTCTCCTCGTCATCCCGTTCGATCCAGAAACCCTCTTCACACCACGGCACTGGCGTTAATTGCCAGCCGTAGGGGGAGACGAGATCCAGAAACGCCCCGACGCTGATTTTCAGCGTATTGACGCGAATACTCCGGCGCAAAGGGCGCTGGCAGGCGGCAACGAAATCGTCGAAAGAGAGATGAGCTGGAAGCGCCTCGCGCATCTGTGCGAGGAATTGTTCGGGAAGAAATACGGAGTTTTGAGCCACGGGCACACCACAGGGAAACATTCAGGTGCGCAGTGTAACATAAAGGCTCCGGCGCGTTGACACCGGAGCCTGCGAGATTAACGTGGCAGCGCCGTTCCCCATTCGCGCCACTCTTTCGGTTCACTTTCCAGCAGCAGGAAGTGTTTACCTGCCTGCGCCTTAGGCGCCAGAGGCGTGCCAGGCGGCGTCGCGAAGGCAATGCCGCCGCGAATGAACTGATTAAAGGTCCCCGTTTTGACCACGCCACCGGTCAGGCCGAAGTCCAGCGAGTAGCCTGAAGCGAGCCAGAACACCGAGTTGTTGCGCACCAGATGCTGATAACGCTGGCTGATGCGCAGGCCGACCATCACGCGATCGGACAGATTACCCAGCGTCAGGCTTGTTACTGTCCCTACTTCAATGCCGCGGAACAGGACCGGCGTACCGATGCCCAGCGAACCGGCTTCCGGCACTTCAACCACAATGCTCAGACCGTCCAGATAACGGGAGTCGGTGATGGTGGCCTCCTGCAACTCAAATTCACGACGCGCGTTGCCGCGACCCGGTTCAACGTTAATGTACGGCTGAAGTATGGTGTCGAGATGCTCAACCCCTGCGGCAGAAATTTGCGGCGTAACCACCGAGAAGCGCGAGCCTGCCCGGGCAAACGTCTGCACATATTCCGGATAAAGCACGGCGGTCGCCTGCACTTCGTTGCGTGCGGTGATCAGCGTCAGCTTCTGGACCTGCCCGATATCAATGCCGAGATAGCGGATGGGCATGCCTTCAGCCAGTTTACCGGCATCAAAGGTGTGCAGGGTAATTTGCCCCCCGACCGCGCGCGCCGCGGTTTCGGACGGGAAGAGGATCCGCTTGTCACCTTTACGAATGTTGCCGCCCGCGCCGCTCAGGTTATCGAAGCTGATCGCACCGCGCAGGGCACGGGAGAGAGGCGATGCCTGTACGGTCAGCCCGCTGCCGTTGAGTTGCACTTTCGCGCCACCCTCAGCCCAGAACACGCTGTTTGGCGTGAGCAGCTTGCGGTACTCCGGCTTGATATGCAGTTCGATATCAAACGCGTCCGCACGAGGACGAACGGTGATCACTTCCCCCACCTCAAACTTACGGTAAAGCACGACGGAGCCTGCCTGGACATCCGGCAGCGTTTCAGCGCTTAAGGTCAGCGTGGTGGTTGGCAGGTCGCCAAGGCTATTTTCAATGGCTTTGTCCAGATTGGCGAACAGCGGATAGCTTTCGCGCAGCGCACCTTTGCTGCCCGGCAGAATGCGGATCCCGCCGTTAACCCACTCACTGGCGCTGGCGCCGAGGAACTCAACCCCGTCCAGACCCACCTTCACGTCGACCCGACTGTTAACCACAAATTTACTGTCGCCGTGGACCAGGTTGCCGTACTGCGGATCGATGGCGGCGGAGAAGGAGACCCCTTTTTCCGACAGCTTACGTTCGAGGACCTGGCCCACCTGCACACCGTGCAGGATCAGCGGTTGCCCGGCTTCAATACCGTAGCTTTCCGGCGCATTCAGCGTAACCGTCAACACGCCCGGTTTTTGCAGCAGGGCTTTATCCGCCGGCGCGATAACAAAGTTTTTGTTCGGCGCACCTTCGCCAGGGATCAGCTCAAAGGTGCTTCCCGTCAGCAGAGAACTGATGCTGGCGTCGCTGAGGGAGAGCTTCGGATTACGCAGTTCAATGCGCGTTTTTTCCCGCAGGAGATCCACCACACTCGGATCCACCGTCATTTCGCCGGTAACGGAACCGCCCGCATTGAGGGTTAATTTTGTCAGTTGCCCGACCTCTAAACCCTGGTACATCAGCGGGGTCGAACCGGCTTTCAGGCCTTTGGCATCCGGCAGGGTCAGCTTGACGATGACACCGCGCTGGCTGTGCGCCAGGTCGGCGTACAGGCCAAAGGTATCTTCTGCGGCGGCAGGGCTGGAGTTAGCAGGTGAGTCGAAGGCGATAGCGCCATTCACCAGCGCCGCCAGGCTCTCAAGCTTCACTTTCGCACCGCTTAAGCTCAGGTCAGCATCGACGCCTGAGACGTTCCAGAAGCGGCTGCCTTTTTTCACCAGGTTGGTAAAACGGCGCTCGATGAGTACATCAATGGTCACGCCATCTTTGTTCGGGTTAATGGCGTAGTCGTAAACGCGGCCTACCGGAATTTTGCGGAAATAGACCAGAGAACCACTGTTCAGCGAGCCCAAATCCGGCGCGCGGAGATGGATCATCAAATCGCCGTTATTCAGCCGATATTTCGGCTGGGTATCCAGCGCAACAAAGTGATCCTGTGGCTCACCTTTGCCGGGCATCATGCCGATATAGTTACCGCCCACAAGCGCATCCAGCCCGGAAACGCCGGCCAGGGAGGCTTTAGGCGTGACCAGCCAGAACTGCGTTTCGGCACGCAGGGCATCCTGCATATCAGACTTAATGCTCGCCCGGACCTGGATTTTGTTCAGCCCTTTGCCAAGGGAAATATCCTGCACGGTACCCACTTCCACCCCCTGGAAGCGAACGGGGGTACGTCCGGCGACAATGCCGTCCGCAGACTGGAAATCAATCGTGATGGTACTTCCGCGATCTTCATAGCTCGTCCAGATAAGCCAGCCTGCGATCATCAGCGCGATAACAGGCAGCAACCAGAATGGCGAAATGCGGCGTTTTGTTTTAATTCTCGCTTCAGTCGGCGAAGCGGGCGTTTCCTGACTCATGTGCGTCCCAAAGTAAGCGGCTGTCCAGCCATTCCACTGCAAGAATAGTCAATATCACCGCAGAGCCGAAATAAAAAGCTGCGGGTCCCATGGTAAAAGCAAGTAACTGATCGCGATTGATGAGCGACATCATCAGCGAAATCACGAACAGATCCAACATCGACCAGCGACCAATCCAGGTCACAAATCGCAGAAGCAGGATGCGGGTGCGTAGTCCTTGTTCGCATTTAAAGTGAATGCTGATAAGCAGCGTAAACATCACCACCACTTTGGTAAAGGGCACCAGAATACTGGCGATGAAAACAATGGCGGCGACCCCCACGTTACTGTGCGCCAGAGAGATAATCCCCGAAAGGATAGTATCTTCCTGACGGGCGCCGTTCACATAAATTACGGAGATCGGCAGCATGTTGGCCGGGAACAAAAATACCAGGGAGGCGATTAGCGCCGCCCAGCACTTTTGCAGGCTGTTGTTGCGTCGCAATCTTAACGGAATGTGGCAGCGTGGGCACCTCCCGCGTTTATCCGGAAAACCGGTGTAATGGCAGCCCAGGCAGACGCGCAGGTTTTCATCAGGCCGGGTCGCGGGGCGCTGCGGGTAAAATCGCTCCCAAAGCTGTTCAACATTGAGATGAATCAGGGTCAAAATACTCAGCAGGACCAGTGAAATAAACGCGAAAAGGCCGATGCCGGGTTGTAAAAACGCATAATCCTGCACCTTGATGGAGGCCACGCCAATGCCTACCAGATAGATGTCCAGCATCACCCACTCCTTGAGCTTTTCCAGCATGAGCAGGACAGGGCGCAGGTTCATCCCCAGAATGTTGCCAAACCACAGGTAGGCAATTGCCGCGACCAGCACCAACGGCGCGCCGACGACGCAGAACAGCACCATGGCGGCCGTAAGCGGATCGCCCTGGCGCGTCATCTGCCAGATCCCCTGCAACACGTTAGCGTCAATACGCACGCCAAGCAGGTAGAGCTTTAACAGCGGCTCGGTCCAGGCGAAGGGCATCAGCAGCAGCATGGTGACCGCCATTGCCGCCAGACGCGTCAATGACCAGTCCCGGCCATCGCGGATTTTGGCATCGCAGCATGGACAAAAAGCACTTTGGTGCGATTTCATCTTCGGCAACATAAAAAGCGTATCGCACTGGGGACAACGCTGATAATGTGCACGGGGCAGAGCCTGGCTTACCGTACGGACAACGATCTTTCGTGTCGGCGTAATTTGGGGTGTTTTTAGGGCCATCAGTCGCACACAGATTAGTATTGTTGAAAGTTATAATAACTCATGAACGGATTCATCTTGAGCATGAGCGCATTTAATGCTTATTTTAATAGGCTATGCGGTAACTATGTAAGATAACTAAGTGATTGAATAATGAACAAAACAGAATTCTACGCGGATCTGAATCGCGATTTTAAGGCATTAATGGCAGGGGAAACCAGTTTCTTAGCCACTCTGGCAAATACCAGTGCGTTACTGTTCGAACGCCTTTCTGACGTGAACTGGGCGGGCTTTTATCTGCTGGAAGGTGACACGCTGGTGCTGGGGCCTTTCCAGGGTAAACTCGCCTGCGTACGCATCCCGGTAGGTCGTGGCGTGTGCGGTACCGCAGTGGCGACCCGTCAGGTTCAGCGTGTCGAAGATGTTCATGCGTTTGACGGCCACATTGCCTGCGATGCCAGCAGCAATTCTGAAATCGTACTGCCGCTGGTGGTTAAAAATCAGATTATTGGCGTTCTGGATATCGACAGCACGGTCTTCAGCCGCTTTACTGCCGAGGATGAGCAGGGGCTGCGCGCGCTGGCCGCAAACTTGGAAAATGTTCTGGCAGAGACCGATTATCATAAATTCTTTGCGAGCGTCGCAGGATAATCAACGGATAACGTAGCATTTACTGATAGCGTCATTATAATGTCGCCTGTTCATGCCTGCGCTTGTTGGCAACGTCCGTTGTAATCAGGAAATTTCATGGAAAATCAACCTAAGTTGAATAGCAGTAAAGAAGTTATCGCATTTCTGGCCGAGCGTTTCCCGCAGTGCTTCAGCGCTGAAGGTGAAGCGCGTCCTCTGAAAGTCGGTATCTTTCAGGATCTGGTCGCGCGCGTTGAGGGGGAGATGAACCTCAGCAAAACGCAGCTTCGTTCTGCCTTGCGCCTTTATACCTCGAGCTGGCGTTACCTGTACGGTATCAAGCCGGGTGCGACCCGTGTCGACCTTGACGGCAACCCGTGCGGTGAGCTGGACGAGCAGCACGTAGAACATGCGCGTAAGCAGCTTGAAGAAGCCAAAGCTCGCGTGCAGGCACAGCGTGCGGAACAGCAGGCGAAAAAACGCGAAGCCGCAGCGGCAAACGGTCAGGAAGACGCCCCTCGTCGCGAGCGTAAACCGCGCCCGGCACCGCGTCGTACTGAAAATAACGATCGCAAACCGCGTGCTGACAAACCCGCAGCTAAAGCCCCACGTGCGCCGCGCGAAGAGCCGCGCCACACCCCAGTTTCTGACATCAATGCGCTGAGCGTAGGTCAGTCTCTGAAGGTGAAAGCGGGTAACAACGCGATGGACGCCACCGTACTGGAAATCACCAAAGATGGCGTTCGTGTACAGCTGACTTCTGGTATGTCAATGATTGTACGCGCAGAACACTTGTTGTTCTGAAACGGAGGCCGAGCCTGGCATGAACACTTTTTTTAAGCTCACCGCGCTGGCTGGCCTGTTTGCTATAACAGGCCATGCTTTCGCTGTGGACGATATTACGCGTGTTGATCAAATTCCGGTTCTCAAGGAAGAGACTCAGCACGCGACGGTGAGTGAGCGCGTGACGTCGCGCTTTACTCGTTCGCACTATCGTCAGTTCGATCTCGATCAGGCCTTTTCGGCCAAAATCTTTGACCGTTATCTGAACTTGCTGGATTACAGCCATAACGTACTGCTGGCCAGCGATGTCGAAC
This sequence comes from Enterobacter cloacae complex sp. GYL001, assembly GCF_049237125.1. NCBI lineage: Bacteria > Pseudomonadati > Pseudomonadota > Gammaproteobacteria > Enterobacterales > Enterobacteriaceae > Enterobacter > Enterobacter cloacae complex sp. GYL001. Next base: position 178,959 of record NZ_JBMKGW010000003.1, on the reverse strand, counting down.
AGTTCGCTAAACGCAAATCCGAAGTGGGTGATGAGCTGCGCTCCGGAAAGCTCGATCTGTTCTACGATCTGTACAACTTATCGCAAAAGCGCCGTTTTGAGCGTTATCAATACGCGCTGAAAGTGCTGGAACGTCCGATGGACTTCACCGGCAACGACACCTTTAATCTGGACCGCAGCAAAGCGCCATGGCCGAAAGACGAGGCTGAACTGAATGCGCTGTGGGACGGAAAAGTCAAATATGACGAACTGAGCCTCAAGCTTACAGGCAAAGACGAGAAAGAGATCCGTGAGACGTTAAATCGTCGATACAAATTCGCTATTCGTCGTCTGGCGCAGACCAACAGTGAAGATGTTTTCTCGCTGGCGATGACCGCGTTTGCGCATGAAATTGATCCGCACACTAATTATCTCTCTCCACGTAACACCGAACAGTTCAATACCGAAATGAGCCTGTCTCTGGAAGGTATCGGTGCTGTGCTTCAGATGGACGATGACTACACCGTAATCAACTCCATGGTGGCCGGTGGCCCTGCGTCGAAAAGCAAAGCGATCAGCGTAGGCGACCGTATTGTCGGTGTGGGTCAAACCGGAAAGAGCATGGTGGACGTGATTGGCTGGCGTCTTGATGACGTTGTTGCGCTGATCAAAGGGCCGAAGGGCAGCAAAGTTCGCCTGGAGATCTTGCCAGCCGGTAAGGGGACCAAAACCCGTATCGTTACTCTGACCCGTGAGCGTATCCGTCTGGAAGATCGCGCGGTGAAAATGTCGGTGAAAACCGTGGGTAAAGAGAAGGTTGGCGTTCTGGATATCCCTGGTTTCTACGTCGGCCTGACCGATGATGTGAAAGTGCAGCTCCAGAAGCTTGAAAAGCAGAATGTCAGCAGCGTGATCATTGACCTGCGCAGCAACGGCGGCGGGGCATTGACCGAGGCCGTCTCGCTTTCCGGGCTGTTTATCCCGTCTGGCCCGGTGGTACAGGTGCGCGATAACAACGGTAAAGTGCGTGAAGATGCCGATACCGATGGTGTGGTCTACTATAAGGGGCCGCTGGTGGTGCTGGTCGATCGCTTCAGCGCCTCTGCATCGGAAATCTTCGCTGCTGCCATGCAGGATTACGGCCGGGCATTAATCGTCGGCGAACCGACGTTTGGCAAGGGCACCGTTCAGCAGTACCGCTCTCTGAACCGTATTTACGACCAGATGCTGCGCCCTGAGTGGCCTGCGCTGGGCTCAGTACAGTACACTATTCAGAAGTTTTACCGCGTCAACGGCGGCAGTACGCAGCGCAAAGGCGTGACGCCGGATATCATGATGCCGACAGGTACCGAAGAGACGGAAACGGGCGAGAAGTTTGAAGATAACGCGCTGCCGTGGGATAGCATTGATGCCGCGACATTCGTGAAATCGGGTGATATGAAACAGTTCGGACCGGAACTGCTGAAAAATCACAACGATCGCATCGGGAAGGATCCGGAATTCCAGTACATCATGAAGGACATCGCGCGTTTCAACGCTTTGAAAGCGAAACGGAACATTGTGTCTCTGAACTATGCCCAGCGTGAGAAAGAGAACAATGAAGATGACGCGACACGTCTGGCGCGTATCAACGATCGCTTCAAACGTGAAGGCAAGCCTCTGCTCAAAAAACTGGACGATCTGCCTAAGGATTACCAGGAGCCCGATCCGTATCTGGACGAGACGGTGCATATCGCGCTTGATCTCGCGAAGCTGGAAAAAGAGAAACCCGCTCTGCAACCTGCTCCGACAAAATAATCCCCCAACAGGCACAAGAAATTGTGCCTGTTTCTTTATGTACCTCCTCCTTCCGTCAGGCGGATTTCCAATTGTGTAAAGTTGTGTCTTTCTGGTGACTTACGCCGTCTGGATGCTTGAAAATAGCCGTAATACCCATACGATGTGGGTAATCGCATAGTGCGTTTTGTTAAACTGAGGTTAAAAGAATATTATGATGCGAATCGCGCTCTTCCTGCTCACCAACCTGGCGGTGATGGTGGTATTCGGGCTGGTGCTAAGCCTGACGGGAATTCAGTCGAGCAGCGTTCAGGGTCTGTTGATTATGGCGCTGCTGTTTGGTTTCGGTGGCTCTTTCATTTCACTGCTGATGTCGAAGTGGATGGCATTGAAATCTGTGGGCGGTGAAGTTATTGAGCAACCGCGTAACGATATGGAGCAGTGGCTGATGAGCACGGTTGCTCAGCAGTCAAGGCAGGCGGGCATTGCCATGCCGCAGGTAGCCATCTACCACGCGCCGGATATTAACGCGTTTGCTACCGGTGCGCGTCGTGACGCGTCCCTGGTGGCCGTCAGTACCGGTCTGCTGCAAAACATGAGTCGTGACGAAGCGGAAGCGGTTATTGCTCACGAGATCAGCCATATCGCCAATGGCGATATGGTCACCATGACCCTGATCCAGGGTGTGGTGAACACCTTCGTTATCTTTATTTCTCGTATTCTGGCACAGATTGCTGCCGGGTTTATGGGTGGCAACCGTGATGAGGGTGAAGAGAGCAACGGCAACCCGCTGATCTATTTTGCTGTTTCAATGGTGCTGGAGCTGGTGTTCGGTATCCTGGCAAGCATCATTACCATGTGGTTCTCCCGTCATCGTGAGTTCCACGCGGATGCCGGTTCCGCGAAACTGGTGGGTCGTGAAAAGATGATTGCTGCGCTGCAACGACTGAAAACCAGCTACGAGCCGCAGGAAGCAAACAGCATGATGGCCTTCTGCATCAACGGCAAATCAAAGTCGCTGAGCGAGCTGTTTATGTCTCACCCGCCGCTGGATAAACGTATTGAAGCGCTGCGTAGCGGCGAATACCTGAAGTAACGTAATCGGGTTGAAAAGAACCGGGCTGGAGCCATTCTCCGCCCGGTTTTTTTATGCCTGCGCCTTTGGCTGGGTGACGCGAAGGCCGCTAATGACAGCCGCGAGGGTCGCCAGGGTCCCTGCGGTAATCAGCGCAACGTGTGTCGCATTCTGCCCGGCAAGGTTAAACATCAACGCCACCAGTGCGGCCCCGGTGCTTTGCCCTAACAGTCTTGCCGTGCCCAGCATCCCGCTGGCGCCACCGCTGCGATGACGAGGGGCAGAGGTGATAATCGTGTGGTTATTAGGGGACTGGAACAGACCAAAACCGGCCCCGCACAGGATCATGCGCCAGATAATATCCAGATCCCCCGGCGAGGCGGGCAGGAGCGCCAGCGAAAACAGTCCCACCGCCATGACAACCAGCCCAATCGCCCCCAGAAGCCCGGCATGGACGCGCTCAATAAGGTAACCGGCCAGCGGGGCCATCACCATGGTTGCCAGCGGCCAGGGCGTGAGCAGCAAGCCTGTCTCCACTTCTGAACGGCCAATCACGCTCTGCAAAAAGAACGGCAGCGCAACCAGCGCCAGCATCTGGGCGCAGAACGAGCAAATGGAGGTACAAATGGATAGCGAAAACAGCGGAATACGCAGCAAATCCACCGGCAGTAACGGCACGGGCAGCGCCAGCTGACGTCGTACAAAGAAAAAGCCGATGATAAGCATGGCAACGATTTCTGCGGCAATGAGCGACAGAGACTGTCCCTGCGCAAATCCGCTCAGCGCCGTAATTAGCAGGCCAAAAGTCAGCGCGTTCATCACGGCGCTGGGCAGATCGAAACGTGGCATGGTACTTTTCGGACCATTTTCCGGAAGATAGCGCAGGGCGAAGAAGATCGCCACAATGCCCAGCGGCACGTTAATGGCAAACAACCACTGCCACGAGGCAACGGACAGGATGGCGGCGGCAATCGTTGGGCCGGCGGCGGACGACACGGCCACAATAAAGGAGTTAATGCCCATGCCGCGCCCCAGGTGGCGTTGAGGATAAATAAGCCGTATCAGGGCCGTGTTCACGCTCATTAGCGCCGCGCCGCCAAAGCCCTGCGCGATACGCGCCAGCGTAAGGGTGTGTAGTGAATCTGAAAGGGCACAGAAGAGCGAGGTGAGGGTAAAGACCACCAGCCCGCACTGGTAAACCCGGCGATAACCAAACATATCGCCCAGGAAAGAGAGTGACAGAAGGGAAATCACAATCGCTATCTGGTACGCGTTCACAATCCAGATGGAGCTTGCCGGCGAAGCATTAAGGTCTTTGGCAATGGTAGGAAGAGCCACGTTGGCAATCGCACCGTCAAGGACAGCCATCGAAATACCGATGACAATAGTGGCAATTGCCCCGTACCGCTGCGGTAAGGGCAGGCCATCAGAAACGTTTTTTTGCATGGGGAAAGAATGACTCAGCGTGAAATTATTTTCAGAGTAACTATTTTAGCATCGTTATTTCGGTTTTATGTCGCAGATTTGTAACGAAGTAAACCCAGATAGATTGCAGCACGCATCACACGAATTTATAATAAAAACCGGTTCTGATTTTTATAAAACACTCTCCATGAGGTGATAAATGGCAATCGCAGATTTGGATAAGCAGCCAGATTCTGTTTCTTCCGTGCTGAAGGTGTTTGGTATCTTGCAGGCGCTCGGAGAAGAGCGTGAAATTGGTATTACAGAGTTGTCGCAGCGTGTGATGATGTCGAAAAGCACCGTTTATCGCTTTTTGCAGACGATGAAATCATTGGGTTATGTCGCGCAGGAAGGAGAATCAGAAAAATATTCTCTGACCCTGAAACTGTTTGAACTGGGCGCCCGCGCCTTGCAGAACGTGGATCTGATCCGCAGCGCTGACATTCAGATGCGTGAACTTTCACGACTGACGAAAGAGACAATTCACCTCGGTGCGCTGGATGAAGACAGCATTGTTTACATCCACAAAATTGACTCTATGTACAACCTGCGCATGTATTCACGTATCGGTCGTCGTAACCCGCTGTACAGCACCGCAATTGGTAAAGTACTGCTGGCCTGGCGCGATCGCGAAGAGGTGAAGCAAATCCTTGACGGGGTGGAGTACAAACGCAGCACCGACCGCACGATTACCAGTACGGAAGAACTGCTGAGCGTGCTGGATAAAGTGCGTGAGCAGGGTTACGGGGAAGATAACGAAGAGCAGGAAGAGGGGTTGCGTTGCATCGGTGTGCCGGTGTTTGACCGCTTCGGCGTTGTCATTGCGGGCCTGAGCATTTCGTTCCCAACGCTGCGTTTCTCTGAAGAGCGTCTTCATGAATATGTGGCGATTCTGCATACCGCAGCGCGCAAAATTTCAGAGCAGATGGGCTATAACGATTATCCGTTCTGATCGACGCCACCAATAAAAACGCCGCACTTTTGCGGCGTTTCTGTAAGCGAAGTTCAGCGCTGATTAACCGTTATCAACCACAACAGATGATTTACGCAGCACAGGACAGTTGGTTAACCCGATGATCCCGCTGTCGGAATGGATGTACTGAGCCGTGCTTATCCCCTGGGCGGTAAGATATTTACACTGGATACCCAGACCCGCGGCATTTTCTTTGCTCCCCATTAATACGCCGTACCCACTTAATAACAGGCCGATCCAGACAATGGCCAGTACAATTACTGTACGAATAAGTAAACGCATCGTTGCCTCTTTTTTCTTTGTTGTCATAGAGTAAGCGTAACGGCTTTACGCAGTGAAACAAGTGCACGATTCCGAAAAGCGTCTGTTGAAGGTACAGTTAGCCCCTGTTTAAGATAACCGTGATAACCTGGCTGTATCAGGTCATAAGACGGAGTGTGGAGTGAAAAAAATACGCTGGGTAATTCTGATTATAGTGTTGATAGCATGCGTGGTGCTGTGGACGCAGACTATCAATGTGATGTGCGATCAGGATGTACAGTTCTTTAGCGGCATTTGTTCAATCAATAAGTTTATCCCCTGGTAGAGACCATTTTTACGCTGAGTGATGTCCTTACGCGGCGGCAGTGGTAAAATGGCGGTTTTTACTGAGGTGGTGAAATGGGTGAGTTACTGAATTCGGGGCTGCTGAGCATTGCATCCCTGGTAATGTCTTTGGTGGTGCTGGTCGTTGGGCTGGTGCTGTGGTTTTTCGTTAACCGCGCCAGCTCCCGCACAAACGAGCAGATTGAGCTGCTGGAAGCATTGCTCGATCAGCAGAAACGGCAGACTGCGCTGCTGCGTCGTTTGTGCGAAGCCAACGAGCCGGAGGAGAAAGCGGTACCGAAGGACGCTGTTGCTCAACAACAAGACGAGGAAGACTTCATTCGCCTGGTAGCTGAACGATAGTCTGCCCGGAGCGGGGAGGTGGCCTGACGTACGGCGTAAATCCCCTCCCTTATCAAATGCATCCCACAACTTCCCGGCATTTAATTAAGCAGCAGTTAACTCATGTTTTAGCACACTGAAAACTGGCGAATATTTATCCTTATTTAACAAATTCAGTTTCGTTGAATAAATAGTGTGCTTTATCTTTCCTGAAGTGTTTTATTTTTATCGAAACGTTTTGCTTGCCTTGTTTTGAGGCAGAGTCATAAAAATTTCATTATTTTGGTGCAGAATAACACTTATTAAATGGTGGTTTTTAATACAGTTAGCAAAATGTAATTAACATCGTATATTCCCTGACACATGTTGGTGCGTTGCAATGTTTTCAGCATAACTTTTCACAAAATGTTCTAACTCAGTCATTCCTTTAAAGAAATTCTGGGATTGGGATGGACGCTTTGAAATGATTGAGCTATGTTTAAAAAGTCTTTGATTACAGGGCGCGTCAACGCACCCTGCGGGCAGTGAGGTCAGGTGGCGCTTCATTTGACAATTCGCATAACTGTGCAGATTGTTATGGAGTAACGTCTGAATTTGTGCGGCGGATCGAGACACGTTTAAAAATGGCTTGCCATATTAAACGTTGTGTGTGATAACACGTTTTGGGTCAAACGAGGTACAGTTCTGTTTATGTGTGGCATTTTCAGTAAAGAAGTCCTGAGTAAACACGTTGTCGTTGAATACCGCTTCTCTGCCGAACCTTATATTAGTGCCTCAAGCAGTAATGTCTCAGTTTTATCTATGTCAAAGCCCGCGGGCTAAGAAAACACTCTAAGGAATTTTGCAAATGGCAAAGATTAAAGGTCAAGTTAAGTGGTTCAACGAGTCTAAAGGTTTTGGTTTCATTACTCCTGCTGACGGCAGCAAAGACGTGTTCGTACACTTCTCTGCAATCCAGGGTAACGGCTTCAAAACTCTGGCTGAAGGCCAGAACGTTGAGTTCGAAATTCAGGATGGCCAGAAAGGCCCAGCTGCGGTTAACGTAACTGCCATCTGATCGAATCACTGCTGACTGAAGCGCTCAGCGCTTCGATCTCAGACATAAGCCTCGCCGATGCGGGGCTTTTTTATTCGCTTATTTTTCAAAATATTACGTAATCCTCCGCTGTTATTATCTTGTTGCAAACCCGCGAGATTATTAGCATTGTTTTCCCGCCTTATTATCTGCTTTTCCCGTTAAATCAGGGCGTTGATCAACAGCCCTGGGGTTAAGGTGAAAAAAAAGACAATAACCACCACCGGAAACTTTACTCCGGCACGTTTTGCACTTCTGTGTCTCGCTATCTTTTGTAGCCTTGCGTTTCTGCTGGGCCGCGTGGCGTGGCTGCAAATTATCAAACCGGATAATCTGGTGAAGCAGGAGGATATGCGCTCCCTGCGCGAAGTGGCGATAGACGCCCCGCGTGGGATGATTGTGGACCGTGAAGGGCGACCCCTTGCGGTGAGCGTACCTGTCCAGGCCGTCTGGGCCGATCCCAAAACAGTGCTGGAAAAAGGGGGGATCGGTTATGACTCGCGCTGGCAGGCCCTGGCAAATGCCTTACACCTTTCTCTGAGCACGCTCGCATCGCGAATTAACAGTAACCCGCACGGGCGATTTATTTACCTGGCCCGTCAGGTTGATCCCGCCCAGGCAAAGTGGATCGATAAGCTGCGTCTCCCCGGTATCAACCTTCGCGATGAGTCCCGCCGCTTTTATCCTGCCGGGCACGTGGCGGCGAACCTGATTGGCTTCACCAATATTGATGGTCAGGGCATTGAGGGCGTCGAGAAAAGCTTTAACACGCAGCTTACCGGGAAGGCAGGCGTGCGGCTGGTCAGGAAAGATCGCTACGGACATGTGGTGGAGAACCTTACGGAGCTGGCTCCCGTACCTGCACATAATATCCAGCTTAGTATCGATGAACGCCTGCAAACTATCACCGAAGACGCGCTGGATAATGCCGTGGCGTGGAACAAAGCCGAGTCAGGCGCGTCGGTGCTGATTAATATCCGAACGGGCGAAATTCTGGCGATGGCGAGCTTCCCCGACTTCAACCCCAACAACCGGGAAGGGGCAACGCTGGATGATTTTCGCAATCGCGCGATCAGCGACACCTTTGAACCTGGCTCGACCGTTAAGCCTCTGGTGCTGATGACGGCGCTACAGCAGGGGCTGGTACAGCCTGACAGCGTGATAGATACGCATCCCTACACCATTGATGGTCATCGTATTCGTGATGTGGGCTACTACCCCGAGCTGACGATGACCGGGATTTTGCAAAAATCTAGCGACACAGGCGTATCCCGTCTTTCGCTGGCGATGCCCGTGCAACGGTTACTGGATACCTATAAAAACTTTGGTTTTGGCGAGAGTACCGGGCTTGGTTTAACGGGAGAAAGCGCAGGTTTACTGCCGCAGCGAAAATTCTGGAGTCAGTTAGATCGGGCGACCTTTGCCTTTGGGTATGGCCTGATGGTAACCCCCCTCCAGCTGGCGCATGTGTATGCCACCATCGGCAGCTACGGCATTGAACGGCCTCTGTCCATCACCCGTATTGACCCGCCGGTGATTGGCAAGCGGGTGATGCCCGAGGAAATTGTTCACGAGGTGGAACATATGATGGAGAGCGTTGCGTTACCCGGCGGTGGCGGGGTCAAAGCGGCGGTGCGTAACTATCGCGTGGCGATAAAAACCGGGACGGCCAAAAAAATCGATGAACATGGTAAGTATGTGGATAAATACGTCGCCTATACCGCAGGCGTTGCGCCTGCCAGCGATCCCCGTTTCGCGCTGGTGGTGGTGATCAACGATCCGCAAAACGGTGCCTACTATGGCGGGGCCGTTTCTGCGCCCGTGTTCAGCGAAATTATGGGTAACGTCCTGCGCCTGGAAAACGTGAAGCCAGACGGGCTGCCGGCAGATTCTGACCATCTGATCGTGATGCGTCACCCAGCCGTTTATAACCCTGGCGAATAGCGGTACACTTCGCCTTTTGGTTTACGCCTGGAGCTGTCATGTCTTTCAGTTGTCCCCTTTGCCACGCGCCGCTGACGCGCGCGGAGAAAACGTTTATCTGTCCACAGGGACATCAGTTTGACCGGGCGAAAGAGGGCTATGTAAATCTTCTGCCGGTACAGCACAAGCGCTCCCGGGACCCGGGTGACAGCGCGGAGATGATGCAGGCGCGCCGGGCGTTTCTCGATGCCGGGCACTATCAACCGCTCAGGGATGCCGTTGTCGCCTTACTCCGTCAATATCTGACAGAAGGCGCATCCGCCATGCTGGATATCGGCTGCGGCGAAGGTTACTACACCGCCACGTTTGCTGACGTGGCGGCTGAGAAGGGCGCCGAAACTTACGGGCTGGACGTGTCGAAAGTGGCTATCCGTGCGGCAGCAAAACGCTACTCAGCGGTAACGTTCTGCGTGGCCTCCAGCCACCGCCTGCCGTTTGAAGAAGCGAGTATGGACGCCGTGGTGCGTATCTATGCGCCGTGCAAGGCAGAGGAGCTGGCGCGCGTCGTTAAGCCCGGCGGCTGGGTTATCACCGTCACGCCAGGGCCGCGTCATCTGCTGGAGTTAAAAGGGCTGATCTATGATGAAGTTCACCTGCATGCGCCGCACTCTGAACAGCTGGCGGGCTTTGCGTTAAAGCAGGCGCAGTCGGTAGCGTATGAAATGACGTTGCAGGGAAGTGAAGCCGTGGCGTTACTGCAAATGACGCCGTTTGCATGGCGGGCAAAACCAGAGGTGTGGGAAACGCTGGCAGCGCAGACAGAATTTCGCTGCCAGACGGATTTCAGCATCCATTGCTGGCAGCGCGAAGGTTAACCCGCGAAGTGTGCCCAAAGGATTTGGGCACCAATCCCGATCAACACGATACCGCCCAGAATTTCGGCTCGTTTGCCTAACAGCGGGCCAATGAACCGACCCACCATCATCCCCAGCGTTGACATGATCAGCGTGGCGCAGCCAATCGCCAGCGCGGTGGCGATAATATTGACCTGCAAAAACGCCAGACCGACACCCACGGCCATTGCATCCAGGCTGGTTGCGATGGCGGTTGTCACCAGAAGCCAGAAGCCGTGGCGTTGCAGCGGCGCATCATCTTCATCGCCGTTACCACGAAAGCCTTCAATCACCATGCGTCCTCCGAGGAACACCAGCAGCACGAAAGCAATCCAGTGATTCCACTCCAGCACGAACTGGCTGGCGAGCATCCCCAGACCCCAGCCGATAAGCGGCGTCAGCGTTTCGATAGCACCAAATATGAGACCGGTACGCAGGGCGTCGGAAAATTTAGGTTTATGGAGGGTGGCACCTTTACCAATAGAGGCGGCAAATGCGTCCATGGACATGCCAAAAGCCAGAAGGATCGTAGCGGAGATATTCATAAGAGCGTCCAGACCGGGGATATCCATATGACACATCACTGCCCCCAGTAAACAGCAGTTGATGTATCTATGGTCTCGCCTGATCGCTTTTGGCACAGTAAGTGTGCTGAAAACGATCCGTACGCGCCACGTTTTTCAACGAGTATGTTGACACGTACATTTCCCGCAGGCAGGAAATCGGCTACTCCCCAACGACGGGCGCAACCTTAACATATTTTGAGAATATAAAACAACAACGAAGATGGCTTTATATAGCCACTATGTTGATAACGATTTTCATTTAGATTTATGCGTGAAAATATCGTTAACAAATATAAGGCAATTAACAGAGGAGATATAGCACCGGCTATAATGCTGGTTTAAGAATAATGCAATATATAGCCGATGCTATAATATTAACTCATTGAGTTTTAACGAGTAATTTGTAGATCTTTTCCAGGTCATCAATATTTTTGACCCGGATGAGCAGGCGGCGTTGTTCTAATTGCATCACCAGAACCCCGTCTTCGGATAAATTCATCTCTTTAATACGGTTATATTCTATCCAGACATTGGCGAAGAAGAATCCGTGTTTTTTAAAAATGAGTTTTGGCGAGCGGATCCAGAACAGGTAAATCGCCATTAATGCCAGCGCACATAATAACCATGTGGTTAATATTGCGCCGTGGCTGGTCACATTATTGTAAATCAGGATGACTACCAGACCGGCGAAGATAAACGCATCAATGCGTCCACGGCGTAAGAGGGGAAGGGTCAGCAGCGTCTCGCCGTGGCGGCGAGGCATAATGAACTCGTCATAGATCGCGTAAGCCAGAAGGGCAACAATAAACAAAACCAGTACGGTGTCCGTGACAGTCATTCATCCTCCAGATAAAAAGACCGGGGGCAAGCCCCCGGTCAGTAACGCAGTTTATTACAGACCCAGCAAGCCGACGGCGTAGCCCGCGATACCGATGACGAAGAAGCCAACGATGATCCACAGCGGGTTCACTTTCTTACGCAGCAGCCACATACAGGCGAAGGTTAACAGCAGCGGTACCAGGCCCGGCATCAGCTGGTCCAGAATGGTCTGCACGGTGGTAACGCGCGTCTGACCATCCTGACCGGTGATCGTCGATACCACCAGCGGGATGTTCACGTGCGTCCACTTGTTAACCAGCGCCCCCATTACAAACAGGCCGAGGATTGACGCCCCCTCAGTCAGTTTTTGCAGGAAGCCGCCGCCCATATCCTTAACGATATCCACCCCTTTACGATAACCGTACGCCACGCCGTAGTAACGGGTCAGCAGACGCACCGCGTTGAACAGGATGAAGAACAGCAGAGGACCGAGCAGGCTGCCGCTCATGGCGATCCCGGCGCCCAGCGCCGCAAAGACCGGCCGCACGGTACCCCAGAAGATCGGGTCGCCCACGCCTGCCAGCGGCCCCATCAGACCAACTTTGATACCGTTGATGGCACCATCGTCGATTTCAGCCCCGTTCGCACGCTGCTCTTCCATTGCCAGCGTCACGCCCAGAACAGGCGCCGCAACATAAGGATGGGTGTTGAAGAATTCCAGGTGACGCTTAATTGCCTGACGGCGTGCTTCGTTGTTTTCCGGATACAGGCGTTTGATGGCCGGCACCATGGAGAAGCAGAAGCCGAGCGCCTGCATACGTTCGAAGTTCCATGAACCCTGAAACAGGTTAGAACGGATGAACACGCCACGAATATCACCCGGAGTGAGTTTTTTCTCAGTGGTAGTTTTTGTCATATCAACCATTTCGCTCACCTGTTAGTCCAGTTCGTTATCGAGATCGTTGTTACCAGCAGCCTGCGCAGGGGCACCCGCGACACGGTTGTATTTCGGGCTGAGCTGGATATAAAGAATCGCCATCACCGCACCAATCACACCCAGCGCAACCAGGTTGAAGTTGGTGAACGCAGCGGTAACGAAGCCAAGGTAGAAGAATGGCATCAGGTAGCCTGCGCGCATCATGTTGATGACCATCGCATAACCGACCACCACGATCATACCCCCGGCGATATTCAGACCGCTGGTAACCACTTCAGGGATCGCATTCAGCATGCCCTGAACTTCGCTGGTACCGACAGAAATCGCCACGATAACCGCAGGGATTGCGATACGCATCGCTTGCAGGAACAGGGAAGAAACGTGGATCCAGGAGAGCGCGGTGAGGTTGCCGTTTTCGGCCGCCTTATCCGCCGCGTGCTGGAAGGCAACGGTAATAGTACGGACGATAATGGTCAGCACCTGACCCGCTGCGGCCAGCGGGATGGCCAGCGCGATACCGGCACCAATACTCTGATGACCAGCGATAACCAGAACGGTTGAAATAATGGACGCCAGCGCGGCATCTGGCGCAACTGCCGCACCGATGTTCATCCAGCCGAGGGCGATCATTTCCAAAGTACCACCGATGATGATACCGGTTTTCATGTCACCGAGAACGGCGCCAATCAACGTACAGGCCACCAGAGGGCGGTGGAACTGAAATTCATCAAGTACGGACTCCATACCCGCAATACATGCGACGATGAACACCAGCACAATCTGAAGAGTAGTAATCTCCATTGCACTTCTCCTATTACATAAGCTCTATATGAAAAACCGGCCCGGGCTTATTTCCCCACTTTGCCGATCAAATCCATCATTTTCAGTTTCTGGTCCGTGGAAACCTTACGGGCTTCCAGTTCGATACCGCGTGCATTCAGTTTGTTGAAGGCCTCGATATCTTTCGCATCCACTGAAATCGCGTTGTTGACCTGCGTTTTGCCCTGACGGAATGCCATACCGCCAATGTTAACGGAGGTGATTTTCACGCCGCCTTCAACAATGCGTTCGACGTCTGTCGGGTTGGTGAAGAGAAGCATCACGCGCTCACCCGCATATTTCGGGTTGTTGTAAACGCGGATCATTTTGGCGACATCCACGACGTGCGCGGTGACGCCCGGCGGTGCAACCTGGGTAAGAAGGGTTTTACGGACAGTGTCGGCGGCCACTTCGTCACTGACCACGATGATGCGTTGTACGTTGGTCTCTTTGGTCCAGCGTGTTGCCACCTGGCCGTGGATCAGACGGTCATCAATACGCGCAAGGCCGATAACCATATAATCGTTCTGACCCATTGGCTTCGCCGGTGCTGCCGCCCTTGGTGCAGCAGGGGCAGGGGCCGGTTTTTCAACCGGCTGCGCTTTCAGCGCCTTCACGCCTTCGCGACCGGTTTCCACCGCCAGTGCCACCAGTTCATCAAAACCTGGGTTGTCGTCACGCGCCATGAAGGTTTCCACCAACATCGGGATATTCACCCCGGCGACGACTTCATAATGCTCTTTATCGACGACAATGCGGCTGGCAGCGTTGAACGGGCTGCCGCCCCATGTATCCACGAGAAACAGCACGCCTTTGCTGGTATCCAGCTTCTCAAGCTGAGCAGTGTATTTTTCAATCAGCGTCTCGGCATTTTCACCGGGAACGAAATCGATCCAGCCGACGTTTTCCTGCTCGCCCAACAGCATTTCTGCCGTTTTGAGTAACTGCTCCGCAGCCCAACCATGTGTGCCTATGACAATAGCAATGGTCACTTGCTACCTCCTTTTATTATCATGTATACGTCTGCCAGGCAGGCGTACTGAGAATCGTATTGGCGAACCGAATCGATTCAGATAAGGGTTAGAGTTCAAAAAACTAAGACTTCCGCGAATTATTTTAGATAGTGAAAAAATAATTTATGTGATGAAGATCCGTAATTTAGCTAAGCCTTACAGATTTTTCTTTAAGTTAATCCGCGTGTGTTACAGAAGTTTGCAAAGGAACGTAAATCTTTGCTAAAAACCAATTGTCTCTGATATGTTTAGCGTCCGTTTAATTATTCAGGAGTATAGGGCTACAGCCCACTATATGGACCGTCACCGACGTCAGTCATCTTCCAGGCCACTCCGCGCCTTATTCATCGGCGATCTTCGCCACGCATCGACTCTCATTCCTTTTGAAATGCCCGAAATTAGCGGGGCACCGTTTTGTCATTCCTTTAGCAGGAGCGTGTCATGGAATTCTTAATGGACCCGTCAATCTGGGTAGGCTTGCTTACGCTGGTCGTGCTGGAGATCGTTCTCGGTATTGATAACCTGGTGTTTATCGCCATCCTCGCGGATAAGCTCCCGCCGAAACAGCGTGATAAAGCCCGTCTGATCGGCCTCTCGCTGGCGCTGATCATGCGTCTGGGCTTGCTGTCTGTGATCTCGTGGATGGTTACCCTGACGAAGCCGCTGTTCACCGTCATGGATTTCACCTTCTCCGGCCGCGATTTAATCATGCTGGTGGGGGGCCTGTTCCTGCTGTTCAAAGCCACAACAGAGCTGCATGAACGGCTGGAGAACCGGCAGCACGATGATGGCCACGGTAAGGGTTACGCCAGCTTCTGGGTGGTTGTTCTCCAGATTGTGGTGCTTGATGCGGTCTTCTCTCTGGATGCGGTGATTACGGCAGTCGGCATGGTGAACCATCTGCCGGTGATGATGGCGGCGGTGGTGATTGCGATGGCGGTAATGCTGCTGGCGTCAAAACCGCTGACGCGTTTCGTCAACCAGCATCCGACGGTCGTTGTGCTGTGTCTGAGCTTCCTGCTGATGATTGGTCTGAGCCTGGTGGCAGAAGGGTTTGGCTTCCATATTCCGAAAGGCTACCTGTACGCCGCGATTGGCTTCTCGATTCTGATCGAGCTGTTTAACCAGATTGCGCGCCGTAACTTTATTAAGCAGCAGTCGAATCAGCCGCTGCGAGCCCGTACCGCAGATGCGATTCTGCGACTGATGGGTGGACGTCGTCAGGTCAACGTGCAGGCTGATAACGAGAACCGTAACCCGGTTCCGGTGCCGGAAGGCGCGTTTGTGGAAGAAGAACGCTACATGATCAACGGCGTGCTTTCGCTGGCTTCCCGCTCCCTGCGCGGCATTATGACGCCGCGCGGTGAGATCAGCTGGGTGGACGCCAACCTGAGCGTCGACGAAATTCGTCAGCAGCTGCTCTCCTCGCCACACAGTCTGTTCCCGGTCTGCCGGGGTGAGCTGGATGAGATCATCGGTGTCGTACGCGCGAAAGAGATGCTGGTGGCGCTGGAAGAGGGCGTTAACGTCGAGGCCGTAGCGGCCGCGTCGCCCGCCATCGTAGTACCGGAGACGCTGGATCCGATCAACCTGCTGGGCGTATTGCGTCGTGCCCGCGGGAGCTTTGTTATCGTCACCAATGAATTTGGTGTGGTACAGGGCCTGGTGACGCCGCTGGACGTGCTGGAAGCCATTGCCGGTGAATTCCCTGATGCGGATGAAACCCCGGAAATCGTTGCCGACGGTGACGGCTGGCTGGTGAAAGGCACCACCGACCTGCACGCGCTCTCGCACACGCTGGGCGTCGAAAACGTGGTCAATGATGATGAAGACATTGCCACCGTCGCGGGGCTGGTGATTGCCGTTAACGGGCAGATCCCGCGTATTGGTGATGTGCTGGAGCTGCCGCCGCTGCAAATTACTATCGTCGAAGCCAACGACTATCGCGTTGATATGGTGCGTATTGTTAAAGAGCACTCTGCACACGACGAAGAAGAGTAACGCTATCTAGCGTAACGGCAGTAAGGGCACGATGTGTCCGTTGTGGCGGGCTGGCGGAGAGTGACTTTCCGCCAGCCATTTCGGAAACTCGCGCAGCGGCATTGGCCGCGCATACAAGTACCCCTGCAAAATATGTACGCTGTGACGGCGCAGGTAGCGTGACTGCTCCTCGGTTTCCACCCCTTCCGCAACCAGTTCAATATTCAGCCGCTGACCCAGCGCAATAATAATATCCGTTACCGTTGAGTTCACGGCGTCGGTGCCGATCGCGGTGGTGAAGGATTTATCAATTTTCAGCACATCCGGATGCAGTTTTTCTAGCCATGAAAGTGAGCTGTTGCCGGTACCAAAGTCATCAATCGCAAGTTTCACCCCTTTGCGGTGCAGCTCCCGCACGATGCGGTAATCCACATCCAGCAACGCATCGCGTTCGGTTAACTCCACGATCAACTGTTGAACAGGGCTGGCGTTAAACCAGATGCGGTTGAGATCCTGGATCAGCGCAGCGCGGCGAAAATGGCTGGCGGCCACGTTAATGCCGATATGGAAATCGCGCGAGGCCGGGAAATAGCCTATCTGCCGCACCGTTTCGCTGATGACGTAGCGGGTAAGCGGAACAATCAGGTTATGTTCTTCGGCCAGAGGGATAAAGACATCGGGCGAAATCCATCCCTGACGCGGGTTGTTCCAGCGCAGGAGGATCTCGACGCCGACGCATTCCCGGGTGCGGGCATTCACCAGCGGCTGGCAGAAGAGCTCAAACTCCCTGGCCGCAATTCCCATATTGATTTCCCAGGTGAAACTGATGCGCCGCGCGGTGGCGAGCCAGGCGATATAGCCCATCAGTAAGCTGAGCATTAACGCCAGCGGCAGCTGGGTGGGCAGATTTTTTAACGCCATTTCGCCAGGCCCGGGGCCACTCACCGTGACGCTGAAAGGGTAATGCTGTGACGATTGTTCCAGCAGGGAGGCGTTTTCATCGAAGGTCGGCGTAGTCGTCACCTGTTGCCCGTCGCGGAGGAAGTTATCTCCTACTCTCAGGACAACGTCGGTGATCTGCGGCCGCTGCGGCTCGAGAATCATTTTAGTGATGAGATCGATATTCACCACCTCCATCACCCCGTCGTTGCCGTCGCTCGCGAGGGGAGACCACTGAATCAGTACCGGGCTGCCTTTTACCAGCCACCGATCGGTCAGCAGCAACAGCCTGGATTCACTGACCGGCAGCTCCGGCACAAACTCACTGACGGGCACATTACGGCTGCCAAAGACGCTTGAGCAATACAGTATTCCGTCTTGAATGAGGGCGATGGAGCGTACGGTCTGGAGGATCGCCGCCTGTTTTCGCAGGATCAGATTTGCTTCGGAACAGGGTATGCCAACCAGTGAAAGTAGCGTTTCCCGCTGGGCCTCTAACGAAAGAAGCACCTTATCAAGCGCACGCACGGTGTGGTGGGTAAAGTCGTGGATCCGATCCTGATTTATGTTGCGCTGTGAAATAAAGCGAATACCCAGCGTCAGGACGAGCGTAACGAGCGCAACCGTGACACAGACGGTAACGCGTTTTCGGCGATAGTCTTTAATGATCGTTTGTGCAGTTTGCATGAACGGTCGCCTGTTAAGCACCGGCCGGAAAAGCCAGACGCAACAGTGACAGTGTAGTGGGGAATACGTGAAGCGACGAGACGAGAGGGGAAAATTCGCCCATCCGTTGCAGATGGGCGAAAGGAAGGCTTAGTCGCACTGCACCTTAATGGCCAGACCGCCGCGCGAGGTCTCACGGTACTTCGCGTTCATGTCCTTGCCGGTTTCGTACATGGTTTCAATAACCTTATCCAGCGACACGCGTGGCTCGCTGGTACGGCGCATCGCCATACGCGAGGCGTTGATCGCTTTGACGGAGGCGATGGCGTTACGCTCAATGCACGGCACCTGCACCTGACCGGCAACCGGGTCACAGGTCAAGCCGAGGTTGTGCTCCATGCCGATTTCCGCCGCCACGCACACCTGCTCAGGGCTTGCGCCCAGCAGTTCCGCCAGACCCGCTGCCGCCATGGAGCAGGCCACGCCCACTTCACCCTGACAGCCCACTTCAGCGCCGGAGATGGACGCATTCATCTTGTACAGCGCGCCGATAGCGCCTGCCGCGAGGAAATAACGGATGTAGATGTCCGGCGTCACGGGCTCAATAAAGTGATCGTAATAGGCCAGCACCGCCGGAACGATACCGCACGCGCCGTTGGTTGGCGCGGTCACCACGCGGCCCCCTGCGGCGTTCTCTTCGTTCACCGCCAGAGCAAACATGTTCACCCAGTCGACCACGTTCATTGGGTCATTGGAGAACTTGTCGGTAGTGACCAGCATGCGGCGCAGCGCAGAGGCACGACGCGGTACGCGCAGTGGCCCAGGCAGAACGCCTTCGGTGTTCATCCCGCGGTCAATACAGGCGCGCATGGTTTGCCACACGTTAGCAAAATAGTCTTCGATCTCTTTCTTACTGTGCAGCGCCAGTTCGTTCTGCATCACCATGCCTGACAGGGACAGACCGGTCTCTTTGCAGTAGCCCAGCATCTCGGTGGCCGATTTAAACGGATAGGGCACATTGACGTCGCCCGCGCTCTCTTTACCAAAGTGTTCTTCGTCAACGATAAAGCCGCCGCCTATGGAGTAGTAAGTTTTGCTGTAGATCTCTTTTTCGCCACTCCAGGCGTGGATGGTCATGCCGTTTTCATGCAGCGGCAGGTTGTCGCTACGAAAACGCATCCCGTCATCCTGCGGGAAGTCCACTTCGTGCTGGCCGTTAGCCAGCAGCAAACGACCGCGCGTTTCCACGTCGCGGATAAATGCCGGAATGGCATCAATATCAACTGTGTCCGGCATATTGCCCGCCAGACCCATAATAATGGCGATATCGGTGTGGTGGCCTTTACCCGTTAATGACAGTGAACCGTAAACGTCTACGGCGACACGAGTAACGCTTTCCAGTAATCCTTTTTCGACCAGATCATCGACGAACTGTTTACCGGCCTTCATCGGCCCTACAGTGTGGGAAGAAGATGGACCAATCCCCACTTTGAACATGTCGAATATACTAATCACTTTCACACTCCTGACAGGGTTACTGGGGTTCCAGTAACGATGTTATAACTGCGCATAGTGTAAGAGGGAACACCAACCTCGGCTTAACTATTCACATGAATTAAACTAATGGTTAACGATGGTTTTGCTAATAGCGCGACGCCGATCGCAAACCTGCCAGAAAAGGGTGGAATGTAAAGTATAGTCAAGGCTTCAGGCCGATTTGCAGGGCCAGCTCACGAATGATGCCTGCCGTCATGCCCCAGACAAAATAATGCTGATACCACGACAGCCAGACCCGATGATCGTGTCCGCGGCGGTGAATATCCAGCGGGTGATAGCGACCCAGACGAAGGGCCTCTTCCAGCGGCATTTCGAATACCGCTGAAACTTCATCGACGCTGGCGTGATACTGAAGATCGGGCGGAATAATGCCAACGACCGGCGTGACCTGAAAACCGGTTACGCTGTCCACTGGCGGCAGCACGCCGATCACCTCGACCGCCTCCGGGGGGATCGCCACTTCCTCATGCGCTTCGCGCAGTGCGGCGGCAATCAGGGATGCATCGGTGCTGTCCACCGCGCCGCCCGGGAACGCAACCTGACCGGCGTGTTTTCGCATATGCGGTGAGCGCTGGGTAAGCAACAGACCCGGCTGCTCACGACGCACGACCGGGATCAGCACCGCCGCCTGACGTTGATTCAGCGTGGCGCGGTTAACCTGGGGCCGCAGAAGCTGAAAGCGCGACAGAAAATCATCCAGCGTCAGGTTGTCTTTCTTCACCGTGAGTTCTCCAGTTGTTTCAGGATACGATTCACTTTATCAAAGGTTTCCTGATATTCCGCCTCCGCCTGGCTGTCGGCCACAATGCCACCGCCTGCGGAACAGTACAGGTTACCGTCGCAGGCCGTCAGGGTGCGAATAGTGATGCTGGTATCCATGGTGCCGCACAGACTCACATAGCCGATGCTGCCGCACCAGGCGTTGCGGCGATGCGGTTCCAGTTCGTCGATGATCTCCATCGCCCGGACCTTCGGCGCGCCGGTAATGGAGCCGCCCGGAAACGCGGCGCGGAGCAGATCGCAGGCGGTTCGCGAGGCCGGCAGACGTGCGGTGATGGTGCTGACCAGATGATGCACCGCCGGGAATGGCTCCACGACGAACAGCTCCGGCACGCGCACGCTGCCCGGCTCGGCGACGCGGCCAATATCATTGCGCATCAGATCGACAATCATCAGGTTTTCAGCGCGATCTTTCGGCGAGGCCGCCAGCGTCTCCGCCTGCTGACGGTCGGCGTCGGCATCGGCAAGGCGCGGCAGGGTGCCCTTTATCGGGCGGGTCTGAATCATACCGTCAGCCAGGTGAATAAAACGCTCAGGCGAAAGGCTGAGGATGGCGCCGTGTTCAAGGCGTAAAAATGCGCTGAACGGGGCCTTATTGCTGGCATTGAGGCGGGTAAACGCCTGCCATTCGTCTCCCTCGTATGCCGCCTGGAAACGCTGGGCGAGGTTGACCTGATAACAGTCGCCGCTGTGAAGATACGCCTGCACGCGGGAGAATTTTTCCGCGTATTCCTCCGCGCTCATGTTCGAGCGCCAGCCGGAGGTTAGCATAAAGCGTTCCGGGGCGGCGGGCCGTTGCGCCTCAAGCCAGGCCAGACGCGCCTGCACGTCCCGGTGGCTTAGCAGAGAAACCGTCTGCTTACGGTGATCCACGATCAGCGCCCAGTCATAGAGCCCCACCGCCATATCCGGCAGGGAAATATCCGCCTGCGCATGCTCGGGCAGCTTTTCGAAACGGCGACCCAGATCGTAACCAAACAGGCCCAGCGCGCCCCCCTGGAAAGGCAGATCCGGATCCGGTGTGGCAGATAAGCCCAGAGCATGGATCTCGTTCTGAAGCCGCATCAGCGGATCGTCCGTTGGCGACAGCGCATCGGTCGTCAGCGTTTTAACCGGGTCGGCCACCAGAATATCAAAGCGGCTGTAGGGGTGATCCGCATGCCCTGAGTGCAGCAGCATGGCAAAAGGAAGGTGGCTCAGACGGGCAAACCAGAACTCGGCGGCGTCTGCACGCCAGGGCAAGGTCATAACAGTGGGGAAGCGCATGTTCATGTATGGCATACTACCGGGCAGCGTGAAATAATTAGCGCGAATAATTTAGCAGGAGTTAACGATGTTTGCAGGTTTACCTTCTCTCAGCCATGACCAACAGCAGAAAGCCGTTGAACGTATTCAGGAGCTGATGTCCCAGGGGATGAGCAGCGGACAGGCAATTTCCCAGGTCGCGGAAGAACTTCGCGCCACCCATACCGGCGAGCGGATCGTGGCGCGCTTTGAGGATGAAGATGAAGAATAACCGGCTTACACTGCCGCGATAATCTTGATCTCAACCTTATATTCCGGTTTCATCAGCGTGGCCTGTACGGTGCAGCGTACAGGCGCGTGACCCGCCACCACCCACGCATCCCAGGCTTTATTCATCGCCGCGAAATCGTCTTTATTCGCCAGAAAAATCGTCGCATCCAGAATGCGGGATTTATCGCTGCCCTGTTTTTCCAGTACGGCGTCGATCTGCGCCAGGGTGTTGGCGGTCTGCTCGAAGGCGTCAGCGTCCAGATTGACAGGGACGCCGGTGTAGTACAGCGTCTGGTTGTGGATCACCACGTCAGACCAGCGGGCTTCGGCATCAATGCGCGTAATTGTCATAAACGTATCCTCGTTATCTTTCGTCGTCAGGCGGCAAGACTGCCATAATGTTCCGCCGTCGTCACTATTTGGGGTGGCACCGGAGAGAAGGGGCTGACATAATCCCTGTGCAAAAATACAGTGAGAGAACACCGTGGCAGACGATTTTTCCCCAGAAGGTCAGTTAGCACAGGCTATTCCCGGCTTTAAACCGCGCGAACCCCAACGTCAGATGGCGCATGCCGTCGCGCACGCCATCGACAAGGCGCAGCCGCTGGTCGTGGAGGCCGGCACCGGTACGGGGAAAACGTATGCTTACCTCGCTCCTGCGCTGCGGGCGAAAAAAAAGGTGATCATCTCTACGGGATCAAAAGCGCTCCAGGATCAGCTCTACAGCCGCGATTTACCCACGGTGGCGAAAGCGCTGAAATACAAAGGGCGTCTGGCCTTGCTGAAAGGGCGTTCTAACTACCTGTGTCTGGAGCGTCTTGAACAGCAGGCGCTGGCGGGCGGCGACCTGCCGGTACAAACCCTGAGCGATGTGATCGTCCTGCGCGCCTGGGCCAACCAGACGGAGGAGGGGGACATCAGCACCTGCGCGAGCGTGCCGGAAGACTCCCCGGCCTGGCCGCTGGTGACCAGCACCAATGACAACTGCCTCGGCAGCGACTGCCCGCTGTATAAGGACTGTTTTGTGGTGAAAGCGCGTAAAACCGCGATGGACGCCGACGTGGTGGTGGTGAACCATCACCTGTTTCTTGCGGATATGGTGGTCAAAGACAGTGGTTTCGGCGAGCTGATCCCGGAGGCGGAGGTGATGATCTTCGATGAAGCCCATCAGCTACCGGACATCGCCAGCCAGTATTTTGGTCAGTCGCTCTCCAGCCGTCAGCTTCAGGATCTGGCGAAAGATATTACCATTGCCTATCGCACCGAACTCAAAGATACCCAGCAGTTGCAGAAGTGCGCGGACCGCCTGGCGCAATGCGCACAGGATTTCCGCTTACAGCTTGGCGAGCCGGGCTATCGCGGCAACCTGCGCGAACTGCTCGCAGACAAAAATATCCAGCGCGCGCTGCTGCTGCTCGATGATGCCCTTGAACTCTGTTACGACGTGGCGAAGCTGTCCCTCGGACGTTCAGCGCTGCTGGACGCCGCTTTCGAGCGCGCCACGCTCTACCGTGGGCGGCTGAAGCGGCTGAAAGAGATCAACCAGCCGGGCTATAGCTACTGGTACGAATGTACCTCGCGCCACTTCACCCTGGCGCTCACGCCGCTGACCGTTGCTGATAAATTCAAAGAGGTGATGGCGCAAAAGCCCGGCACCTGGGTCTTTACCTCGGCCACGCTGTCGGTCAATGACGATCTGCACCACTTTACCGAGCGCCTCGGCATTGAGCAGGCGGAATCCCTGCTTCTGCCGAGCCCGTTCGACTATGAGAAACAGGCGCTGCTGTGCGTGCCGCGCAATCTGCCGCTGCCTAACCAGCCGGGCGCGGCGCGCCATCTGGCGGCCATGCTGAAGCCGATGATTGAGGCCAACAACGGGCGCTGCTTTATGCTCTGCACCTCACACGCCATGATGCGCGATCTGGCCGAGCAGTTCCGCGCCACCATGACGCTACCGGTGCTGTTGCAGGGGGAAACCAGCAAAGGCCAGCTGCTCCAGCAGTTTGTCAGCGCCGGTAATGCCCTGCTGGTGGCGACCAGCAGCTTCTGGGAAGGGGTGGACGTGCGCGGCGATACGCTCTCGCTGGTGATTATCGATAAGCTGCCGTTCACATCGCCGGACGATCCGCTCCTGAAAGCGCGCATGGAGGATTGCCGTCTGCGCGGGGGCGATCCGTTCGACGACGTCCAGCTGCCGGACGCGGTCATCACGCTTAAACAGGGGGTAGGGCGACTGATCCGCGACGTCACCGACCGCGGGGTGCTGGTGATCTGCGACAACCGCCTGGTGATGCGTCCCTACGGCGCCACCTTCCTCGCCAGCCTGCCGCCCGCGCCGCGCACGCGGGATATTAAACGCGCGGTCCGCTTCCTGGCGAACCCGACGGCGGAGTAATTCTTCCCGGAGTGTGTTAAGATGCGCGCCATTTTGTGACTGACCATTGCGAGAGCGCGACGACTGATGCGAATTCTGGCTATTGATACCGCGACAGAGGCCTGTTCCGTTGCCCTGTGGAACGACGGTACGACTTTTGCTCATTTCGAAGAGTGCCCACGGGAACACACCCAACGTATTCTGCCCCTGGTAAAAACCATTTTAACCGAGGGCAACACCGCCCTGACTGACCTCGACGCGCTGGCCTACGGCCGTGGTCCGGGCAGCTTTACGGGCGTACGTATCGGGATTGGCATTGCGCAGGGGCTGGCGCTGGGCGCTGACCTGCCGATGATCGGCGTCTCAACGCTTGCGACCATGGCTCAGGGCGCCTGGCGCATGACCGGCGCCACCCGCGTGCTGGCTGCGATTGATGCCCGCATGGGGGAAGTCTACTGGGCGGAGTACACCCGTGACGAAAACGGCGTCTGGCACGGCGAAGAGACGGAAGCGGTGCTTAAACCTGAAGCCGTCACCGGGCGCCTGAAGCAGCTCTCCGGTGAGTGGGCGACGGTCGGAACCGGCTGGCCGGCATGGCCTGAGATGGCGAAGGACACCGGCCTTACGCTGGTGGACGGTAACATGCTCCTGCCTGCCGCCGAAGATATGCTGCCGATTGCCTGTCAGCTGCTTGCCGCAGGAAAAACCGTGGCGGTTGAACATGCTGAACCGGTTTATTTACGAAACACCGTCGCGTGGAAGAAACTTCCTGGCCGCGAGTGAATCTCAGTAACAGGAACTGAGAAAAAGGAGTCGCATCATGGCGGTTCAGACTAAAGTTGTACGCTTTCTTATGGCAGGCGCGGTTGCCATAGCACTGAGCGGGTGCGTCACCGTTCCTGATGCGATCAAGGGCACCAGCCCGACGCCACAGCAGGATCTGGTACGCGTGATGAATGCCCCGGAGCTGTATGTCGGGCAGGAAGCGCGGTTTGGCGGCAAGGTGGTTGAAGTGATAAACCAGCAGGGTAAAACCCGACTGGAGATTGCCACTGTCCCGCTGGACGACGGCGCGCGGCCTGTTCTGGGTGAAGCCTCGCGCGGGCGGATCTACGCTGACGTCAGCGGCTTCCTCGATCCGGTAGATTTCCGCGGGCAGCTGGTAACCGTCGTCGGGCCGATTACCGGTTCGGTGGCGGGGAAAATCGGCAATACGCCATACAAATTTATGACCATGCAGGTGAACGGCTACAAACGCTGGCGTATCGCCCAGCAGGTGGTGATGCCGCCACAGCCAATCGATCCGTGGATGTGGGGTCCGCATCCGTATCGTTACGGCTACGGTGGCTGGGGTTGGTACAATCCAGGCCCTGCACAGGTTCAAACAATCGTAACTGAGTAACTTACTGTTATTGTTAGGAAAGAGACAGCGGCTCAGCCGCTGTCTCTGTTTTTTTACGGATAAAACGAAAAAAAAGAGTGACGCGCTTCGCAACCTGCAATCTGAACAATTAATAAACTGGTACGCTGAGTTAATATAATGTTAACAAACTGTTTATTATCGGGGCTGTGATGACGACGAACACTCATTTCAGAGGTGATGCATTGAAAAAGGTTTGGCTTAACCGTTATCCCGCGGATGTCCCTGCGGAGATCAATCCTGACCGTTATCAATCCCTGATTGAATTATTTGAGCACTCGGTACGGCGCTACGCTGACCAGCCCGCATTTGTGAATATGGGCGAAGTGATGACCTTCCGTAAGCTGGAAGAGCGCAGCCGGGCGTTTGCGGCCTATTTACAGGAAGGGTTGGGCTTGCAGAAAGGGGATCGCGTCGCGCTGATGATGCCAAACCTGCTGCAATACCCGGTGGCGCTGTTCGGGATCCTCAGGGCAGGGATGATCGTGGTTAACGTTAACCCGCTCTATACCCCGCGCGAGCTGGAACATCAGTTGAATGACAGCGGCGCGGCGGCGATTGTGATTGTCTCCAACTTTGCCCACACGCTGGAAAAAGTCGTTGAAAAAACCCAGGTTAAGCACGTCATCCTGACGCGCATGGGCGACCAGCTCTCTACCGCGAAAGGTACGCTGGTCAACTTTGTCGTTAAATACGTTAAGCGGCTGGTGCCGAAATACCACCTGCCGGATGCCATCTCCTTCCGCCGCGCCCTGCATGCGGGCTACCGGATGCAGTACGTGAAGCCGGAGATCGTGTCTGAGGATCTGGCCTTCCTGCAATACACGGGCGGCACCACCGGCGTGGCGAAAGGGGCGATGCTGACCCACCGTAACATGCTGGCGAACCTTGAGCAGGTTAATGCCACCTACGGGCCGCTGCTGCACCCGGGCAAGGAGCTGGTGATCACCGCGCTTCCGCTGTATCACATTTTTGCGCTGACCATGAACTGCCTGCTGTTTATTGAGCTTGGCGGGCAAAACGTACTGATCACCAACCCGCGCGACATTCCTGGGCTGGTCAAAGAGCTGGCGAAATACCCGTTCACCGCCATGACCGGCGTGAACACCCTGTTTAACGCGCTGCTTAACAATAAAGAGTTCCAGCAGCTCGATTTCTCCACGCTACACCTCTCTGCGGGTGGCGGGATGCCGGTTCAGCAGGCGGTGGCCGAGCGCTGGGTGAAACTCACCGGGCAGTATCTGCTGGAAGGCTATGGTCTGACGGAGTGCGCCCCGCTGGTCAGCGTTAACCCGCATGATATCGACTACCACAGCGGCAGCATTGGTCTGCCGGTCCCGTCGACGGAAGCAAAACTGGTGGATGATGAGGATAACGAAGTGCCCCATGGCGAGCCGGGCGAGCTGTGCGTCAGAGGGCCACAGGTGATGCTGGGTTACTGGCAGCGTCCTGATGCGACCGATGAAATCATCAAAGACGGCTGGCTACATACCGGCGACATCGCGGTGATGGATGACGAAGGCTTCCTGCGCATCGTCGATCGCAAGAAAGATATGATCCTGGTGTCAGGGTTCAACGTCTATCCGAACGAAATCGAAGACGTGGTGATGCAGCACAGCGGCGTGCTGGAAGTAGCGGCGGTGGGCGTTCCCTCCGGCAGCAGCGGTGAAGTGGTGAAGATATTTGTGGTCAAGAAAGATCCTTCTCTGACCGAGGATGCGCTGATAACGTTTTGTCGCCGTCAGCTGACCGGCTATAAAGTGCCGAAGCTGGTGGAATTCCGGGATGAGCTGCCGAAATCCAACGTCGGGAAGATATTACGACGAGAATTACGTGACGAAGCCCGTGCCAAAGTGGACAATAAGGCCTGAGCTTCACGTTAATCGCCCAGACGCCGGTTAATCCGGCGTTTTTTATGGGCGCAAACAAAAGAGAGTCCGATTTGAATTACCAGATGATCACTACCAACGACGAGCTGGCTTCGCTGTGCGAGGTGACGCGTGAATTTCCCGCTATCGCCCTGGATACGGAATTTGTCCGCACCCGAACGTACTATCCGCAGCTGGGTCTGATTCAGATGTATGACGGCAAACACGTGTCGTTGATTGACCCCCTCGGCATTACCGACTGGGCACCAATGCGCGAGCTGTTGCTGGATACCGCCGTGACCAAATATCTGCACGCGGGCAGTGAAGATCTGGAAGTCTTTCTCAACACCTTTGGCATCATGCCGCAGCCGCTGATTGATACCCAGATCCTCGCGGCGTTCAGCGGTCGTCCGCTCTCCTGGGGTTTTGCGGCGATGGTGGAAGAGTACACCGGTCTGACGCTGGATAAGAGCGAATCGCGTACCGACTGGCTCGCGCGTCCGCTGACGGCGCGTCAGCTTGAATACGCCGCGGCAGACGTCTTTTATCTGCTACCGATTGCCGGCCAGCTCATGAAAGAGGCTGAGGCGTCCGGTTGGCTGTCTGCCGCACTGGACGAGTGCCGCATGACGCAGCAGCGTCGTCAGGAAGTGGTTGATCCGAAAGAAGCCTGGCGTGACATCACCAACGCCTGGCAGCTGCGCACCCGTCAACTGGCCTGTCTGCAATTGCTGGCTGACTGGCGTCTGCGTAAAGCGCGTGAGCGCGATCTGGCGGTTAACTTCGTGGTGCGTGAAGAACACCTGTGGGCGGTGGCGCGCTATATGCCGGGTAGCCTTGGTGAGCTGGACAGCATTGGCCTTTCCGGAAGTGAGATCCGTTTCCACGGTAAAACGCTGCTCGCGCTGGTAGAGAAAGCTCAGCAACTGCCAGAGGACGCACTGCCAGAACCGCTGCTTAACCTGATGGATATGCCGGGCTACCGCAAGGCGTTCAAAGACATCAAAGCGCTGGTGCAGACGGTGGCGGGGGAAAGCAAACTGAGTGCCGAACTGCTGGCTTCACGTCGTCAGATTAACCAGCTGCTGAACTGGCACTGGAAGTTGAAACCGCAAAATGGTTTACCGGAACTGGTCGCCGGATGGCGGGGGGAACTGATGGCCGAACGCCTGAATACCCTGCTGGAAGGGTATCCGCGCTAAAGAATTGTAGCCCCGGTAAGCGCAGCGCCACCGGGGAAATTGCCGGGCGGCGCGATGCTTACCCGGCCTACAAAACCACAAACGGATTAACGCGACTCTTCCGCTTCCGGAAGCGTCACGTTCAGCTCCAGAATCGAAATATCCCCGTCTTTTTGCTCCAGCTGAACGGTGACCATTTCCGGGTCAATCTGCACGTATTTGCAGATCACTTCCAGAATGTCTTTGCGCAACTGCGGCAGGTAGTGCGGTTCGGCGTCGCTACGACGACGTTCCGCCACAATGATTTGCAGACGTTCTTTTGCGATGTTGGCGGTGCTTTTTTTCCGCGAGAGAAAAAAGTCCAGTAATGCCATAACTTATCCTCCGAACAGGCGTTTGAGGAAACCTTTCTTCTCTTCTTCAATGAAGCGGAAAGGACGTTCTTCTCCCAGCAGACGGTCAACGGTATCCGCATACGCTTTACCCGCGTCTGCCTGTGTATCCAGGATCACGGGCTCGCCCTGGTTAGAGGCGCGCAACACGGACTGATCTTCCGGGATCACGCCAACCAGTTTGATGCGCAGGATCTCCAGCACGTCTTCCATGCTCAGCATGTCACCTTTGTTCACCCGGCCCGGGTTGTAGCGGGTCAGCAGCAGGTGCTCTTTGATTGGCTCCTGGCCATTTTCCGCGCGACGGGATTTCGAGGCCAGAATGCCGAGAATACGGTCGGAGTCACGTACTGACGAGACTTCCGGGTTGGTGGTGATGATGGCTTCATCCGCGAAGTAGAGCGCCATCAGCGCGCCGGTTTCGATACCGGCCGGGGAGTCGCAGACCACGAAGTCGAACTCCATCTTTTTCAGATCGTCGAGCACCTTTTCCACGCCTTCGCGGGTCAGGGCGTCTTTATCACGGGTCTGGGACGCCGGAAGAATGTAGAGGTTCTCGGTACGCTTATCTTTAATCAGCGCCTGGTTAAGGGTGGCATCGCCCTGAATGACGTTCACGAAGTCATACACCACGCGACGCTCGCAACCCATGATCAGGTCCAGGTTACGCAGACCGATATCGAAGTCGATTACGACGGTTTTCTTTCCCTTCTGGGCCAAACCAGTAGCGATGGCCGCGCTGGAGGTGGTCTTGCCAACGCCTCCTTTACCCGAAGTCACAACAATAATGCGTGCCATAGAAATTCCTTGTTAAAAGGGATCAATTTAACGGTTGAACGGTCAAAGCGTTATCTGCCAGTTGCAGACGGGCCGCTTTGCCATAAAATTCGGCTGGGATTTTATCGCTCAGCCAATATTCACCTGCGATAGACACCAGTTCTGCCGTCAGGTGAGTACAAAAAATTTGTGCTTCTCGATCGCCGCTGGCGCCCGCAAGCGCACGCCCACGCATCATACCGTAAACGTGAATATTGCCATCTGCAATCAGTTCAGCGCCCGCACTGACGTGGCTTGTAACAATCAGATCACAGTTTGGCGCATAAATGCGCTGACCGGAACGAACCGGCAGATCAATCAATCGCGTTTTTGTGACTGGGGCTACATTTTGCGCCGGAGGCGGGGGAGCGGGAACGGTTGCAGGCGTTGCACGCGGGGCTTTTTCTTTGCCCTCGTTCAACAAGGGCAAACCCGCGCGTTCAATTTCGGCTTTTAACTCTGCGTCTTTGCAGCCGCTAATACCCACGATGCGCAACCCCGTGGAGACGACGGCCTGCTGGAGTCGCTTCCAGTTAACCGGCCCCTCAAGGTCGCTTACATTGACGACGACAGGAGCATGCTTAAGAAAAGCGGGAGCCTGCGCGATTTTGTCTTCTAACGCCTGACGAATAACCTCGGGTTTTGCATCATGCAAATGAACCACTGATAAGGTGAAGCTACTGCCTTTAAGCTCGATGGGCGTATTTGACATCCTGGCCTTACTCAATTTGCTATTAACCGCAACACATCGCCGCGATATTCCGAAGAGTATCAGGCATGTTATAGTCAGGAGTATATTGAGGCAAGCAACCACCCATTAATTCAGAGTAAAAACATGTTTTGTGTGATCTACAGAAGTACCAGCCGCGACCAGACCTACCTTTATGTCGAAAAGAAAGACGATTTTTCCCGCGTGCCTGAAGAATTAATGAAAAGCTTTGGCCGACCGCAGCTGGCGATGCTGCTGCCGCTGGACGGCCGTAAGAAGCTGGTGAACGCCGATCTTGAGAAAGTCAAAAAGGCGTTAATCGAGCAGGGCTATTATTTACAGCTTCCGCCGCCACCGGAGAATTTATTAAAACAGCACCTTGAGCTGAGCGGAAAGAAATAAGCCCGGGTCCTTCCGGGAACAACTCATCAACCGATTAGGGGTCGACCATGTATCAACATCATAACTGGCAAGGTGCATTACTGGATTATCCCGTCAGCAAAGTGGTCTGCGTAGGCAGCAACTATGCAAAACATATTCAGGAGATGGGCAGCGCCGTGCCGGAAGAGCCGGTTCTGTTTATTAAGCCAGAAACCGCACTGTGCGATATTCGCCAGCCGCTGGTTCTGTCGCAGGGACTGGGCTCGGTGCATCATGAAGTGGAGCTGGCGGTGCTGATCGGCGCGACGCTGCGCCAGGCAACTGAAGAGCATGTAGAGAAGGCGATTGCGGGTTACGGTGTCGCGCTCGACCTCACGCTGCGTGACGTCCAGGGCAAAATGAAGAAAGCGGGGCAGCCGTGGGAAAAAGCCAAGGGTTTTGATAATTCATGCCCGATTTCCGGTTTCGTTCCGGTGAGTGAATTTACCGACGATCCGCAGAACACGCCCCTCAGCCTGAAGGTCAATGGCGAGATCCGCCAGCAGGGAAAGACCGCTGACATGATCCATAAGATTGTTCCGCTGATTGCCTACATGAGCCGCTTCTTCACCCTGAAACCCGGCGACGTGATCCTCACCGGCACCCCGGAAGGTGTGGGGCCGCTGCACAGTGGCGACGAGCTGGACGTCAGTTTTAACGGCCTGTCACTGAAAACCCGCGTACTGTAAAAGCACCTTGCCGCCTGAAAAGGGCGGCAAAACTTGCATCAACGTGCCAGACTCGTTATAAGGTGCGCTCTATTTTGACGTGTGGACATCCCGATGAACGACATTCCTTTCTGGCAAAGCAAAACTCTCGACGACATGACCGACGCGGAGTGGGAATCGTTGTGTGACGGCTGCGGGCAGTGCTGCCTGCATAAGCTGATGGATGAAGATTCGGACGAGATCTATTTCACCAACGTTGCCTGCAAGCAGTTAAACATCAAAACCTGCCAGTGCCGCAACTACGAGCGCCGTTTCGAATATGAGCCGGACTGCATCAAGTTAACCCGTGAAAATCTGCCGACCTTTGAGTGGCTGCCGCATACCTGCGCGTATCGCCTGCTGGCGGAAGGGAAAGATCTGCCGACATGGCATCCGCTGTTGACGGGGTCGAAAGCGGCGATGCACGGCGAACGTATTTCCGTGCGCCACATTGCGGTGAAAGAGTCCGAGGTGCGGGACTGGGAAGACCACATTATGAATCACCCTAATCGGTGACAATAAAAAACCCGCCTCGGCGGGTTTTTTATTGTTCACAATTGTGTCGGGTGGCGCTGTGCTTACCCGACCTGCAAAACTGACGTTGCCGTTTTGCTTTTACCTTCCAAAAAGATCGCGTTTCTTTGGTTTGAACTGCTGGGCAATCAGCACCAGCAGCGCCACCACAAAGTAGGCGACAAAAATGCCCACCAGCCACTGCGGCATCTCCAGCGTCAGAAATTCCCACTGGCGTACAGAGCAGTCACCGGAAGCCACAAATACCTGCGGCAGCCATTTATCCAGCGGCAGCCAGCTCGGGAAGCGGGCGGCAAAATCGCAGGTCATAAACGGCGACGGGTGAAGCTGCATCTGGGTGTGCTCCCAGGCAAGCGCAATGCCTTTCCCGGCGCTGTACAGCCAGATGGCAATTGCCGCATAGCGTAACGGTGATTTGGGTGCAATCGCACCTACCAGACCCGCGCCCATAATGCCGAACAGCGCACAACGCTCATAAATACACAGTACGCAAGGTTTCAGCCCCATCACATGCTGAAACCACAGCGCGACCATTTCCAGCGCAAAGGCGGTCAGGGCCATCAACAACCACGCTCCGCGACCGCGTGAGCACTGGTTCAAAAATCGCAACATAATCATTTCCCTGGAACATGCTTAGACAGCGCAGTGTAAACGAATTTTAATGCGCCGCAAGTATACCTGCTTGCAACAACCATTGCGTACAGGGAACGAGAGTAATTTTGATGCACAGCAAACCAACCAGGGTAAGCACCAGCGTATATGGCAGCGCCATCCAGACCATTCTTCCATAAGAAAGTCGTATGAGTGGCGCCAGCGCTGAGGTCAGCAGGAAGAGGAATGCCGCCTGACCGTTCGGGGTTGCCACGGAGGGGAGGTTGGTTCCGGTGTTGATCGCCACCGCCAGCAGCTCGAACTGTTCACTGCTGACAATGCCTTGCTCCATCGCGGCTTTGGCCTCATTGATGTATACCGTCCCGACAAAGACGTTATCGGAAATAGAGGACAACAGACCGTTAAACAAATAGAACAGCGTTAGCTGCGAATCTGGCGTAGCCTGAAGCACAAACGCGATGATCGGCGCGAACAGATGTTGGTCAATAATCACCGCCACGACGGCGAAAAACACCGCCAGCAGGGCGGTAAACGGCAGCGCTTCGGTAAAGGCTTTTCCGATAGCATGTTCGTCCGTAACGCCGCTCAGGCTGGTTGCAAGGATAATTACCGACAGGCCAATCAGCCCCACCTCGGCAAGGTGGAAGGCCAGCGCAGCGATAAGCCACACGCCGATGAAACCCTGTGCAATCAGGCGCAGCGTCTCCTGGCGCGTGCGCTGTTTGCGGCTCTGCTCGTCAAACTTATGCAGCTCCTGGCGGACCTGATCGGGCAACTTCGCGCCATACCCAAAGAGGTTGAATTTTTCGACCAGCACACAGGTGGCTAACCCGCAGACCAGCACGGGCACGCTGACCGGCGCCATGCGCAGGAAAAATTCGCCAAAATGCCACTCAGCCGCTTTGGCGATAATCAGGTTTTGCGGCTCCCCGACCATGGTCATCACGCCGCCCAGCGCCGTCCCCACGCCCGCATGCATCATCAGGCTGCGCAGAAACGCGCGGAACTGTTCCAGCACATCGCGGTTGTGCGCCTCAACGTGGCTGTCGTCCTGCAAGTTATCGCCAGGACGAGACGAGGCCACCCGGTGGTAAATCCCGTAAAAGCCGACGGCGACGCTGATCACCACCGCAACGACCGTCAGCGCATCCAGGAAGGCAGAGAGGAAGGCCGCGGCGAGGCAAAACGCCAGCGAGAGCAGCGTTTTCGACGGAATGCTCAGCAGCAAACGGGTGAAGATAAACAGCAGAAGCTGCTTCATAAAGTAGATCCCCGCCACCATGAAGATCAGTAGCAGCAGGACTTCAAGATTCGACGCTATCTCGTTTTTAACATGCTCCGCGCTGGTCATGCCAATGACCACGGCTTCCAGCGCCAGCAGCCCGCCGGGCAACAGCGGATAGCACTTCAGCGCCATCGCCAGGGTAAAGATAAACTCGGCGACCAACATCCACCCGGCAACGAAGGGATCCAGCAAAAAGATAACGGGATTAACGACCAGGAATACCAGTAAAGTGAGTTTGTACCAGTCAGGTGACTGACCTAAAAAGTTGCGCCACAGCGCGCGCCCAAATGAAATTTCCACGACAGACGTCCTTTCCCCGTCAAATAAGACAAGACATCAGTATACGCAAAAATGGCGGCAGAGCGGGGGATTAAGCCATTTGTAAATTTCATAAAAATGAAACGGCGATCCCTCTTTTCTGTCTCTGCTGCGCTATCTGCCTCTGCGCGCCTCTGGTATGATGAGTGCAATTTGCTAAAGCTGTGTAATGGAAATCTCACTATGGTCATTAAGGCGCAGAGCCCGGCGGGTTTCGCGGAAGAGTACATCATTGAAAGCATCTGGAATAATCGTTTCCCTGCGGGATCAATTCTACCTGCTGAACGCGAACTCTCTGAACTGATTGGCGTCACCCGTACCACGCTGCGAGAAGTGCTCCAGCGTCTGGCGCGCGATGGCTGGTTGACGATACAGCATGGCAAACCCACTAAGGTGAACAACTTCTGGGAAACGTCCGGGCTGAACATTCTGGAAACGCTGGCGCGTCTCGACCACGAAAGCGTACCGCAGCTGATTGATAATCTGCTTTCCGTGCGCACCAACATCGCCACCATTTTCATCCGCACCGCGTTTCGTCAGCATCCTGAAGATGCGCTGAAGGTGCTTGCCACCGCTAATGAGGTGGAAGACCACGCGGATGCCTTTGCGACCCTGGATTACAACGTGTTCCGCGGTCTGGCGTTTGCTTCCGGCAATCCGGTTTACGGTCTAATCCTCAATGGAATGAAAGGGTTATATACGCGCATTGGTCGTCACTACTTTGCTAACCCTGAAGCCCGCAGCCTGGCGCTTGGCTTCTACCATAAACTGAGCAAACTCTGCACCGAAGGGCTGCACGATCAGGTCTATGAAACGGTGCGTCGTTACGGCCACGACTCCGGTGAAATCTGGCACCGGATGCAGAAAACGCTGCCGGGCGATTTAGCGATTCAGAGTCGCTGAAAGAAAAAACCTCTCGATTGAGAGGTTTTTTTTCGCCCGGTGGCGGCTACAAACTACAGGGTATTCATCCGCGCCGGACACCGCTCCAGCAGCTCCACGCTGCCATCTTCGTTCTGCTGCTCCAGCAACACGTCAAATCCCCACAGGCGATGCACATGCTTCAGCACTTCCTTACGCCCCTTATCCAGCGGCGCGCGGTTGTGCGGAATATAGCGCAACGTCAGGGAGCGGTCGCCGCGCAGATCCACGTTCCAGACCTGAATGTTCGGTTCAAGATTACTCAGGTTGTACTGGGATGACAGGCGCGAGCGGATCTCGCGATAACCCTCTTCGTTGTGGATCGCGGAGATCTCCAGGTAGTTGTTGCGGTCATCATCCAGTACGGTGAAGAAGCGGAAATCACGCATGATCTTCGGCGACATGAACTGGCTGATAAAGCTCTCATCCTTAAAATCACGCATCGCGAAGTGCAGCGTTTCCAGCCAGTCGGAACCGGCAATATCCGGGAACCAGTATTTGTCCTCTTCGGTGGGCGACTGACAAATACGCTTGATATCCTGGAACATGGCAAAGCCGAGCGCGTACGGGTTAATGCCGCTGTACCACGGGCTGTTATATGCCGGCTGGAATACCACGTTGGTGTGGCTGTGCAGAAACTCCATCATAAACCGCTCGGTGACTTTTCCTTCGTCGTACAGGTGGTTAAGAATGGTGTAGTGCCAGAAGGTCGCCCAGCCTTCGTTCATCACCTGGGTCTGCTTCTGCGGATAGAAATACTGGCTCACCTTGCGCACGATGCGCAGGATCTCACGCTGCCACGGCTCCAGCAGTGGGGCGTTTTTCTCCATAAAGTAGAGCAGGTTTTCCTGCGGCTCGGAAGGGTAGCGACGCGCCTCGGCGACGGTTTTCTCCTCTTCACGTTTCGGCAGGGTGCGCCACAGCATATTCACCTGGCTTTGCAGATACTCCTCGCGGCTCTTCTGCCGGGCTTTCTCTTCCTGCAATGAGATCTTCTGCGGACGCTTATAACGATCAACGCCGTAGTTCATCAGCGCGTGGCAGGAGTCCAGCAGCTTCTCCACCTCGTCCACGCCGTAGCGCTCTTCGCAGTCGGTAATGTATTTGCGGGCGAAGATCAGGTAATCGACGATGGAGCTGGCGTCCGTCCAGCTGCGGAACAGATAGTTATTTTTGAAGAACGAGTTATGTCCATAGCAGGCGTGCGCCATCACCAGCGCCTGCATGGTAATGGTGTTCTCCTCCATCAGATAGGCAATACACGGGTTAGAGTTAATGACGATTTCATACGCCAGTCCCTGCTGCCCGTGCTTATACAGCCGCTCTGTTTCAATGAATTTTTTGCCAAACGACCAGTGCGGATAGTTAATTGGCATCCCGACGCTGGAGTAAGCGTCCATCATCTGTTCCGAGGTGATGACTTCAATCTGATGGGGATAGGTATCCAGACGATAGAGTTTGGCCACCCGGTCGATCTCCGCCAGGTAGACATCCAGCAACTCGAAGGTCCAGTCGGGTCCATCGCTCAGACGGGTGCTGTCCCTGGACATGGAATCTAGTGTAGCCATTAGCGCGCCCTCGTTGTTGGTCGCTCTCTCTGACTGGAGAGCCTCCTTTCAAGCATAGATCACCCCATTCAAATACGCGGGGCGCAGAAATTTTTTCTTTGCGATTTCGCGTTTTCGATACGGCAAATAAAGCGGTGCTCACAGAATTTTCTACTGGTTAAAAATAACGCGCAGCAGGAGATCCCAAATAAGCGCCATCCCCTGATACAGCGGGATATGTGAGTTGAGTCACCATAAAAAAGTCATATGTTGAATAATATTTTCAACTAGGTTATCAATCTGTAATTAGATGATTGTTCTTTTGCTCATAATGGAGTGGCTATGCGTGTTGTCATACTGGGAAGTGGTGTCGTTGGCGTAACCAGCGCCTGGTATTTAAGTCAGGCGGGACATGAGGTTACCGTTATCGATCGCGAATCCGGTCCGGCGCTGGAAACCAGTGCGGCGAATGCGGGGCAAATCTCTCCGGGCTACGCTGCGCCGTGGGCGGCCCCGGGCGTTCCGCTGAAGGCGATCAAATGGATGTTTCAGCGACATGCGCCCCTGGCGATCAGCCTTGACGGCACGCAGTTCCAGCTTAAGTGGATGTGGCAGATGCTGCGCAACTGCGACACCCGCCACTATATGGAAAACAAGGGGCGTATGGTGCGGCTGGCGGAATACAGCCGCGACTGCCTGAAGGCGCTGCGTGCCTCAACGGCCATTGAATATGAAGGGCGTCAGGGCGGCACGCTTCAGCTGTTCCGTACCGCGCAACAGTACGAAAACGCGACCCGCGATATCGCCGTGCTTGAAGATGCTGGCGTACCGTATCAGCTGCTGGAAGCCAGCCAGCTGGCGCAGGTGGAGCCAGCGCTTGCCGAGGTCGCGCACAAGCTGACGGGCGGTCTGCGTTTACCGAACGATGAAACCGGCGACTGCCAGCTATTCACCCAGCGTCTGGCGCGCATGTGTGAGCAGGCCGGGGTGAAATTCCGCTTCAATATTTCTGTCGACAAACTGCTGTCGGAAGGGGAGAAGATTTACGGCGTGAAGTGTGGGGAAGAGGTAATTAAAGCCGATGCCTACGTGATGGCGTTTGGCTCCTACTCAACCGCGATGCTGAAAGGGATCCTGGATATCCCGGTCTATCCGCTGAAAGGCTACTCCCTGACCATCCCGGTGAAAGAGGACAACGGCGCGCCGGTCTCGACCATTCTTGATGAAACCTACAAAATCGCCATCACCCGCTTCGATAACCGGATCCGCGTCGGGGGCATGGCGGAAATCGTGGGCTTCAATACCGAGCTGCTCAAACCGCGTCGTGAAACGCTGGAGATGGTCGTGGGCGATCTCTTCCCGCGCGGCGGCTTCATTGAGCAGGCAACGTTCTGGACCGGCCTGCGCCCAATGACCCCGGACGGCACGCCGATTGTGGGCCGTACACCATACAAAAATCTGTGGACTAACACCGGCCACGGCACGCTTGGCTGGACCATGGCCTGCGGTTCGGGCCAGCTGCTGAGCGACCTGATCTCCGGAAGGACGCCGGCAATTCCGTTTGACGATTTGAGCGCCGCACGCTATCAATCAGGGTTTACCCCATCGCGTCCACAACACCTGCACGGCGCGCATAATTAAGGAGTCGTTATGTCCCGTCCTATTCTGGCCCAGCTGGATTTGCAGGCGCTGAAGGATAACCTGCAAATTGTTCGCCGTGCTGCGCCGGGTTCTCGTGTCTGGTCGGTGGTGAAAGCCAACGCCTACGGTCATGGTATCGACCGTATCTGGAGTGCGCTCGGCGGCACCGATGGTTTTGCCTTGCTGAATCTGGAAGAGGCCATCCTGCTGCGCGAGCGCGGCTGGAAAGGACCGATCCTGCTGCTGGAAGGATTCTTTCATGCGCAGGATCTGCCTCTGCTGGATAAGTACCGCCTGACGACCAGCGTTCACAGTAACTGGCAGATCAAGGCCATCCAGGACGCGAAGCTGCATGCCCCGCTGGATATCTATCTCAAAGTGAACAGCGGGATGAACCGTCTGGGCTTCCAGCCTGAACGGGTGCATACGGTCTGGCAGCAGCTTCGTGCGCTGAAAAACGTCGGTGAGATGACGCTGATGGCGCACTTCGCCGATGCGGAAAAGCCGGACGGCATTGCCGATGCCATGGTCCGCATTGAGCAGGCGGCAGAAGGTCTGGACTGTCCGCGCTCGCTGTCGAACTCAGCGGCAACGCTCTGGCATCCCGAGGCGCACTACAACTGGGTGCGTCCAGGGATCGTTTTGTACGGCGCGTCACCCTCAGGTCAGTGGCAGGATATCGCCAACAGCGGCCTGAAGCCGGTGATGACGTTACGAAGCGAGATTATCGGCGTGCAAACCCTGAAAGCGGGCGATACGGTGGGCTATGGCAGCCGCTATCGGGCAGCAGGTGAACAGCGCATCGGTATCGTGGCGGGGGGCTATGCAGATGGTTATCCGCGCATCGCCCCAAGTGGCACGCCGGTGTGGGTCGATGGCGTGCGCACCGGCACGGTAGGTACCGTCTCCATGGACATGCTGGCCATCGATTTGACGCCGTGTCCCCAGGCGGGGATCGGGTCACCGGTTGAGCTGTGGGGCAACGAGGTTAAAATTGATGATGTGGCCGCTGCGGCGGGCACCGTCGGGTATGAGCTGATGTGCGCGCTGGCGCCAAGAGTGCCTGTTGTGACGGTGTAACTTGTGTGTGCCGGGTGGCGCTAGCGCTTACCCGGCCTACGTTCGGGGTTTTGTAGGCCGGGTAAGGCGAAGCCGCCACCCGGCAAAAAAGCAGCTACTCCGCCTCCTCCTCCATCGGCCTTACGCCGACTTTGCGCACCGCGTTATCTTCTTTCTCCGCTACCGTCCAGATCATCCCGGCAAACTCCACCTGGTCACCGACGACCGGCGCAGCCCCTAATAATTGCTGAATAATCTCACCCAGTGTTTGCTGGTTATCGCGATTCTCCAGTCCACCTTCCAGGCCATAAATCAGCGCCACATCCGCAAAGCGGGCGCTGGCTTCGAGGATAAAATCGCCGAAGAAACGCTGATCCAGCGCCACCGGGGGCGACTGGCTGAACAGCTTGCCGAGGGCAGGTAGGTCGCGCTCGCGGCCAATCACGCAGAGGATATCGTTCTCACGCAGCCGCGTGCTGCCGGTCGGGTGAAGCAGGGCGTTATCCCGGAACAGGGCGGCAATGCGCGTTTCAGCGGGCATATGCAGATCGCGCAGGGACGCGCCCACGCACCACTTATCGGCGCTTAGCTGGTAGACAAACTGTTCCCAGGGATTCTCAGGGTGAATATCCAGCCCCACGCGGGAGACCGGCCAGCCAATGGGCGGTACCACCACTTTGGCTTTTTTCGCCGCCCAGCCCAGAGACGTTCCCTGGAACAGCAGCGACACCAGCACTACGAAGAAGGCGACGTTGAAGAACAGACGGGCGTTGTCCAGCCCGGCCATCATCGGGAACACTGCCAGAATAATCGGCACCGCGCCGCGCAGCCCCACCCAACTGATAAATATCCGCTCACGCAGGTTAAACCCGCGGAACGGCAGCAGCCCGGCAAACACCGACAGCGGACGGGCGAAGAAGATCATCCAGGCCGACAAAAGCAGCGCCGGTACGGCGATAGGCAGCAGGTCCGACGGCGTCACCAGCAGGCCCAGCACCAGGAACATGGCGATCTGCGCCAGCCAGGCCAGACCGTCGAAGTTCTGCAAGATGGCGTGACGGTTGCGAATCGGTCGGTTGCCCAACAGGAAACCGCAAAGGTAAACCGCCAGAATACCGCTGCCGTCCAGCGCGGTGGTGACGGCAAAGATCAGGATCCCACCGCTCAGGGCCAGCAGCGGGTAAAGGCCGGAAGGCAGCGTAATACGGTTAATCGTATGCTGTAACAGGTAACCGCCGCCGAGACCAATGATAATCCCGAGGCCAAACTGCTGGAGGATGTGCCAGGCGAACATCCAGCTCAGGCCGGTTTCGTGCTGCTGGATCATCTCAATCAGGGTAATGGTCAGGAACACCGCCATCGGATCGTTACTGCCGGATTCAATCTCAAGCGTGGAGCCAACGCGTTCGTTCAGCCCCTTGCCGCCGAGCAGTGAGAAAACCGCCGCCGCATCGGTAGAGCCGACGATCGCGCCAATCAGCAGGCCTTCCATTATATCGAGGTTAAACAGCCAGGCCGCCATCATGCCGGTCAGGCCGGAGGTGATCAGCACGCCGACGGTCGCCAGAGACAGCGCCGGGCCTAAGGCAACGCGAAACGAACTTGCCTGGGTGCGCATTCCGCCGTCCAGCAGAATCACCGCCAGCGCGAGGTTACTCACCATATAGGCGAAAGGGTAATTATCGAAGGGGATACCGCCGATACCGTCGATCCCGGCAAGCATGCCGATAGCCAGGAAAATGACAAGAATAGGTATGCCAAGACGCGATGAAAATGAACTTAATAAAATGCTAAAGGTTACCAGGATGGAACCCAGAATGAAAAGACTGATTATCGCTGTGGCACCCAATGTCGTCTTACTCCCACCTCAATGTGAACGCTGTTATTAAAACCCTAACATAATAACAACGTTAACTGCGTTTTATTGAGGGGGAATAACGGCTTTTTTATGCCTTTAAGACCGGATGACCGCTGATTGTTAACCGACTGCCTGAATTATCGTGTACAAGGTGCGCCTGGGCACCCAGCGGCAGGGTAACGGTTTGCTGCTCATGGCCGAAATCCAGACCGGCGATCACCGGGATATCCAGCCGGGAACGAATGAAATCAATCATCGTCTCCAGGGAATAGCCCGCATCGTAATCGTTGGGGGCTGAACCACTAAAACTGCCCAGCACAATGGCCGACTGCCGATCCAGGATCCCGGCGTGATACAGCTGCAACAGCATACGTTCGACGCGGAACGGGTGTTCGTTGATATCTTCCAGCACCAGTATGCCGTCCGTGATCTGCGGCAGCCACGGCGTTCCAATCAGCGACACCAGCATCGCGAGGTTGCCGCCCCACAGCTGTCCTTCACATTCCCAGTGCGGTCCATTGCCTTGCCACTCGACGGTGAACGTCGGGTTTTGCAGGGCGCGCCAGAAATGGTCCTGCGTAAATGCATCCAGCTCCGGCGCACCAAAGTTGCCGGCCAGCATCGGGCCGCTAAAGGTAATGACGTTATGCAACGCAAGCAGGCCGAGCTGGATCGCCGTGAAATCGCTGTGTCCGCAGATTAACAGCGGATCCTGCTGCTGGCGCGCGGCCAGCCCGGCCCAGTCGATGCTCTCCAGCAGCCGGCTTGCGCCATAGCCGCCGCGCACGGCCAGCACAATAGTGTTTTCACCTTCCAGCGTCGCCAGGCTGTTGATATCGCTCAGTCTCTGCGCCTCCGTACCGGCAAAACGCTGCATACGGCGGGGGATAATAGTCTGATTTTCTACCTGATGGCCCATTTCCAGCAGGCGCTGAACGCCCCGCTGTGCCGCCTCCTGGTTGATGCAGTAGCCTGACGGTGCGATGAGATGAAACTGAGGCATGGCAATTCCTTGCTGAATGAGAATCTAATTGTCTATATCATGCCGCTTATACGCCGCCTGCTTCAAGGGGCGACGTACCGCGATGACCGGCTATAAGGATAGATGACGTGAAATTGAGATGGTTTGCTTTTTTGATTGTGCTGCTCGCTGGCTGTAGTTCAAAACATGATTATCAAAATCCCCCCTGGAACCCTGAAGTGCCGGTAAAGCGGGCCATGCAGTGGATGCCGATCAGCGAACAAGCCGGGAAGGCCTGGGGCGTGAGCCCGCGTCTGATCACGGCGATCATTGCCGTGGAGTCCGGCGGCAACCCGACGCTGGTGAGTAAATCGAATGCGGTGGGGCTGATGCAGTTAAAAGCCTCGACGGCGGGAAGAGAGGTCTATCGCTACATGGGCTGGAAGGGACAGCCATCCACCAGCGAGCTGAAAAACCCGGAACGTAATATCTCTATGGGAACCGCTTACCTGAGCATTCTCGAGCATGGCATTCTGAAGGGGATTGACGATCCGGAAGTGATGCAATATGCGCTGGTGGTGTCGTACGTTAACGGAGCCGGCGCGCTGCTCCGAACCTTCTCATCCGATCGCAAAGAGGCGATAGAAGAGATTAACGATATGGATAAAGATGAATTCTTCGAGCACGTTGTGAAGAATCATCCGTCAGTACAGGCTCCACGTTATATCTGGAAAGTACAGAAAGCGATGGACGCCATGTAACGCCTTTGTCGGGCGGCTGCATGCTGCCCGACGCCTTTCAGCGCACTTTGTTCGCGCGTTCCCGCGCTTCACGCTCCAGTGAGAAGATGATGCGCTGTAGTTCGCGTTCGGCGCCTGGCCCGACATTCAGAAAGCGAAAGCTCAGTCGCGGCGTGGTAATGGTTTCGTTTTTGCTGTCCACCACCTTACGCTCGCTGATGGCAATCAGCTGGGCGTCAAACCAGAAGCGTCCCCATCCGCCCATATCCAGCTCAATCTGACTAAAACGCATGCCTTCCACCAGTCCTTCCGGCTTCGGCGTATCCATTAACGCGCCCATCCCGCCCAGTGACAGGTCGAAGAGACGAAAGCGGATCTCTTTTTTGTCCGGCATTTTTGCCTTACAGAAATAGGCCGGGTGAAGCGGGGCGCTGATGCGAAAAAACTCGCGGCGTTGCACGAACCAGAGGTTAGCGGGCAGGGGAGCGATAAACGCAGGCAAACCCTGGTACGCGATCGTGGTCAGGCGGGGCAGTATAAACTCGACTTTAGCCCCCTGCGTTTCGGCCATCACCGAGAGGTTTTCTGCCTGGAGCGCGGCACGGTTTTCTTCGCTCTGGCTACCCAGATCCACGATCAGGTGTTCTGCCGTCACGTCCAGGATCTTGCTGATAAACTGGCTGGTTGACCAGTTGATGCGCAGCGGCACCTCGCCCTTTTTCAGGTCGCGTAACACCCCTAATACAGCCAGCGGATTTTGTTTCAGGAACTGCTCACTGTAGCTACTCACGCCAGATGGCTCCTCGATAGATGACAGACTGTCTCTGGGTTATCGGCACGCTGGCATGAAACTTAATACAAACGATCTGTTTTTCTCCGCCGATATTGATTTGCTAATGGAAATGATAATAATTGGCGTTCCCAATACCATCTAATAACAAGACGACACTATGAGCACCTCACGTTTTGCGTTATGCGCGTTGGCAGGCGCCGTCACGCTGGCATTGCAAACACAGGCTTTTGCAGAAGAACCCACCATCGTGGTGACCGGTACAGAGCAGGGCAGCGCGCTCCCTGCCTGGACCAACAGCGCCACGAAATCAGCCGTCGCGGAAAGTAAAACGCCGCAGGTGATCAACACCATTGCCGCTAAAGAGATTGAGCAGCGGCACGCCAGTTCGGTAAACGAGATCCTGCGCTATGCGCCGGGCGTTTCCACGGAGGTGCGCGGGAGCACCTCTTACATGAGCGAGTACAAAATCCGCGGGTTCAACGTCGAGCAGGAGTTCTACAACGGCCTGCAACTTCCCTATAACGTCACCGGGAACACTAAAGCGCGAATCGATCCGCTGCTGATTGAGAGCGTCGATATCCTGAAGGGGCCGTCATCCGTGCTGTATGGCGGTGGCTCCCCGGGCGGGCTGGTCAATATTCAGAGTAAAAAGCCGCAGAAAGAGGCGAAAACAGAACTGGGCTTTAACACCGGAAACCGCAATCTTAAAGAGGGGTACCTGGATTCCACGGGGCAGATTGCGACCAGCGACTGGAACTATCGCCTGCTGGGTAAAGCGACAGAGAGTGACGAACAGGCGCACACCACGCGCTATGAAAACTATCTGGTGGCCCCCTTCGTGACCTGGCAGCCGGATGACAAAACGCGCCTGACCATTGACGCGCTGGCGCAAAATACGCCGAGCCTGACGCCGTCTGATCCGATGCCGCTAAGCTATCTACGGTCTAAATACGCCGATCGTCGTGACTATGCCGGGGATGAGTGGAGCGGCTTTAAGCAGCGTCAGTGGATGCTGGGCTACAGCTTTGAACATGAGTTTGACAGTGGCTGGGGCTTTAGCCAGAAAGCGCGCTACTTTGACGTGGACACCCACCAGCGCAGCGCCTATTCAACCGGG
Source organism: Enterobacter cloacae complex sp. GYL001 (assembly GCF_049237125.1). Taxonomy (NCBI): domain Bacteria; kingdom Pseudomonadati; phylum Pseudomonadota; class Gammaproteobacteria; order Enterobacterales; family Enterobacteriaceae; genus Enterobacter; species Enterobacter cloacae complex sp. GYL001. The sequence goes on along the minus strand of NZ_JBMKGW010000003.1, from coordinate 134,011 downwards.
ACGGGCAGCGAGGTCTACCAGCTTAACCGCTTCGCCTATACCACGGATGAAGATTTACAGAGCTTCAACATTGATAACCAGGTCACCCGAACCGTCGCGCTGGGGGACTGGAAACATCATCTGCTGGCGGGCTTTGACTACCAGAAGCTGAACTCTCACTTCCATTATCGTTACGCCTCGTCCACACCGGGTATCGATATGCATAATCCGGATCACTCGCAGATCGATAACGATGCGCTGGGGCTTGAAACCGCGCAGAAAAACCGTCTCAGCTATCAGCAGAATGGCTATTACCTCCAGGATCAGATTGCGTTTGGCGGGCTGAACGTGTTGGCCAGCCTGCGCTATGACGACTACCGTTCCGTCACCACCAACTATCTGCAAAACGGTGACAAAGCCTGGGTATCGCAGGATCGCCTCACCAAGCGACTGGGTGCGCTTTATGCCTTCGACAATGGTCTCTCGCCGTTTATCAGCTATTCGGAAGGGTTCGCCCCGGTATCGCCGCAGGGCACGCTGACCGCGAAAGACGTTAAGCCCACCACCAGCAAGCAGGTGGAGGGTGGGGTGAAATACCTGCTGGCGGAATACGCAACCACCTTCACCGCCTCGGTGTTTAACATTCGTCAGAAAAATGTGGTGACCAGCGATCCGGGCTTCCTCAACTATCGCCAGACCGGGGAAGTGGAATCGAAAGGCGCGGAGCTTTCCGCTATGAGTCGTCCAACGGATAACCTGACGCTGATTGCCAACTATGCCTACACCCACGCCATCAATACCGAAGATGACAAGTATCAGGGCAAACGACCGACGCAGGTCCCTGAGAACGCCTTTAATCTGTGGGGGGATTACACCGTTGACAGCACGCCGCTGAGAGGGTTAACGCTGGGGGCAGGGGCACGCTACACCGGGCCGATGGAGATCTCGCCAGCCAACGACGCAGGCAAGCTGGGCGGTACGACGCAATACGATCTGGCGGCGTCTTACCGCATGGGCGAGCTGGCGCCATCGCTGGAGGGGCTGACGTTGAAAGCGAGCGCGCAGAACGTCACCAACAAAGAGACGCTCACCTGCTATGACGCGACCAACTGCTGGATAGGCCGTGACCGCACGTTCCAGGTCGGGGCGAGTTACAGCTTCTGAAAAAAGCCCGGTGGCGCTTCGCTACCGGGCCAATCTATTGCACGGAACCGTCCCCTCGCCCCACCGGGGAGAGGGTCAGGGTGAGGGGCGCTACTGCGCCGCCTGTTTCGCAGGTGCAACATCATCGTTTGCCGCAGGCTGATTCTCCGGTACGCTGTCGCACGGCTTCTCTTTCGGGCAGACCATGTCCAGCATCCTGAGCGTCACGCCGTTACTCCAGCCGAAACCGTCCTGCAACGGATACTCACCGCCGCCACCGCCGGTACCGGTCGAAGAGACATCGTACTTCTCAACCAGTTTCTTCTCGCGATCGTAGGTATGCTGAACGTTTTTCAGGAAACGCCAGGTTACGTCCATCGCCACTTTCTGCTGACCATAGTTCTGCAACCCTTCCACCGCTACCCACTGCAACGGCGCCCAGCCGTTCGGCGCATCCCACTGCTGCCCGCTGTTGATGGTGGTGGTAGAAATACCGCCCGGTTTCAGCAGGCGTGACGACGCGGCTGCGGCCACTTTATCCGCGCGATCCTGTGATGCGGCCTTCACATACAGCGGGAAGAGGGCTGCGGCCGTCAGCTGATTACGCACCTTCCCGGTTTTCAGATCGTAATCCGCATACCAGCCCTCTTTATCGTTCCACAGGTGGCTTTCCATGGCTTTCTGACGTGCGGAGGCCAGCGCGTCATATTTACTTGCACTGGCGTTATCGCCGTCTTCCTGACTGGCGCGGGCCAGCAGTTTTTCCATCTTAAACATCAGCGCATTCAGATCCACCGGCACGATGCTGGTGGTGCGGATGGTACCCAGCTTCTGTGGATCGTCCATCCAGCGGGAGCTGAAATCCCAGCCCGAGGCCGCGGCAGAGCGCAGATCGCGGTAAATTTCGGTGGCCGGACGGTTAGGGTTATTTTTGGCGGTGGTCACGTCATCCAGCCACGACTCAGGGCGCGGCGTGTCCCGATCGTCCCAGTAGCGGTTGAGGATCGAGCCGTCATCCAGTTTCACCACGCGTTTGTTCGCCTGACCAGGCTGGAGCCCATCAGCCCCCTCCATCCAGTAAGCGTACTCTTTCTCCATCTGCGGACGGTATTTCTTCAACGCGTCGCTGTCATGCGTGGCCAGCAATTCCACCATCAGCGAGAAGAAAGGCGGCTGAGAGCGGCTCAGGTAGTAGCTGCGGTTACCGTTAGGGATATGGCCCCAGGTATCAAGCTCGTAAGCGAAGTTGTCCACCATGTCGCCGATCTTATCCCAGTGGCCGCTCTCGGCCAGCCCCAGCATGGTGAAATAGCTGTCCCAGTAATAGACTTCGCGGAAGCGTCCTCCCGGCACGACATAGGGCTTTGGCAGGGGCAGGAGGGAGTCCCATTTGTTCGCTTTGTCAGTGGTGCGGGTCAGTACAGGCCACAGATCGTCTATGTGTTCGCGCAGGCTCTGGCCTTCAGGGGGAACGTATTTCTCACCTTCCTTCGGCAGGATAAAGTTCATCTCTACGAAGTGGCGCAGGTCAAAACCGGACTGGGTATGCTGCATCCGGTAATCCGCCAGGATGGTTAGCGGGTCGCTTTTGGGAACGGCATCCGCGAAGGTTTTCTGATCCGGGAACAGTTTGGCGCTCTGTACTTCATTAAAGAGGGGGCCAAGGAGAATATCAGGTGAGCTTTGCTGGCTCGTTGGCTGGTCTTCAGCATAACCAAATGCGGTAACACCGAGTAGGGCGCCTGCCAACGTAAGGTGTAACAAGCCAGGGCGTAGCATTCGAGTTTTTATCATCGGTTCATCTCCATTCGTCGCTGGGCAGCGTCACCGCTGTCGTCAATCACCTGAAAACCTTAGACGAATATTGCCCGCTTCGCGTGTTAGATATCCCATTTTGCGCATTACCAGACAATTTACCGCCGCGCCCGGACGTAAGAAGCGCGCCGAAAACTATTTACTCGGGAAATGTTTTTTGGGGAGTGATTTTAATTAAATATCCTGTCAGGGCAAACTATGAATATTGACCAAGCTTATGGGTTGCAACCTTTTTTAATTCTGTGAACGGGGTTGTGTTTCTTTATTACATTCCGCGAATAACTTTCCGTGAAGGTCACACAAAGTAAAAAACATAACCGACATAACAAAAAACATAATAGCCTGCCGAAAAACATTTAGACGAAATAGAGTGGCCCATCACTTCGGGTATTCACTTTTATTTCAGGATGGATTCTATGCAATTAAAAAAAATGGTTGTCCTCGTGGGGGCACTCTGTTCTGGCTCTCTTTTTGCGGCACAAAGCGCGACGAGCGTAGATGAAAAACTGGCGCAACTGGAGGCGCAAATCGAGGCGTTGAAACAACAGCAGGCGGCCAGTCAGCAGGCTGCTCCCGTGGTCGTCCAGTCAGAAGAGCCCGTCAATAAAGACGCACCACCGAAGCTGACGCTTTCGGGCTTTGGAGATATAAAATTTTATGGCGATGTGGAATTTAATATGGATGCTGCCAGCAAAACCGGCAGTCTGACTTCTGTTAAGCAAAGTGCTAATAGCGACTGGGCACCGGGAGATAAAGAACGGTGGGATATTAATGGTCGTATTTTGCTGGGGTTTGATGGTTATCGGAAAATGGATAACGGCCATTTTTCCGGATTTTCTGTACAACCACTGGGAGATTTGGCAGGGCAAATGTACCTTGATGATGCGGTATTTTTCTTTGGCGCAGAAAACGAGTGGGAAATTAAAGTTGGACGTTTTGAAGCCTACGATATGTTCCCGCTCAACCAGGATACCTTTGTTGAATACTCAGGCAATACAGCGGACGATCTTTATAGCGACGGCTATGGTTACATTTATATGCTGAAAGAGGGGCGTGGCCGTACCGACAGCGGCGGTAACTTCCTGATGAGTAAAACGCTGGATAACTGGTATTTCGAGCTGAATACGCTGTTCAAAGACGGCAGCGATCTGTACGTCGACCAGCGCTACCATGGCGCGGAACTGGAAAATGATAAGAACGTCGCCTATGTCCGGCCAGTTATTTCGTGGCAGGACGGCCCGTTCTCAACGGCCGTCGCCATGGAAACCAATCTGGTCAACAATGCTTATGGCTATCGGGATGACGCGGGTCGTTGGGTCGATCAGTCTGACCGCACCGGTTACGGATTCACGATGACCTGGGATGGTCTGAAAGCCGATCCTGAGGATGGCATAGTCGTGAATCTCAACACAGCGTATCTTGACGCCGCAGACGAAACGGACTTCACCTCCGGCGTCAATGCCCTGTGGTGTAACGCTGAGCTGGGCTATATTTATGCACATAACGAAATCGACGAATTTAACACTTCAACCTTTGACGCAGAGTGTGAGAATGATTGCTGGATCACCGATCCGGGTGAGTATGATATTCACACTGTCCATGCGTCATACCTTATTCCCAACGTAATGAAGATGAAGAACTTTAACATTTACCTGGGCGCCTACGCTTCGTGGGTGAACGCGTCGCCGAAAAAGGGAAGCGATAAGAACGACGATCGTTATGGCGGTCGTGTGCGGTTTAAATATTATTTCTGAAGAGTGTCATGATGCCCCCCTGTTAGCAGGCAGAGGGGCCATTTTGCAGGCCGGGTATGCGCAAGCGTCACCCGGCAATACGATCGGCTACAACCCTTTCTTATCCATCAGCACCGCCAGATCCACCAGACGGTTCGAGAAGCCCCATTCGTTGTCATACCACGACAGGATCTTCACCATATTCCCGCCAATCACCAGCGTTGAAAGCCCGTCGATGATGGATGAGCGCGGGTCGCCCTGATAATCACGGGAGACCAGCGGTTCATCGCTGTAGCCCAGGATGCCTTTCAGCGGCCCGCTGGCGGCAGCCTGACGGAACGCGTCATTCACCTCTTCGGCGGTCACGTTGCGGCTCAGCGTCACCGTCAGATCGACAATCGACACCACCGGAACCGGCACGCGCAGAGAATACCCGGTGAGTTTACCGTCAAGCTCGGGGATCACTTTCCCGAGCGCTTTTGCCGCGCCGCTGGAGTAAGGCACAATGGATAATGCTGCCGCGCGCGCGCCGCGCAGATCTTTTTCCGGCTGGTCATGCAGCGCCTGGCTGTTGGTGTAGGCATGCGTGGTGTTCATCAGCCCGTGCTCAATACCAAACTGCTGGTGCAGCACCTGCGCCGCTGGCGCCAGACCATTAGTGGTGCAACTCCCGTTGCTGACCACAAAATGCTGGGCCGGATCGTACAGCGTGTGGTTCACGCCCATCACCACCGTCAGATCATCATTTTTAGCCGGGGCGGAAATAATGACGCGTTTTGCGCCGCCGCTCGTGATATGCACCGCCGCTTTTTCACGTTCGGTGAAGAAGCCGGTTGCTTCAATTACCACCTCAACGCCTGCGTCTTTCCACGCAATGTTTGCCGGGTCGCGTTCACTGAATACGGTGATGCGTTGCCCGTCAACCTGTAGCGCGCCGTCCGCCGCTTCCACAGGCACCGGCAGCGTGCCGAGCAGAGAGTCATATTTCAGCAGATGGGCGAGGGTTTTACTGTCCGTCAGATCGTTAATGGCCACAATCTGGAGATCCGGGTTGCCCAGCGCCGCGCGCAGGACATTACGTCCGATACGGCCGAAACCGTTAATACCGACCTTAACCATGATGCACTCCTTATCTGTGTTGTCTGGAGTTACTGTAGGCGTCAGGTCAGATGGCGTAAATGACAAAAAAGGATCATATTACGCCATTCTGCGGCAGTGGAAGCGCTGGCGGTATTCGCCCGGCGTGAGATGAAGCTGCTTTTCAAAAACGCGGCGCAGGTTGATGCTGGTACCAAACCCGCTTTTTTCGGCAATGACCTCAAGCGGATCCTGGGTCTGCTCCAGAAGCTGTCGGGCGGCGGCCAGGCGCGCTTCGGTGACATAACGGGCCGGAGGCACGCCCACGTCACGCGTGAACACGCGGGTGAAATTGCGCGGGCTCATGGCGACCCGTTCGGCCAGCCTTTCGACGCACAAATCTGCGGTGAGGTTTTGCAGGATCCAGCTTTGCAGTTCGCTGACCGGTCCGCTCGCGCCGGACTGCTCCAGATTATAGCGGCTGAACTGTAGCTGACCGCCAGGCCGACGCAGGTACATCACCATATCCTGCGCCACATTGCGGGCGAGGGTGAAGCCGTAATCATCTTCCACCAGCGCCAGCGTCAGGTCAAACCCGGAGCTGACGCCGCCGGACGTCCAGACGGGGCCATCCTGAACATAGAGCGGGCCGCCCTCAACGTTGACCGCAGGATAGCGGGTTTTCAGGGTTTCCAGAAGCCGCCAGTGGGTCGTTGCCCGGCGCCCATCGAGCAGTCCGGCCTGTGCCAGCAGCAGGGCCCCGCCGCAGACAGAGGCGACGCGTCGCGCATGCGGCGCGGCCAGGTGCAGCCAGTCCACCACGGCGGTGCTCTCCAGCTCATTCATGCCGCGGCCGGTAATGATGATCGTGTCCAGCGGCTCGCGCGGATCAAGCTCCGGCAGGCGATAGTCCGCCAGCAGGTTCAAGCCGGACTGGCCGTGGATCACCAGATGAGGCTGGGTGGTGGCGATAATGATGCGGTAGCGGGGCTGCGCAAGGCCGTCCGGGTGCAGCCGGTTGGCCTGCATCAGAATGTCGGCGATACCGGCGGCCTCAAACAACATGCCACCATCAGGAACGATAATCAGGATCTTCTTCATGTCCTGAAAAGTACCTTTATCACAAAATAAGTCAAGCGGAAGGCGAACATTGTAGAAGAGACAAATGAGGCGTGCCGGGTGAAAGAGTAGAACGGCAGATGTTGGGAAGAAGTAAAAGAAATATGTAGTAACGGTAAAACTTCTTGCGTGAGGTTCACTGTCAGCGCCGCTGAACCCCCCAGTTTATGGGCTGCAAGGGAGCGCGCTGAACGATGAGAGAGCAAAAAGATGTAGCCGGGCTTAATTGTTTAGGTGCAAAAAATAACCCCAAAGGGGAATTTTGCTCAGGTTATTTCGGATCGCGAAATTAAATTTCTGCCATTTTCTTAGCCGCCATTTGTTTATGCGGGACGCTCGTGCACAATAAAAGTTATCTTCTGAATGCAACAATGAAAATATCCCAGATATATCCCGCAGCGCACAGAAAAAATGAAATTCTACTAATTATGGTAGTGGAGATAATAAGGGGTTACGTTAATGATAGTGGTTCTCTTTTTCCTGTTTAGCCATTAATTTTCATAGAGTTATGCTCGAAATCTGTCTAAGAAAAAGACGATTTTACCTAAGTGCGCATTTTTTATGAGATTAATCCTATAATGCATTGGGCGTATCATTAAACGCCATTAAGCAGGTGGGAAATATTGAATTGATGACAAGCTCATGTAAACTTGTCTACCGTTTGTCAAAATATGTCAGGAGCATGCTGGGCCCATTTCTGTCGGGTTCGTGCGGTAGCTATGCCTTAAAATAGTTACCTGCTGAAAATATTCCGACTATTTTAACAATAGCACCTAAGTCAAATTTTATCCCCTCTCTTCATCCTCTAAATATCGCTACGGAAAAGCATATGAAACTGCGCGTATTGTTATCACTTCTGTTTGTTATGGCGGTGGCGGGCTGTAAGGCGCCGCAGAAACCAGCGATCACCGATGATACGATTGTGACCAGCCAGGTGAATGGCATCACGCTGACGCACCGTCACGCTGTTACCCCTCCGGTGGAGTTCACTCAGGTGAATGAACCGTACCGTGCCATGTACCCGGCATCCCTGATGAGCCGTCCTGACTACGGCGGAAAAGTGATCCGTACGCTTGAGACCGGCAAAACTTACGTTGTGCTGGGGCAGGTTGAACATTTCTGGATGGCGCTAGCCGATGAAGGGAGTGAACAGCTGATTGGTTACGTACCGATGCGTGCCGTGATCAAGGCTGACCAGTACGAAGCCACCGTGCGTAAACAGGCACTGCGCCCGAAAGCGCGTAAGAAAACCACCTGTGTTGATGTCGATGGCAACAGCAAAGCCTGCAAAGACAGCGCGAACGGTACCTGGATCCTGAACTAAACGGGTTTCACGAGCATATTTTTATGAATAATAAAAATTTTCATCGGATGTGGTTCCCTTTTTTTGCGTTGATTCTCGCGCTGATCGGTGGTTGTACGTCGTCTTCACACAGCGACCCCTCCCGCTACAATCTTCAGTTTCAGGCTCATCCTCAAATCAATGATTCTGCACCGCTTAAGGTCAGAGTGTTGCTGCTGAAATCCGATGCGGATTTCATGTCCAGTGACTTCTACTCCTTACAGAACAACGCGTCAGCCACGCTTGGCGCGAATCTGCTGAACAGCGATGTGTTCTTCCTGATGCCGGGCCAGCTTTCGAAAACCCTGAGCGGACAAAGCTCACCGGAAGCGCGCTATATCGGCGTGATGGCGGAATACCAGGCGCTGGACGGTAAAAAATGGCGCGTCTCACTTCCTTTGCCTGTTCCCGGCGAAAACGCGATTTACCAGTTCTGGAAATGGTCCGCAGATGAACTCCAGGCCAGCGTCTTTCTTGACGTAAATGGTATCCGGGTCATCAGCCAGTAACGCCCTTCATAACAGGAAAGAGATCATCATGACGAAAGCAGAAAAGGTCGTCTGGACCGAGGGCATGTTCCTGCGTCCCCACCATTTTCAGCGGACAGAAAGTTACCTCCTCAACCACGTTCGTGAGTGGGGGGCCTTGCAGCGATCGTATCTTTGGGGCTTTCTCGACCTTGAGCTGGATGAAGCGATGCTTCGCCAGGGCTGTATTGCCCTGAGCTACTGTAGCGGTTTGCTGCCTGACGGCACCTTTTTCCAGGTTCGCAGCGACCGCAACGGTCCGGCTCCGCTAAAAATCCCCGATAATCTGACCAATGAAAAGGTGGTGCTTGCGCTGCCGGTTCGTCGCGGTGGCCGTGAAGAGGTGATTTTCAGCGAGGAGCAGTCTTCTCTGGCGCGTTTTATTACCTTTGAACAAGAGGTGGAAGACGACAACGCCATGTCGGTCGGGGAGGCGACGGTCCAGTTTGGCCGCCTGCGTCTGACCCTGATGCTGGAGAAAGATCTGACGGCAGAATGGACCGCCATCGGCGTGGCGTACGTCACCGAAAAGCGCAACGATAACCACGTGCGGCTGGATAACAGCTACATCCCGCCAATGCTGAACGCCAATAACAGCCCGCAGCTGTACGGCATGATCAATGACCTGCACGGCTTGCTGGTGCAGCGTAGCCAGCAGATCGGCGGTCGACTGCGCCAGCCGGGGCGTTTCAATACGTCCGAGATGGTTGAGTTCACGCTTCTCTCGCTGATCAACCGCCACCTTGGCGACGTCTCACATTTAAAAACGCTGCCGCTGCTTCACCCGGAAGCGCTCTGGCGCAGCTGGCTGCCGTTCGCCACGGAGCTCGCCACCTGGACGCCGCAGCGTACCGCAGAGAGCATACTGCCGGTATACGACCATGACGATCTCGCCGTTTGCTTCAGCAAACTGATGCTGATGCTGCGTCAGGGGCTGTCGCTGGTCATGGAAGATCATGCCATCCAGCTGCCGCTGCACGAACGCTCCCACGGGCTGAACATCGCCACCGTGCCGGAGACCAGCATGGTCCGCGAATTTGGCTTCGTGCTGGCGGTAAAAGCCAATGTCCCCGGCGAACACCTGCAAACCCATTTCCCTGCCCAAATGAAGGTTGCGCCAGTGTCGAAAATTCGCGATCTGGTCCAGCTCCAGCTGCCGGGCATCATGCTTCGGGCAATGCCCGTCGCGCCGCCGCAGATCCCGTGGCATGCAGGCTACAGCTATTTCGAGCTCGAGAGGGGCAGCGAACTGTGGCACGAGATGGACAAGTCCGGGGCATTCGCGCTGCATCTCGCAGGGGAATTCCCGGGTCTCGATATGGAGTTCTGGGCCATCCGTAGCCCGACAGAATAATAAAGCGAGCGCTTAATATGCAGGAACGACAGGATACCGGCAGTGATGCCGTGTTTACCGGAGCCAGTGGGAACAATCAGCTGGTGGCGGCCGCCAATCCGCTGCTCAATGCGATTCCGCAAATCCGTCATTCGGTTTCCCACGACGATCAGGTCGGGCTGCGCCAGCGCCTGATTGACGAAATTCGCCGTTTCGAGGTGCGATGCCAGCAGGCGGGCCTACCGTATGAAGTGATTGTCGGCGCGCGCTACTGCCTCTGCACGGCGCTGGACGAAGCCGCCGCGCTGACCCCCTGGGGAAGCAGCGGCGTCTGGTCAAGCAATGGTCTGCTGGTGACGTTTCATAACGAAACCTGGGGCGGTGAGAAGTTTTTCCAGCTGCTGGCGCGTCTTTCGCAGAATCCGCGCGAACACATTCTGCTGCTGGAGATGATCAACTACTGTCTGCTGCTCGGCTTTGAAGGCCGCTACCGCGTGCTGGACAATGGCCGAACCCAGCTTGAAACCATCAAACAGCGCCTGTGGCAGATGATCCGTGGCGTGCGCGGCAGCTACCCGCCGCCGCTCTCGCCGCACCCGGAAGATCGCCCCGTTCTGCGCAAGCTCTGGCGGCCGATGATCCCACTCTGGGCGTGCGTGGCGCTGGTCGGCTTTATCGCCTGCCTGTTCTATATCGTGCTGAACTGGCGTCTGGGTGATAACACCAGCCCGGTGCTGGCGAAAATTTACCAGTCCCAACTGCCGGAAACTACCATCCAGCAGCCTGCGCGTCAGCTGCCAGCGGTGCTGAACCTGCGCGGCTTCCTGAAACCAGAAATTGATGCCGGTCTGGTGGCCGTTAAGGATGAGGCGGATCGCAGCGTGGTGATCCTGAAAGGGGACGGACTCTTTGCCTCGGCCTCAACGGTGGTGCGCGATCGCTATGAGCCGGTCATCGACCGCATCGCCCAGGCGATGAATAACGTCAGCGGCAAAATTCTGGTGGTGGGGTACAGCGACAACGTGCCGATCCGCAGCGCACGCTTCGCTTCTAACTATGAACTCTCGCTTGAGCGCGCCCGTTCGGTGCAAAAACAGCTCCAGGGTAGCCTCTCACAGCCTGAGCGCGTCAAAGCCGAAGGGCGGGGTGAGATCAACCCGGTAGCGCCTAACACCACGCCTGAAAATCGCGCCCGTAACCGCCGCGTAGAGATTACGCTGCTGGTATCGCCTGACAATACCCAGGCCGAGCTGAACGGATTGCCGCAAGGAAACTAAGGATGCTGACAACTCTACTTTCTATACTGACCAATCGCATTCTGTGGAGCTTCCTGGGCGTAACGGCGCTCGCGGCGGTCATCTGGATGATTGGCCCGCTGTTGTCCATCGTGGATACCCGGCCCCTTGAATCAGAGCAGAACCGCGTCATCAGCATTGCGGTGGTCTACCTGATTTGGGCCCAGAGCCACATTCTGCCGCGGCTGTATAACGCCTGGCTGAACCGTAAGCTGATGGACAAGCTCAACGAAAATACCACCAGCCCGGAGGCGGCCGATCCGCAGAAACGTCTGAACAGCGAGGAGCAGATCCTTGCCGGGCGTTTCGATGAAGCCGCCCAGATGCTGAAAAAAGCCCACTTCAGCAAAGCGGGACATGGCGCGCAGTGGACGCAGCGCTTCAGCACACAGTACCTCTATCAGCTGCCGTGGTACGTCATTATTGGCGCGCCGGGTTCAGGTAAAACCACCGCGCTGGCCAACTCCGGGCTGCAATTCCCGCTGGCGGATCGCTTCGGTAAAACCGCGCTGCGCGGCATTGGCGGCACGCGCAACTGTGACTGGTGGTTTACCAACGAGGCGGTTCTGCTGGATACCGCGGGGCGCTACACCACTCAGGAGAGCGAGCAGGTTCAGGACGCCGGGGAGTGGCTGGAATTTATCAACCTGCTGCGTAAATACCGCCGTCGCCAGCCCATTAACGGCGTGATTATCACCATCAGCATTTCCGACCTGCTTTCGCAGTCCGCTGAGGCCTCGCGCCAGCAGGCGGTCAACCTGCGCCAGCGTCTCTCCGAGCTGCATGAACAGCTGGGTATTCGCTTCCCGGTGTATGTGATGGTGACCAAAGCGGACCTGCTTAAAGGCTTCCGCGCCTGGTTTGCGGATTACGACAAAGCCCAGCGCGACCAGATCTGGGGCTTTACGCTGCCGTGGGAGCAGACCAAACACGCTGATTACGACCTGATGGGCAACTTCCAGCAGGAATTTTCCCTGTTGCAACAGCGTCTGGATGCTGGCCTTCCGGAAACCATGCTCAAAGAGCATGACGCCAAAACCCGTGCGGAAGCCTATCTCTTCCCGCAGGAGTTCGCCGCGCTGCGTCCGCTGCTGGCAGACTACCTGAGCACGGTCTTTGCCCGTTCAAACTTCGAAACCGAATTTTCGCCGCGCGGCATCTACTTTGCCAGTGGCACTCAGGAAGGGATGCCGTTTGACCGCGTGATGGGCGAGCTGAATCGCGCGCTCTCCTTACCTGAAGGGGGGGAAAGCACGCGCTGGGATTCGGTGAGCAAAGAGGCGCCGATCCCAGGCGCGAAGGGCCAAAGCTTCTTCATTAAAAACCTGCTGCAAAACGTGATTTTCCAGGAAGCGGGCATCGCCGGGGAAAACCGCTGGTGGGAACTGCGCAACCGCGCCGTGATGTGGTCCGGCTACGCGGCGCTGCTGGCCCTGCTGGTGATCCTGGGTGGCCTGTGGCTGACCAGCTACGCCAAAAATAAAGCCTATCTGGAAGAAGTGGACGCAAAAGTGCCGATGCTGGAGCAGCAGAGCAAGGCGCTGCAAAACCAGCCCCAGCGCGATCTGTTTGCGCTTCTGCCGCTGCTTAACAGCCTGGTGGATCTGCCGAAAAGCAATGCCTTCGACGTTAACGACCCGCCGGTTTCCCGCCGCATGGGGCTTTATCGCGGGGATGACGTCAGCGATGCCTCGCAGTCTCTGTATCAGAAGGCGCTGGATCAGATGCTGCTGCCCGCCGTGGCGATGCACATTACCACCTGGCTGCGCAACGACAACGGCAGCGACGTGGAGTACAGCTATGAGGCGCTGAAAGCCTATCAGATGCTCTACCAGCCGAAGCACTATGACGGCAAATTCCTGCACTCGTGGGTGATGCTCAACCTGCAACGCAACCTGCCACAGAACGTGACGCAGGCGCAGCTTCAGGAGCTGGAATGGCACCTGACCCAGCTGCTGGAGCCAAAAATTCAGGCTTCACCGTATGCGCAGGATGAGGATCTGGTGGCACGTGAAAGGGCGCTTATCAACCAGCAGCCGCTCTCAACTCGCGTATATGGCCGCCTGAAACGTCTGCTGGAGCATGATGAGAACCTGAAGCCGGTTTCGCTTTCAGATCTCGGCGGCCCGCAGAGCGAGCTGGTGTTTTCCCGTAAAAGCGGCAAGCCGGTGAGTGAAGGCGTACCGGGCCTCTATACGCCGGACGGCTACTGGAAGAGCTTCAACGACCAGATCGACAGCGTGACCACCGCCCTGCACGAGGACGACGCCTGGGTACTGGGAGCGACCACCGCCCAGGAAGATAAACAGCAGATCGACAACGCCGTGCGCCAGCTCTACATGCGCGACTTTATCGTCAACTGGGATCGCTTTCTCGCTGACATTCAGCTCAACAACAGCGCCGATCTTTCCCAGCGTATTAACACCGCGCGCCTGCTTTCAGGCACCAACTCGCCGCTGCGCCGTCTGGTGCTTAACCTGAGCAAGGTGCTGACCCTGTCGCGCACTGCGCCTGCGCCGGAAGATGCGCAGAAAGCGGAAGACCAAAGCAACCGCGCCACCCGCACGCTGGAAGCGCTGTTCAGCAACGGTGACAATGCCCCGACGCAGGGCGCGGTTGTGACGCAGGCGCCTGAACAACTGGTGACTGACCACTATGCGCCGATGATTGAGCTGGCGCAGCCGCTGGAGAAGGGTGGCAAGACCATCGTCTTCGACGATTTTCTTAAGCAGGTTGACGAGCTTTATCGCTACCTGACCGCCGTTCAGGATGCGGCAAACAGCGGTATGCCCGCGCCGGGCGGCGATGCAATCAGCCGCCTGCAAGCCAGCGCGGGACGTCTGCCGGGCGGGCTGCAAACCATGTTCAGCAATATGGCCGTCGGCGCCAGCAGCGACACCCAGCGTCGCGATCTGGAGAACGTGCGTAAGCGCATTAACGTGGAAGTGGGTGGGTTCTGCCGTCAGGCGATTGCCGGGCGTTATCCACTGGTGCGCAGCGCCAGCACCGAGGTGACGCCGGACGATCTCGCCCGCATGTTCGCGCCGGGCACCGGACTGATGGACACCTTTTTCCGCGACAACCTGACCAACAAGGTGGACACCACCCAGGCGAACTGGCGCTTTATGCCGGGCATCGACGGTAAAACGCTGCCGGGCAGCGAAGGGCTGTTGCGTCCGTTCCAGCAGGCGCAGTCTGTCCGCGATGCCTTCTTTGCCAACGGCGCGACCACGCCATCCTTTAAGGTCACGGTGCGCACCGTGCGGATGGACAACACCATTCTGAACCTGACGCTGGACGTGGACGGCCAGCTGCTGCGCTACAGCCACGGTCCGCAGGCGGTGCAGATCATGACCTGGCCGGGGCCGGGCGGGACGAACCAGGTGCGTATGCAGCTCGGTCTGGCCAATGGCAGCACCGCAACGCTGGTGACCAACGGTTCCTGGGCGCTCAACCGCTTTTTCGACAAGGCGCGCACCAGCCCTGGCGCGGGTAGCCTGAGCCGTCAGGCGACCTTCAACGTCGACGGACATCAGGTCACGCTGGAGTTTGCCCCGAACAGCATCCGTAACCCGTTCCAGCTTCCCCGTTTCTCATGCCCATAACCGCAAGGACAGCCGTATGACGAATACCCCTGCGATGAACCGTTATAGCTGGTATGGCAAATTACCCAGCGCCGGAGATTTTTTGCAGCGTCGCTTTCCGGATACCCTGCAACGCCAGTGGTCGCACTGGTTCCAGGTCGGCCTGCTGGCCTGGCAACAGGAAGAGCAGCGCAGCGGCGAGCGCCCGTTTTCTAAAGCCCCGGTGTGGAACTTTGTCGTCCCGCCGATGCTCGGTAGCCAGATGATTCAGATGGGCTGCCTGCTGCCGGGCCGTGACAGCGTAGGCCGCCACTATCCGGTATGCCTGCAACTGAGCTTCACCCCCGCCGAGTGGTCATCCCGCCTGCTCGGGCAGGCTGAAAGCTGGTACCAGCAGCTTGGCCGTCTGGGGCTGCACGCGGTGCGTAACAGCTATTCTGCCTCCCAGCTGGATGAAATGCTGATGACCATCCCGGCGCCCCAGCCGGTTGAGCCGCAAAAGCGTTCCGACATTCTCGACGTGATTGGCTATGACGACGATGGTCAGAGCACGCTGGGCTGGCCGCAGGCGGCAGAGTGTTTTGATCCGCTGCGCCAGACCAGCTACTGGTGGACAAACCGCTGCGACGGCTATCCGCTGTACACCCACGTCCACAGCGGAAACTTCACCGGGCAGCTCTTTACGCTGCTGTTCGATCCGGCAGGCGGCGCCCGTCCGGGCCGCCACGGTCTTTACCCGCCTATGTTTGAATAAGCAGGGATCTTATGAATATCGATGAATTTCTCGCGCCGATAAGCCCCGATAACCCCTGCGGTGAAAACCTGGAGTACGACGCTGATTTCCAGGCCATGGGTCAGGCCAGTCAGGGTAAAGCCGAGCAGCAGTTTGGCGACACCATCATTCCGGCAGAGCCTGCCGACTGGAACACGGTGGAAAAACTCGCCACCAGCCTGCTGGGTCGCACCAAAGATCTTCGCGTCATGCTGGCGTTAACCCATGCCTGGACGCGTCGTCGCGGGCTGGCAGGTTACGCCGACGGGCTACTGCTGGTGCAGGAAGCCCTGTCCCGTTACTGGGAGCAACTTTACCCGCTGCTGGAAGAGTATGGCGAAACCGATCCGTTCTACCGTATCAACGCCCTCGCCGGGCTGAGTGATAAATCTGACCTGACGGTCGCGGTGCGTAACGCCTCACTGCTCCGCTCAAACGGCGATGAGATTTCGCTCCGTGACGCCCAGGCGCTGCTTGACGGCAGTAAAACCGAGTGTCCGGATTATCCGGGCGGTCGTCCACGACTGATCGATGAGCTGGCCCGGGGCGATCAGCCCGGCACCGAAGCGGTAATCGTGATCAACGAACGCCTGCTGGCCATCCGCGAACTGCTTACCGGCTATCTCGGGGAAAGTGGCGTACCGGAGATGGAACAGCTGTTGAAAACCGTCGGACTGGTTTCCAGCGCCTGTCAGGTGACCGATATCAGCAAGCTGCTGCCGAACCGTGACGCGCAGGCTGAACAGCACGCCGAGCCGCAGCCGGTGGCCGCGTCGCCCGTTCAGCAGGTGACGGACTGGCGCAGCGTGCAGGTGACCAGCCGCGCCGACGCCCAGCTGATGCTGGAAAAAGCGAAGCAGTATTTTGCGCAGTACGAACCCAGCCATCCCGCACCGCTGATGATTGAACGGGTGCAGCGGCTGTCTGAACTCAACTTTATGGACATTATTCGCGACCTGGCGCCAGACGGCGTTAACCAACTGGAAAACATCTTTGGACGCCGCGAATGACGCGTCCTGGCATTATGACGACAGGCATGGAGTCTGCCGTTTCACCTTCACCGCGCATCTTTGATGGAGAACATCATGGCAATGAGTAACAGTGGACAGAAATTCATCGCACGCAACCGTGCTCCCCGCGTGCAGATCGAGTACGACGTAGAGATCTACGGCGCAGAACGCAAAATTCAGCTGCCGTTTGTGATGGGCGTTATGGCCGATCTGGTTGGCAAGCCGGTGGAAAATCTGCCAGCCGTCGACGAGCGTAAGTTCCTGGAAATCGACATCGACAACTTCGACGAACGCATGAAGGCGCTGAAGCCGCGCGTGGCGTTCCAGGTGGATAACACCCTGACCGGCGAAGGTAAGCTCAATGTCGATCTGACCTTCGACAGCATGGACGACTTCCTGCCGGACGCGGTGGCCCGCAAAGTAGAGCCGCTGAACAAGCTGCTGGAAGCCCGTACCCAGCTCTCCAACCTGCTGACCTACATGGACGGTAAAAACGGTGCGGAAGAGCTGATCGCGAAAATTCTCCAGGATCCGACGCTGCTCAAATCCCTGAGCCAGTTGCCAAAAAATGACGAAAGTGCGAAAGGTAGCGAGGAATAATCGATGAGCAACCAGACTCAACAACACGATCAGCAGGCGGGCCAGGCGTTCAGCCAGGACGAGTTCAGCGCGCTGCTGAATAAAGAGTTCCGCCCGAAAACCGATCAGGCGCGCTCTGCCGTAGAAAGCGCGGTTAAAACCCTGGCGCAGCAGGCGCTGGAAAACACCGTGACCTTCTCAAACGATACCTACCGCACCATTCAGAACCTGATTGCCGGTATTGACGAGCAGCTTTCACAGCAGGTGAACCAGATTATTCACCACGAGGAGTTCCAGAAGCTGGAGAGCGCCTGGCGCGGGCTGAGCTACCTGGTGAACAATACCGAAACCGACGAGATGCTGAAGATCCGTTTTATGAGCATCTCCAAGCAGGAGCTGGGCCGCACCCTGAAGCGCTACAAGGGCGTGGGCTGGGATCAGAGCCCGATTTTCAAAAAAATCTACGAGCAGGAGTACGGCCAGTTCGGTGGCGAGCCGTTTGGCTGCATCGTGGGCGACTACTACTTCGACCACAGCCCGCAGGACGTTGAGCTGCTGGGCGAGATGGCGCGCATCGGCTCTGCGGCCCACTGTCCGTTCATCACCGGCACCGCGCCGGGCGTGATGCAGATGGAGTCCTGGCAGGAGCTGGCTAACCCGCGCGACCTGACCAAAATCTTCCAGAATACCGAATACGCTGCCTGGCGTTCACTGCGTGAATCCGAAGATGCCCGCTATCTGGGTCTGGTGATGCCGCGCTTCCTGTCGCGTCTGCCGTACGGCATTCGCACCAACCCGGTCGACAGCTTCGATTTTGAAGAGCAGACCGACGGCGCGAACCACAACAGCTACTCGTGGGCAAACGCTGCCTATGCGATGGCGGCCAACATCAACCGCTCCTTTAAAGAGTACGGCTGGTGCACCTCGATTCGCGGCGTGGAATCCGGCGGGGCGGTGGAAAACCTGCCGTGCCACACCTTCCCGAGCGATGACGGCGGCGTGGACATGAAGTGCCCGACCGAGATCGCCATCAGCGACCGTCGTGAAGCGGAACTGGCGAAAAACGGCTTTATGCCGCTGGTGCACCGCAAAAACTCCGACTTCGCCGCCTTCATCGGCGCGCAGTCCCTGCAAAAACCGGCCGAGTATCATGACCCGGACGCCACCGCGAACGCGCGTCTGGCCTCCCGTCTGCCGTACCTGTTCGCCTGCTGCCGTTTTGCTCACTACCTGAAGTGCATCGTGCGCGACAAAATCGGCTCCTTCCGCGAGCGCGAAGAGATGGAGCGCTGGCTGAACGACTGGGTAATGAACTACGTCGACGGCGACCCGGCGAACTCCTCCCAGGAAACCAAGTCCCGAAAACCGCTGGCGGCGGCGGAAGTGCAGGTGCAGGAAATCGAAGACAACCCGGGCTACTACGCCGCGAAGTTCTTCCTGCGTCCGCACTACCAGCTGGAAGGTCTGACCGTTTCCCTGCGTCTGGTATCTAAACTGCCGTCGCTGAAGACGAAGGACGCGTAATGATAATTGCCGCCGGGGGGCCATGCCCGGCGTTAGCTTTATAGTATGGAAATTTGAGAGGAAATATGACCGCGAGACCTTCGTTTGTTGCTGCCTGGGCGGCGGCAACACGTATTTACGATGCAAATGATTCTATCGGCAAAGTTAAGCAAGTTATCGGCGGCAAAGTTAAGCACAATTTCGAAATAGCGCCAGATGAGGGCGGGTGGTCAAATAGTTGTGCCGTACGGATGAGTTATGTTCTTAACTATACCGGGCATCCCGTTCCGCGTATTGCAAATCTCACGGTATCCGGTGCTGATAATAAATGGTACTTCTACCGCGTAAAGGATGTCATTGCCTGGTTGACGCGTCAGTGGGGTAAACCTGACATGATCGTGAGTTATCCTTCCTTACCCGTTGAGCAATTAGCCAACAAAAAGGGCGTAATTCTGTTTGAGGTACAGGGCTGGAGTGACGCCGCAGGTCATGCAACATTCTGGAATGGTTTAACCTGTTCGGATCACTGTTATTTCAATGCGCCGGAGACGAATTACACGACGACCAAAGCTAATTTTTGGGAGTTGCCATGAAAAAAATGATTGCTAGTCTACTGTTGCTCACCAGTTCCGCCTCTGTGTATGCAACTGACGATCCGGTGTCGTTTGTCAAAAAAATGCCTTATAAGCAAGTTGTTAAAGACGTTGTTTTTTCTCGCTGCCTGGCACAAGTTGCAGATGATAAAAGCCAGTTTTCTCTGGATGCAGCCCGTAGCAGTAGCGCATTACTGGAATGGGTGCCTTTCGATATTGAAAATGGCAATGACAAAATTAATGCTCTTATTAATAAATATAAAGGTGCAACCAATGCCTTTCATTCTGAGAGAAAACCCGATGTAAAAGGCGTAACCTTAAACTGCCTGCGTCTTTATCATAGTGACGAACTTAATCAACTTGCTCCTCAATTAATCATCGGAAATCCTGACCGCACCTGGATTCAGGATAATCCACAATAGTATAAGACTTCACATTCTTTCCTTTCGTTCAGGGGGAATGTAAGACTGTCAAATGACACGGGTCGTTTGATATGAGGCAGAGGTAAAATATGGACGGTTTTATTCAGCCCCATGCTTTCCTGTTTGCCATATAAGGGCTTTTTCGAAAGCAATATTGTTCATCCACGAAGAGTAGATATTATGGCTATTGATATGTTTCTGAAGGTCGAGGGTGTTACGGGCGAATCTAAAGATTCTAACCACACCGGCTGGACTGATATTACCTCCTTCTCCTGGGGCGCGTCCCAGCCAGGTAATATGAGCGTTGGCGGTGGCGGCGGTGCCGGTAAAGTGAACTTTAACGATCTGCACGTTAACGCTCTGATCGACAAATCCACTACAGCAATCCTGAAACACTGCGCAAGCGGTAAACACCTGACCAAAGTTGAACTGTCCGTCTGCAAAGCGGGTGGTCAGCAGGTTGAATACACCCGCATCACCCTGGAAGACGTTCTCGTGACTTCCGTTCAGTACACGGGTGCAGACAACGGCGATACCGTTGGCGTGACCTATGCATTCCAGGCTGCGAAAGTGAAACAGCAGTACTGGGAGCAGACCACTGCCGGTGGTAAAGGTGCTGAAAGCAGCGCTGGCTGGAACATCAAAGAAAACAAAGAAGCGTAATTGCGCGCGTGACCGGGGAGTTTTCCCCGGTCATTATTTATAGAGACTTAATTTCGTTTGCAAAGGGATGTCAATATGAGCGTAAAATCAACGGTTGCTCCTGGTTATTGTGTTGTTCAGCAGGCTGGTACGTTAGATTTCCAGGCAAGACTACTGTTCAATAAACCAGACAGTGAAGCGGCACGTTATTTTATGCAAGTGAACAGGGACACACGGTGGTTAAAACCCGGGCAAATATTGATCCTTAATGCTCCGGGTGCTGAAAATGCGGTTCAGCTAAAACAATTACAAAATGCAAAGCAAAAGGTTAATGGAGCATTGGCAGAACTGAATACAGATGAAGCTAATTTCTTTAACAAGCATTTTAGTACCATCGCAGCATTAACTAATTTTATGGATAAATCTCTCGGGGTGGTTGCTGATGCAGGTGAAAGGTACTTTAGCGAAATAGAAAAGAAATTAAAAGCTATCGAACTGGCTTATCAAAATCAATACAGAACGCAAGGCACATTGATCGGGCAGCAGTTTTTTGTTGAAAGGCAAAAACTTTTTTCTGAGCTGGACGTTTTATTAAATAAGCTGTCCAGACTAACGCTGAAACTGAAACCTTATGAAGAAATCAAGCACGCTTTAGGTTTATCAAGCAGGTCAATTGTCCACGAATGGAGTACTGCGGGTGTTGCCTCGATACGAGGGTATTCAACATATGTAGACAATGCTTCAAAAGCTGCCCGTTTTCTGAAAATGGGAGGATGGCTTGCTATCGGCTTCGCTGGTGCAAACACAACCAATGAAGTTTACGATGCCTGTACTGTAGGTAGAGAGCAGAGTTGTTCCAAAGTCGCCGTTAAGAAGTACAGTCAATTCGGGGCCAGTCTTGCGGGCGGGATTTATGGCGGAAAATATGGCGCCATGGCTGGGGCTGGCGTATGTGTTGCATTGGGCGTGGCAACAGGTGGTGTAGGGTTGCTCGCGTGTTCTGTGGTAGGCGCCGCTGCGGGTGGATACATTGGTGGCGAAGTTGCCGGTGGAGCAACTGAGTATGTCATGGATAAACTATGGTGAATGTAGAAAATATTCTTTTATTTCTGATTGTAGTTTTATTTTTACTTGTCGTAATTATGGACCTCATCAGTTCCCGTTATTTTAAAAAACACGAGACCGAATATAATCAGCTTCTTTCAGAATATCGGCAAAAAGGCTACGATCTCGATCTGGTGACAAATTACGCATCTTTTTTCGGTTCGCTGGCGAACTATCAAAAAATAATCTGGTTTGTTCGTCTTCGCAAAGGCGTGAAGATGAAATTTACCAAAGACAGAAATGTTCAGGACGATGCCTATAAATTCGTTCAGGCATTACCGGAAGAGAGAATCGGCTGGATATTAAAACTGCATCGACGCTATAAAACTCAGGCCTTACTTTTTACGCTATGGCTGCTTATCGGTATTATTTTCCTGAATGTAGTCAAATAGTTTTAATCAGCCCTTAACCCCCAAACCCCGCCGTTCTCACCCCTGAGAGCGGCAGCGTTTGAGCGCTAATCATACCAGCAGGAATACGCCATGCGATTCACGATTATTTCTACGAAACCCGGTCATCAGCCGCCGCAAAGCAGCTGTGATTTTTATGCCCCGGGCGGCACCATTGGGCGCGGTACGGATAACAATCTGGTGCTGCCGGACAATGACCGCACCATCTCGCGTTTGCAGGCCATCGTTCACGTCGACGCCAGTGGCGAATGCCGCGTCACAAACCGCGGCAGCGTTACCCGCGTGGTACTGAATGATATCCCGCTGGAGCGTGGGCGTCAGGTTGAGCTTCAGGATGGGGATATTCTCGGTATTGATGATTATCGCATTGAAGTCAGCGAACTCATTCATGACACCCAGCCCGTAAGCCGCATGGCGGCAAGCATGCAGCAGGCGCGTCCAGCGGCGACACCTGCGCCAGCACCGCAACCGAAACCGGCCAGCGCCGCGCCTCGCGGAAAAGCTGAACCTACGGCCGTGCCGTCGGAAATCTGGGACAGCCTGATGCAGGAGTTTTCCATCTCCGACAGCATCTCCAGCAACCGGGCAAAACCACAGCCCGCGGCCTCCCACGACCCGTTCTCCCAGCCTGCGGCCCCGGAGCGGAATGCCGAAGATCCGCTGGCAATGTTTAACGACGCCGAACCGTCGCTTGAACGTAAAAACGTTGACCCGGACACGCTGTTCAGTGATGAAGCGTTGTTTAAAAAAGAGAGCATCTTTGACGATGTCACCCCTTCAACGCTGGTACAGCCGGACGAAAGCAAACCTGCCCAGCCAAAGGAAGAGGCGTCTGACGAACTCGATCCGTTAGCCCTGTTTGGCGGGTCGGCGAGCGCACCTGCCGCGCGTCACGATGACCCTCTCGGCCTGATGGGCGGCGCGCCGTTAACCCATCCGGATGAAATCGTGGCCGATAAGCCGGAGCCAAAGCCTGAAGCGCAAGCCGCACAGGAAGAGGATGCGCTGGCCAGCTCACCGCTGTTCGATCCGGAACCGACTGAACCACAGGATGCGCCGCGCGCGGAAGAAGAGCCCGCGCGTCCCGATTACGCTGGCTTCACCATGCCAACACCGCAGGCCGTGGCGCGCAGCAACGCGCAGACGCCGAAGGGACGTCTGCGTATCGACCCGGTTAAAAACGCTGCATCGCCTGCTGCCTCCGCGCAGACCGGCGAGCGGGGCGAGGTGCTTCAGGGCGAACTGCTGGAGGCGCTGCTGGAGGGCATGGGCCTGAGCGAAATGCAGCCGGTGCCGCAGTTTGACCGGGAAAATATGCGTCAGCTGGGGCAGATCCTGGGCATGTTCTCGCAGGGGACCGTGGCGCTGCTCTCCTCGCGCTCCATCCTCAAGCGTGGGGTGAAAGCCGATATGACCATGGTGCTCGACGATGCGAACAACCCGTTCAAACTGTTGCCGACCGGGAAAACGGTGCTGATCCAGATGTTCGGCACGCCGATGCCGGGCTTTATGCCGCCGACCAAATCGGTGCGTGATGCGCTGATCGATCTCCAGGCACACCAGCTAGGGATGATCTCCGGTATCCGCGCCATTATCGCCGCTATGCTGCAATCCTTTAACCCGGAACAGCTGGAAGAGCAGGCGAAGCAGAACGGGATGACGTCACGCCTGGCGCTGCCGGGCAGCCGTAAAGCCGCGCTGTGGGATTATTTCGTGCGTAGCTATGGCGAGACGGCGGGCGAGATCGAGGACGACTTCCATACCCTGTTTGGCGAAGCCTTCCTCCATGCCTATGACATGGAGGTCAATCAGTACAAAGACTCACAAAGCGGATCGGAAGAAAAATGAATATCGCAACGGCTTCTCTCTCCCGCCAGGGGACGCGCGCCAGCAACCAGGATCAGACGGGAGAAACCATCGGGGAACGTTCAGCCTGCTTTGTCGTCTGTGACGGCATCGCGGGCCTGCCGGGCGGCGAGGTGGCCGCTGAGCTGGCCCGCAACAGCATTATTTCCCGCTTTGACGGCGACAAGCACCTGAATGCGCAGCATATTCGTGACTACGTCCAAACGGCGAACCGCACCATTCTCAGCGAACAACAGGCCGTGCAGGACTATCGCCGGATGGGCACCACGCTGGTCAGCCTGTTTATCGACAGGGATTACCGTCTGGCTTACTGGGCGCACGCCGGAGACAGCCGCCTGTACCTGTTTCGCCGCGGCTGGCTGTGGCATGTCACCACCGATCACAGCCTCGTCCAGCAGATGAAAGATGCCGGGCATCAGACCGACGATCTCAACAGCAACCTGCTGTATCTGGCGCTGGGTATTGAGAATGGCGGACCGGAAGCGAGCTACAGCGATGTCGTGCAGGTTGAGGACGGTGATGCTTTCCTGCTCTGCACCGACGGTTTCTGGCACGGCGTCAGCGAAGAGCAGATGAAGCAGTCGCTGCACATGGTCAATACGCCACAGGAGTGGCTGACCTTAATGAACCAAATCATTCAAAAGAATGCCGAACAGGAGGGCAATGCTCAGGATAACTATACCGCCGTGGCGGTGTGGATGGGCAACCCTCAGGACACCACTTTGCTGCATACGCTCTCTGACGCAGCACAATTTCTTCCCTGCGGAACTGATTAGACACACAAGGATTGATATGAAACTTTGGCTATCGGGTTTGGCTCTTCTGACGGTGGCGACCACCGCACAGGCTGAAAACTTCCGCATCGTGCAGTCTCCTGCGCAGAAGCTGGATATCTGGATCGACAACATTAAAGACAATACGCCGCAAAGCTGGTGTAAGGCGGACGTGGCGCTGCGTATCGTGGCGAACGGCAAGAAAGAGGTTTCGGTGCTGGAAAACTTCGTGCCGCGCCTTGGCTCGCTGCTGGAGCACCAGTGCAGCAAGCTGAATACCCTGAACTGGACGCTTAACGATCCGGAAGGCACGACGCTTGCCCGGGGCACAGCGGCTAAAGCGCAGGACTGGGCGCTGGTGGTGAAGCAGCAGGAAACGGCGGCGGCAACGACCTCCACCTCAGGCGCGCTGCTGCCGCCTGACCAGAATCCGGAGACGCACACCGTGGCGGCAGATCGTACGCCATGGCAGGAGTTCACCCTTCAGGACGGTTGCCACCTGCGCACCTTCTGGGAGGGCGGTTCCTCCGCGCCAGCGCTGTTTATTCCGGATTCCGACACCACCCGCTGCGGCAACGGCAGCTGGCTCAGCGGCCACACCGTGGTGACGCAGAACCGTAACGGGACGCAGAAAGCGATTCCGGTCACCTACATTCACGGCTTCCCGGTGATGGGGCTGAACAACGCGGTCGATCCTGAAAAGGCGCTGATCACCTCCGTCAACAAAGAACGCATGGTCTTCAGCACCCCGAACAGCGACCAGAGCTGGATGATCCTGCCGTACGACAGCACCCTGAACGGCTGGAAGAGCAACGGCACGGTGGCGGTGGAAATCACCCGTGAGATCGCCAGCGACGACGCCAGACTCCAGGCGCGTATCGCAGAGGTGAAGAAGATCTGGAACGCATGGGTTGCACCGGGCGCGGAGCTGAACGTTGTTCTGATTGACACGCTGCGTCCGCAGCTGCGCGATCCGGCAGTGGGCGCCTGGCGCGCGGCGAATTAAGGAGGGGCTATGAATACGCTTTATCAACGTCTGGCGGGGGAGTCGATTAGCGACGCGCTGCTTCGCCTGGAAGCCGATATCAAAGCCCGTCCGGCGGATGCCGATCTGCGCGCTGCGTTTGTGCAGTTTCTGATCCTCAGCGGCAACTGGGCGCGCGCCCTGACCCAGCTGAAAAGCTGGCTGGCGCTGAAGCCGCAGGCAAAACCGACCGTAACGCTGCTGGAGCAGGCCATTCAGGGTGAACAGCAGCGTGCGCGCGTGTTCGCGGGTGAGGTACGACCGGCAATGCCCGAGGCGCAGTGGCCGTGGCTGACGACGTTAGCCCAGGCGCTGACCGAAAGCGCAGGGCAAGCGCAAACGCTGCGCCTGGCGGCACTCGAACAGGCCCCGGCAAGCCGCGGGCAGGTCACGCTGGAGAATGAAGAGAGCCACACCTTTGAATGGCTGATGGACGGCGATGCCCGTCTGGGGCCGGTGTGTGAAACCCTGGTCAATGGCCGTTATTTCTGGGTGCCGTTCTGCGCCATCGACGCGATCCGTTTTCAGGCTCCGGCCAGCGTGACCGATCTGGTGTGGCGTCATGTGCTGGTCCGCCTCACGGACGGCACCGAGCAGGTGTGTCAGATCCCGGCGCGTTATCCGTTTGCTGACGGGGCGCCAGACAGCGTTAAGCTGGGGCGCACCACCGAATGGCTCCCGCTGGACGATGACGGCGCCCTGTATGAAGGCATGGGACAGAAAGCCTGGCTGAGCGAGCAAAGCGAAAGCCCGCTGCTTACCCTGAGCCTGGTGACATTTACCTCGGATGGTGCGGATGAGTAATCCCGCTGGCGAAGGCGATCTGCTGCGCAGCGGCTGGCAGGCCCGCAGCAGGCAGGAGAAAGTGGGGGCGCGCGACAAAATGCAGCCCTCACTGCTGGATCGCCTGACGGATAACGATCCGGAAAAAAAACGCGAGTCCGCCAACAGCAATCTGATTACCCACGCCGCGCTGCGTCGTAACGTCCTGCGGGATTTACAGTGGTTGTTTAACACCATTAACCACGATGCCTCCAGCGATCTGAGCGGGCTGACGCAGGTGAGCCGTTCCGTCGTTAACTTTGGCGTGGCGCCGCTGGCGGGGAAAAGAATGTCCGATATTGAATGGCACGACATTCAGCGCAAGCTCACCGAAGCGATTATTAACTTTGAACCGCGGATCCTGCCGCAGGGGCTTCAGGTTCGCTGCGTGTCCGATACCTCCTCGTTAGATCTGCACAACGTTCTGTCTATCGAAATCAAAGGTCGCCTGTGGTGCGTGCCGTATCCGCTGGAATTTCTCTTTCGCACCGACGTCGATCTTGAGAACGGCCATTTTGAACTGAAGGATGCGGGGTAATTATGGAAAGCAAACTGCTCGAATATTACAACCGTGAACTGGCCTATCTGCGCGAGATGGGCGCAGAGTTCGCCGAGCGCTACCCGAAAGTGGCGGGGCGGCTCGGCATGCGCGGCATCGAAGTGGCGGACCCGTACATTGAGCGCCTGATGGAAGGTTTCGCCTTCCTGACCTCCCGCGTGCAGATGAAAATGGACGCCGAATTTCCGCGCTTTTCACAGCGTATGCTGGAGATGATTGCGCCAAATTATCTGGCGCCTACGCCGTCGATGGCGATCGCTGAAATTCAGCCCGACAGCAGCCGCGGCGACCTGAGCAAAGGCTTTATTGTGCCGCGCGGCACCATGATGGACAGCCTGGCGCTGAAAAAGACCGGGGTTACGTGCAGCTATACCACGGCACACGAGGTCAACCTGCTGCCGTTAAAAATTGAGCGGATCGAGCTGGGCGGCGTTCCCGCCGATCTGCCGCTGGTCCAGCTCGGCCTGAGCCAGCGGGGGATCAGCAGCGCCCTACGGATCCGCATTGCCTGCGATGGCCCGCAGCATCTCGGGCACCTGGACTTTGACCGCCTGGAGTTCTTCTTAAGCGGCCCGGACATCGAGGCGCTGAAGCTGCTGGAGCTGGTGATGGAGCACCACGCGGGTATTGTCTGCCAGACGGTCAGCAAGCAGCCCCAGCGCCAGCTGCTGTCGTCTGACGCCCTGCGTCAGGAAGGCTTTGATGCGGACCAGGCGCTGCTCCCGGACGATCTGCGCAACTTCGACGGCTATCGCCTGTTGCAGGAGTACTTTGCGTTCCCGGCGCGTTTTCGTTTCATCAGCCTGAGCGGGCTGGGCAAGCTGATCCAGCGCTGCGAAGACGAAAAAGCGTTTGATATCTTCATTCTGCTCGACAAGAGCGACGATCAGCTGGAGCGCGTGGTGGATGCCAGCCACCTGGCGCTGCACTGCACGCCGGTGATCAACCTGTTCCCGAAAGTGGCGGCCCGGCAGAAGCTGAGCGAAAGCCAGCATGAATACCACCTGGTGGTGGATAACATCCGCCCGCTGGATTATGAAATTTATGCCGTGAAAAAAATTTATGCCAGCGCGGATGGTCAGCGGGACGACCAGACGTTTCGTCCTTTCTGGAGTACCTGGAGCGGAGACGCGGGCAACTACGGCGCCTATTTTTCCCTGCGCCGTGAGCAGCGCGTTCTCTCCGAACACGCGCTGCGCTATGGCACCCGCACGGGCTATATCGGCTCGGAGGTCTTCGTCTCGCTGGTGGATGCGCAGCACGCGCCGTGGCAGGAGAATTTGCGCTACATTTCCGCCGAGGTGCTGTGCACCAGCCGTGACCTGCCGCTGATGCTCCAGCAGGAGCTTGGGCAGTTTATTATGGCCGACTCCATGCCGGTGAAGGCGTTAACCCTGCGTAAAGGCCCGACGCCGCCGCGTCCGGCGCTGGCGGAAGGGTTCAGCACCTGGCGGCTCATCAGCCAGCTGCAAATGAACTACCTCAGCCTGATGGACAGCGAAAACGAAGAGGGCGCTGCCGCGCTGCGTCAGCTGTTAGGGCTGTACGCCAACCTGGCCGAGACGCCGGTTGCCCGTCAGGTGGATGGCGTTCGTCACTGCGTGCTGGAGCCGGTGCACCGTCGCGTGCCTGAACCCGGCCCGGTGGTGTTCGCCCGCGGGATCGGCATCACCCTGACGGTGGACGAACGCGCCTTTTCCGGCGCCAGCCCATGGCTTTTCGGCAGCGTGCTGGAACGCCTTTTTGCCCGCCTGGTCTCCATCAACAGTTTTACGGAGTTCACGCTCAAGAGCCAGCAGCGTGGTGAAATCGGCTACTGGGCGCCGCGCATGGGTAAAAGGGCGCTGGTATGAGTGAAGTTGCCCCTGCAACGCTGCGCGTGCATCGCCTGACGCCGCTGCCCGATGCGTTCTGGCGCGGGGTGCGCGAGACGCCGTGGCGCTATGATCTGTTCCAGCTGTTAAGACGCATTGATGCCCAGGGCGGTGAACGTTACCCGCTGGGGCGCGCGCCGCTGCCTAAATTTGAGCCGCTGCGTATTGGTCAGCAGCCTTCAATGGGCTTTGCGCCGTCAACGGTTGCTGAGGTCCGGCAGCGGGAAGAGAACGGACTGCATGACGTTTCCATACTGAGCTTCGGCCTGTTTGGTCCTAACGGCCCGCTGCCGGTGCACATGACTGAGTATGCCCGCGAGCGTATTCATCATCATCAGGATCACAGCCTTAGCGCGTTTGCCGACCTCTTTCACCACCGCCTGACGCTGCTGTTCTACCGCGCCTGGGCGGACGCGCAGCCTGCCGTTTCACTGGATCGCGACGACAACAGGCGCTTCGAAGGGTATCTGGCATCGCTGATTGGCATGGGACAGCCTGCCCAGATGTCGAAAGGCAGCCTGAGCGCGCACGCCCGCTTTACTCACGCCGGGCACCTGACCCGCCACGGGCGGGACCCTGAAGGGCTGGAGAAGATCCTGCGCAACTATTTCAACGTGCCTGTCAGGCTGGTGGCCAACGTCCCGCAGTGGATGCCGCTCTCAACGCGGGAGCAGGCACAGCTGGGTGAGGGGCGTCGCCTGCCGCGCATGGGAGAGTCCGCTTTTCTCGGCATTGCGGTACGCGACGTGCAGCATAAATTTCGGCTCGAGATTGGCCCGTTGAGCGCAGACGACTACAACCGTTTTCTGCCGGGCGAAGGGTGGGTGACCGAGCTGCGCGACTGGGTGCGACAGTACGCCGGGGTGGAATTTGAATGGGAAACACGGGTGATCCTGCGCGCCGATGCGGTGCAGGGCGCCACGCTCGGCAGCGCCGGGCGATTAGGGTACAACACCTGGCTCGGCCTTCAGCCTCAGCCTGTTCCGCGTGGCGATCTGGTGTATCGCGCAGAGCGATAATCCTTCCGTATACCGAATCATTGTTAATGGAAACTAACATGTCAGAAATTAGCCGTGCCGTGCTTTTCGGCAAACTGGATACGCTGTTATTTACCTCTCTGGAAAGCGCGACTGCCTTCTGTAAGCTGCGCGGCAACCCGTACGTTGAGCTGGTGCACTGGCTGCATCAGCTGATGCAGCAGCAGGATGGCGATCTGCAACAGGTCATCCGTCACTTCGCCCTTGATGAACAGCAGCTGACGCGCGATATCGTGGCGGCGCTGGATGCCCTGCCGCGTGGCGCGAGTTCTGTGTCTGATCTTTCCGAGCATATCGACAGCGCCGTCGAGCGCGCCTGGGTCTACGGCTCGCTGAAGTTTGGCGTCAGCCGCATCCGCGGCGGCCATTTGCTGATCGGCATACTGAAAACGTGGAATCTGGCTAACGTGCTGAAAAGCATTTCGGCGCAGTTCACCCGTCTTAACGTCGAGGTGCTGATCGAGCAGTTCGACGCCATTTGCGCCAGCAGCAAAGAGAGCCAGCAGGCCGCCGCCGCTGCGGACGCGCCTGCCGGGGCAGTACCGGCTGCGCAGGGCACGCTGGCGCAGTATGGTCAGGATCTGACGGCGCGCGCCCGGGAAGGGAAAATCGACCCGGTGGTGGGGCGCGATGAAGAGATCCGCCAGATGGTCGATATTCTGATGCGTCGTCGCCAGAACAACCCCCTGCTGACCGGGGAAGCCGGCGTCGGGAAAACGGCGGTGGTGGAAGGGCTGGCGCTGCGTATTGCTGACGGCGACGTGCCGGAGCCGCTGCAAAACGTTCAGCTGTGGCTGCTGGATATCGGCATGCTTCAGGCCGGAGCGGGCATGAAAGGGGAATTTGAGGCGCGCCTCCAGGCGCTGATCAACGAGGTGCAGTCCAGCGCCACGCCGATTATTCTGTTCATCGATGAGATCCACACCCTGATTGGCGCTGGCGGTCAGCAGGGCACCGGCGATGCCGCTAACCTGCTCAAGCCTGCCCTGGCGCGCGGGCAACTGCGCACCATTGGCGCGACCACCTGGGCGGAATACAAAAAATACATTGAGAAAGATCCGGCGCTGACCCGCCGTTTCCAGACCGTACAGGTTCACGAGCCGGACGAAGCCAAAGCCGTGCTGATGCTGCGCAGCACCGTGTCACCGCTGGAAACCCATCATCAGGTTTTACTCCTCGACGAAGCGGTCAGCGCGGCGGTGAAACTGTCGCATCGCTATATTCCTGCGCGTCAGCTGCCGGATAAAGCGGTGGCGCTGCTGGATACCGCCTGCGCGCGCGTGGCCGTCAGCCAGAGCGCGCCGCCTGCCCAGCTGGAAGACTGTCTGCGTCACCTGGCGGCCCTGGATGTGGAGCTGGAGATTGCTGAACGCGAAGCGCGCGTGGGGGCGGGCGATCCGGCGCGTGTGGCGACCTTAACCTCAGAGCGTGACGCGTTCGAAACCCAACGCGAAGCTCTGGCCCGTCGCTGGGAAGAAGAGCGCACGCGGGTGCAGGAGATTATCCGTCTGCGTGCCGCGCTGTTTGCGGCGGGAGATGAGGATACGGCTGACCTGCGCGGCCAGCTGGCAGAACAGCAGCAGGCGCTGAAGACCTTACAGGGTGACGAACCGCTGCTGTTTGCCGCGGTGGATGAGAACGTGGTGGCTGCGGTGGTTTCAGACTGGACCGGGATCCCGCTGGGCCGGATGGTGAAAAATGAGATCGACGCGGTGCTGAATCTGGCCGACACGCTGAACCAGCGGGTTATTGGCCAGCGTCATGGTCTGGATCTGATTGCCCGTCGGGTAAAAACCTCCCGGGCGAAGCTTGACGATCCAAACAAACCGGTCGGCGTATTCATGCTCTGCGGGCCGTCCGGCGTAGGTAAAACCGAAACCGCGCTGGCGCTGGCGGAGTCGCTTTACGGCGGCGAGCAGAACGTCATTACCATCAACATGAGTGAATTCCAGGAAGCGCACACCGTTTCGACGTTAAAAGGTGCGCCTCCGGGCTATGTGGGCTATGGTGAAGGCGGCGTCTTAACCGAGGCCGTGCGCCGCCGTCCCTACAGCGTGGTGCTGCTGGACGAAATTGAAAAAGCGCACCCGGACGTGCACGAGATCTTCTTCCAGGTCTTCGACAAGGGCTGGATGGAGGACGGCGAAGGGCGTCACATTGATTTCCGTAACACCATTATTATTCTGACCTCTAACGTTGGCACCGACCTGATCGCAGCCATGTGCGCCGACCCGGAACTGATGCCGGAGCCTGACGCGTTAAGCGGCGCCCTGCGCCAGCCTCTGCTGGAGGTGTTCCCGCCTGCGCTGCTGGGCCGCCTGCTGGTGGTGCCGTATTACCCGCTGAGCGACGAGATGCTGGGGCAGATTGTGCGTCTTCAGCTCAGGCGCATTCAGCGTCGTCTGGAAGAGAATCACAACATTATTTCTGAATTTGACGACAGCGTGGTCGAACAGATTGTTCAGCGCTGTACCGAGGTTGAGTCGGGCGGGCGTATGGTGGATGCGATTCTGACCAATACGTTGCTGCCTCAGATGAGCCAGATTTTACTTACCGCCAGCCGCAGCGACGAGCAGTACCGACGTCTGCATGTCACCTGCGAGCAGGGCGAGTTCCACTGTCAGTTTGCCGCGTAATAATCATCAAGAGAACTGTAAAAGATGACGGATAATGATAACAATCGGACTGTCCCAAACGCGCTCCCGGTCGGGTACCGTTTCAATGAGTTTGAGATAAAAGAGGTGATTGGCGGCGGCGGATTCGGCATCGTCTATCGCGCCTGGGATCACCAGCTCGAACGCACTATCGCTATCAAAGAATTTATGCCTTCCTCCCTCGCCGTGCGCGGCGAGGATATGACGCTGGTGCTGCGCAGCGAGCGCTTCGGCAAAGCGTTTTCTGCCGGTCTGAACAGCTTCATCCAGGAAGCCCGCCTGCTGGCGCGCTTTAACCACCCGAACCTGCTGCACGTACTGCGTTTCTGGGTGCAAAACGACACGGCCTATATGGGGACGCTGTTTTACAGCGGTACCACGCTGTCGCGTCTGCGCGAAGAGAAACCGGAGCTGATTAACGAGGCGTGGATCCGCCGCATGCTGCCAATGCTCTTCGGCGCCATCAAAACGATCCACGACGAGGGTTATCTGCACCGCGACATCTCGCTGGATAACATTCAGATTCAGGATAACGGCCTGCCGGTGCTGCTCGATTTCGGATCGGCGCGCCGCACCATCGGTAATCTCTCGGATGAGACGGAAACCATGCTGCGTCCGGGCTTCGCGCCTATCGAGCAGTATACCGACGACAATGAAAGCGAGCAGGGGCCGTGGACGGATATCTACGCGCTCGGCGCCGTATTGCGCACCCTCATCGTCGGCTCTCCGCCGCCGGTCAGCGTGGTGCGTTCGATTCAGGATACCTGCAAACCGCTGGTGGAGCTGATGCCGCAGGGGTATTCCATCCCGTTGCTACAGGCCATCGACAAGGCGCTGGCGCTGCATATGGAAGACCGTCCGCAATCCATTGAGGAGTTCGCGGCGCTGATCGAGATGCCCGTCGCCGGTATCGACGAGGTGCTTACCGCGAAGAAGACCGGCACGATGCTGGTGCCGGTGGAAGAGGAGACATCTGCTTCCGCGCTGGACTGGCGACGTTACAAGCTTCCGGGGCTGGTGGCCGCGGGCGTGCTGGTTGGGGTGGTTGCCGGTGCGATGCTGTTCGGCGGCGGCAGCCAGGAAACGCCAGAGCAGACGGCGCAAACCCCTGCCGTGAGCCCTCCGGCTGAGACCTCCGCCCAGGCGGAGACCAGACCGGCAACGGCAGACGTGAGCGAGCCGGTAGCGTCACCTTCTACGGCGCAGCAGAGTGCGCCGCCTGTCGACGCCAGCCCGGTCGCGCTGGTCTACATCCGCATGCTTGATGGCGAGACGCTGAAGGTGAACGGCGAGTCTAAAGCGCTGCGTCCGGGCAATAACGGTTACGCATCGCTGAAATTGCCTGCGGGCGAGACCCGCATTGAACTGGAAGGCAATGGAAGAACGCGTACCCAGACGCTGGATATTGCGAAGCCAGGCACCTGGCTGGTGAATCCGTAAGCCTGCGGGTAACAGGACGGAGCGAATGTATAACATCAAGTTTGTCTATCTGTTCCACGAGAACGTCTCGCCAGCGTTGTTTGCGAAAATAATCCGTCCGTCCGTTGCCGGACAGTGGATTATGTCGGTTCCCGACCATTCGCTGCGCTCGCTCTTCACGCGCTACGATCTGCTGCGCACGATCACCGGTGCGAATCCTTATCAGTCCGGGCGCAATACCCGCACGCTGATCGCGCAGGATTTAGAGATGGGCAGGGTGGTTGCCATTGACGAAAGTTTTCGTGACTGGTCATCAGTAACGGAAATTTTTTACATCAATGCCAAAGGGCAACTCCAGGCTGCCTCGCTGGTCGGCCTGGGCTGGTATCCGGTGAGTACGATTGTCGACCGCTACGAAACCATGGTGAGAACGTACGGATCTCGCCCTGCGCCAACGGTACTGCCAAAACAGGTGGTGAAATCTAAAACGGCACAGGTGCCGGATGAACCTACTCCGGGCAAGGACGGTAAAACCTATGCCGGGCAGCTTCAGAAGATGACCAAAGCAGAGCGCTGGCAGGCGCGTAAAGATCTGATTGCGAAGGGGAGTAATAGCCTTTATCCGGATGCCCAGATCGCCGCGAAGCGTCTGGCGGCGAATAATATCGCAGTGGAAAAAGCGAAGCTTGCGGAAAATATTTATAAGACCGTCAACCCGCTGGAAACCACACCGGGCGTGCCGGAGGGGTGGACGGATATCAGTAATGACGATGCGCTGTTAGGAAAGTTCGGGCTGAACAAATCAATGCTCTTTGACGATGATACGTCCCCCAATTTTCTGGCGCGCGTCTATCAACCGAAGCCGGAAGTGTTTGGTACAGATATGAACCCCACGCTGGTATTCAGGGGATCGCGCGAGCCTGGTTTCGCCTCTCTGTCTGAGAATGTCTCCGCTTTACTGACCAAAGGGGAGCTGGCGCCAGTGGTAAACGGGGCTGACTGGTCGAATAACTTCTCACAGGGCATGGGTATGGCTTCAGATTATTATAAAAAGGCTGTGAGTATTGGTAAGGAGCTGGCAAGGTCAGGCCAGAATATTGATATTGCCGGTCATTCCCTTGGCGGTGGCCTCGCCTCTGCGACCTCCATGGGCAGCGGGAAAGCGGGGTGGACGTTTAACGCCGCCGGCCTGAATGCCGGAACCGTAGAAAAATACGGCGGCAAGATATTAGGCAGTACGGATAATATCCAGGCTTATCGGGTTGAAGGTGAGCTGCTGACGAAGATTCAGGAAGTTAACCCCTGGGAGGATCTGAAAACGATGAAAGGGCATGTCCCTTCGTGGATCCTCAAAGAGGAAATCTCTGCGCTGAGCCCTAATGCTGCCGGAATACCCCACGATCTTCCCGGTGGAACCGGAAGCGCGCTGGACCGCCACGGGATTAATCAGGCGATTGATTGCATAGAGCAACAGAAGGACGAGGATATTTCGATAATCGGGAGTCGATTGTGAAAAAACGGTTTATGGCTTTTGTCGCGTTATGTTTTTTATTCATGATTCAGGGGTGTAAGCAGGATATGGACCTTAATCCACAGGACTACTTCAGCGGTCAGCAGCTTGAACTGGCGAAAGCGATTGAAGAAGGTGATGTCGACGCGGTGAAGACGCTTGCACCAGAAAGCGATCTTAATCAACCGGGAAAGCAGGATATGACCCTGCTTTTTTGGGCCATCGGCAACGCGATTAATGATAAAAAAACATCGCCCCATTTAAAGGTGATTACATTGCTTGTTAAGGCCGGCGCAGATCCGCTCCAGCCTCGACCGCAGGGAAAAAGCAGCCCTGCCGAATTTGCCCTGAAGGGGGACAGCGCGGATTGGATCGATGCGATGCTGGACGGTGGCCTCTCACCCAACGTGAAAGATAAGGTCTTCCACGAACCGATCGTCTTCCAGTCGCTTAAAGCGAAAAACACAGAGACTCTGGAAGCCATGCTCGATCGCGGAGCTGACGTCAATGCAACCAATTCACTGGGTAAAACGCTGGTGTTTGATGCGCTGGATAACCAGGCTTACGAGCATGTCTTGTTACTGCTCGATCGTGGAGCGGACCCGTCAGTTAAGGCTAAAAATGGCTGGTCAATGAGTAATGCGCTTGCGGACGCGCTGAGTGGACTTGATAGAGGCAGCGAGCAATACGAGAAGTTAAATGAAATAAAAGAGAAACTTATTCAGAAAGGGGGCGTGTGGCCACCTGCGCCGGTTAAGTGATTGCTCAACTTTCATGAAAGCCAGAGATAAGGTTTTTTCCGGAGTTTCCATTAGCCTGCACTCTTTGGATTTATAAAAACGAAAGTTCGTACCTCCAGACAAATCAACCCAGCATTGCATCAATCCAAAACCACCTCGTCGAAATTAGCTTTACGTTCATAAACGTTCCCAGCATAAACCATTACGGAATAAAGATTATGCTCAACCGAATTACCGTCCAGCTCCCGGTTGAGGGGCTGCTTTTCTGGAAACTCTCCGGCCGTGAGGCGATGTCCGAGTCGTTCGCGCTGACGCTGACCCTGCTTGGTACGGACGCGCGCATTGACCGCAGCAAGCTGCTGGGCCAGCCGGTCACGGTGACCATCCCCACGCAGAACCTGCTCACCCCCCGCTATATCAACGGCAAGGTGACGCGCGTGGCGGTGAGCGCCGTGGAGCTGACGGGCACCCGCTACGCGGTGTACCAGCTGACGGTGGAGCCGGACCTGTGGCCGATGAAGCGCGACCGTAACCTGCGTATCTTCCAGGGCCAGACGGTACCGCAGATTGTCAAAACCCTGCTGGGTGAGCATCAGGTTAACCTCGAAGACAAACTTACCGGCAGCTACCGGGTGTGGGACTACTGCGTGCAGTATCAGGAATCGAGCCTGGACTTCATCAGCCGCCTGATGGAGCTGGAGGGGATTGCGTACTACTTCAGCCACGAGGCCGACAAGCATACCCTGGTACTGACCGACGCCGCGACCCAGCACCAGCCGTTCAGCGGCTATGAAGTCATTCCTTACCACCAGACGCCGTCCGGCGGCAGTACGGATGAAGAGGGCATCAGTCAGTGGGCACTGGAGGACAGCGTGACGCCGGGGATATACAGCCTCGACGACTATGACTTCCGCAAGCCGAACGCGTGGCTGTTCCAGGCGCAGCAGAACCCGGCGTCCCCGAAGCCGGGCAGCATCGACGTGTACGACTGGCCGGGCCGCTTTGTGGAGACAGGCCATGCGGAGTTCTACGCCCGAATCCGTCAGGAGCGCTGGCAGGTGGAGCATCAGCAGATTCAGGCGACGGCCACGGCGGCGGGCATTGCGCCGGGCCACATCTTTACCCTGTCCAACGCGCCGTTCTTCAGTGACAACGGGGAGTATCTGGTGACGGCGGCGGGTTACCACTTCGAGGAGAACCGCTACGCGAGCGGTGAGGGGGAAACCATTCACCGCACCGATTTCACCGTTATCCCGGCGTCGGTGTCCTACCGTCCGGCGCAGAGCACGGCGTGGCCGCGCACCTACGGCCCGCAGACGGCGAAAGTCGTGGGACCGCAGGGGGAGAGTATCTGGACGGACAAATATGGCCGCGTGAAGGTGAAGTTCCACTGGGACCGCCTGGCGAAGGGCGATGACACCAGCTCCTGCTGGGTGCGCGTGTCGAGCGCCTGGGCGGGCCAGGGCTACGGCGGGGTGCAAATCCCGCGCGTCGGCGATGAGGTGGTGGTGGACTTTATCAACGGCGACCCGGACCGTCCGATTATCACCGGCCGCGTATACAACGAAGCAAGCATGCCGCCGTGGGCGCTGCCGGCTGCCGCGACGCAGATGGGCTTTATGAGCCGCACGAAAGACGGTTCAGTCGACAATGCCAACGCCCTGCGCTTTGAGGACAAGGCGGGCGAGGAACAGGTGTGGATCCAGGCCGAGCGGAATCTGGACACCAGCGTCAAGAATGATGAAACGCACAGCGTTGGCGGCGCACGCAGCCATTACGTGAAGAAAAATGAGCTGCATCGCGTGGAGGCTAATCAGATCCAGGCCGTGAAAGGCGGAACCGAGATCCTGACGGGTAAAGGCAAGCTGGATGCGGCGGTAGAGCAGTATGTTATTGCTTCCGGGACGAAGCTGCGGCTGGTCTCGGGCGAGAGTGCTATTGAGCTTAACGCTAACGGCAAAATTAACCTGATCGGCAAAGAGTTCAACTTCTTCGTTGAAGGGGACGGCTATATCACCACGGGCGGCAAGCTGCACCTGAATACGTCGGGCACCAAGCCGGGCACAACGGCGCCGGGATCGGGGCATAAAGGGGATATTGATGCGGCGGTGCAGGAGAAATTTACGCCCCCGGAAGAGTAACCGCTTTCTGTCTGCCGCCGGGTTGTCCGTGGCGGCACGTAAAACCCTTTAGCAATTTTAGACGCGAGTTCACCGATGAAATACACCCTCCAGGAAGGTTCCTTTACCCTTTTTCCTGCCGCCTGGCAGGACAACAGCATGAACATTATTCGCGATGACGAAAGCGGGCTGTCCGTGGTGGTCAGCCGCGGCGTTATCCCGGATGGCAGCGACTACGAACAAGAGTTTCACCGCCAGTGGGACGTGCTGCGTCATCAGATGGGTGAGATCGCCCAGAGCGAATTTCAGCACGTAAAAGCCGGGCCTGCCGGCAACATTGATGGGGTAGAAGTTGAGACCACCTTTGACCGTAACGGCCAGCGCCTGTGGCAAAAACAGCTGGCCGTGCAGACGCCAGGCAAACCGGTACTGATGATTTTTACCCTCTCGGCCTTAAAAGCCTTTACGGAAGAGGACGAGGCGCGCTGGAGCGCACTGAAGCAGAGTCTGACGCTAAACGACAACCGGAATGTGTAAGGCATGAGCGATAACAACGCGGCCCGTAAGGGCGACGAGATTATTCACTCCAGCATTTTTGCTGATATTACCAGCATTGTGGCGGAAGGTGCCGCCTATGCGGTGATTGGCGCGGCGGTGGGCGCAGCAGCGACCGTCGCGGCCCCACTGCTGGGAGCCGGGGCCGCAGCGGCAGGCGTGGCGGCGATTGGATCCAGCTGTCTGTTGAGCGGCATTATCGGCGGGGTTCTGGCGAACGTCGCCGGGATCACCGACGATATCAGCAACGCCGCTGAAGGGCTGGGTAACGCGCTTTTCCCGCCGTCGCCCGCGGGGAAAATCACCACCGGTTCGAGCAACGTTCTGACAAATAAACTTCCCGCTGCACGCGCAGCCGGGACGTTAACGCCTGCCGATACCCCGTCCCCTGAGCCGCAGTCGCCTGGCAGCTTTGCCGACTACGCGGGCATGCTGCTCTCCGCTGCCGGACAGTTCGGCAGCGAGATGTGGCAGCCCAGCGTCGCCTCTGCCGCCGCGGGGACCTCGCCGCTGGAAGAAGACAAGGTGGCGTGTGATAAACACTCCGGGCCGCAGTATCTGGCGGAAGGCTCGAAAAGCGTCTTCATCAACGGACAGCCTGCGGTGCGCGCAAAAGATCGCACCACCTGCGAGGGCACCGTTTCCGACGACGTATCCCCGAACGTGATCATCGGCGGCGACACGCTCACGGTCCGCGATATCAAAAGCGGTAAAACGCCGGGTCTGGCGCTGGGGATGATTGCGCTCTCCCTGCTGCGCGGGCGGCCAGGCAAGATCCTGAAAAACATGCCCTGCGCGCTGGCTGCTGCCGGTGGCGGGATGCTGGCTGATATGGCCGTCAACGCCGTGTTCGGCTCCTCGCACCCGGTTCATGCCGCTACCGGCGTGAAGGTGCTGAATGACGACGACGAACTCGATTTCTCGCTGCCGGGGCGCTTTCCACTGCGCTGGCAGCGCAGCTACAACAGCCTGACCACCCGCGAAGGGCTGTTTGGTCTGGGCTGGGCTACCACCTTTGACAGCTATCTGACGCTGGAAGAAAACAACGCCACCTGGTTCGATGAAACCGGGCGCGAGCTGAGCTTCGAGCTGCCGCCGGTCGACCGCGCGTTTTACAGCATCAGCGAAGGCATTATCATCCGCCGCAATGAGAGCGGCGACGTGGCGATAGCCGACGATGACGGCGCGGTGTGGCGTCTGTATAAACCGACCCGCGCTAACCCCTCCATCCTGCGTCTGGTCTCCCTCAGCGACGAATACGGCAACGCGCTGCTGACTGAATGGGATGAGCACGGGCGGCTGGTCGGTCTGCACGATGAGCCGCGAGCGATCGATGTCACCCTGCGCTATGACGATGAACGTTTCCCGCAGCGCGTTACCTCGGCGAGCCATTTTGACGGCAACCAGACATGGCCGCTGATGCAGTGGGGGTACGACGCGCGCGGCCAGCTGGCCAGCGCAACGGATGCCTCCGGCGTGGTAACCCGTGAATACCGTTATAACGATGATGGCCTGATGGTCTGGCACCGTCTGCCGGGCGGGCTGGAGAGCGAATACCGCTGGCAAAAATTCGACCACTGGCGCGTGGTGGAAAACCGCACCAGCACCGGCGACGGCTGTCGCTTTACCTACGATTTAGCCGCCGGGCTGACGACCGTCGATCACTACGACGGTCAGACGCGAAAGCATTACTGGAACGCGCAAAACCTGATTGTTCGCTACGTTGACGAGCGCGGTGAGAACTGGCGCTACGAGTGGGATGACAACGAACTCCTCACGCGCCGCATCGATCCGCTGGGTAATGCCGTTACCTTCGTCTATGACGACATGGGCAACCGGGTGCAGGAGATCGACGCCGACGGCAATACCCGCACCACCACCTGGCTGGAGCACCGTGCGCTTCCGGCGTCCATCATCGAAGCTGACGGTAGCGCCACCCGTTTCCGGTATGACGAACATCACGGGCTGAAACGCGTGGTGGATCCGATGGGGCAGACCACGCTGCTGCGTCGGGACGAGTTTGGTCAGGTGGTTGAAGAAGTCGATGCCGCTGGGAACAGCCGTTACCAGGAGTACAACGAGGCCGGGCAGATGGTGCGTGCGACGGACTGTTCGGGCCGAGTGACACAATACCGTTATCATCCGCTGGGCTGGCTGGTGGCTGAGATAAGCGCCGACGGCGAAGAGACGCGTTACCGCTACGACGCCGCGGGGCGTCCGGTGCAGCTCGACCGACCAGAAGGCTGGACCGAGTCGCTCAAATGGAACGAACGTGGCCTGCCGGTGAAGCATGCGGGCGCCGACGGGAAAGAGAGCGAGTTCAGATACGACGAGGCAGGGCGCTTAACCGCCACCCGTAATACGCAGGGTGAAGAGGTGCGCCGCCGCTGGGACAGCCGCGGGCGTTTGATTGCCCTGGAAAACGAAAACGGCGAAGCGTATCAGTTCCGCTGGGGCGCAGACTCGCTGCTGCTGGAAGAGGTGGGGCTGGATGGCGTGGCCTCGCAGTATCGCTACGATGCCTGCGGACGTACGATAGCGCGCACCTTTGCCGCCGGACATCCGGAGGCCATCACCCACGCTTTCGCCTGGAGCGCGAGCGGCCAGCTGGTCGCCCGCACCACGCCGGAGGGGCAGACCCGCTACCACTACACCCCGTCCGGCCTTCTGAGCCGGATTGGGCTGCATCCCGCGCTTTCAGCCGATGCCTGGAGCGCCGAGGCCGAGCAGGAGCTTGTATTTGAGTATGACGCGCTCGGGCGCGTCACACACGAAACGGGCGAACACGGGGAGCTGGCGTGGGAGTATGATGCGCTGGGCAACCGCACCTCCGTCACGCTGCCCGATGGCCGGGAGCTGAAGCAGTTTTACTACGGTAGCGGACATTTGCTCAGCATTGCCCTTGATAAGCTGTCGGTCTCCGACTTTACCCGCGACGAACTCCACCGTGAAACCAGCCGCACCCAGGGGCTGCTGACCACCCGCAGCGAATACGACCGCCTTGGCCGACTGCATCACCGGGACGTTTTTACCGGCAATGCCCAGCGCCCGTCGCCGCGCCGCTGGTCCCGCCGCTGGGATTACGACTATCGCAATAACCTGGTCCGCGAAGAGCGGGACGATAACCCGTTCAGCTGGTACCGCTGGCAGTACGACAGCGCCGGACGTCTGCTGGTTCAGGACGGCACGCTGCCCGGCCAGGAGCAGTGGCGCTGGGATGCTGCCGGTAACCCGCTTGAAGGCTCGGCTGAGAAGGTCACGCACAACCGCCTGACGCAGCTGAACGGCATTCGCTGGCGCTATGACATCCACGGTCGTACCGTGGAGAAGGATAACGGCCAGACCCGCTGGCACTACCGCTATGACGGCGAGCACCGCCTGACGGAGGTCATCAGCCAGCCGCGGGACCGCAACAGGCCGCAGACGCAGGTCAGCTTCCGCTATGACCCGCTCGGGCGCCGCATCAGCAAAACGCGACGCCAGATGCTGTTTGGGCAGCCGACCGGCAAGCCAGTCACCACCCGGTTTGTATGGGAAGGGTTCCGGCTGTTGCAGGAGGTGCACGGGGATGTGCCGCTGACCTACGTCTACAGCGATCAGGACAGCTACGATCCGCTGGCGCGTATTGACGGCGTTGATGCCCCGGAAATCTTCTGGTTCCACTGCCAGCCCAACGGCACGCCGGAGCGGATGACGGATAGCGAAGGGCAGGTGCGCTGGGAAGGGGTGAACAGCGCCTGGGGCAAACTGCTGCGGGAAAGCGAGACGCAGGTATCAGGATATTCCCAGAACCTGCGCATGCAGGGGCAATACCTGGACCGTGAGACAGGGCT
Source organism: Enterobacter cloacae complex sp. GYL001 (assembly GCF_049237125.1). Lineage (NCBI taxonomy): Bacteria > Pseudomonadati > Pseudomonadota > Gammaproteobacteria > Enterobacterales > Enterobacteriaceae > Enterobacter > Enterobacter cloacae complex sp. GYL001. Next base: position 91,243 of record NZ_JBMKGW010000003.1, on the reverse strand, counting down.
GCACTACAATCTGTTCCGGTATTACGACCCGGACTGCGGACGATTTACGCAGCAGGACCCGATAGGGCTGGCGGGGGGGATAAACCTTTACCAGTATGCGCCGAATGCGCTGGGGTGGGTGGATCCGTGGGGTCTTAATAGATGCGAGGCAGGGGTTGCATCAGGAAAAGGTAGTAAAATAAAAGGCAAGTGGTTGAAGGGATCGCATGGTAATGCAGGTTTATTCCCATCATCTGTTGCTGATAAATTACGAGGCCGGGAATTTAAATCCTTTGATGATTTTAGAGAGAATTTCTGGAAAGAGGTGTCTCTCGACCCGCATCTTTCGAAGCAATTTAGTACATCAAATGTAACCAGAATGCGGGGAGGTAAAGCTCCAATAGCGCATGATACACAGTGGAACGGGAAAAATAGATCTTATGTTCTACACCATAGAACCCCTATCCAACATGGAGGCGGTGTTTATGATGTTGATAATCTAGTAATCGTTACACCAAGATATCACCTTGACATACTAGACCGTGCTTATCATTTTTGAGGGATAATATGCAAAGACAAGAGCTTATTGAACTAATAAGGAAGATCCAACGCAGCGAAGGGACAGAAGAAGAAGCTGATAATGACATCGACCTCCTTTGCAGAAGTGTCGCAGATCCTCACGCAGTTAATTATATTTATTATGAAGAACTTAGCGCAGAAGAAATCGCGGATAAAATCATAAATTACAAACCAATTCAACTATAAGTCGTATTCGGGTGGCGCAATGAGTCCCCCTATATCAAAAAAAAATCCATGCCAAAGCGTGGATTTTTTTTATTCAAAACAAATCAAATGTAAACAAGAAGTTCATCACGTCGCCATCTTTAACGATGTAATTTTTACCTTCAGCTCACATTCGGGCTGCCTCTTACACTCCTTGCTGAATCTTACCCTCAGTAAGCTGTCAGTATACCCGCGACGAGCTCCTCCGTGAGAACAGCCGCACCCAGGGGCTGCTGACCACCCGCAGCGAATACGAACGTCTTGGCCGCCTGCATCGCCGGGACGTCTTTACCAGCAATGCCCAGCGTCCGTCGCCGCGCCGCTGGTTTCGCCGCTGGGATTACGACTACCGCAATAACCTGGTGCGTGAAGAGCGGGACGATAACCCGTTCAGCTGATACCGCTGGCATTGCCGGTATGACGGCGAGCACCGCCTGACGGAGGTCATCAGCCAGCCGCGGGACTGCAACAGGCCGCAGACGCAGGTCAGCTTCCGCTATGACCCGCTCGGGCGACGCATCAGCAAAACGCGACGCCAGATGCTGGGCGGACAGCCAACCGGCAAGCCGGTCACCACCCGGTTTGTCTGGGAAAGGTTCCGTCTGTTGCAGGAGGTGCACGGGGATGTGCCGCTCACCTACGTCTACAGCGATCAGGACAGCTACGATCCGCTGGCGCGTATTGACGGCGTTGATGCCCCGGAGATCTTCTGGTTCCACTGCCAGCCCAACGGCATGCCGGAGCGGATGACGGATAGCGAAGGGCAGGTACGCTGGGAAGGGGTGAACAGCGCCTGGGGCAAACTGCTGCGGGAAAGCGAGACGCAGGTATCAGGATATTCCCAGAACCTGCGTATGCAGGGGCAATACCTGGATCGTGAGACAGGGCTGCACTACAATCTGTTCCGGTATTATGACCCGGACTGCGGACGATTTACGCAGCAGGACCCGATAGGGCTGGCGGGTTATATCTTTACAGCTATGCTCCTAATCCTATAGTTTGGACAGATCCTTTAGGTCTTACACCTTGTAAGGGGTTACCATCCACTCGAAGGGCTGGAGGTACAAGCAAACATTATGATCCCGTAAATGGTCAAGGATTGTATGTGCTACACGATGGAAAGAATATTATCTATGTAGGACGTGGGGATGCTCCAGCACGTTTGAATAGCCATGGGAATACACCGGGTATATTACATTTGGAACAGTAGACCATATTTGATAATAATTTGACCAAAGCGGAAGCTAAATTCCTGGAACAAAGGATTATGGATCTTAATGGTGGAGCTAAGTCAACAAACTCTTTAACAAATCTCCTCAACAAAATCAGGTCATATAGCCTTAATAACCCAAGCCCTAGCAAATATGATATTACAGGTCATAGTAGTGATTGGGGTGGGGAAGTATTGAAAGATGCGTTATCAATTCTGAAAGGGAATGGCTTATGAAAGTAAAATATAAAGAGGGTGACATCTTTGTCATTCCGATGAGTAATGGGAAGTATGCGCTTTGCCAGGTTATTTTTGCTCCAAAGAAAAAGTTTAAACAAGTAATAGGTTTCTGCATTTTATCAATACAGGATACGGAGGAGTTTGAAGAGAAGAGTTCACTAACACCTCTATCTTTTGAAAAGTTTGGCAAGGAGATGAAGGTTATTTTCACTAGCAACCAAAATATTAGTAAAGGTATTTGGAAAATTATTGACTATGCTAATCTCACAGAAGAAAAAAAACAGTTAAAAATATTTAATTATGCTGGCGGCTTATATGATGGGGAGGAGGAAATCAGGCGTCTGTCTGTTGCTGAATATCCTAATTACACAACTATGGGGGGGGCAGGCTTTGAGCTTGTCGACAATGTTCTGATAAATATTTGATCATCAGGGGAAGGGTGCTTCCCTGGGTAGTTTTCATACAACAGCAGCTCATTAACACCTTTAATAAATTCACAAGTTTTTATGTTCGTCTGGCCAAATAGTATTGCATCAATGCATGCAGGAGAAGAATAGCCACAAGTTTGTCGCCGTTGATCTGGATATCAATACTCATGCCTTCGCCCGGAACGAGAGAGGACATTCGGTCGTCTGCACTACGGTAAAAGGGCTGACCCGCTACCACTACATCCAGTCAGGTCTGCACTACAATTTGTTCTAGTAGTATGATCCTACAGCGGGCGGTTTACGCAGCAGGACCCGATAGGGCTGGCGGGGGGGATAAACCTTTACCAGTATGCGCCGAATGCGCTGGGTTGGGTGGATCCGTGGGGGTTGGCATTAAAGGGAGTCGACTTTACAGGAAGCCCAGATCTTTTCCCAATCAATGGAACAAAACAGAATATTGTATCTATTACAATGCAAGGAACTCGAGATAGAGATTTCACCGAGGCTTTCAAGGCAGCCGGTATTTCTAAAAGCGATGCAACTGGATATACATGGCATCATGTCGATGATTTTGACCCAGCCACAGGAAGGACAACAATGCAATTAGTAAAAACTTCTGCGCATGAAGCTACTTTCCCACATAAAGGCTCAGTCTCACAATTCGAGAAATATTTTGGTGTAAAATATGGTTCCCAAGAAGCCATTGCTGTTTCTCATTCTAAAGGCTGGTTGAAGGGGCGTGTCCCGAAAAAATTGCGTGCAAACTGTCATCAGTGAGGTATAACCTATGAACCATTTCAGTAACTGTGAAAAAAAGATTGGACGTGCAGATATTACTAAAACGGAAGAGAAATTATCTATTACTCTTCCGGATGATTTCGTTTCACATTATCTGCAATTTAATGGTGGCACTCCTGAGAAAAGTTGGTGGGACGGTGATGAAGATTTTGAGCCAGTAGAGGTGGCAGGGTTTAAACCGTTTGTTTATAATAGTCAGACAAATAATGACCCTAGATCTTTAATCGACGGTTGTTATATCAGCATGTTGGATAGGGAAGTGATTCCTAAAAACCTGCTTCCTTTCGCAAATGATTGGGGAGGGAATTTCTTCTGTCTAGATTTAGACAATTACTCAATAGTATATTTTGCTACAGATTCTTTTGATGAGGATTTGACTATGCAAGAGAATCACATAAAACTTCAAAGATATCTGACAAATTCATTTGCCAATTTTGTTAATGGATTAGTAGCAGAAGAAGATCTTTCTTAAAGAATATTTAAAAATTTAATCGATTTATTTACTTCGATTGCTGTTGTTTTGATATTCATATTTTTAATAAAGCTCTGTGACACAAATCATAGGGTTTTATTATAAAACAGCATGACAGGCTTGGTGGTATGAAAGCAGCTAGAATCCCATGTAGAATAAATCAGGTTAAAAAATGAAGATATCCCAGTTAGCAATACATAGGTTAAATAATATTAATTGGTTTGTTAATCTTGGTGTAGCAACGACACTCCCTGGTGTTATCCAGGCTCAGTCCCTTAGCTTATTTATAAAAGGCTTGAATAGCGATGAATGGGAAAGTGCCACCTTGGAGGCTGGTTATGAAATAACGGGCTATCTCGCAAAAAAACACACTAACAAATATCAATATTGGAACTCTTTGGTCAAAGAAGCTAAGAAAGTTGTGGAGAATGATATTATCCCAAAAATAATCTTCCCAGAGTCTGAGAAAGGATCAATGACTGAGAACTTAAAATGGGACCTTGTGAATTACTTGCTTGAAGATGCGTATAGTTCTTTACTACATGAGCCATTCGCTTTTGAAGGCTTAATTAATGTTTATGAAGCTGGGCATATGCCCTGTGGATGGTCAGGTACTTGGCCAGCGGGCAAACTAGTTATCTATTGATAGGACACGCGAAAAAAAATCCACGCCAAAGCGTGGATTTTTTTCATTCAAAACAAATCAGACGTTAAACAAGAAGTTCATCACGTCGCCATCTTTAACGATGTAATCTTTCCCTTCCGCACGCATTTTGCCTGCTTCTTTCGCGCCTTGCTCACCCTTGTAGGTGATGAAGTCTTCAAACGCGATAGTCTGCGCGCGAATGAAGCCTTTCTCGAAGTCGGTGTGGATCTTACCAGCCGCCTGAGGCGCGGTCGCACCCACAGGGATGGTCCACGCACGCACTTCTTTTACACCAGCGGTGAAGTAGGTTTGCAGATTCAGCAGCTCATAGCCCGCGCGGATCACGCGGTTCAGGCCCGGCTCTTCCAGACCCAGCTCGGCCATGAACTCTTCGCGGTCGGCGTCGTCCAGCTCTGCAATATCAGATTCAACGGCAGCGCAAACCGCAACCACTACAGAACCTTCAGCCGCGGCAATTTCACGTACTTTGTCCAGATACGGGTTGTTCTCGAAACCGTCTTCGTTAACGTTGGCGATGTACATGGTTGGCTTCAGGGTCAGGAAGCTCAGGTATTTGATCGCCGCTTTGTCTTCGTCAGTCAGGTTTTTCAGCGCGCGCAGCATGCCCGCGTTTTCCAGCTGTGGCAGACATTTTTCCAGCGCAGCCAGTTCCGCTTTCGCGTCTTTGTCGCCGCCTTTGGCTTTCTTCTGCACGCGGTGAATGGCGCGCTCGCAGGTGTCGAGGTCAGAGAGGGCCAGCTCGGTGTTGATGACGTCGATGTCGTCAGCCGGATCCACTTTGTTGTTAACGTGGATAATGTTGTCGTTCTCGAAGCAGCGCACAACGTGGCCGATCGCTTCGGTTTCACGGATGTTGGTCAGGAACTGGTTGCCCAGGCCTTCACCTTTGGATGCGCCTTTTACCAGGCCCGCGATGTCCACGAACTCCATGGTAGTTGGCAGAATGCGCTGCGGCTTCACAATTTCCGCGAGCTGGTCCAGACGCGGATCGGGCATAGGCACAACGCCAGTGTTCGGCTCGATGGTACAGAACGGGAAGTTCGCCGCTTCAATACCTGCTTTGGTGAGCGCGTTGAACAGGGTGGATTTGCCCACGTTTGGCAGACCGACGATACCGCATTTGAATCCCATTTCTAAATCACCTTAATATCTTGATAATCAATCCGTTAACGATAACCGATTGAAGAAAAGTAAATAACTACGCCTATTATACACGTAACCCGCGCGACGCGCGGTAAAAAAGCCCCGGGGCGCCGATTATTGCGCTTTGAAAGCGTGCAGTCGATTGGTGGCTTTCGTCAGGCCGTCCTGAAGCCAAATCTCGGTGCAGCGGGCCGCTTCGTCCACCGCTTCGTCAATCAACTTCTGCTCAGAAACCGGTGGTTTACCCAGTACGAAACCAACAACTTTGTTTTTATCGCCCGGATGGCCGATTCCCACGCGCAAACGGTGGAAATTAGGGTTATTACCCAGTTTGCTGATGATGTCTTTCAGACCATTGTGGCCGCCATGACCGCCGCCCAGTTTGAACTTCGCCACGCCTGGCGGCAGGTCCAGTTCGTCGTGGGCCACCAGGATCTCATCCGGATTGATGCGATAAAACGTTGCCATGGCCGCCACGGCTTTGCCGCTCAGGTTCATAAAGGTGGTTGGCACCAGCAACCGCACGTCAGCACCCGCAAGATTGATGCGTGAGGTATACCCGTAAAACTTGGGTTCTTCACGCAGGGGAGCGCGCAAACGCTCCGCAAGCAGATCTACATACCAGGCACCGGCGTTATGGCGGGTAGCGGCATACTCTGCGCCCGGATTGGCGAGGCCGACAATCAGTTTAATCGTCACGATTTACTTCCTAAAGAGTTCCAGATCTGGCGCGTAGTTTACTGTCTGACGCGCCGCTTGACAAAGTTCTGCCTGCGGTACACCGAAATGCGAATAATTTCCTCTTTGAACAATTAGAATTTCAAGCTGTTCAATGTCTTATTTGTAAATTTTTGTCCGGGAGTTATCAGTAAATGTGATCATTCACGCAACTCATATAAGAGGCGTTGTCTATACTTTACACACAAGGAGAAGGGGCTTTTCCCCTGACAACCCAAAGTTCCGGAGGTGACATATGAAACGCAAAAACGCTTCAATGCTCGGTAACGTGCTAATGGGGTTGGGACTGTTCGTGATGGTCGCCGGTGTCGGTTATTCAATCTTAAACCAATTACCGCAGCTTGACCTCCCACAATACTTTGCGCATGGCGCGGTGCTGAGTATCTTCCTTGGTGCGGTATTGTGGCTCGCCGGGGCGCGCGTGAGCGGACATGAGGAAGTCTGCGATAAATACTGGTGGGTGCGCCATTACGATAAACGATGCCGCCGCGACCAGCGCAAGCATAGCTAGTGCCCCATAAAGAACACCGAAACGACTTCATCTGAAGTCGTTTTTTTTTGCATGACGCATTGACCCTCACGTAACGTAAGGCTTCAGAGTAACGAAACTGGCAGAATAAAAGGAGCCGTTATGTTGATACAGGTGGGTGAACTGGCGAAACGTGCCGGGATCACCGTGCGGACTTTGCATCACTACGAGCAAACAGGGCTGTTGTTACCTTCTGCCAGAAGCGCGGCAGGCTACCGGCTTTATAACCTGGCGGATGTGCAGCGTCTGCATATGATCCAGGCGCTGGCAAAAGCCGGACTGGAGCTTGCCGAAATCAGGGATTTTCTGGAACAGCGTTCGCTGTCATTAGCCGAATTACTCGACGGGCAAATCACTCTGCTTGACAAGCAACTGCGTAGCATCCATACGCTGCGCAACCGGCTGGTGGAATTGCGTACCGGGCTGACCGACGATGCGACGCCGGATCTGGAATCCTGGCTACAGACTCTGGAGTTAATGAATATGTACGATCGCTGGTTTAGCAAAGAAGAGTTGCAGCAACTGCCGTTTGCGGTAGAGAAAGAGGCGTTGGCGGATATCTGGTCGGGTCTGGTGACGGAGGTTAAACACTTGCTGGAACAGAACGTCAGCGTCACGGACGCGCGGGCGACCGATTTGGCTTCACGGTGGATGGAACGCCTGGAGCAGGATACCGCAGGCAAACCGGAATTTTTGACCCGTCTGAACGAGATGCACAGCGTGGAGCCGCAGATGCAGGAGCAAACCGGCATTACGCCGGAGATAACTGATTACATCACGCGGGCGTTTGCCGAATCAAAGCTCAGCATCTGGGAGAAATATCTCACTGCCGAAGAGATGGCCTTTACCCGGGCGCACTACTTTGACCGGATGATGGAGTGGCCGCCGCTGGTGGCGAAGCTGCATCAGGCGCAGCGGGATAATCTCAGTCCCGCTTCTGACGATGCGCAAAAGCTGGCAGAAAACTGGCTGGTTTTATTCCAGTCCTATGCGGGAACAAACCCGCAGACCCAGCAAAAATTTCGTCTCGCCATGCAGCAGGAGCCGCATCTGATGAAGGGCACGTGGATGACGCCTGCCGTGCTTGAATGGCTCCAGCAGGCGATCGGGGTGATGATGCAAAGACGCGTCTCTGCATCAGATGACTCACAGATCCGCTAATGCAGCTTCACGGTTAGGGTAGAAGGACAATCGGCCAGGGATTGGCTGCACGCCCGCGCGCGCCATGGTGCGCAGGGGCTGGAATTCGAGGTTACTTATCCGCAGCTCGCAGCCTTCCGGCAGGCGGGCAACAAAGCGCTGGAAGGCATCCAGACCGCCGGCATCCAGCACCGGGACGGCATCCCACTTCAGCACCACAATCCGTTTGCCCGCGATGCGGGACGCCAGATCGCTGAACAGTCCTTCCGCTGCGGCGAAGAACAGCGGGCCGATCACGCGCAGCACCAGCACATCGTCAGGCACCTCAACGTTAACCGGGGAGAGACGCGTCATCTGCGCGATGCGGCGCATAAAGAGCAGTGAGGCCAGCACTATGCCGACGCTGATGGCGATAACCATATCGAACAGCACGGTCAGCGACATGCAGATCAGCATCACGATAATGTCGTCTTTCGGCGCGCGGCGCAGCAGGTTAACCACCTTATGCGCCTCACTCATGTTCCAGGCCACCATCAGCAGCAGCGCAGCCATGGCAGAGAGTGGAAGCCATGAAAGCAGCGGGGCAAGGATCAGCAGCGCCATGATCACCAGCAGGGAGTGAATGACCGCCGAAACCGGTGATGTCGCGCCCGCACGTACGTTCGCGGCGGAACGGGCAATCGCAGCCGTAGCGGTAATACCGCCGAAGAACGGTGCAACGATGTTCCCTAAGCCCTGGCCGACCAGTTCGCTGTTGGCTTTGTGCTTAGTGCCGGTCATGCCGTCGAGCACGACGGCGCAGAGCAGGGATTCGATCGCGCCCAGCATTGCCATGGAGAATGCGGCGGGCAGCAGAGCGCGAAGGGAATCCCAGCTCAGGGTAAAGCTGGAACCCGGCATGTCCCACGGCAGAACCAGCTGCGGCAGCAGCTGCGGAATGCCGCTACCCTGTGAGCCGTCCGCCAGAACATAGTGAAACTGGGAGCCAATGGTGGCGACCTGTCCACCGAGCAGGTTGACAACGCCCATCACCGCGCAGCCCAGCAGCAGAGCGGGCAGATGCCCCGGGAGACGAATGCCTAAGCGAGGCCAGACGATAAGTGTGCCGAGGGTAACGATGCCAATGGCTGCATCGCCCAGGTTGGCCGTCGGCAACGCCATAAACAGCGCGCCCACTTTCTGTAAATAGTGCTCCGGAACATGGGCCATTTGCAGGCCGAGGAAATCCTTAATCTGCATGGTCCCGATGGTAATCCCAATCCCCGAGGTGAACCCCAGCGTTACGGAAAGGGGAATATATTCAATCAGGCGACCAAAGCGGGCCAGACCAAACAGAATTAAAAAGATGCCGGACATCAGGGTGGCAACCAGCAGGCCTGCCAGACCAAACTGTTGGGAAACCGGGTAGAGGATCACCACAAAGGCGGCAGTCGGGCCGGAGACGCTGAAGCGGGACCCGCCCGTCAGCGCAATCACAATCCCCGCAACGGCCGAGGTGTACAGCCCGTACTGCGGCGCGACGCCGCTACCAATCGCCAGCGCCATCGCCAGCGGGATGGCAATAATCCCGACGGTGATCCCGGCTATCAGGTCACGAACAAAGCGTGACGATGTGTATTTCTCTTTCCAGCAGGCGTCGATGAGGGCGCGAAAGGGCAGAACATGTGAGGAGGTTACGTTTTTCACAATTATCTATCATCCGTGTGCGCATCATCTGTCATGTGAATGGCAGGTGAAGGAGGCATAAGTCATACAAATAAATACTATAAACAAAAAAACCCGCCGTAGCGGGTTTTTTGGCCGTGTTCGATCAGTGTTCGAACATTGCAGAGATCGATTCTTCGTTGCTGATACGACGAATCGCTTCGGCCAGCATCCCGGACAGAGTCAACGTACGCACGTTTGGCAGCGCTTTGATCTCGTCGCTCAGTGGAATGGTATCGCACACCACAACTTCGTCAATGACGGAGTTACGGAGGTTGTTTACCGCATTGCCGGAGAAGATCGGGTGAGTGGCGTAAGCGAATACGCGTTTCGCACCACGCTCTTTCAGCGCTTCAGCGGCTTTACACAGCGTACCGCCGGTATCGATCATGTCGTCCACCAATACGCAGTCGCGGCCAGCCACGTCACCGATGATGTGCATCACCTGAGAAACGTTAGCGCGCGGACGGCGTTTGTCGATGATCGCCATGTCGGTATCGTTCAGCAGCTTCGCGATAGCACGAGCACGTACCACGCCGCCGATGTCCGGAGAAACCACAATCGGGTTGTCCAGATTCAGTTGCAGCATGTCTTCCAGCAGGATTGGGCTGCCGAATACGTTATCAACCGGCACGTCGAAGAAGCCCTGGATCTGCTCTGCGTGCAGGTCAACCGTCAGTACGCGGTCAACGCCGACGCTGGACAGGAAGTCAGCGACAACTTTAGCGGTGATTGGCACACGCGCGGAACGGACGCGACGGTCCTGACGTGCATAGCCAAAGTAAGGAATAACAGCAGTGATACGGCCAGCAGAAGCACGACGCAGCGCGTCGACCATAACAACCAATTCCATCAGGTTGTCATTCGTTGGAGCACAGGTGGACTGGATGATGAAAATATCACCACCGCGTACATTTTCGTTAATTTGTACGCTGACTTCGCCGTCGCTAAAGCGACCTACAGCGGCGTCGCCGAGGGAAGTGTACAGGCGGTTGGCAATACGTTGTGCTAGTTCCGGGGTGGCGTTACCAGCAAAAAGCTTCATATCAGGCACGAGAAGAACCTCAGGCATGCGTCCAGTGGTGGATAGCGTTCGCCGCAAACTGCGGGGCCTAAGCAAACGCTATCCAGGCGGTGTATTAAAGAGCGCGATGCAACGTCTGGAACAGGGTGACGTTGTCACCGAAACTCAGTCTGCGCCAGAATGGCCTGCTGTAGGGGGGAGGTGTTCATCCCGCGTGCTACAAAACCATGCAGCCAAACCGGCGCTTGCTCAAGCACCTGACGGGCGGCGGTTTCGGTGTCAAATTCAGCAAAGACACAGGCCCCTGTACCGGTCAGGCGCGACGGCGCGTATTCTAACAGCCAGGAAAGCACCGCATCAACCTCGCGAAAACGTTTTCTTGCGATATCTTCGCAATCGTTGCTGAATTCACAATTTAATAACGTTTTTATTGACCGTGCCGGGGTATTTCTTTTCAGGTCAGGATCTTTAAAGATGACCGGGGTAGGAATGCTCACGCCGGGGTGAACGATCAGATACCATTTTTCCGGCGGATCGACCGGCGTGAGGATTTCACCGACACCTTCAGCGAACGCCGCGTGGCCGCGCACAAACACCGGTACATCGGCGCCCAGCGTCAACCCTAACGCTGCCAGTTCGTCCGTCGTCAGACCGCTGCCCCAGAGGTGGTTAAGCGCCACCAGTACAGTTGCGGCGTTTGATGAGCCGCCGCCAAGACCGCCGCCCATCGGCAGGCGTTTGTCGATACGGATATCCGCACCGCTTCCCGCCGGCAGACGACCCGACGTCGACGCCGTTTTCATTAGCAGGCGGGCAGCGCGCACGATCAGGTTATCGTCATGCGCCACGCCGTCGACCGGCGTCAGCAGGCAAATCTGCCCGTCCTGACGCGGTTCGATGGAGATGGTGTCGCCGTAATCGACAAACTGAAACAGCGTTTGCAGGGTGTGATAGCCGTCAGCGCGCTGCCCGGTAATGTAGAGAAACAGGTTCAGTTTTGCGGGAGAGGGCCAGTGGGTCATCATTTAACGATCCAGTTGTCCATTTTCAGCTTGATACGCTGGCTACCCTGCGTCAGCTCCATATTGGACGGCAGCGACGGTTGCGTCTTGCTGTCATACGCGCTGTACACCACTTTCCAGGTTTTACCGCCCTGGGTGTAGTTCACCTGGCTCAGACGGTATTGATCGTCGAGCGTATAGTCGGTTGCGTCACCCGGCAGGCCGAGGATCCACTGGCGCAGACTATTGAGCGGAATCGGCATCCCGGTCAGCTTGCCAATCATCTCTTCGGCGTCGGTTGCCGTGTAGTGCTGGCCTTTGTTATCGGTGATCTGCGCTTCGCCAGGCTTCGCGTTAAGCTCCAGCTCGGTGCTGCCCAGCGGGTTCAGCAGCAGCAGGCGATAGTTGTCCTGACCCGTTTGCTGCCAGAAGAAGCGAGCATAAACTTTTTGTTCGTCAGAGAGATAAGCAAATGCACCGCGGGTCTGGTACTGGCTTAATTTCAGCACGTCCTGCTGGTGCTGACGCCACTGCGGTGAGTCAGGGCTTTTGCCCGGGCCTTTCGGCTGATGAACGGAACAGGCGGTCAGAACCAGGGCCGCCAGAGGCAGCAGGCGAATCATTCGGGTCATAATGATGACAAATCCTTGAGATACGTTGCAGTTATAACTGTTAATGCTAGCGTTGAAGGGTGCCACCGTCTACGTTCAAATTATCTCAAAGCGTGGCGTAAGCTATTACTCCGAAAGGGGGCAGTCTCTTTTATTGATCTCGCGCATCCTGTATGATGCGTCCTGCTAACCTTATTAACGCTGGTACTACTCCCGCTCAACATGACCCTATTAGCACTCGGTATTAACCACAAAACGGCCCCGGTTTCACTGCGAGAACGCGTTACGTTTTCGCCGGATACGCTCGACCTGGCGCTGGACAGCCTGCTTGCACAGCCGATGGTGCAGGGTGGCGTGGTGCTGTCGACGTGCAACCGTACCGAGCTGTATTTGAGCGTAGAAGAGCAGGACAACCTGCACGAGGCGCTGATCCGCTGGCTGTGTGACTACCACAACCTCAACGAAGAAGAGCTGCGCAACAGCCTGTACTGGCATCAGGATAACGATGCGGTCAGCCATCTGATGCGCGTGGCCAGCGGTCTGGATTCGCTGGTGCTGGGCGAGCCGCAGATCCTTGGCCAGGTGAAAAAAGCCTTCGCGGATTCCCAGAAAGGGCATCTGAAAGCCAGCGAACTGGAACGAATGTTCCAGAAGTCATTCTCCGTGGCGAAGCGTGTGCGAACCGAAACCGACATTGGCGCCAGTGCGGTTTCGGTTGCTTTCGCGGCCTGTACCCTTGCCCGTCAAATTTTTGAATCCCTGTCGACCGTCACCGTACTGCTGGTGGGAGCGGGCGAAACCATCGAGCTGGTGGCGCGCCATCTTCGCGAACACAAGGTGAAGAAGATGATCATTGCCAACCGCACCCGCGAACGTGCGCAGGTGCTGGCGGACGAAGTGGGCGCTGAGGTGATTGCGCTGAGCGACATCGATGAACGTCTGAAAGAGGCGGACATTATTATCAGTTCTACCGCCAGCCCGCTGCCGATTATCGGGAAAGGGATGGTCGAGCGTGCGCTGAAATCCCGCCGCAATCAGCCGATGCTGCTGGTGGATATCGCCGTTCCGCGTGATGTCGAACCGGAAGTGGGCAAACTGGCGAACGCCTACCTGTACAGCGTGGATGACCTGCAAAGCATCATTTCGCACAACCTTGCCCAGCGTAAGGCGGCGGCTGTGCAGGCGGAAACCATCGTTGAACAGGAAACCAGCGAATTTATGGCCTGGCTGCGCGCGCAAAGCGTCAGCGAGACCATCCGCGAATACCGCGGTCAGGCGGAGCAGGTGCGTGATGACCTGACGGCCAAAGCGTTAGCGGCCCTTGAACAGGGCGGCGACGCGCAGGCGATTATGCAGGATTTAGCCTGGAAACTGACCAACCGCCTGATCCATGCCCCAACCAAATCTCTTCAGCAGGCTGCCCGTGACGGGGACGATGAACGCCTGACTATTCTGCGCAACAGCCTCGGGCTGGAATAGCGCCCTATACCCATTTTCTAAGACAAGGTGCATTTACGCCTATGAAGCCTTCTATCGTCGCTAAACTGGAAGCTCTGCACGAGCGCCATGAAGAAGTCCAGGCGCTGCTCGGTGATGCCGGGACCATTGCCGACCAGGAACGTTTTCGCGCGCTGTCGCGTGAATACGCGCAGTTAAGTGATGTTTCAAAATGCTTTACCGACTGGCGACAGGTCCAGGAAGATATCGAAACCGCGCAGATGATGCTCGACGATCCTGAGATGCGCGAGATGGCGCAGGAAGAGTTACAGGATGCGAAAGCGCGTTCAGAAGAGATGGAGCAGCAGCTTCAGGTGCTTCTGCTGCCGAAAGATCCGGATGATGAGCGTAACGCCTTTGTGGAAGTCCGCGCCGGTACCGGTGGCGACGAAGCGGCGCTGTTCGCCGGAGATCTGTTCCGTATGTACAGCCGGTATGCCGAATCCCGTCGCTGGCGCGTGGAGATCATGAGCGCCAACGAAGGCGAGCATGGCGGCTACAAAGAGGTTATCGCCAAGATCAGCGGCGACGGCGTGTACGGTCGTCTCAAGTTTGAATCCGGCGGTCACCGCGTGCAGCGCGTGCCTGCGACAGAATCTCAGGGACGCATTCATACGTCAGCCTGTACGGTGGCGGTGATGCCGGAGCTGCCGGAAGCGGAACTGCCGGATATCAACCCGGCAGATCTGCGCATCGACACCTTCCGCTCATCAGGGGCAGGTGGTCAGCACGTTAACACCACCGACTCCGCTATCCGTATTACTCACCTGCCCACCGGGATTGTGGTTGAGTGTCAGGATGAACGTTCCCAGCACAAGAACAAAGCTAAAGCGTTATCCGTGCTGGGCGCCCGTATCCACGCGGCGGAAATGGCGAAACGCCAGCAGGCGGAAGCCTCTACCCGCCGTAACCTGCTGGGCAGCGGCGATCGTAGCGACCGTAACCGTACCTATAACTTCCCGCAGGGTCGCGTAACCGACCATCGCATCAACCTGACGCTCTACCGTCTGGATGAGGCGATGGAAGGCAAGCTCGATATGCTGATTGAGCCTATCGTGCAGGAATACCAGGCCGACCAGCTGGCGGCACTATCCGAGCAGGATTAATGGATTTTCAGCGCTGGTTACGCCATGCCGCCAGTGAGCTTTCTGCAAGTGAAAGCCCGAAGCGCGACGCCGAAATTCTGCTTGAGCATGTGACGGGTAAAGCCCGCACGTATCTTCTGGCTTTCGGCGAAACCGCTCTGACCGCTGAACAGCAATCGCAGCTGGAGGCGCTGCTTGCCCGCCGTAAAACCGGCGAGCCGGTGGCGCATCTGGTTGGCGAACGCGAGTTCTGGTCACTTCCGCTGTACGTTTCAGCGGCCACGCTGATCCCGCGCCCGGACACCGAGTGTCTGGTGGAGCAGGCGCTGGCGCGGTTACCGGCGCAGCCGTGTCAGATCCTCGATCTCGGTACTGGCACCGGCGCGATTGCGCTGGCGCTTGCCAGCGAGCGACCGGACTGCACCGTGACGGCGGTAGACGTGATGCCTGATGCGGTCGCCCTCGCGCGGCGCAACGTTGAACGGCTGGGGCTGAACAATGTTTCCGTTCTGCAAAGCAGCTGGTTTGCCGCGCTTGAAAGCCGCATGTTTGAAATGATTGTCAGCAATCCGCCCTACATCGACGAAGACGATCCGCATCTCGCGCAGGGCGACGTGCGTTTTGAACCTTTGACCGCGCTGGTCGCTGCGAATCAGGGACTTGCGGATCTCGATCACATTGTGACAACGTCACGACAACATTTGCTTCCCGGTGGCTGGCTGCTGGTGGAACATGGCTGGACGCAGGGAGAGGCGGTGCGAGCGCTGTTTACGCGTGCCGGATACGCTGCCGTGGAAACCTGCCGGGATTACGGCGGCAATGAACGTCTGACGCTGGGGCAGTGGTCATGAGCCTGTTTACGCTGCTGATCTCCGTTCACCTGATTTCCGTTGCCCTGACCATTGGCTTTTTCATTGCCCGCTACTGGTGGCGCTACAGCAACAATCCGCTGATTAACGCCCGCTGGGTACGCATCGCCCCGCACTGTATCGACACGGTGCTGTTCCTTTCCGGAGCCGGGTTAATGTGGAAAACCGGCTATCTGCCATTTACTGATAAAGGCGCATGGCTGACTGAAAAGCTGTTTGGCGTTATCATCTACATCGTTTTGGGTTTTATCGCGCTTGGGCGTCATCGTCCGCGCAGCCAGCAGACAGGGTTTATCGCCTTTTTGCTGGGTCTGGTGGTGCTGTACATCATCATTAAACTCGCCACCACAAGAATACCGTTACTGGGGTAAGTCATGAGGTCCTTAGCCGATTTCGAATTTAACAAAGTGCCGCTCTGCGATGGTATGATCCTGATTTCAGAGATGATCCGCGACGATTTTACGTCACAGTACGTTTACGCTGAACTGGAGAATCTGGTCAGCCTGGCGCGCGAAGAGATCAATCAGGCACGTCCGCAGGACTGGCAATTAGAGAAGCTGATTGAGCTTTTCTACGGCGAATGGGGTTTCTGCGACACGCGAGGCGTGTACCGCCTGTCTGACGCACTGTGGCTGGACCAGGTGTTGAAAAATCGTCAGGGCAGCGCCGTCGCGTTGGGCGCCATTTTACTGTGGGTTGCGCACGAGCTGGATATTCCACTGGTGCCGGTCATTTTCCCGACGCAGATGATTTTGCGGGCGGAGTGGCTGGACGGTGAGATGTGGTTAATCAATCCGTTTAACGGCGACACGCTGGATGAGCATACGCTGGACGTCTGGCTGAAAGGCAACATCAGCCCGATAGCTGAGCTGTTCAATGAAGATCTCGATGAAGCCGATAACGCCGAAGTGATCCGCAAGCTCCTGGATACGCTGAAGTCTGCGCTGATGGAAGAGCGTCAGATGGAGCTGGCTCTGCGCGCAAGCGAAGTGCTGTTGCAGTTCAATCCGGAAGATCCGTACGAAATCCGCGACCGCGGCCTGATTTATGCGCAGCTCGACTGCGAGCACGTGGCGCTGAATGATTTGAATTATTTCGTCGAGCAATGTCCGGAAGACCCGATCAGCGAGATGATCCGCGCGCAGATTAACGCGATCGCGCATAAACACATTACACTGCATTAATCTTAATTCCGATTCACACCTGAATAAGGCGATCCTATGAAACAAAAAGTGGTTAGCATTGGTGATATCAACGTGGCAAACGACCTGCCGTTCGTACTGTTTGGCGGTATGAACGTTCTGGAATCCCGCGATCTCGCTATGCGCATCTGCGAACACTACGTGACCGTGACCCAAAAGCTGGGCATCCCGTACGTGTTTAAAGCCTCTTTTGACAAAGCCAACCGCTCCTCCATTCACTCCTACCGTGGCCCGGGCCTGGAAGAGGGGATGAAGATTTTCCAGGAGTTGAAACAGACGTTTGGCGTGAAAGTGATCACCGACGTGCACGAAGCGTCTCAGGCACAGCCCGTGGCTGATGTGGTAGACGTGATTCAGCTTCCGGCGTTCCTCGCTCGCCAGACTGACCTGGTAGAAGCGATGGCGAAAACCGGTGCCGTGATTAACGTGAAAAAACCGCAGTTCGTGAGCCCTGGCCAGATGGGTAACATCGTCGACAAGTTTATCGAAGGCGGTAACGACCAGGTGATCCTCTGCGACCGTGGTTCAAACTTCGGTTATGACAACCTGGTTGTAGATATGCTGGGCTTCAGCGTGATGAAGAACGTCTCTAACCAGTCTCCGGTGATTTTCGACGTGACCCACTCCCTGCAATGCCGCGACCCGTTTGGCGCCGCGTCTGGCGGGCGTCGTGCGCAGGTGACCGAACTGGCGCGCGCCGGTATGGCAACCGGCCTGGCGGGTCTGTTCATTGAAGCGCACCCGGATCCGGCTAACGCGAAATGCGACGGTCCATCCGCGCTGCCGCTGGATAAGCTGGAGCCGTTCCTGAAACAGATCAAAGCGATTGACGATCTGGTGAAGAGCTTCGACGAGCTGGATACCAGCAACTAATAAAAAAACCCGCTTCGGCGGGTTTTTCTTTGCCCGGCGGCGCTACGCTTGCGCGGGCCTATGGGTTTTGTAGGCCGGGTAAGCGCAGCGCCACCCGGCAAAAAAATTACGCAAATATCGTCATCAGATACGCAATAAACAGCGCCATATGCGCCGCGCCGTTCAGCACATTGGTGCGGCCGGTGGAGAAGGATATCTGGCACAGCAGCAAGGATGCCACCATCACAATCATCTCTGGCGCACCAAGCGCAAACTGCAATTCATTTCCCGTCATAAAGGCAATCAACGTCACCACCGGAACGGTAAGGGAGATGGTTGCCAGAACGGAGCCGAAGAACAGATTCATCGCCCGCTGCACCTGATTATTGAGCACCGCTTTCAGCGCTCCCAGGCCTTCTGGCGACAGGATCAACAGGGCCACCAGGAAACCGGTAAAGGCGACCGGCGCGTTCAGTTCAGTTAATAGCGCCTCCAGCGGGTTCGCATTCATCTTGGTGACCGCAATAACGGCAATCAGATGCACGATCAGCCAAACCGTATGCCACGCGCTGCTGTGCGCCGACGGCTTACCGTGATGCGGGTCATCGTCGTCGCCGTCGTCTTCATGCTCGTAAACAAACAGGCTCTGGTGCGTTTTGGTCTGGATCAGCAGGAACACGCCGTACATCGCCGCGGAAATCAGCGCCACCAGCAGCGCCTGGCCGGTGGTGAAATTTGCACCCGGCAGCGCCATCGGGAACACCAGCACAATAATCGCCAGCGGGAACAGGGCGATCAGGTACTGTTTAATGCCAAAGAGGTTCATGTACTGGGTGGCAAATTTGCGACCACCTAATAAAAGTGAAAAACCGACCAGGCCGCCGGTAACAATCATAATGATGGAGTAGAGCGTATCGCGCATTAGCGTTGGCGCGGCGTCGCCGGTGGCCATTAATGCGGAAATTAAACTGACTTCAAGAATCACAACCGAAAGGCTTAAAATTAATGACCCATACGGCTCTCCAAGACGGTGGGCTAAAACATCCGCATGGCGTACCACGCTAAATGCACTGGTTAAAATACCCACCAGAGCCAGAATATTGATCCCCACAACCACTGGCAATGACTGACTGCTTCCCCAGAAGAGCAGCACAGCCAGTGCCAGAACCGGGAAAATGAGAGAGGTCTCCTTGTGGCGGGTTTTTACCGCCTCGTGTGTTGCTGTCATGTGTTTCTCCAACAATGCAGGTGCTTGTAATTATAGATAGATTTTAAAGGTATTAAACTAACAGAAATCTGTTAAATACCCTGTATTTTTTACTTAATTTTACCCTTTATTATAATTTTTATGTCTGATGCTTATAATGCTTTATCTCTGTTAAATATTAGTTTAATAACAATGAATTGCATTTTTATATTGTTCATTTCTTTCTGTCGGGTGGCACCCTCGCTTATCGTCGTCCACACTTATCTTTTAGCCAAAAGAGAGGTTAACAATGCCATACAAATCGAAAAGCGAATTACCGGATAACGTGCAAAACGTATTGCCTGCCCACGCCCAGGATATCTACAAAGAAGCCTTTAACAGCGCCTGGGATCAGTACAAAGATAAAGAAGATCGCCGGGACGATGCCAGCCGTGAAGAGACGGCGCATAAGGTGGCCTGGGCCGCCGTGAAAAATGACTATGAGAAAGGAGACGATGATAAATGGCACAAAAAGAAATAGCCGCCAAATAACACGCTGCCTCCATTTTGACATTTCAGGCGGTTGACCTGCCGCTGTATTGCATCTGGCCCGCGAATTGCTTATCGTTGCTCAACTGCTGTTAAAATGAACAGCACAGAATGCCGGGAAGGCGAATTACAGATGTCGCAAGGAAGCATGCAGTGTCGGAGGTGGAATGTGTTAACGCGTGATTTCTTGATGAAGGCAGATTGTAAGACGGCATTTGGTGCTATTGAGGAATCGCTTCTGTGGTCGGCTGAACAACGTGCGGCGTCGCTTGCGGCAACGCTGGCCTGCCGCCCGGATGATGGCCCGGTCTGGATCTTTGGTTACGGCTCGCTGATGTGGAACCCGGCGCTCGAATTTGTTGAATCAGCAACCGGAACGCTGCCTGGGTGGCACCGCGCCTTTTGTTTGCGCCTGACCGCCGGACGTGGCAGCGCCTGTCAGCCAGGACGCATGCTTGCACTAAAAGAGGGCGGGCGCACCACGGGCGTGGCATACCGGCTGCCGGATACCACGCTGGAAGATGAGCTGACGCTGCTGTGGAAGCGCGAGATGATCACGGGCTGCTATATGCCCAGCTGGTGCAAGCTGGAACTGGATGACGGGCGCACCGTCAACGCGCTGGTGTTCATTATGGATCCGCGCCACCCGCTGTATGAAGCCGATACCCGAACCCAGGTGATTGCCCCGCTCATTGCCGCCGCCAGCGGACCGCTGGGCACTAACGCCCAGTATCTTTTCTCGCTAGATCAGGAGCTGACGCGTCTCGGCATGCAGGACGACTGTCTGAGTGAGCTGGTGGTGAAGGTAAAAGCGCTGCTGGAAGGGAACCCGCTCAGCAATACGCTGCGGCCGGGTTTTGCCTGATAATACGCCCGGCTGACCGGGCGTTTACGGTTATGCCGCCACGTAACTTACGGAATGTTCGAGCGACTGGCTGTGGCTGTCGATCAGCACATCCCAGGTGCCGGTGTAAGGCACCGTCAGCCAGGCCTTATCGTCCTGGACGGTAAGGATATCTGCCTGCGATTGCTTCTGTCCTTTTGTACTCATCAGATGGATGCGGCAACGCTCTGAGCAACGCACCACTACCGTATCCCCGCCAAACAGTTTCAGACTCGTTTTAACTCGTGCCATTTTATACCCCGTCGTTTTTGCCCATCCCGAGCGTGATGTTGTTCACAATTTACTCATTGCATAACACCAAAGGGGCAGGGGTGGGATGCTGATTTCGATCAAAAAATGGCGCAACGATTAAACAAAAATGACAAAATCCCTGAAACCTTTCAGCGGACGCGCGTTTACCCTGCTTAACGCGCGCCCGGGAAAAATTATATGCGGAAATGGCCAGCGGTCTCAGCAAGGTCGCCCGCCTGGCTTTGCAGCGCGCTGGCCGCCGCAGCAGACTGTACAACAAGTTCGGCGTTCTGCTGCACCATGCGATCCAGGTGAGTCACCGCGTGGTTAATCTCATGGATCCCTTTCATCTGCTCGCGGGTGGCAATGGATATTTCACGCATAATGCCTGACACGCTCCCGACGCTGGCGCGGATCTCATCCATGCTGTCGCCCGCAAGGTGCACAAACCGGGAGCCGGTTGCAACGCTTTCGGTGGTGGAATCAATAAGGGATTTGATCTCCTTCGCCGCCTGAGCACTGCGGCTGGCCAGGTTACGTACTTCCCCTGCAACGACCGCGAACCCACGGCCTTGCTCCCCGGCACGCGCCGCTTCCACCGAGGCGTTAAGCGCCAGAATATTGGTCTGGAAGGCGATGCCGTCAATGACGCTGGTGATATCGCCGATTTTCGCGGAAGCCAGTTCGATGGACTGCATGGTGCTGATGGCCTGAGCGACGACGTCGCCTCCGCGGGATGCGGCGGCAGAGGCCTTGATCGCCTGTTCGTTCGCTTCTGCTGCCGACTCGTTTGACTGCGTAACGGAGGCCGTGATCTCTTCCACGGCGCTGGCGGTTTCGCGAAGGCTTGATGCCGCCTGCTCGGTACGCCCGGAAAGATCCTGATTACCTGCCGCAATCTCATGCGCGGCGTTTTTCACTGAGGCGCTGGCATCACGCAGCTGGACCATCACCACAGAAAGCTTATCGCTGAAGGCGTTAAACGCCTGCGCAATTTGCGCCACTTCATCGCCCCCCTTATCCGGCAGACGCTGCGACAGATCGTTAGTACCGTTGGCAATGCTGTTCATCGCGTCACGGATACCGGACAGCCGCTTAAGCAGGCGGGCAATCAGGAGGTGCATGAGGGCTCCGCTCAGCAGGGCGAGGATCGCCAGAGACAGTGCAGATGCTTTTAGCAATGACCGCATCCCGGCGGTGGCATCGCCGTTATCGAGCGCCACAACCAGCAGCCAGTGCGTCCCCGGTACGGCGGTGGCCAGGAACGTTTTTTCGCGTCCGTTAAACGTTCCGTCAACCAGGTTGCCGCTTTTCAGGGTGGCAAAATCGGTCCCTTTGATCGTCTCCGTAAAAGGCTTAAGCGTCAGCGCAGGATCGCTGCCGGCAATAACGGTGCCGTTGCTGTCCAGAAGCAGTCCGCTGCTGGCCGGAGTCGGGTGAATACCGCGCACGTTAGCCACCACGCTGTCCATCGCCACATCGCCCGCCACCACCGCTTTCAGGGCGCCTTGCTCTTTAACCGGTACCGCGAACGTCACCACCAGTTTCCCGGTGCCCGCGTCCACATAGGGTGCAGTCACTACCGGGCCATCAGCGCTGACGGCCTGCTGATACCACGGGCGAAGGGTGGGATCGTAATCAGCGGGTACCCCGGTTGGGTCAGAAAATTTAGCCGTTTTGCTGGCATAACCCACGTAGACGTTGGTGAATCCACCCGCCAGCGCAAGCTGTTTAAACACCGGAACCGGATCGTCGCTGAGCGCGACTGGTTGCGCCGAGGTGATGACGGTCATTTTGCTGTTCACCCAGTCGGCAATCGCCATGTTGTGGCTGGCGCTGGTGCTAGTCAGAATATCGCGCTGCGACTGCTGATTATCCTGGCGCGTGACCTGAAAGTTAATAATGGTATTAAGAAGAAGGGCGACGACCAGACAGCCTGTCGTCGCGGCAATGATGCGGGCGCGAATGGATCTGAACATAAGTGTAATACCTGCTGTGTTGTTTCCATGCCTATCGGCAACGGTGCAGATAAACTTGATGCTGAAACCGCGTCCATAAGAAAATAATATTTTTAGCGGGTTATTATTAAAAAGTTAATACTTTATCGGCGGAAAGCGTCCATTCAGCCAGCTCCACCAGCGTACCAATTTCCACGCCATCAATCAGCGGCAGCCCGGTAATGCCGCGCCCGTCGGTACAGGTTTTGCACAGTTTGACCGCAACGTTTTGCGCGGTCAGGATCTCCAGCATTTGTTGAATGTTGTAGCCCTCTGCGGGTTTCTGCCCCTTCAGCCCGGCCGTGACGGCATCGGACATCAAAAAGAGGCGCAGCTCCAGCTCACTCTCCTTATCGCGCAGCGCGATTGCCAGGCGCAGGCTGTTAAAAAGGGATTCACTGCCGTAGGCCGCACCGTTGGCGACGATCACAATCTTCTGCATGTTGACTCCTGTTCTTTGAAAAGGCACGAATATTGCTTCTCGTACCGAAGAATACGTATCGGGGAGAGAAACGATGACGATAGTGGCTGGCAGTTCCCCTGGCGCAACCGAATGGTTCCAGCGTGCGAGAATGTTGCGCGAGGAACAGCTCGGCAGACTGGCGCAGCTGGGCGCACTGGTGAACGGCATCAGTCGACTGGTGCATATGCTACAGTGCGAGCGCGGTGCGTCAAATGTCTGGCTCTGCTCGCAGGGCAAATTGTACGCGCCTGAATGCAAGGCCAGCAGGGCCCTGGTGGATGAAAACCTCGCCGCATTGCACCTTCAGTTTAACGAACCGCTGCCGGGCAGCGCCCTGTGCGAACGTATTGCCAGCGCACTGCACGGCCTTGAGACGCTAACGGCGCTGCGTGATGGCGTTACAGGTCAATGCGTCACCGCGCCGCAGGCGATGGAACATTACAGCCGCATACTGCGACATTTGCTCAGTATCGTACCCCAACTCAGCGACAGCATTGACGATCCGCACATCGCGGGCCGATTTGTGGCCCTTTACAGCCTGATGCAGGGCAAAGAACTTGTGGGACAAGAGCGGGCGCTGGGGGCTATTGGTTTCACCCAGGGATTCTTTGACGATGAAACCCGCCAGCGGCTGGTGGATCGCATTGATGGCCAGCAGGCCTGCTTTGAGGTTTTTATCTCCCATTGCACTCCAGACGTGCAGGAGACGTTTATCCTCAACTGCCAGCCGGGTCTGGAGACTGAAAAACTCAGGCGTGAAGCGTGCACCCGCCAGCCTCCGGCAGATAACGGCGATACCGCCCTCAAATGGTTTGCCCTGCAAACCACGCGCCTTGAGCACCTGCGCACGCTGGAGGAGGTGGCAATTGCCGATCTGATGACGGCAGTTGAGGAGCGCCGCTATAGCGAAAACCTGCACGCAGACGATGAACACGACGATATCCTGGCGCGATTTCCGGATAAACCGCTGCTGCCGCTGGTGCGCCAGCAGGCGCGTGAAATTGAGCAACTCTCCCGTCAGCTTGCTTCCCTGCGCGACTCGCTGGAGGAGCGTAAGACCATCGATAAAGCCAAAAGCGTGCTGATGACGCACCAGAACATGAGCGAGGATCAGGCGTGGACCGCCCTGCGCAAAATGGCGATGGATAAAAACCAACGCATGGTAGATATCGCCCGTGCGCTGCTTACGGTGAAAAATCTGTGGAAGATACCCCCTGGGGAGTAGTTGCACAGTCAGTGGGCAATTTATGCCTGATTGAGGTGCGTAATACAGCGCTCTTCTTGCAGAAACCCCGTAACGCCGGGGATGAAAAGCTGGCATTACCTTTGCATTAACAGATTAACCATTTTCGACGATGCGCCAACGGCGGTGCATGCGTCTTCAGGATAAAGGCGTCCAGCGGTGCTTCAGCACCGTCGGGCGCTTTTTTTTGCCTTTTTTCAGGAGCAATTATGGCGGATTTGTCGAGACGGCGGTTATTGCAGGCCAGCATGCTGGCGAGTGGTGCGATGCTGTTGCCGGGTGTCATGCAGGCCGCATGGGCGGCGGGGTCAGATAAGCCGGAGCAGGATACCGTGCGTATCGGGTTTATCCCCCTGACCGACTGCGCGCCCGTGGTTATCGCGGCCCTGAAGGGGTTCGATAAAAAACACGGCATTACTATTGTGCCGACCAAAGAGGCGAGCTGGGCGGCGGTGCGCGACAAGCTGGTGGCGGGCGAGCTGGACGCTGCGCACATTCTTTACGGCCTGCTGTACGGTCTGGAGCTGGGTATCGCGGGCAAGCCGCAGCAGATGGCGAACCTGATGACCCTCAACCAGAACGGTCAGGCCATTACGCTCTCCAGCGATCTGGCGGAGAAGGGCGTTCGTGACCTCGACGGGCTGAAAAAGCTGATTGCGCAGCAGGCGCCGGGAACCTACACCTTCGCGCATACCTTCCCGACGGGAACGCACGCCATGTGGCTCTACTACTGGCTGGCCAGCGCGGGGATTAACCCGTTTGACGACGTGCGCACCGTGGTGGTGCCGCCGCCGCAGATGGTGATGAACATGCGCATTGGCAACATGGTCGGGTTTTGCGTCGGCGAGCCGTGGAACGCGCGGGCGATTAACGACCGAATCGGGTTTACCGCCGCCACGTCGCAGTCCATCTGGGCCGATCACCCGGAAAAGATCCTCGGCACCCGACGCGACTGGGTGGCGAAAAATCCGCACACCGCACGGGCGCTGGTGAGCGCCGTGATGGAAGCCGCGCGCTGGATCGAGGCGTCAGCGGAAAACAAACGCGAAACCGCGCAGATCCTCTCGCGCCGCGCCTGGCTCAACTGCAAGGAACAGTATCTCACCGGACGTATGCTGGGCGAGTACGACAACGGGGTCGGTCAGCGCTGGCAGGATGCGCACCCGATCCGTTTCTTCAACGAGGGTGCCGTGAGCTACCCGTATCTCTCAGACGGGATGTGGTTCTTAACCCAGTTCCGCCGCTGGGGCTTGCTCAACGCCGCGCCGGATTACGCGGGCATTGCACAGCGCATTAACCAGACCGCGGTCTGGCAGGATGCCGCGACCGCCGTGGGCGGCATGTCCACACCGTCATCACCGTATCGCAGCAGCACCCTGATGGACGGCACCGTCTGGAACGGCACCGATCCGGAAGGGTACGCCAACCGCTTCGCCATTCACCGTAAAGGGGCCTGAGTATGCAGCATCTGCAAAATACAAAACCACAAGAGACGTCAGAGAGCGGGGAAGTGATTGTCCTGCCTCCGCTACAGGTTCGCCGTCGTGCGCCAGCGTTTACGCGTCGGATGAATGATTTTTTACAGCGCGTCATCCCGGCGCTGCTCGGTCTCGGCCTGCTGGTGGTGCTCTGGCAGCTGGCAGCGATAAACAGTAAAGGCTTTCCGACGCCGCTCAGCACGCTCGATTCGGCCATGACCCTGTTTGCCGATCCGTTTTATCGCGACGGGCCAAACGATATGGGCATTGGCTGGAACGTGCTGGCGTCGTTGCAGCGCGTTGCCATCGGCTTCGGTCTGGCGGCGCTGGCGGGCATTCCGCTGGGCTTTTTGATTGGCCGCTTCACCTTTTTCTCCCGCATGTTCAACCCGCTGATCGCGCTCCTGCGTCCGGTCAGCCCGCTGGCCTGGCTGCCTATCGGCCTGCTGCTGTTCCAGAAAGCGGAGCCTGCATCGAGCTGGACCATTTTTATCTGCTCCATCTGGCCGATGGTGATCAACACCGCTGAAGGGGTACGCCGTATTCCGCAGGACTACCTCAACGTGGCCCGGGTGTTGCAACTCTCAGAGTGGACCATCATGCGCCGCATTCTTTTCCCCGCCGTGCTGCCTGCGGTGCTGACCGGGGTACGTCTTTCCATTGGCATTGCCTGGCTGGTGATTGTCGCCGCCGAGATGCTCACCGGAGGTTTAGGCATTGGATTCTGGATCTGGAATGAGTGGAACAACCTCAACGTCGAAAACATTCTCATCGCCATCGTCATCATTGGCGTGGTCGGGTTGCTGCTGGAGCAGGGGCTGATGCTGATCGCCCGTCGCTTTAGCTGGCAGGAAAAATAAGGAGTGAAGATGAAACCGTTAATTCAGGTCCAGGCCGTGAGCCAGCGTTTTTCCACCGCCAGCGGCGAGTTTCTGGCGCTGCAAAACGTCTCTTTTGATATCCACGAGGGCGAAACCGTCAGTCTGATTGGTCACTCCGGCTGCGGCAAGTCGACGCTGTTAAACCTGATCGCCGGGATCACGCTGCCGACGGAAGGCGGGCTGATTTGCGACAACCGCGAAATCGCCGGGCCGGGGCACGAGCGCGCGGTGGTGTTCCAGAACCATTCGCTGCTGCCGTGGCTGACCTGCTTCGACAACGTGGCGCTGGCGGTGGATCAGGTCTTCCGTCACACCATGAGTAAGGCCGAGCGCAAAGCGTGGATTGAGCACAACCTCGACCGGGTGAAGATGGGCCACGCGCTGCATAAGCGCCCCGGGGAGATCTCCGGCGGTATGAAGCAGCGCGTCGGGATTGCCCGGGCGCTGGCAATGAAGCCGAAAGTGCTGCTGATGGATGAGCCGTTTGGCGCGCTCGATGCGCTGACGCGTGCCCATCTTCAGGACTCGGTGATGCAGATCCAGCAGGCGTTGAACACCACCATCGTGCTCATCACCCACGACGTGGACGAGGCGGTACTGCTCTCTGACCGCGTACTGATGATGACCAACGGCCCGGCGGCCACCGTGGGTGAGATCCTGCGCGTCGATCTGCCGCGCCCGCGCAACAGGGTGCAGCTGGCGGATGACAGCCGCTATCACCACATGCGCCAGCAGATCCTCCATTTCCTCTACGAAAAACAGCCGAAAGCGGCGTAATGAGGGGGCACGATGCGACTGGTCATTATCGGTAATGGTATGGCGGCAACCCGGCTGATTGCGTCGCTCACCGGGCGTGTTCCCGGTCGTTTCGCTGTCACCGTCATCGGTGACGAGCCTGAGCAGGCGTACAACCGCATCCAGCTTTCACCGGTGCTGGGTGGTGAAAAGCAGGCGGAGCACATCTGTCTGCACGATGAAGACTGGTACACGGCACGAGGCGTGACGGTGCTGCGAGGAGAAAAGGCGCTCGCAGTAGACGTCAACGCGCGTGAAGTGCATACCTCTGCTCGCACGCTGGGCTGGGATGCGCTGGTGTTTGCCACCGGGTCTACCCCTGTAGTGCCGCCGATCCCCGGCGGCGATGCACCGCATGTGTTCACCTTTCGCACCCTGGCAGAGACCCGCGCCATCCAGAATATCTCCGGGCCGGCGGTAGTGCTGGGCGGCGGCGTACTCGGCGTGGAGGCAGCGGCAGCGCTGGCGCGAAACGGTGACAACGTCACGATTATCCATCGCGGCACGTGGCTGATGGAACAGCAGCTGGATCAGCAGGCGGGACTGCTGCTTGACGAGGCGCTGGCGAAGCGGGGCGTACGCTGTGAACTCGCCTCCGGCATCACGGCCATCGCTGACGATGCCGTGACGTTGCTCGACGGACGCCGCATCGCCGCCACGCGCGTGGTGCTGGCTACGGGTGTACAGCCCAACGTCGCGCTGGCAAAAGCCAGCGGCATTCGCTGCGCGCGCGGCATCGTGGTGGATCAGCAGATGCAAACCTCCGTGCCGGATATCTACGCCATCGGCGAGTGCTGCGAAATTGACGGCCAGACGTTTGGCCTGGTCGCCCCCTGTCTGGCGCAGGCGGATATTCTTGCCGCGCGGCTGGCCGGGGAGGTCACCGCGCCGTTTACCCTGACCGACAACGGCGTGCGCCTTAAGGTGACCGGCGTGGCGCTGTTCAGCCTCGGACGCGCGACGGCGCAGGCGGACGATGTGGTCTGGAGTTCATGGGACCCGCTGACCCGTCACTATCGACGTTTACTGATCCATCAGGGGGCGCTGGCTGGCGTGCTGCTGATGGGTGACTGCCGCAGCGCGGCAACCTTTACCGATTTACTGGCAACGGCTGCGCCCGCCCACGCGGACTGGCTGTTCGATCGTTTCACAACGCAACCGCATGTTGCAGGACAGAACGCTATGACAAAACCTACTCTGGTGGTGGTTGGGCACGGTATGGTCGGCCATCATTTCCTCGAAGACTGCGTTAACCGCAATTTGCATCAGCAGTATCAGATTATTGTTTTTGGCGAAGAGCGCTATGCCGCCTATGACCGCGTGCATCTGTCGGAATATTTTGGCGGACGCAGCGCGGACTCGCTCTCGCTGGTGGCGGGGGAGTTCTTTGCCGATAACGGCATTGAGCTGCGCCTCTCGCAGCAGATCGTCGCTATCGATCGTGATGCACACGTAGTGCGTACCGCCAGTGGCCATGAGACTCACTGGGACAAGCTGGTGCTGGCGACCGGCTCGTACCCGTTCGTACCACCCGTTCCGGGCAACGATCTGCCGGGTTGTTTTGTCTACCGCACCCTCGACGATCTGGACAACATTGCGGCCCATGCGGCAGGCTCTCGCCGCGGTGTGGTGATTGGCGGCGGCCTGCTGGGGCTGGAGGCGGCGAATGCGCTTAAGCAGCTCGGGCTGGAAACCCACGTGGTGGAGTTTGCGCCTAACCTGATGGCGGTGCAGCTCGACAGCGACGGCGCGGCAATGCTGCGTAAGAAAATTGAGGCGCTGGGCGTAGGGGTACACACCAGTAAATCGACGACGGAGATTGCCACCGCAGACGACGGGCTGGTGCTGCGCTTTGCCGATGGTGAACAGCTGGAAACGGACATGGTGGTCTTCTCTGCTGGTATTCGGCCGCAGGACGCGCTGGCGCGCAGCAGCGGGCTGGCTGTCGGCGAGCGCGGCGGGATCTGCATTGACGACGGCTGCCGGACCTCGGATCCGGATGTGCTTGCCATCGGTGAATGCGCGCTGTGGGAGGGGAAAATCTTTGGCCTGGTGGCACCGGGCTACCAGATGGCGCGCGTGGCCGCCGCTGTGCTGGCGGGTGAGGAGAAGCGCTTCACCGGCGCGGATATGAGTACCAAACTCAAGTTGCTGGGCGTGGATGTGGCGTCGTTTGGCGATGCCCACGGGCGCACGCCGGGCGCGCTGAGCTACCAGTGGACGCACGGGCCGCAGCAAATCTACAAAAAGATTGTGGTCAGCCACGACAGCAAAACCCTGCTGGGTGGCGTGCTGGTGGGCGATGCCAGCGAATACGCCACGCTGGTGCAGATGATGCTCAACGGCATCAGCCTGCCAAAAGAGCCGGAAACGCTGATCTTACCCGTATCGTCAGGCAGCGCGCCGAAAGCGCTGGGCGTGGCGGCGCTGCCGGAAAGCGCGCAGATCTGTTCGTGTCATAACGTCAGCAAAGGGGATATCTGCCAGGCGGTAAGCGCGGGTGCGACGGATATCGGCGCCATTAAGCAGTGCACCAAAGCCGCGACCGGCTGCGGAGGCTGTAGCGCGCTGGTGAAGCAGGTGATGGAGTTCCAGCTTGCAGCGCAGGGCGTGGAGGTGAAAAAGGATATCTGCGAACACTTCCCGTACTCGCGTCAGGAGATTTACCACCTGGTGCGCGTCAACCATATCCGCACCTTCGACCAGCTTATCAGCCGCTACGGTCAGGGGCACGGGTGCGAGATCTGTAAGCCGCTGGTGGGATCGGTATTGGCTTCCTGCTGGAACGAGTATCTGCTGAAACCGGCGCATCTGCCGTTGCAGGACACCAACGACCGCTATTTCGCCAATATTCAGAAGGACGGAACCTACTCCATCGTCCCGCGGATGCCTGCGGGTGAAGTGACCGCCGACGGGCTGATCGCCATCGGCCAGATCGCGAAACGCTATAGACTTTACAGCAAAATTACCGGCGGGCAGCGTATTGACCTGTTTGGCGCCACGCTCGAACAGTTGCCGGAAATCTGGCAGGCGCTGGTAGAGGCCGGGTTTGAGACCGGACATGCTTACGGGAAATCCCTGCGCACGGTGAAATCATGCGTCGGGTCGACCTGGTGCCGCTACGGCGTGCAGGATTCCACCGGCCTCGCGGTCAGGCTGGAGCACCGCTACAAGGGGCTGCGCGCGCCGCACAAAATCAAAATGGCGGTCTCCGGCTGTACCCGTGAGTGCGCAGAGGCGCAGAGCAAAGACGTAGGGGTGATTGCCACGGACAAAGGCTGGAACCTCTATCTGTGCGGCAACGGCGGGATGAAGCCGCGCCACGCGGATCTCTTCGCCAGCGATCTGGACGACGAAACGCTGATCCGCACCGTTGACCGTTTCCTGATGTTCTACATTCGCACGGCAGATCGTCTGCAACGCACCAGTACCTGGATGGATAACCTGGAAGGCGGCCTCGACTATCTACGCGAGGTGATCCTCAACGACAGCCTGGGGATCGCCCACGAGCTGGAGCAGGAGATGGCCCGGGTGGTGGAGACCTACCAGTGCGAATGGCAAACCACCCTTAACGATCCTGACCGCCTGGCGCTGTTCCGCACCGCGGTAAACGTCCCCGCCGCGGAGGGGAACAAGCGCTGGCAGGAAATTTGTAATATCGACGAGATCCCGGAGCAGGCGGGCATTGGCGCGCATCTTGGGCGCAAACCGATTGCGCTGTTCCGCTTTGGCAAAACCGTTTATGCCCTCGACGATCGGGAGCCGGGCAGCCGCGCGAACGTGCTTTCACGCGGCATCCTCGGCGATGCGGCGGGGGAACCGGTGGTGATCTCGCCGCTCTACAAGCAACGTATTCGTCTGCGCGACGGGTGTCAGGCTGAGAGCGGGGCGCCTGCGGTGCGTGCCTGGCCGGTAAAAATCGAAAACGGCAAGGTGTGGGTTGGAAATGAAGAGCTGGTGATGCGCGCGGAGGCCTCATGACGGAAACCCGGACAACGTGCCCTTACTGCGGGGTGGGCTGCGGCGTGGTCGCCAGCGCAGACGGTGAAAAGGTCAGCATTCGGGGGGATGAAACTCATCCGGCGAATTTCGGTCGTCTGTGCGTAAAAGGATCTGCCCTTGGGGAAACCACGGGGCTACAGGGACGCCTGCTGCGCACGGTTGTCGATGGCCGGGAGGTGGCATGGCCGCAGGCGCTGGGCGAAGCGGGCGAGCGGCTGCGGAACATCATCAACGAATGGGGGCCGCAGGCGGTGGCGTTTTATGCCTCCGGCCAGCTGTTGACCGAGGATTACTATGCCGCCAACAAGCTGATGAAAGGCTTTATCGGGGCGGCGAACATTGATACCAACTCGCGGCTGTGCATGTCATCGGCGGTGGTGGGCTACAAACGCGCCTTCGGTGAAGACGTGGTGCCGTGCAGCTACGAGGACGTGGAAAACAGCGATCTGGTGGTACTCGTTGGCTCGAACGCGGCCTGGACGCATCCGGTGCTGTATCAGCGGCTGGTGCAGGCAAAACACAACAATCCGCAGATGAAAGTGGTCGTGATCGATCCGCGTAAAACCGCCACCTGCGATATCGCCGATCTCCACCTCGCGCTCAGACCCGGCAGTGACGCCGGGCTGTTTGTGGGGTTGCTCAATCTGATTCAGGGGCGCGGCGAGTGGCCGATCCCTCGCGTGGCGGCGTTTTGCGATCTGCCTTCAGACGAGATTGGCACCTTCTACGACTGGTTTGTCACCGCGCCACGCGCGATCACGCTCTACACCATGGGGATCAACCAGTCCTCCAGCGGCAGCGACAAGTGCAACGCCATCATTAACGTGCATCTTGCCAGCGGGAAGTTCAACCGTCCTGGCTGCGGCCCGTTTTCGCTGACCGGACAGCCAAATGCCATGGGCGGGCGGGAAGTGGGGGGACTGGCGAACCAGCTGGCGGCGCACATGAACTTCGAGCCGGACGATCTCTCGCGCGTGGCGCGTTTCTGGGGAACGGAACGGCTGGCGCAGACCCCGGGCCTGATGGCGGTGGAACTGTTTGACGCTATTGCCCGCGGCGAGGTGAAGGCGGTGTGGATCATGGGTACCAACCCTGCCGTGTCACTTCCCGACAGCCACGCGGTGTGCCAGGCGCTGGCGGCCTGCCCGCTGGTCATGGTATCTGAGGTGATGCAGGAGACGGACACCAGCCGGTTTGCCCATATCCGTTTTCCCGCCCTGGGCTGGGGCGAGAAAAACGGCACGGTGACCAATTCAGAACGCCGTATCTCCCGCCAGCGCGCCTTTCTGCCTGCGCCGGGCGAGGCCAGACCGGACTGGTGGATCATCGCCCGGATCGCAGACCAGCTCGGTTATGGCGATGCCTTCGCCTGGGAACACCCTCAGGAGATATTTTGTGAACATGCGGCGCTAACGGCGTTTGAAAATAACGGCGAACGGGCGCTAAACCTGCGCGAACTGGCGTCGCTGTCACGAGAGGCGTGGGACGAGCTGGCGCCGTATCAGTGGCATGCCGGTGATTTCCCGCAAAGAACGCTTGTTCCGGTTGACCCCTCCCCGCATGGGGCAGGCGTCGACGAATTGTACCCCTTGATACTGAATACCGGGCGGATCCGCGATCAGTGGCACACCATGACGCGCACGGGGTATGTTCCGCGTCTGATGCAGCATATCGATGAGCCTTTTGTTGAGATGAACGCAACCGATGCGGCGCGCGCCGGGCTGACTGACGGCCAGCTGGCGCGGGTAAGCTCCCCGCGCGGAGTGATGGTTGCCAGAGTACGTATCTCCACCGCGCAGCGTGCAGGCGAGCTGTTTGCGCCGATGCACTGGAACGCGCAATTTGCCCGGCAGGGTAAGGTCAACGCGCTGGTGGAAGGGCGGGTTGATGCCGGGTCCGGCCAGCCGGAGAGTAAACAAACCGCGGTGAGGATCCTGCCCTGGCTACCCGCCTGGCAGGGTGAACTGTATGCCCGCGAGCTGCCAGCGCTGCCGCCGTCGGTCTGCTGGTGGCGTAAAGCCTCACGTCTGACGGTGGCGGGGGAGCAGCCGTTGCTGTCGTGGATCATGGCGTACGCCAGCGGTCGGGGCTGGCAGTTACAGGTGGCACAGACGGGAGAACGCAGCAGCGTGCTCGCCTGGCATCACGGTGAGCTGATGCTGGGCTACTGGGAGGGCCATACGCTGCCGGCGCTGGCGCATGCGTTTATTGAAGAAGCCTTTGCTGCTGCGCCCGTCCAACTTGCTGAACGCCATGCGCTGCTGCACGGGCAACGGCCGGACGAAGATGCCGATCCCGGGCGAATTATCTGTAGCTGCTTCAGCGTGGGTGAAAATACGATACGTAAGGCAATAGCCGGAGGCTGTGATTCTGCCCCAGCGCTGGGCGTGAAGCTGCGCTGCGGCACGAACTGTGGTTCCTGCGTGCCGGAGCTGAAAGCGCTGTTGGGATAATAGTGTAAGGGCGTCGGGGGGCGGCTTCGCACCGGTACGAATTTGTAGGTCGGGTAAGGCGAAGCCGCCACCCGACAAATCTTTTCAGGATATTCCTGAAATTTCTGTTAAGACTGGTTTTCAGGGCTTATGGCGTTAACATAATAAGTGTTTGTTCATAAACACAGGTTCTGATTGACGACGTTGAAGGCTGTATCGTCCCGCATCCGTTTTTTGCTGTTACTCCCCCTTTTTACGGCTGGAGCCGTTCATGGTGCGCCGAAATCCTTCGTGCAGCAGGCGCAAAATCCGTTTGATAACAACGGCGATAGTCTGCCGGATCTCGGCATGGCGCAACCGACCAGCGAAGGCGAAAAGCATCTGGCTGAAATGGCTAAGGCCTTCGGTGAAGCCAGTATGACCGATAACGGCCTGACGGCCGGGCAGCAGGCGCGACAGTTCGCGTTTGGCAAGGTGCGGGATGCCGTGAGCGGGGAAGTCAACGAGCAGATTGAATCCTGGCTTTCATCCTGGGGAAACGCCAACGTCAATGTGCTGGTGGATGACGACGGCAACTTTAACGGCAGCAGCGGAAACTGGTTTATCCCCTGGAACGACAACACCCGCTATCTGAGCTGGAGCCAGCTTGGGCTGACGCAGCAGACAGACGGGCTGGTGAGTAACGTCGAGGCAGGTCAGCGCTGGGTTGCCGGAAACTGGCTGCTGGGCTACAACACTTTTTACGACAACCTGCTGGAAGACAACCTGCAACGTGCCGGGCTGGGCGCAGAGGCGTGGGGTGAAAACCTGCGCCTGTCGGCCAATTACTACCAGCCGTTCGCTGGCTGGCAGCCGCGTTCCGACATCCGCGAGCAGCGCATGGCGCGCGGATACGACGTAACGGCCAAAGCCTGGCTTCCCTGGTTTCACCACCTGAACACCAGCGTCAGCTTTGAACAGTATTTTGGCGATAACGTCGATCTGTTTAACAGCGGTACGGGGTATCACAACCCGGTTGCGGTCAACCTGGGGCTGAACTATACCCCCGTACCGCTGGTCACCCTGACGGCTGCCCATAAACAGGGGGAGAGCGGCGTTAGCCAGAATAACCTCGGGCTGAAGCTCAACTATCGTTTTGGCGTGCCGCTGGCGAAACAGCTTTCCGCCGGGGAAGTGGCGGCGACGCGCTCGCTGCGGGGCAGCCGCTATGATTCACCCGATGGCGATAATCTGCCCGTGATGGAATTCCGTCAGCGCAAAACCCTCTCGGTATATCTGGCCACGCCACCGTGGGATCTTAAGCCAGGCGAAACGGTGATGCTGAAGCTGCAAATTCGCAGCACGCACGGTATCCGGCAGATCCACTGGCTGGGTGATACCCAGGCGCTCAGCCTGACCTCACCGGCAAACGGCAACAGCAGCGATGGCTGGAGTGTGATCATGCCTGCATGGGATGATTCGGAAGGGGCGAAAAATACATGGCGGCTTACGGCCGTGGTGGAAGATAAGGATGGGCAGCGTGTCTCCTCCAATGAGATCACGCTTTCCGTGGTGCAACCGCTCGTCGCAATGCCTGCCGACGATCCACGGTGGAAGTTGCTGCCGGATGAGTAAGTTAAAAAATGCGCTCCTGATGCACCCAGACGGCGGCTTCGACGCGGGATTTTAACTTCATTTTTTTCAGCATGTGTTTGACATGCACTTTGACCGTGCTCTCGGTGATGTCCAGACGGCGGGCGATCATTTTGTTCGGCAGCCCCTGGGCAATCAGCTTCAGAATGTCACGCTCGCGCGGGGTCAACTGGCTGACGTCACGATCAGACGTGGCGCGGTTCGCACGCAGGCTGGCGGCCAGTACCGGCGTTAACGCTTCACTCAGCACCATCTCGCCTGCGGCAGCCTGTTGCAGCGCCTTGAGCAGATCTTCCGGCTCCATATCTTTCAGCAGATAGCCGTCTGCCCCTCGCTTGAGGGCGGTGACCACGTCTTCTTCATGGTTTGAGACGCTGAAGACCACCACCCGGCCAGAGAGGGATTTCTCCCGCAGCTTGTCGAGGGTTTCCAGGCCATTCATGCCCGGCATGTTGAGATCGAGCAAGATCAAATCAGGATCGAGCGATTCGGCAAGTTCAATACCCTGTTCGCCGTTGCTGGCTTCCCCGACGACGGTGATATCTGGCGCCATGCTGACAAGCTGTTTAACGCCAGTGCGCAGCATCGGATGATCGTCAATCAACAGGATAGATGCCGGTTCCTGATTAGTCATGGTTTTCTCCTTGAGCAGTTATGAGGGGCTTTTCGGGTATAAAGGTGACCACAACTTCGGTGCCACCTGACTCTCCCCGGCGAACCTGGCAATCACCGCGCAGGCTTTGCGCGCGGTCTCGCATAATAATTAAACCATAGTGGTTCGTTCGTTCGGCATTTTCCGGCACGCCGCGGCCGTTATCCTGAACCCTGAGCTTCACCTGATTATCCTGGCAGCTGACGGTGACCGTGACGGCCGTCGCCTCGGCATGCTTGAGCACGTTGCTCAGGGCTTCGCGGGCAATTTGCAGCAAGTGGATCGCCTGGTGAGAGGGGACAAAACGCGGTGGCAGCTGGTAATCCAGCTTCACCGGGAAGCCCAGCCGGGCGCTAAACTCCTGACAGCTGGATTCCAGCGCAGGGCGCAGCCCCGGCTCTGTGAGCTGCAAACGGAAGGTGGTCAGCAGCTCGCGAAGCTGAATCCACGAGGTGTTAAGCTCGTTGCGGATCTGGCTGAGCAGCTGTTTGCTGCTCTCGGGCATGCCTTCATCCTGCATTTGCAGGCAGCTCACCTGCATCTTCATGCAGGAGAGGGACTGGGCGATGGAGTCGTGCAGCTCGCGGGCGATGGTGGCACGCTCCTCCATCACGATCAGCTGCTGCTGTTTCTCCTGGTGGCGGTCGAGCGCCAGCGTGGCCGTAAGCTGCTCAACAAGCGTATCGACCAGCTGCTGCTGGTCGTGGCTCAGGTGACGTCCGGCGGGCAGGGTGGCCAGCAAAATACCGTACTGGGTATGGCTGTCCATCAGCCGCCACTTGAGGGTCGTGCCGCTGGTGGTAAGTGGCGGCAAGCCGCGCGGGCACAGATGACACCCTTTATCGTCGCAGGAGATGTCCGACTGACAGGTAAATTCCTGATGGTTTTCCTCATCTTCAACGTCGTAAACCCGAAGCTCAAGATCGCGGAGCAGAGTCAGATTTTGCAGGCCGTTCAGTACCGGCGAGAGACGTTCGCAAAGCGGGACCTGCATATGCAGGCGACGGTTCGCCTGCCAGAGGAAAGAGAGGATCTCGTTTTTCTGCTCAAGCCCGGCGGTTTTCTCCTGGACGCGTTGTTCCAGTACCGCGTAGCTTTCTGATAGCTCTGCCGACATGGTGTTGAGCGCCTCGCCGAGCATCGCCATTTCGTTGCGCCCGCTGATGTGCGTGCGCTGGGTAAAATCGCGCTGTGTGACGGCGCGAGCCATCGCCAGGAGCTGTTTCCAGGGGTTAAGCAACCGCGCGCGCAGCCAGATAACCGTGAAAATCAGCAGCAAACCCATAAACAGCGCCATTGCGCGGTGAACCATCACCACACGGTCAATGCGTAACTCTGTGGTGCGATCGAATGAGGAGACAAGATGATCGATGCGTGACACAAACCCGGCGACGTCCCGGGCGACCGTTTCCCGGTCTTCCGCCCGCTTTAACCCAGGCTCCAGCTGGGTATGCCAGTAGCCCTGAAGCGCCTTAAGCTGAGATTGCTGACCGTCACGGATGGCGGCTCTTTCCAGTTCAGGGCTGAATGCGGTACGCTCCATTTCGTCGATAAGCGGTTGGTCAGCCTGCGTCAGCGGCACCGACGCCAGCAGCCGGTAACTCTGCATACGTAGCGAGCCTGCCTCGTTGATGGCATGCGCGTTACCCTGTACACCCTGTACCAGCCAGCCAGAAATAGCCATGCCGGTCACACCGATAGCGGTGGACAGCAGAACAATAAGCGCCAGCTGGTTAACCAGCGTCAGCGGAGATAAACATCTTTTTAACATAGAGTTGCCGGGCTCCTGACGTGACCTGATTGCAGGAATGGCGCTATTCTGGTGCATACCCTGGAGTATACCCATACCAATAAAGGATTACCTCTAAATTGCCAGAGGGGTAACGGTTAGTGGGTGGACGAAGCAGGGATGCGTCAGCACCGTGAAAAACCACACCTTTTTTACGTTTTGCATCTACTCATTAAGAGTGATGGCTTTTTTTTCGCCGCAAAACCTCCCACTTTTCCTTTGATTTATATCAACTTACCGCCGCTCTAAAGCCCTAATGTTTGCAGCATCATTCGAGAATCAGAGGTGTCTATGAGTCACTCTTCCGCTCCCG
The DNA here is from genome assembly GCF_049237125.1 of Enterobacter cloacae complex sp. GYL001. Classification (NCBI taxonomy): domain Bacteria; kingdom Pseudomonadati; phylum Pseudomonadota; class Gammaproteobacteria; order Enterobacterales; family Enterobacteriaceae; genus Enterobacter; species Enterobacter cloacae complex sp. GYL001. The sequence goes on along the minus strand of NZ_JBMKGW010000003.1, from coordinate 52,724 downwards.
AAAGGGAAACTGGTGCCGTTATTACAGACTGGCGTCCAGAGGATCCGGCGTTCTGGCAACAGCGCGGCCATCGTGTAGCAAGTCGTAATCTGTGGATTTCCGTTCCATGTCTGTTACTGGCGTTTTGCGTCTGGATGTTGTTTAGTGCGGTTGCGGTTAACCTTCCAAAAGTGGGCTTTACCTTTACCACCGATCAGCTATTTATGTTGACCGCGTTGCCGTCGCTTTCAGGCGCACTGCTGCGCGTTCCTTACGCGTTTATGGTGCCGGTCTTTGGTGGTCGTCGCTGGACGGCTTTCAGTACCGGGATCATGATCGTACCGTGCGTGTGGCTCGGTTTTGCGGTGCAGGATACCTCCACACCGTTTAGCGTATTCGTGATTATCTCTCTGCTGTGCGGTTTTGCGGGGGCGAACTTTGCGTCCAGTATGGCAAACATCAGCTTCTTCTTCCCGAAAGCGAAGCAGGGTGGTGCGCTGGGCATTAACGGCGGCCTCGGTAATATGGGCGTGAGCGTGATGCAGCTGATTGCCCCGCTGGCGATCTCTGTCTCCATCTTTGCGGCCTTTGGCGGCGGCGGTGTGACGCAGCCCGACGGTTCCGTGCTGTTCCTGCAAAACGCCTCCTGGATTTGGGTACCGTTCCTGGTGGTCTTTACCCTGGCGGCGTGGTTCTTCATGAACGATCTGTCCGCGTCCAAAGCGTCACTGAGCGAGCAGCTGCCAGTGCTGAAGCGTGGCCACCTGTGGGTGATGGCGCTGCTGTATCTGGCGACCTTCGGCTCGTTCATCGGTTTCTCAGCAGGCTTTGCCATGCTGTCTAAAACCCAGTTCCCGGACGTGCAGATCCTTCAGTTTGCCTTCTTCGGTCCGTTTATCGGCGCGCTGGCACGTTCGCTGGGCGGGATGATCTCCGACCGTCTGGGGGGAACGCGCGTTACGCTGGTGAACTTTGTTGTGATGGCCATCTTCTGTGCGCTGCTGTTCCTGACGCTGCCTGCGGGTGGTGAGGGGGGTAACTTCTTTGCCTTCTTTGGCGTATTCATGGTGCTGTTCCTGACCGCCGGGCTGGGCAGTGCGTCTACTTTCCAGATGATCTCTGTCATCTTCCGCAAGCTGACCATGGACCGCGTCAAAGCGCAGGGTGGGAGCGACGAGCAGGCAATGCGTGAAGCCGCCACCGATACCGCTGCGGCGCTTGGGTTTATCTCTGCGATTGGCGCGATTGGCGGCTTCTTTATTCCAAAAGCATTCGGTATCTCACTGGATCTGACCGGCTCTCCGGCGGGTGCGATGAAAGTATTCCTCGTCTTCTATATCGCCTGCGTGGTCATCACCTGGCTGGTATATGGCCGTAATACCAAGAAAAACAAGTAAGCTTGATTATCCGTTTGCGCGGCCTGAGTGCCGCGCTTTTTTTAATCGCTAAATAGTTACAACATACTAATAGCTTTTCCTGTGGTCATACGCAGGTAACGCTGTGATCGCCATCGCTTTACAGGTGTTTCTACCCCTTAATACCTAAGATGTTAAATTTTGCCTCGCTTATTGTACGATAAATAAAATATATCTATATAAATCATAAAGTTAAAAAATATTAACGGCTACCGCTTTGGTGGTATTTGATCTAATACCCCCCCTCAGAGTCCCCCTTCGTCTTGATCGTTATCAATTCTCACCATCTTTCATAGCGTTACCTTCGCTGCAAATCAGCAATGTCGATTTAGAGAGCCACAGGCTCCACACAGGAGATACCCGATGAGCAAATTTTTGGACCGGTTTCGCTACTTCAAACAGAAGGGTGAAACTTTTGCCGATGGGCACGGCCAGGTTCTGGATACCAACCGGGACTGGGAAGACGGTTACCGTCAACGCTGGCAGCATGACAAAGTTGTCCGTTCTACCCACGGCGTAAACTGCACTGGCTCATGTAGCTGGAAGATTTTCGTTAAAAACGGTCTGGTGACCTGGGAAATGCAGCAGACCGATTATCCGCGTACCCGTCCGGATATGCCGAACCACGAGCCGCGCGGCTGCCCGCGTGGGGCCAGCTACTCCTGGTATCTCTACAGCGCCAACCGTCTGAAATACCCGCTGATGCGTAAACGCCTGATGAAAATGTGGCGTGAAGCGAAAGTGCAGCACAGCGATCCGGTTGATGCCTGGGCCTCCATCATTGAAGATGCCGACAAAGCGAAAAGCTTCAAGCAGGCGCGTGGTCGCGGTGGTTTCGTTCGCTCTTCCTGGAAAGAGGTGAACGAGCTGATTGCGGCTTCCAACGTCTACACCGTGAAAACCTACGGTCCTGACCGTGTGGCAGGCTTCTCGCCAATCCCGGCGATGTCGATGGTCTCTTACGCCTCCGGCGCGCGCTACCTGTCACTCATCGGTGGTACCTGCCTGAGCTTCTACGACTGGTACTGCGACCTGCCGCCAGCGTCACCACAGACCTGGGGTGAGCAGACCGACGTGCCGGAGTCCGCCGACTGGTATAACTCCAGCTACATCATCGCCTGGGGCTCTAACGTTCCGCAGACCCGTACCCCGGATGCGCACTTCTTTACCGAAGTACGTTACAAAGGGACCAAAACCGTCGCCGTGACCCCGGACTACGCCGAAATCGCCAAACTGTGCGACCTGTGGCTGGCGCCGAAACAGGGTACCGATGCCGCAATGGCGCTGGCGATGGGCCACGTCATGCTGCGTGAATTCCACCTCGACAAGCCAAGCCAGTATTTCACCGATTACGTGCGTCGCTACACCGACATGCCAATGCTGGTGATGCTCGAAGAGCGTGACGGCTATTACGCCGCAGGCCGTATGCTGCGTGCCGCGGATCTGGTGGACGCGCTGGGTCAGGAAAACAACCCGGAGTGGAAAACGGTCGCCTGCAACAGCAACGGCGAGCTGGTGGCGCCAAACGGTTCTATCGGCTTCCGCTGGGGCGAAAAAGGCAAATGGAACCTGGAGCAGCGTAACGGCACCACGGGTGAAGAGACGGAGCTGCGTCTCAGCATGCTGGGCAGCCAGGACGAGATCGCCGATGTCGGCTTCCCGTACTTTGGTGGTGAAGGTTCCGAGCACTTCAACAAGGTTGAGTTGCAAAACGTTCTGATGCACAAGCTGCCGGTGAAGCGCCTGCAACTGGCAGACGGTTCTACTGCTCTGGTCACTACCGTCTACGATCTGACCATGGCGAACTACGGCCTGGAGCGCGGCCTGAACGATGAAAACTGCGCGACCAGCTATGATGACGTGAAGGCTTATACCCCAGCCTGGGCGGAGCAGATCACCGGTGTGCCACGCGCCCAGATCACCCGTATCGCCCGCGAATTTGCGGAAAACGCCGACAAAACGCACGGTCGCTCCATGATCATCGTCGGTGCCGGTCTGAACCACTGGTATCACCTCGATATGAACTATCGTGGCCTGATCAACATGCTGATCTTCTGCGGCTGCGTCGGGCAGAGCGGCGGCGGCTGGGCGCACTACGTGGGCCAGGAAAAACTGCGTCCGCAGACCGGCTGGCAGCCGATGGCGTTTGCCCTTGACTGGCAGCGTCCGGCTCGTCACATGAACAGCACCTCCTACTTCTATAACCACTCCAGCCAGTGGCGCTACGAGACGGTTACCGCCCAGGAACTGCTGTCGCCGATGGCGGATAAATCCCGCTACAGCGGCCACCTGATTGACTTCAACGTGCGCGCTGAGCGTATGGGCTGGCTGCCGTCTGCGCCGCAGCTGGGTACGAACCCGCTGCGTATTGCGGAAGCGGCGAAGCAGGCGGGCATGTCACCGGTGGACTACACCGTTAAATCCCTCAAAGACGGCTCAATCCGCTTCGCGGCAGAACAGCCGGAGAACGGTAAAAACCATCCGCGTAACCTGTTCATCTGGCGCTCTAACCTGCTGGGTTCTTCCGGTAAAGGCCACGAGTACATGCTGAAATACCTGCTCGGTACCGAAAACGGTATTCAGGGTAAAGATCTCGGCAAGCAGGGCGGCGTGAAGCCGGAAGAAGTGGAGTGGAAAGACAACGGTCTCGACGGAAAGTTGGATCTGGTGGTGACGCTGGACTTCCGTCTGTCCAGTACCTGCCTGTACTCCGACATCGTGCTGCCTACTGCCACCTGGTACGAAAAAGACGACATGAATACGTCGGATATGCATCCGTTTATTCATCCGCTGTCTGCGGCCGTTGACCCGGCGTGGGAATCAAAAAGCGACTGGGAAATTTACAAAGACATCGCGAAGAAATTCTCTGAAGTCTGTGTAGGGCACCTGGGCAAAGAGACCGACGTGGTGACGCTGCCAATCCAGCACGACTCGGCTGCCGAACTGGCTCAGCCGCTGGACGTGAAGGACTGGAAAAAAGGCGAGTGCGATCTGATCCCGGGCGTAACCGCGCCGCACATTATTCCGGTTGAACGTGATTACCCGGCAACTTACGAACGCTTTACCTCTATCGGCCCGCTGATGGAGAAGATCGGTAACGGCGGTAAAGGCATCGCCTGGAACACCCAGAGCGAAATGGATCTGCTGCGCAAGCTCAATTACACCAAAGCAGACGGCCCGGCGAAAGGCCAGCCGATGCTGAACACGGCAATTGATGCGGCAGAGATGATCCTGACCCTGGCCCCGGAAACCAACGGCCACGTGGCGGTGAAAGCCTGGGCGGCCCTGAGCGAGTTTACCGGTCGTGACCACACGCACCTGGCGAAGAATAAAGAGGAAGAGAAAATCCGCTTCCGCGATATTCAGGCCCAGCCGCGCAAGATTATCTCCAGCCCGACCTGGTCTGGCCTCGAAGATGAACATGTGTCCTATAACGCCGGCTACACCAACGTTCACGAGCTGATCCCATGGCGCACGCTTTCTGGCCGTCAGTCTCTGTATCAGGATCACCAGTGGATGCGTGACTTCGGTGAAAGCCTGCTGGTTTACCGTCCGCCAATCGACACCCGCTCCGTGAAAGCGGTGATGGGCGCGAAATCGAACGGTAACCCTGAGAAGGCGCTGAACTTCCTGACGCCGCACCAGAAGTGGGGTATCCACTCCACCTACAGCGACAACCTGCTGATGCTGACGCTGTCGCGCGGGGGGCCAATCGTCTGGATGAGCGAAGCGGACGCCAAAGATCTGGGTATCGAAGATAACGACTGGATCGAAGTGTTCAACAGCAACGGCGCCCTGACGGCACGTGCGGTGGTGAGCCAGCGTGTACCGGCCGGGATGACCATGATGTACCACGCGCAGGAACGTATCGTTAACCTGCCGGGGTCTGAGATCACCGAGCAGCGCGGCGGTATTCACAACTCCGTGACCCGTATTACGCCGAAGCCGACCCACATGATCGGTGGTTATGCCCAGCTGGCCTACGGCTTTAACTACTACGGCACCGTAGGATCGAACCGCGATGAGTTCGTGGTGGTACGTAAGATGAAGAATATTAACTGGTTAGATGGCGAAGGTAATGACCAGGTACAGGAGAGCGTAAAATGAAAATTCGTTCACAAGTCGGCATGGTGCTGAATCTGGATAAATGCATCGGCTGTCATACCTGCTCAGTCACCTGTAAAAACGTCTGGACCAGCCGTGAAGGTATGGAGTACGCCTGGTTCAACAACGTGGAAAGTAAGCCGGGCACCGGCTTCCCGACCGACTGGGAAAACCAGGAGAAGTGGAAGGGCGGCTGGATCCGTAAAATCAACGGCAAACTGCAACCGCGCATGGGTAACCGTGCCATGTTGCTGGGAAAAATCTTCGCTAACCCGCATCTGCCGGGCATTGATGATTACTACGAGCCGTTTGATTACGACTACCAGAACCTGCACAACGCGCCGGAAAGCAAACACCAGCCGATCGCCCGTCCTCGCTCGCTGATCACCGGCCAGCGCATGGACAAAATTACCAGCGGTCCAAACTGGGAAGAGATTCTGGGCGGCGAGTTCGAAAAACGCGCCAAAGACCAGAACTTCGAGAACATGCAGAAGGCGATGTACGGCCAGTTCGAAAACACCTTCATGATGTACCTGCCGCGCCTGTGCGAACACTGCCTTAACCCGGCGTGCGTGGCGACCTGCCCAAGCGGCGCCATCTACAAGCGTGAAGAAGATGGCATTGTGCTGATCGACCAGGACAAGTGCCGCGGCTGGCGTATGTGCATCACCGGCTGCCCGTACAAAAAAATCTACTTCAACTGGAAGAGCGGTAAGTCTGAGAAGTGCATCTTCTGCTACCCGCGTATCGAAGCCGGTATGCCGACCGTCTGCTCAGAAAGCTGCGTAGGTCGTATCCGCTACCTCGGCGTGCTGCTGTACGACGCGGACGCGATTGAAAATGCCGCAAGCACCGAGAACGAGAAAGATCTGTATCAGCGTCAGCTGGACGTCTTCCTCGATCCAAACGATCCGAAGGTTATTGAGCAGGCGCTGAAAGACGGTATTCCGCAGAGCGTGATTGACGCCGCACAGCAGTCCCCGGTGTACAAAATGGCGATGGACTGGAAGCTGGCCCTGCCGCTGCACCCGGAATACCGCACGCTGCCGATGGTCTGGTACGTGCCGCCACTGTCTCCGATTCAGTCTGCGGCGGACGCGGGTGAACTGGGCAGCAACGGCATTCTGCCGGACGTGGAAAGCCTGCGTATCCCGGTTCAGTATCTGGCCAACCTGCTCACCGCAGGGGATACCCAGCCGGTACTGCTGGCGCTGAAACGTATGCTGGCGATGCGTCACTTCAAACGTGCCGAAACCGTTGACGGCGTTAACGATACCCGCGCGCTGGAGGAGGTTGGTCTGACCGAAGCGCAGGCGCAGGAGATGTACCGCTATCTGGCAATCGCTAACTACGAAGATCGTTTCGTGGTGCCGAGCAGCCACCGTGAACTGGCTCGCGAGGCCTTCCCGGAGAAAAGTGGGTGTGGCTTTACCTTTGGCGACGGTTGCCACGGGTCAGACAGCAAATTCAACCTGTTCAACAGCCGCCGCATTGACGCGATGGATGTGACCAGCAAAACGGAGCCGCACCAATGATTGAACTCGTCATTGTTTCGCGTCTGCTCGAGTACCCTGATGCTGCGCTTGTGCAGCATCAACAGGAACTCTTTGATGCACTCGCGTCATCTGAAAACCTGGATAAAGAGGATGCCCAGAAGCTGGGCGTTTTCCTCCGCGATCTGCTGGCACGCGATCTTCTTGATGCGCAGGCGGACTACAGCCAGCTGTTTGACCGGGGCCGTGCCACGTCTCTGCTGCTGTTCGAACACGTTCACGGTGAATCCCGCGACCGTGGTCAGGCGATGGTGGATCTGATGGCCCAGTACGAGCAGCACGGTTTGCAACTCGACAGCCGCGAGCTGCCGGATCACCTGCCGCTGTATCTGGAATATCTGGCACAGTTGCCGAAAGAGGAAGCGCTGGGCGGGTTGCAGGACATTGCTCCTATTCTGGCGTTGCTCGGCGCGCGTCTCCAGCAACGTGAGAGCAGCTATGCAGTCCTGTTCGATCTGCTGGTGAAACTGGCTAACGCCTCGGTTGACAGTCAAAAAGTGGCGGAAAAAATTGCGGATGAAGCCCGTGACGATACCCCACAAGCACTGGATGCCGTCTGGGAAGAGGAGCAGGTGAAATTCTTTGCTGACCAGAGCTGTGGCGAATCTGAAATCTCCGCGCATCAGCGTCGTTTTGCCGGAGCGGTGGCTCCGCAATATTTGAATATCTCTAACGGAGGACAGCACTAATGCACTTCCTGAATATGTTCTTCTTTGACATTTACCCGTATATCGCGGGCACCGTATTCCTGGTGGGAAGCTGGCTGCGTTATGACTATGGCCAGTACACCTGGCGTGCTGCCTCCAGCCAGATGCTGGATCGTAAAGGGATGAACCTGGCGTCAAACCTGTTCCACATCGGGATTTTGGGAATTTTCGCCGGCCACTTCCTGGGGATGCTGACCCCGCACTGGATGTACGAAGCGTGGCTGCCGATTGAAGTGAAGCAGAAGATGGCGATGATTGCCGGCGGCGCCTGTGGCGTGATGACCCTGGTGGGTGGTCTGCTGCTGCTGAAACGACGTCTGTTCAGCCCACGCGTGCGGGCTACCACGACCGGAGCGGACATCCTGATCCTCTCCCTGCTGATGGTGCAGTGTGCGCTTGGTCTGCTGACCATTCCATTCTCTGCGCAGCATATGGACGGCAGCGAGATGATGAAGCTGGTTGGATGGGCACAGTCTGTCGTGACCTTCCGCGGGGGCGCTTCTGAGCATCTGGACGGCGTGGCGTTTATCTTCCGCGTTCACCTGGTGCTGGGTATGACCCTGTTTGTGCTGTTCCCATTCTCTCGCCTGGTGCACATCTGGAGTGCGCCGGTGGAGTACCTGACGCGCAAATATCAGGTTGTGCGTGCCCGTCGCTGATTCGCTGTATTAATACAACCCCGCATTTGCGGGGTTTTTTTTGTCCCCGATCCAGGGGGGCGTGCGGATGCCGGGTGGCGGCTGCGCCTTACCCGGCCTACAGACCCTATTCGTAGCCCCGGTAAGCGAAGCGCCACCGGGGAAAACAGGCAGGGAAGGATTACTCCCGGCATCGAGGAATATGGAGCATTGTGCTTGAGTGAGTGCTTAAGAATCTGGAAGTGATGGTGGTGGGGGAAGGATTCGAACCTTCGAAGTCGATGACGGCAGATTTACAGTCTGCTCCCTTTGGCCGCTCGGGAACCCCACCAGGGGTAATTCATATTTTGAGGTAAAGCTGGAGATGGTGGTGGGGGAAGGATTCGAACCTTCGAAGTCGATGACGGCAGATTTACAGTCTGCTCCCTTTGGCCGCTCGGGAACCCCACCACGGGGTAATACTTTTAACTGGCCTGCTTCCTGTTGGAAGCGGGGCGCATCATATCAAATGAGACGCCCCTGTAAAGCATTCCTTTAGGAAAATGAAGCTGTTTGCCTGCTTTTTATCCGTAAAGGCGTAAAGCTAATCAATTCATTTTCCGAGGGATTAAAGAATAATCGTTCTGTTGCCGTACACAAAGACGCGCTGAGCAAGTACCTGATACAGCGCACGGCTCAGTACGTTCTTCTCAACGTCACGGCCAGCACGCATCATATCTTCTGCCGTATAGGTGTGATCCACGTGGATCACGTCCTGCATGATGATTGGACCTTCGTCCAGATTGTCATTCACGTAGTGCGCGGTTGCGCCAATGATCTTCACCCCACGCTCGTATGCCTGGTGATACGGACGCGCGCCAATAAAGGCTGGCAGGAAGGAGTGGTGGATGTTGATAATCTTGTTCGGGAAGCGCGCCACGAAGGATGGCGTCAGCACGCGCATATATTTCGCCAGCACCACATAGTCCGGGTTATGCGCTTCAATCGCATCTGCCATCAGGTTGTCGTGCTCTTCACGGGTATGGCCTTCGTGACTGACCAGTTCAAACGGAATGTCGAAACGTTCTACCAGCGTACGCAGCGTCTCGTGGTTGCCAATGACGGCGGCAATTTCGACGTCCAGGCCACCGTAGTTGGCTTTCATCAGCAGATCGCCCAGGCAGTGCGCCTCTTTGGTGACCAGAATGACAATGCGGCGACGGCCCGCCGGGTTCAGCTCGCGCACCGAGCCTTCCGGCAGGGCGCTGTCCAGATCGGCAAGCAGGGTTGTGTCGTTGAAAATGCCTTCCAGTTCGGTACGCATAAAGAAGCGACCGGTACGGTGGTCAACGAACTCGTTGTTCTGCACGATATTCAGTTCATGCTTGTAGCAAATGTTGGTAATTCGTGCGATCAGCCCTTTTTGATCGGGACAGATAGTGCGCAGAACTTTACGTTGTAATGATTGCATCGCCGGGAAATCCTGTTTATGTATTTGCGAAGTCTGAGTTGTCAGGCATTACTGCCGCAACACTTTTTAAATTTTTTTCCTGAACCACAGGGGCAGGGATCGTTACGACCGAATTGCGGACGTGTGCCGTCAATATAATACCATTGCCCGCTGTCCTTTAAGAACCGTGAGCGTTCAATGATGGCGCCGGGCTTGTTTTGTTCGCTAAAGCGGGCGACAAAACTGACATAACCCTCGTTGGCATCGCGGCCGGGAGCGGCTTCAAAGACGGTGAGGCCCAGCCAGACGGTGTTGGCAAATCCGGCTTCAATCTCTTGGCGAAAATCGGCAGCATGGCAGGACGGATGCCAGGTTTTAATCAGGTAGTCTGCGTTTTTGATCACAAAAGCAGTATACCGCGAGCGCATAAGGTGTGACGGCTCTGGTGCAACCTGCTCGCCAGAAAGATATCGCTGGCAACATAGGCTATACTCCAGAGCGCTACCACAGGGGCAGAGTTGAGACACGATTCTCTTCCTGGAACAAAAAATAAGGCGTTAAACGCTTAAGGTAGCAATATGTTAACTGAGCAGGTGCGTTGACGCTATGTCGGGAATCCAGGGGAAGTGAAACAGGGCTAATGAGAAAGGTAAAAATTGGACTGGCGTTGGGCTCAGGTGCAGCCCGGGGTTGGTCACATATTGGCGTTATCAATACCTTAAACCAGATGGGGATTGACGTTGATATTGTCGCAGGATGTTCAATCGGGTCGCTGGTCGGATCCGCGTACGCCTGCGGTAAGCTCCCGGAGCTTGAAAGCTGGGTGCGCTCCTTCAGTTACTGGGATGTGCTGCGCCTGATGGATCTCTCCTGGCAGCGTGGCGGCCTGCTGCGCGGCGAACGCGTGTTCAATCAGTTTCGTAAGATAATGCCCCTCGCTGACTTCAGCCGCTGCCAAATGCCTTTCGGTGCCGTTGCAACCAACCTCAGTACGGGCAGGGAGTTATGGCTCACTGAAGGGGATATTCATCTCGCCGTTCGCGCATCCTGTAGCATGCCGGGGTTAATGGCGCCTGTGCCTCACAACGGCTACTGGCTCGTTGATGGGGGCGTAGTGAATCCTGTACCCATCTCTCTGACCCGCGCCATGGGGGCGGATATCGTTATTGCCGTGGATTTACAGCACGACGCACACCTTATGCAGCAAGATTTGATGCCGGTTAATCTTCAGAGCGATGACGCGGAAGAAGAGAAACTTGCCTGGCATGCGCGATTACGCGGCAGAATAGGGCGCCTGACCGCCCGTCGCGCGGTGACCGCGCCGAACGCCATTGAAATCATGACGACCTCTATTCAAATCCTTGAGAATCGCCTGAAGCGAAACCGTATGGCTGGCGATCCTCCGGATATTCTTATTCAACCCTATTGTCCACAAATCTCTACCCTTGATTTCCACCGGGCTGAGGCCGCCATAGCAGCGGGCTCGTTAGCCGTCGAAAAGAAAATAGATGAACTGTTGCCTTTTGTGCGTACAGCACGTTGAGCACTTTTTTGATTACTTCAGCAAAATCTGACAGGCGATAGTACCAATAGCATGCCACTATTGAGTAACTGTCAGCCAGGGGAGGAACCATGACACAGCCATTGGCCGGAAAACATATTTTGATAGTTGAAGACGAGCCCGTTTTCCGATCGCTACTGGATTCGTGGTTATCCTCACTGGGTGCAACCACGTCCCTTGCCGAAGATGGCGTCGAGGCACTGGAAAAAATGGCCAGCACGGCGCCTGATCTGATGATCTGCGACCTTGAGATGCCGCGCATGGACGGATTAATGCTGGTGGAAAACCTGCGTAATGAAGGTTATCAGACACCGATACTGGTGATCTCGGCCACCGAAAATATGGCGGATATTGCTAAGGCGTTGCGTTTAGGTGTGCAGGATATTCTGCTCAAACCGGTTAAAGATTTGAACCGTCTGCGTGAAACGGTGTTGGCCTGCCTGTATCCCAATATGTTTAATTCCCGGGTGGAAGAAGAAGAACGTCTTTTCCAGGACTGGGATGCTTTAGTCAGTAATCCGCTCGCGGCCGCGAAGCTGCTTCAGGAACTTCAGCCGCCGGTGCAGCAAAATATCTCTCATTGCAGAGTAAATTATCGCCAGCTGGTAGAGGCTGACCAGCCTGGGCTGGTGCTGGATATTGCGCCGTTATCAGATTCTGACCTCGCTTTTTATTGCCTGGATGTTACCCGGGCGGGAGATAACGGCGTTCTGGCGGCCTTATTACTCCGTGCGCTGTTTAATGGATTGCTACAGGAACAATTATCCCATCAGGGGCAACGACTTCCTGAGTTAGGCAGTTTACTAAAACAGGTCAACCAACTTTTTCGCCAGGCCAATTTGCCGGGGCAGTTCCCGCTTCTGGTTGGCTATTATCACAGCGGGTTGAATAACCTTATTCTGGTCTCTGCGGGTTTAAATGCCACGCTGAATACTGGCGAACACCATATTCAGGTGAGTAACGGCGTGCCGTTGGGTACGCTGGGAAATACTTACCTTAATCAAATTAGCCATCGCTGCACCTCCTGGCAGTGCCAAATTTGGGGTGCCGGAGGGCGGTTACGCTTAATGTTGTCCACGGAGTAAGCAGTCAGATTTTATTTTTCAGATTGCTTTACCTGTGTTTTTGCTGGCAGTGCTACTATCGCTGCAAGTTTCATGCGTATTTGTCTTAATTGATCGGCAACGCGTTCTTTTCAGACCCGTATTAGTGGCTGAGACTGTATACTCAACGCGTTATTCAATGCATAAAAGTTCAAAACTTGAACAGTTCAGGAGAATTTCAATGGCTGCCCTTAATTCGAAAGTCAGAAAGGCCGTTATCCCGGTGGCGGGATTGGGTACCAGGATGTTGCCAGCGACGAAGGCAATCCCAAAAGAGATGCTGCCTCTGGTTGATAAGCCATTAATCCAGTATGTCGTGAATGAATGTATTGCAGCAGGTATCACCGAAATTGTGCTGGTGACGCATTCATCTAAAAACTCTATCGAAAACCATTTCGATACCAGTTTCGAACTCGAAGCAATGCTGGAAAAACGCGTTAAGCGCCAGCTGCTGGAGGAAGTGCAGTCTATTTGCCCTCCACACGTTACCATTATGCAGGTTCGTCAGGGCCTGGCGAAAGGCCTGGGGCACGCAGTATTGTGTGCACACCCGGTAGTGGGTGATGAGCCGGTCGCGGTTATTCTGCCTGACGTGATTCTTGATGAGTACGAGTCCGATCTTTCCCAGGAAAACCTGGCGGAAATGATTAAACGCTTCGACGAAACCGGCAGCAGCCAGATTATGGTTGAGCCAGTCGACGACGTGACCGCTTACGGCGTGGTTGACTGCAAAGGCGTTGACCTGCAACCTGGCGAAAGCGTACCGATGGTTGGCGTTGTTGAAAAACCTAAAGCGGACGTCGCGCCGTCTAACCTTGCTGTCGTTGGTCGTTACGTCCTGAGTGCTGAAATTTGGGCTTTGCTGGCGAAAACGCCTCCGGGTGCGGGCGATGAAATCCAGCTGACGGATGCTATCGATATGCTGATCGAGAAAGAGACCGTGGAAGCCTACCATATGAAAGGTAAGAGCCATGACTGCGGGAATAAGCTCGGTTATATGCAGGCATTCGTCGAATATGGTATTCGCCATAACAGCCTGGGTGAAGAATTTAAAGCCTGGCTCAAAGGTAGCGTGGGTATTAAGTAATAAACTCACAGGCCCAGTGAACAAGACCGGTGGAGCGATGTCCACCGGTTTTTTTATGCCTGTCGCTCCGTAATTGGCGGGGGATTGTCAAGGACGTTAAATAGGGAGCCTCACAATATGACAGAATGTAAGGAGATGTTCGGGCGAATATTACAGGCATAAAAAATCCCGCATTAAGCGGGATTTTTCAGAATCTTTCCAGATTAATCCTTGATCAGGAAGTCATCCAGTTGTTTACCTTGTTCGTCCATTGCTTTCTTGATTACAGCAGGAGTACGGCCCTGGCCGGTCCAGGTTTTCTCTTCGCCGTTCTCATCGATGTAGCTATATTTAGCAGGACGTGCCGCGCGTTTTGCTTTGGTACCGGTTTTAGCCGCAGCCATGCTGTTCAGCAATTCGTTTGGATCGATACCATCGGCAATCAGCATTTCACGATACTGTTGCAGTTTACGTGTACGTTCTTCGATTTCAGCCGCAGCAGCGCTTTCTTCTTCACGACGTTCGTTAACTACAACTTCTAATTTTTCGAGCATTTCTTCAAGCGTCTCAAGGGTACATTCTCTTGCCTGCGCACGAAGAGTACGGATGTTGTTCAGAATTTTAAGTGCTTCGCTCATTGTAGTAATCTCAAACTTATAATGGGGGTGGGTTTGTTGTCCTAATAATAGAGCCTTAATTTCACTTGTGCAATAGGTGGGAATGTAAGGAATTCAAAAAATACAAAATAAACGACGCTATTATTAATTACGCTAACTTAAATTTCATTGTTTGTTGGGTCTATGAGATATCGTTTCAAACGGCAAAAGCGCGTCATTTGCGTGTATGTTTTGTGACTTTTACCTCAGGAATTATAGTTGCGATTGATAAATATCAGCCTTTTGTATTACCCCGAGTAAGCGCAGCGAAGACAAGAATAGTTAATAAATAGTGAATTTTAATGAACGAAGAAGACACTATAAAAAGAAGTGTTATCTCTGGTTGCGGACTCACCTTATTGTCAGTGTTTAATGACTTTACTGCCTGTTTTAACGCATTATTTTGCGCCATTCGCGAAGGATTTACTGATGCATGGCAGGGTGGAGAGCGCAGCCCGCCGCTGATGACGGTACAAAATATGGTACAATGATCCATCGGGAATATTACACATTGATTAGGGTTCTTCGGCCAATGGCACAACTTTATTTCTACTATTCGGCAATGAATGCAGGGAAATCGACGGCGTTACTGCAATCCTCATACAATTATCAGGAGCGGGGGATGCGTACCGTTGTTTATACCGCCGAAATCGACGATCGCTTTGGGGCAGGGAAGGTGAGCTCAAGAATAGGGCTCTCGTCGCCTGCAAGGCTGTTTAACCCTGAAACGGACCTGCTGGAGGACATTCGTGCCGAGCATGCCACTAAGCCTGTCCATTGCGTGCTGGTAGATGAAAGCCAGTTCCTGACCCGAGAGCAGGTCCATGCGCTTTCAGAGGTCGTTGATGAGCTGGATATTCCCGTTCTTTGCTATGGATTACGTACCGATTTTCGTGGGGAGTTATTTGCCGGCAGTCAGTATCTGCTGGCCTGGTCGGATAAGCTGGTTGAGCTGAAAACAATCTGCTTTTGTGGCCGCAAGGCAAGTATGGTTCTTCGCCTGGACCAGTCGGGTAAACCCTATGCTGATGGCGAGCAGGTGGTGATAGGAGGCAATGAACGTTATGTCTCGGTCTGCCGCAAGCATTATAAAGAGGCGCTGGCTGTAGGCTCGCTGACGGCGTTACAGGGCGACAATCGAAAATAATAAGAATGTTTTACGGATCCTCAGATATAAAAAAACCCGCCAGCGGCGGGTTTTTTTATCATACTGTCAATCAAGCATTTTTCTTCGCTTTCTTGTCAGCCTTTACAACTGCGGGGATTTCAACTTTTACGGCAGCGACATCGCTTTCAGTGAAGTTACGACCGTAATAAGTATCCAGCAGGATCTGTTTCAGTTCGGAAATCAGTGGGTAGCGCGGGTTAGCACCAGTACACTGGTCATCGAATGCATCTTCAGACAGCTTATCTACGTGAGCGAGGAAGTCAGCTTCCTGAACGCCTGCTTCGCGGATAGATTTAGGAATACCCAGTTCAGCCTTCAGGCTCTCCAGCCATGCCAGCAGTTTCTCGATCTTCGCGGCAGTACGGTCGCCCGGTGCGCTCAGACCCAGGTGATCTGCGATTTCAGCATAACGACGGCGCGCCTGTGGGCGGTCGTACTGGCTGAATGCAGTCTGCTTGGTTGGGTTGTCGTTTGCGTTATAGCGGATAACGTTGCTGATCAACAGGGCGTTCGCCAGACCGTGAGGAATGTGGAACTGTGAACCCAACTTGTGCGCCATGGAGTGACAGACACCCAGGAAGGCGTTAGCAAACGCAATGCCCGCGATGGTTGCCGCACTGTGTACACGTTCACGCGCAACAGGGTTTTTCGAACCTTCGTTGTAAGAAGCTGGCAGGTTTTCTTTCAGCAGTTTCAGCGCCTGCAAAGCCTGACCGTCAGAGAACTCAGAAGCCAGTACGGAAACGTAAGCTTCCAGAGCGTGAGTTACCGCATCCAGACCACCGAACGCACACAGTGATTTCGGCATTTCCATGACCAGGTTGGCGTCAACGATAGCCATATCTGGCGTCAGTGCGTAGTCAGCCAGCGGGTATTTCTGACCGGTTGCGTCATCAGTCACAACGGCAAATGGCGTCACTTCTGAACCAGTACCGGAAGTGGTGGTGACGGCGATCATTTTCGCTTTCACGCCCATTTTCGGGAACTTGTAGATACGTTTACGGATATCCATAAAGCGCAGCGCCAGTTCTTCGAAGTGAGTTTCCGGATGCTCGTACATCACCCACATAATTTTCGCGGCGTCCATTGGGGAACCGCCACCCAGTGCGATGATCACATCAGGTTTGAAGGAGTTCGCCAGTTCAGCGCCTTTACGTACAACGCTCAGGGTTGGGTCAGCTTCAACTTCAAAGAAGACTTCAGTTTCAACGCCAGCCGCTTTCAGAACAGAGGTGATCTGGTCTGCATAGCCATTGTTGAACAGGAAACGGTCGGTCACGATGAGCGCACGTTTGTGGCCATCAGTAATCACTTCATCCAGCGCGATTGGCAGAGAGCCGCGGCGGAAGTAGATAGATTTCGGAAGTTTGTGCCACAACATGTTTTCAGCTCGCTTAGCAACGGTTTTCTTGTTGATCAGGTGTTTTGGACCAACGTTTTCAGAGATGGAGTTACCACCCCAGGAACCACAACCCAGAGTCAGGGAAGGTGCGAGTTTGAAGTTGTACAGGTCACCGATACCACCCTGAGAAGCAGGGGTGTTGATCAGGATACGTGCCGTCTTCATCTTCTGACCGAAGTAAGCAACACGCTCAGGCTGGTTATCCTGGTCGGTGTACAGGCAAGAGGTGTGGCCGATACCGCCCATCGCCACCAGTTTCTCTGCTTTTTCTACCGCGTCATCGAAATCTTTCGCACGGTACATTGCCAGCGTCGGGGAGAGTTTCTCGTGAGCAAACGGCTCACTTTCATCGACGACCTTCACTTCACCAATCAGAATCTTGGTGGTAGCAGGGACGCTAAAGCCAGCGAGTTCAGCGATTTTATACGCTGGCTGACCTACGATAGCCGCGTTCAGCGCGCCATTTTTCAGAATTACGTCCTGAACAGCTTTCAGTTCTTTACCTTGCAACAGGTAGCCGCCGTGGCTGGCGAAACGTTCACGAACGGCGTCGTATACCGAATCAACCACGACAACAGACTGTTCAGATGCACAGATAACGCCGTTATCGAAGGTTTTAGACATCAGCACAGAGGCAACAGCACGCTTGATATCAGCCGTTTCGTCGATCACCACAGGGGTATTACCTGCGCCTACGCCGATGGCTGGTTTACCGGAGCTGTACGCAGCTTTAACCATACCAGGACCACCGGTCGCCAGAATCAGGTTAATGTCCGGGTGATGCATCAGTGCGTTGGACAGTTCAACAGAAGGTTGGTCGATCCAGCCGATGAGATCTTTTGGCGCACCCGCCGCAATGGCAGCCTGAAGCACGATATCTGCTGCTTTGTTGGTGGCATCCTTCGCACGTGGATGCGGGGAGAAAATGATTGCGTTACGTGTCTTCAGACTGATGAGAGATTTGAAGATGGCGGTAGAGGTTGGGTTAGTGGTTGGAACGATACCGCAAATGATGCCGATCGGTTCTGCGATGGTGATGGTGCCGAAAGTATCGTCTTCTGACAGCACACCGCAGGTTTTCTCATCTTTATAGGCGTTGTAGATATACTCTGAAGCAAAGTGGTTTTTGATCACTTTATCTTCAACGATACCCATGCCGGATTCGGCAACGGCCATTTTAGCGAGAGGGATTCGAGCATCAGCAGCAGCCAGAGCGGCCGCGCGGAAGATTTTATCAACCTGTTCTTGGGTGAAATTGGCATATTCACGCTGGGCTTTTTTTACGCGCTCGACGAGGGCGTTCAGTTCAGCGATATTGGTAACAGCCATAATGCTCTCCTGATAATGTTTAAACTCTTTTAGTAAACCAGCGCTCGATACGTCTGACAGTATAGTCAGAGCCGATCCCACTTGCGTAACACACAGTAAAACAAAGGATTACTCACTGCTCCAGCTCACTAATTTACTAAAAGAGCCTTACCTTAGCATCATACCTTTTTGATAGGTGATCTCCCTGGCGGCGTAACCAAGATTACTCACTTCTGAGTACGAAAATTATGATCGAGATCAATTTTGTCCTAAGCTGATACCTTTCAGCAGGGTTATTTTGTGCTAATTATTCTACTGTTAAATAATTAAGTAACTATTGGAAGCAGCGATATCATTGATTACACAAATGTTTAACATCATGAATTGATAACGTTTAAGAACAGATTTCTGGTGAAGTATGCGGCTAAAAAGCGTATCTTCAGCGCGGATTTATCATGACACGCAGTTTCTCCCTGGCCATGCTCAATTGCGGAGCTTAATGTGATTCAAACGCTCTTTGATTTCCCTACATATTTCAAGTTTTTTATCGGCTTGTTTGCTCTGGTTAACCCGGTAGGGATCATCCCTGTCTTCATTAGTATGACCAGCTATCAGACGGCTGCGGCACGAAATAAAACCAACCTGACGGCAAACCTGTCGGTGGCGATCATCCTACTTACGTCTCTTTATCTCGGGGACGCCATTCTTCAGGTCTTCGGCATCTCGATTGATTCGTTCCGTATAGCAGGCGGGATCCTGGTGGTGACGATTGCCATGTCGATGATCAGCGGCAAGCTGGGGGAGGATAAACAGAACAAGCAGGAAAAATCAGAGACAGCTATCCGCGAGAGCATCGGGGTCGTGCCACTGGCACTGCCGCTGATGGCGGGCCCGGGGGCGATCAGTTCCACCATTGTCTGGGGAACGCGCTACCACAGCCTAATGCACCTCATTGGCTTTTCTGTTGCCATTGCGCTGTTCGCGCTGTGCTGCTGGGGCGTATTTCGTATGGCGCCATGGCTGGTTCGCTTGCTGGGACAAACGGGCATCAACGTGATTACCCGTATCATGGGTCTGTTGTTAATGGCGTTGGGCATCGAATTTATCGTTACCGGTATAAAAAGTATATTCCCCGGGTTAGTACACTGACTTTCATTTGAAAGAGCGGAGCCAGCGGCTCCGTTTTTTTTACGTGATTATCTGCAAATCATATAAATAAAGTTGAAATAGGCGCCAGTCATAATAAGTTCTACTAATAATCCTCTTTTGTTGTTTTTCAAGGGGTTGTTTATTTTCATTTCCCCTTGCCGCGCATAAATCCCTCAAACCCTCTGTTATTTTACTCACATGATACTCTGGGGCTTGCTGACAGATAACCGAAATGATATTAGTAATTTCGACGCTGACTCAGACGAATGTGCTAAATAATAATCAATTGTTAAATTATCGTGAAAAATCGTTCAGCCAAGCTTCGTCGTCGCGTTTGTAGCAACAAAATTTCTTATCCATATGAATTTAATCTCTTTTTGTTGGTTTCGGCGTAAGCCAGGGTTGGCGCCATAGTTATGCCAGCCATCGTAAAAGAGAAATGCTTAACAAATTTGCAAAATGTATTGGCGAGAGTTGGCACCATTTGGTACTTTCCGGCCTTATATTTTGCAGCATTAAACAAGTTGATGAGAACTATTTTCATGTAGCCCTCACATAAGATATCCAACGCATCTCTCTGACAGGGGAGAGGTGTAAAGAATCGACGCAAGACCGCCGTACGAGCGGTCAGTAATAATGAAGTCGGTGATAGCAAGAAGTAAAAAAAGAACCTGACAGTAGCAAAAAAAACTCCTGCGCTGTACAGGCCCCAACAGGGGATTACACAACTGGCGAAGGCCGGTCATTATAATGAGTGGAGTATCAACACAATGTCCATCATCACAAAAAAAAGTCTGGTAGCGGCGGGGATTTTAACTGCGCTAATCGCGGGCAACGCTGCAATGGCTGCGGACGTTCCTGCTGGTGTTCAGCTGGCTGAGAAGCAAACGCTGGTACGTAATAACGGTGCGGAAGTGCAGTCTCTTGATCCGCACAAAATTGAAGGTGTTCCAGAGTCTAACGTTAACCGCGATCTGTTTGAAGGTCTGCTGGTGACTGACGTAGACGGCCACCCGGCTCCGGGCGTGGCGGAAAAATGGGACAACAAAGATTTTAAAGTCTGGACCTTCCATCTGCGTAAAGATGCGAAATGGTCCGACGGTACGCCGGTTACCGCCGAAGATTTCGTCTATAGCTGGCAGCGTCTGGCGGATCCAAATACCGCCTCCCCGTATGCGAGTTACCTCCAGTATGGCCATATTGCCAATATCGATGACATCATCACGGGTAAAAAGCCAGTTACCGACCTGGGCGTAAAAGCCATCGATGCCAACACCTTTGAAGTGACGTTGAGCGAACCTGTTCCGTACTTCTATAAGCTGCTGGTTCACCCGTCCGTCTCCCCGGTACCAAAATCCGCAGTAGAAAAATTTGGTGAAAAATGGACGCAGCCTGCGAATATCGTGACCAACGGTGCATATAAGCTGAAGGACTGGGTCGTTAACGAACGTATGGTGCTGGAGCGCAACCCGCAGTATTGGGATAATGCGAAGACCGTTATCAATCAGGTCACCTACCTGCCAATCTCTTCTGAAGTGACGGACGTAAACCGCTACCGCAGCGGTGAAATCGACATGACCTATAACAATATGCCGATTGAACTGTTCCAGAAGCTGAAAAAAGAGATCCCTAAAGAAGTTCACGTCGATCCGTATCTGTGCACCTACTATTACGAAATTAACAACCAGAAAGCACCGTTCACCGACGTACGTGTTCGTACCGCACTGAAGCTGGCTCTGGATCGCGACATTATCGTGAATAAAGTGAAGAATCAGGGCGACCTGCCGGCTTACAGCTACACCCCGCCTTACACCGACGGTATGAAGCTGGTTGAACCTGAATGGTTCAAATGGTCCCAGGAAAAACGTAACGAAGAAGCGAAAAAACTGCTGGCTGAAGCTGGCTATACCGCCGACAAGCCGCTGACCTTTAGCCTGCTGTACAACACCTCCGATCTGCATAAAAAGCTGGCTATTGCCGTCGCGTCAATCTGGAAGAAAAACCTCGGCGTGAACGTGAAGCTGGAAAACCAGGAATGGAAAACCTTCCTCGATACGCGCCACCAGGGAACCTTTGACGTGGCTCGTGCAGGATGGTGTGCGGACTATAACGAACCGACCTCATTCCTGAACACCATGCTGAGCGACAGTTCGAACAATACCGCACACTATAAGAGCCCGGCGTTTGATAAGCTGATTGGCGAAACCCTGAAGGTGGCAGATGACGCCCAGCGCGCCGATCTGTACGCGAAATCAGAACAACAGCTCGATAAAGACTCTGCGATCGTTCCGGTTTACTACTACGTTAACGCCCGCCTGGTGAAACCATGGGTAGGGGGTTATACCGGTAAAGACCCGTTGGATAATATTTCCGTTAAGAATCTTTATATTATCAAGCATTAATGGCAATACGTGGGGCGAGCGAGCTTGCCCCACTGTGTCTATTTTGTAACATTCATCAGGCACACGCCAGAAGGTACGGGCAATGTTGAAATTTATCCTGCGTCGCTGTCTTGAAGCGATTCCAACGTTATTTATTCTAATTACAATTTCCTTCTTCATGATGCGTCTTGCACCGGGCAGTCCTTTTACCGGTGAACGCACGCTTCCGCCAGAAGTTATGGCCAACATCGAAGCGAAATACCATTTAAACGATCCTATCACCACGCAGTACTTCAACTATCTGAAGCAGCTTGCACACGGTGATTTTGGTCCGTCATTTAAATATAAAGACTATTCCGTTAACGACCTGGTGGCGTCCAGCTTCCCGGTATCGGCTAAATTAGGGGCTGCTGCATTTATCCTGGCCGTTGTTCTCGGTGTCACTGCGGGCGTTATCGCTGCGCTAAAACAAAATACCCGATGGGATTACGCCGTCATGGGGGTCGCAATGACCGGGGTGGTTATCCCCAGCTTCGTTGTCGCGCCGTTGCTGGTCATGATATTCGCCATAACCCTGAAATGGCTCCCCGGGGGCGGCTGGAACGGCGGGGCGCTGAAGTTCATGATATTGCCGATGGTGGCATTATCTCTGGCCTACATCGCCAGCATCGCCCGTATTACCCGTGGATCGATGATTGAGGTCCTGCACTCGAACTTTATCCGTACCGCTCGTGCGAAAGGGCTGCCGATGCGCCGGATTATTTTCCGTCATGCCCTCAAGCCTGCACTGTTACCGGTACTCTCCTATATGGGTCCGGCTTTTGTCGGCATTATCACGGGTTCAATGGTGATTGAAACCATTTATGGCCTGCCGGGCATCGGGCAGCTGTTTGTTAACGGGGCGCTTAACCGTGACTATTCGCTGGTGCTGAGCCTGACGATCCTCGTGGGCGCGCTGACCATTCTGTTTAATGCCGTTGTCGATGTGCTGTATGCCGTTATCGACCCGAAAATCCGTTACTAACTGGAGCACGCCATGATGTTGAGTAAGAAAAACAGCGAGGCGCTGGAAAACTTCAGTGAAAAGCTGGAGGTCGAAGGTCGTAGCCTTTGGCAGGACGCCCGCCGTCGTTTTATGCATAACCGTGCCGCCGTTGCCAGCCTGGTCGTGCTGGTGCTTATCGCGCTGTTTGTAACCCTGGCGCCAATGCTCTCTCAGTTCACCTATTTCGATACGGATTGGGGCATGATGTCCAGCGCGCCGGATATGGAATCCGGGCACTATTTCGGCACCGACTCCTCCGGGCGTGATTTGCTGGTGCGTGTGGCGATTGGCGGCCGTATCTCCCTGATGGTTGGCATCGCGGCGGCGCTAGTGGCGGTGATTGTCGGCACGCTTTACGGCTCGCTTTCCGGTTACCTCGGCGGGAAAGTGGACTCCGTGATGATGCGTCTGCTAGAAATCCTGAACTCCTTCCCGTTCATGTTCTTCGTCATTCTGCTGGTGACCTTCTTTGGTCAAAATATCCTGCTAATCTTCGTGGCGATCGGGATGGTGTCCTGGCTGGATATGGCGCGTATTGTGCGCGGCCAGACGCTGAGCCTCAAACGTAAGGAGTTTATCGAAGCCGCACAGGTTGGCGGCGTTTCTACCGCCAATATTGTGGTGCGTCATATCGTTCCTAACGTGCTGGGCGTGGTGGTGGTGTACGCCTCCCTGCTGGTGCCAAGTATGATCCTGTTTGAATCTTTCCTGAGCTTCCTGGGATTAGGTACGCAGGAGCCGTTGAGTAGCTGGGGCGCTCTGTTAAGTGATGGCGCAAACTCCATGGAAGTGTCACCGTGGTTACTGCTGTATCCGGCGGGCTTCCTGGTCGTCACCCTGTTCTGTTTCAACTTTATCGGCGATGGCCTGCGTGATGCCCTCGACCCGAAAGACCGTTAAGGAGCGCCGTCATGACCATTATTGAAACGGCAACCGCGCCACAGGCGCAACAGCGGACCAGCGCACTGCTGGACGTTAAAGACCTCCGCGTGACGTTTAAAACCCCTGACGGTGATGTTACTGCCGTTAACGATCTCAACTTCGACCTGCGTGCCGGTGAAACGCTGGGCATTGTGGGCGAATCCGGTTCCGGTAAATCCCAGACCGCATTCGCGCTGATGGGCCTGCTGGCGTCAAACGGCGTGATCGGCGGTTCGGCGACGTTTAACGGGAAAGAGATCCTGAATTTGCCGGAACATGAGCTGAACAAGCTGCGCGCCGAGCAGATTTCAATGATTTTCCAGGATCCGATGACGTCCCTGAACCCCTATATGCGGGTGGGTGAACAGCTGATGGAAGTGCTGATGCTCCACAAGGGGCTGGGTAAAGCCGAAGCGTTTGAAGAGTCCGTCAAAATGCTGGATGCGGTGAAAATGCCTGAAGCACGCAAGCGCATGCGCATGTATCCGCACGAGTTCTCCGGCGGTATGCGCCAGCGCGTTATGATCGCGATGGCATTGCTTTGCCGGCCAAAACTGCTGATCGCTGATGAACCAACCACCGCCCTGGACGTGACCGTTCAGGCGCAGATCATGACGTTGCTGAACGAGCTGAAGCGCGAGTTCAACACCGCCATCATTATGATCACCCACGATTTAGGCGTCGTTGCCGGGATCTGCGACAAAGTGTTGGTCATGTATGCAGGCCGCACGATGGAATACGGTAATGCTCGCGATGTGTTCTACCAGCCAGCCCATCCGTACTCTATCGGGCTGCTGAATGCCGTTCCGCGTCTTGATGCGGAAGGGGAGTCGCTGCTGACTATCCCGGGCAACCCGCCAAACCTGCTGCGTCTGCCAAAAGGCTGCCCGTTCCAGCCGCGTTGTCCGCATGCGATGGAAATCTGTAACAGCGCACCGCCGCTGGAAGCGTTTGCCCCAGGCCGTCTGCGCGCCTGCTTTAAGCCGCTGGAGGAGCTGGTATGAACGCGATCGACGAAAAAAGAAATGTGCTGCTCGAAATCGCTGACCTGAAGGTCCATTTCGATATCAAAGACGGTAAACAGTGGTTCTGGCAGCCTGCCAAAACCCTGAAAGCGGTGGATGGCGTCACGCTACGCCTGTACGAAGGCGAGACCCTGGGCGTGGTAGGCGAATCCGGCTGCGGCAAATCGACGTTTGCGCGTGCGATCATCGGCCTGGTGAAGGCCACCGACGGGAAAGTGGCCTGGCTTGGCAAAGATCTGCTGGGGATGAAGCCGGATGAATGGCGCGACGTGCGCAGCGACATCCAGATGATTTTCCAGGATCCACTTGCGTCCCTGAACCCGCGTATGACCATTGGCGAAATCATTGCCGAGCCGCTGCGCACCTATCATCCGAAGATGCCGCGCCAGGAAATTCGCGATCGGGTGAAAGCGATGATGCTCAAGGTGGGTCTGCTGCCTAACCTCATCAACCGCTACCCACACGAGTTTTCCGGCGGTCAGTGCCAGCGTATCGGTATCGCACGCGCGTTGATCCTTGAACCAAAACTGATTATCTGTGATGAGCCGGTTTCGGCGCTGGACGTTTCCATCCAGGCCCAGGTGGTTAACCTGCTACAGAAACTGCAACGGGAAATGGGGCTGTCGCTGATCTTCATCGCCCACGATCTGGCGGTGGTAAAACACATTTCGGACCGTGTGCTGGTCATGTATCTGGGCCACGCCGTAGAGCTGGGCACGTATGATGAGGTGTACCACAATCCTCTGCACCCTTATACCAAAGCGCTGATGTCTGCGGTTCCCGTTCCGGACCCCGATCTGGAAAAAAATAAAACCATTCAGCTTCTGGAAGGTGAACTGCCTTCGCCAATCAACCCGCCTTCAGGCTGCGTATTCCGTACTCGATGCCCAATAGCCGGGCCGGAATGTGCAAAAACACGGCCGGTTCTGGAGGGCAGTTTCCGACATGCGGTTTCCTGCCTGAAAGTAGACCCGTTATAATCGCAAGGGCTGACATGATGTCAGCCCTTATTTTTCGAGGTTAATGTGTCGCGATTATTCACGTCGGCCCGCCAGCGGCTGTATCACCTTTTATTTGATCCTGAAACGGTTTCCGGTCGCCGCTTCGAAGGTCTGTGTGGTTTATTTGCGCTGATTAGCGTCATTATTATCTTTATCGAATCCGGCGCCGGAACGCAGTACCACATGACGTATGAGGAGTGGCACGTTTTCGTCTGGCTGGAATTGATTGTCACGCTGGTGTTTACTGCGGAATATGTGCTGAGGGTCATTAGCTGGCCAAATCCGGCGAAATACGTTTTCAGCTTCTGGGGATTTATTGATTTAGCCACCATCCTGCCGCTGTATGTCATGTGGCTGTGGCCTGAGATCAGCTTGAATTATGTGTTTGCCTGGCGTGCAATGCGGGCGATTCGTGTGTTACGGATTCTCAAACTGCTGCGCTTTATGCCGTCGCTGCGGGTTTTTTGGGTTGCCATTGTCAGCGCCCGCCACCAGCTGATTCTCTTCTATTCGTTTATTGCTATCGTGATGATCGTTTTTGGCTCCCTGATGTATTTAATCGAAGGGCCGAAATACGGGTTTACCACGCTTAATGCGTCTGTTTACTGGGCTATCGTCACGGTGACCACCGTGGGCTATGGCGATATTACCCCGCATACGCCGCTCGGACGTATTGTGGCATCGGTTCTTATCCTGATCGGCTATTCTGTGATAGCGATTCCGACGGGGTTAATTACCACCCATATGAGCAGCGCCTTCCAGAACAGCAAGCAGCAACGCAAATGTCCGAATTGTCAGCAGGGGAATCATGAACCCGGCGCGCGGTTTTGTCACCGCTGTGGAAATGCCTTACCGGATTAAATAAAAAGGCTGCGCGGGCAGCCTTTTTTATTATTCGCGCCAAAGGATATGGCACAGTTTGTGATCTTTCTCGCGGCACAGCAGGACGCGGGCAAAGATGTCGTTAATTTCTCCGCCGTCTTCATCTGCAAGGCCAATCACCACCTCGGCGAAGAAGTCCGGGTTGAGATCAAAATCGACATGTTCGGCCCAGTCTTCAGCCGGATCGAACAGCTCAGCACCGCCACGCTCTTCAAATTGTAGGTTGAAAAGAATGACGTCAGCAGGGTCGAGATTATCGACCGCCAGCTCGAGAAAAATATCGTAGGCCTGTTCGAGCGTTTCGTCTTCGGTCAGGCGATTGTTCAGATCCATTTCCATGATGACTACCTGTTAAACATCGTTGGGCACGTTTTACAGCAACGGACTAAAGAAGTAAAACAGTCGTTCGGCAATTCGCTGCCACAGCGGACGTTTCGCCCACAGTCTGGCGTCCAGCAGGCGTGAGCGGGAGATATAATCGTCCTGAACCGCCGCCAGATCGCCACCGAACCCGGCGTCATCAATGACCAGCGTAATTTCAAAATTCAGCCACAGACTGCGCATATCGAGGTTGACGGTACCCACCAGGCTCAGCTCTCCGTCCACCAGCACGCTCTTGGTGTGTAACAGGCCGCCTTCGAACTGATAAATTTTAACGCCTGCGGCCAGCAGCTCACTAAAGAACGCGCGGCTTGCCCATCCCACCAGCAGCGAATCGTTCTTGCGCGGCATAATAATGCTCACATCCACTCCGCGCTGTGCCGCTGTACAGATGGCATGCAGAAGGTCGTCGCTGGGAACGAAATAGGGCGTGGTCATGATCAGATATTCCCGCGCGGAGTAGGCGGCGGTAAGCAGTGCCTGATGGATCAGATCTTCCGGGAAGCCAGGACCGGAGGCGATAGTGTGGATAGTGTGCCCGCTGGCTTCCTCAAACGGCATGATATTGCCATCCGGCGGTGGGGGAAGAATGCGTTTACCAGTTTCAATTTCCCAGTCGCAGGAGTAGACGATGCCCATTGAGGTCGCGATCGGTCCCTCCATCCGCGCCATCAGATCGATCCATTGCCCCACGCCGGAATCCTGCTTGAAGAAGCGGGGGTCAACCATGTTCATGCTGCCGGTGTAGGCGATATAGTTATCGATCAGAACCATTTTCCGGTGCTGGCGGAGATCCATGCGGCGCAGAAAGACGCGGAAAAGATTCACTTTCAGCGCCTCGACCACCTCGATACCGGCGTTGCGCATCATGCCTGCCCACGGGCTACGGAAAAAGGCCACGCTGCCGGCGGAGTCCAGCATCAGGCGGCAGTGGATACCGCGACGTGCAGCGGCCATTAGCGATTCGGCGACCTGGTCCGCCATGCCGCCCGGCTGCCAGATATAAAACACCATCTCGATATTATGCCGGGCGAGCTGGATATCACGGATCAGCGCCTGCATCACATCATCAGAAGAGGTCATCAGTTGCAGCTGATTGCCTTTTACCCCAGCAATCCCCTGGCGGCGTTCGCACAGCTTGAACAGAGATGCGGCCACGCTACTGTTCTCTTCAGCGAAGATATGCTTGCAGGCTTTAAGGTCGGCAAGCCATTTCGCCGTGGAGGGCCACATGGCGCGGGCGCGTTCGGCGCGGCGTTTACCCAGATGAAGTTCACCGAAAGAGAGATAGGCGATGATGCCCACCAGCGGCAGAATGTAGATAATCAGAAGCCAGGCCATGGCGGAAGGTACCGCTCTGCGTTTCATCAGAATGCGCAACGTCACCCCGGCAATTAACAGCCAGTATCCTAAAATGACCAGCCAACTCACCACGGTGTAGAAGGTTGTCATAAATAAAAAATCCTTTTGAAAGCGTATTGTTATGAGTTTACGCATCAGGATTCATCTGGCAAATAAAAACGGCAGATAAAAGCGCTGGTTTGCCGCCTGCTTAGGCATATAATGGCATCTCTGTTAGAGAAAGAGTTGTAGACATGAAGCGCAGTAGAACTGAAGTTGGGCGCTGGCGCATGTTGCGACAGGTGAGTCGTCGTAAGGCTCGTTGGCTGGAAGCACAATCCCGCCGCAATATGCGTATCCACGCCATCAGAAAATGTGGCCTGAACAGACACCGTAACGCGCTGTTGTTCGCGGTCCAGGACATCTGAAAAGCATGAAGGGCACCGTAAAGGTGCCCATTAAACATCCAGGCTATCAATTTTTGCAGTCTCTTCCCATCTGCTTCCGCGATATACTAACTTCCCATAACGTCATGATATTAAAAGATGAATCCTTATCTCTGGATTTTTATTGTACTTTTGTCGCTGGATGCGCTCAGGGAAGATTTAGGACTTTCGTCATTTTCCTCATTGGCAGATTATGTTTTCGCATGGGGAATACATTTTTATTAAAGGAAAAAAGGATGAACGGAAAAGTAATGGCAGCACTCTTTGGGATTGCGATATTAAGCGGTTGTGCCAGCAGCAAAACCTCACCCGAACGGCACGCGTTTTATTTCGTGTCGCATCAGTCCAGCTTTACTGGCGGCAATTACACCTCCAGCGTGCAGAAAAATTATCAGCTGAACGTGGCGCAGTTCCGCGAGCTTTATGCCCGGGGCAAAGCTGACCGCGCGGAAGGGCGGACTGAGGCTGAAGCCAGTGAATACGCGCAAAGCATTCGCGATCAGCTAAAAGAAAATGCGAAGTCGCAGGAATTGTTCGCAGGCAACGCGAAGGATAAATGGTCTTCGGACATGGACAGTAAAGACGCCCTATTATTTGGTAACGAACTGGCCGCGACTTATCTTGATGGCTATAACGGCGTACAATAGCGCAACTGATTCAGGGGATACCGTAATTACCGGTATCCCCGCTGTTTTTGAGCGAAAGGAGTGAGACGTGTTTGCGGAGTTTGGTGTACTGAATTTCTGGACCTATGTTGTCGGCGCATTTTTTATCGTGCTGGTTCCAGGACCGAACACCTTGTTTGTGCTGAAAACAGGGATTGGCCACGGCGTTAAGAAAGGCTATCTGGCAGCCACCGGTGTGTTTATTGGTGATGCCGTGCTGATGTTTCTGGCCTGGGCGGGCGTCGCCGCGTTGATCCAGACCACTCCGGTTTTATTTAATATTGTCCGCTATCTGGGCGCGTTTTATCTGCTGTGGCTGGGCGGAAAAATGCTCTGGTCCGTTATGACGCGTCAAAAAAATGCGCACGAAAGTAGCGCCGAACCGGCAAGCGCAATCCTTAAGCGTTCGCTGGTGCTGAGCCTGACGAACCCGAAAGCGATTCTCTTTTACGTGTCGTTCTTCGTGCAGTTCATTGATGTCAATGCGAAGAATACCGGCACGTCGTTCCTGATCCTCGCCACAACGCTTGAGCTGATCAGCTTCATGTACATGAGCTTCCTGATTTTCTCAGGCGCGTTTGTCACGCGTTACCTCAAAACCAAAAAGAAACTGGCGAAGCTGGGGAACGGGCTGATAGGTCTGCTGTTTGTCGGATTTGCGGCGAGGCTGGCGTCGCTGCACTGAATGAAGAAAAGGCTCCCGAGGGAGCCTTTCGTTTCAGAATACTTTTTTATACGGACGAACCGTGACTTTCTCGTACACGCCGGCTGCGACGTACGGGTCTGCTTCTGCCCAGGCCTGCGCGGCTTCCAGAGATTCAAACTCGGCAATCACCGTGGAGCCGGTAAAACCCGCCGCGCCCGGATCGTTGCTGTCAACGGCAGGCATCGGGCCTGCGGTCAGCAACCGACCTTCATCCTGTAGCAACTGTAAACGCGCCAGATGAGCAGGGCGAACGGAAAGACGTTTTTCCAGAGAATCAGGTACATCTTCAGCGTAAATCACGTAAAGCACGGCAAAGCTCCTTAACCGGTAAAAGTGACAATTACGTTATGTGAAAGCACAAATGACTGCAATGTAAAGATAATAACAATGTTAAAACCCTGATCTGGATGCCCCTTTTTTGCCCTCATGTACGCTTAAATTGCGCCAGGACAAAGTGTCTTATTGAATATGATTGCTATTTGCATTTAAAATCGAGGTTCGGTTTTTTAACGTTGATGATTATGACTTCGATGACCCTTGATTTACCTCGCCGCTTTCCATGGCCGACGCTGCTTTCCGTCGTTATTCACGGTGCTGTCGTGGCGGGTCTGCTCTATACCTCGGTTCATCAGGTTATTGAAATGCCGGCGCCAGCGCAGCCAATTTCTGTGACCATGGTATCGCCTGCGGATCTTGAGCCGCCGCAGGTTGCGCCGCCGCCGCCACAGCCCGTTGTTGAACCCGAGCCGGAACCAGAGCCCGAGCCGGTTCCTGAACCGCCGAAAGAAGCGCCGGTAGTGATCCATAAGCCGGAGCCGAAACCTAAGCCGAAGCCAAAACCCAAGCCGGTCAAAAAGGTGGAAGAGCGTCCGAAACGCGAAGTGCGTCCGGTTGAGCCACGCGCCACGCAGCCGGTTGAAAATGCCGCCCCGTCACGTCCGCTGATGAATAACACCACGACCGCGACAAAACCGACGGTAACGGCGCCCGCGGGCCCGCGCGCGCTGAGCCGTAACCAGCCGCAGTACCCGGCACGTGCCCAGGCGTTACGTATTGAAGGGCGTGTACGGGTGAAATTCGACGTTACGGCCGATGGACGTGTCGATAACGTGGAAATCCTGTCCGCACAGCCGGCGAATATGTTTGAACGCGAAGTTAAATCGGCCATGCGCAGGTG
Source organism: Enterobacter cloacae complex sp. GYL001 (assembly GCF_049237125.1). Lineage (NCBI taxonomy): Bacteria > Pseudomonadati > Pseudomonadota > Gammaproteobacteria > Enterobacterales > Enterobacteriaceae > Enterobacter > Enterobacter cloacae complex sp. GYL001. The sequence continues at coordinate 21,515 of NZ_JBMKGW010000003.1, read as the reverse complement.
GCGCTATGAAGCCGGTAAACCCGGCAATGGGTTGATTGTGAACATTGTCTTCCGCCTGAACGGCGGGGCACAGATGGAATAAAAGAAGCCTCCGCAAGGAGGCTTTTTTTTACCTGAGGATCAGCTCCGTGGGAGCTGGCGGGGCTTACCGTCGCTATCCACCGCCACATAGATAAATAATGCCTCCGTCGCCTTATAGCGCTGACCAATCGGCTCAGAAGAGACTTTTTTCACCCATACTTCAATGTTGATGGAGACAGACGTATTGCCGCGTTTTACGCAGCGTGCGTAACAGCACACCACGTCCCCCACCGCGACAGGGCGCAGAAAGGTCATGCCATCGACCCGGACTGTCACCACGCGCCCGTGTGCAATCTCTTTTGCCAGGATTGCACCGCCCATATCCATCTGCGACATCAACCAGCCGCCAAAAATATCGCCATTGGCATTCGTATCCGCAGGCATTGCCAGTGTGCGTAAAACCAGTTCGCCCTGTGGGGCGTCATTTGTTGTCATTGTTTTTAAACTCGTAACTGAAGACTTCAGGCGGGATGCTACTATGATTTCTGGCTGGAGAGAATAGGGTTAGCGCCCGCAGAGCAGGCGCCAGCGGGTCAGAAGGACAGGGTCACGCCTGCGTAATACGCACGGCCTGGTTCGTTATAGGTCGATGCACCGTCATTTTCTCGGTAAATTTGCTTATCAAAGAGGTTGCTGATCCCGGCATTCAGGCGGAGATCTTTTGTCAGTTGATAGTTACTACCGATCCCAACGATGGAATAGGCGCCAATCTCTTTATCTGACATCGCATTCTGCTCTTTGCGGATTTCAGCATTTTCTCTTGGCTTCTGGCGGCCATACATCGTCCAGCTAAGGTTCGCTGAAAGTTTGCTGTTAACCTGCCAGTCGAGCATCGTGTTGACGGTATATTTTGGGATAATCGACAGAGGGTTGCCGGTGTCCTTACTTTCAGACTGAATCATATACGTCGCATTGGTACGCCAGGTTAGCGTGTCGCGGATAACCGGGACGGTGAGGTTGCCTTCCAGCCCCTCAACAACAGCCTTTCCTCCGTTCTGCCACTGAAGGATATTTGCGCCGCTGCTTGTCTGGCCCAGCACGTCCGTTCCTGAAACAATCTTGTTTTTGTAATCGTTGCGGAACCAGGTTATGCCAGCCTCGTAGCCTTCCAGCGCAAAGGCCAGGCCAATCTCTTTGTTCACGCTGATTTCAGGATCCAGATCCGGATTACCTAACAGGTAACAGCTTCCTTCGGAAACGTTGTTCGGGCAGCCATTGCCGCGGGTGGAAAGCAGATAGCCTTCGCTGGATTGATACAGGTTTGGCGCTTTAAATACCCGAGCGATACCCGCTTTAACCTTGAACATGTCACCCAAATCCTGAGAGAGGTTCAGGCTAGGACTCCAGTTGCTGCCAAACTGATTGTGATAATCAAAGCGGAGCCCTGGGATCAGGTTGGTGCCCTGGCGCGCTTCAATATTGTCCTCAAGATAGATGCCAGTGAGGTCAGCGCTGTTTTTGCTGTTGCGCTCAGAAGCCGTACCGGGAACGCCGTTAATCACTTCTCCCGACACATTTGTCGCCTGCATTGAGGCCGGATCGTTCAGTTCATCACGGTTCCATTCTGCACCGACGGTTAGCGTCTGTTCGACCAGCCAGAAGAAAGGCATGTTCAGTTCACCCGTTGAACGGTATGACTCCAGCCGGCTGGTATCGTATTTATCGCTATTGATCATCCCCTCAACTTTGCCCGTAGAGCCTTCTTCCAGGCGGGTGTTGTTGGTCTTTTCATAATAAACACCGAACTTTGACTGACCCCAGTCCCAGATGCCGTTGTGCGTAATGCCATAAGACTGGCGGTACATTCGGTTCGTTTCGTGTCCATACAGGGACGACACCAGACCGTCAGGGCTGACGTTGCTGTTGCTGTATTGAGTATCACCCGCGTAGATATTGCCCTGGCGGCTGTAGCTGTAGTCGAAATCGATAATCTGCTGTGGCGTGAGTTTCCAGGAGAGCAGGGCATTAATGTCCTTGTTGCGCACGCCTTCACGTCCGGCGGCGTAAGAGCCGTTTTGCGCGGTGTTGATGTCCTGAGCATCTGCGTCAGTTTTGTTGATATTCCCGTACAGGCGCATCGTTAACGCATCGCCCGCAAGGGGGCCGCTCAGATCAAAATTAGCGCGTTTCGTCGCTCCCTCTTTATCATTTTCAGGCTGGTTAGTGTACAGGGAGAGCGAGCCGTGCCAGTCGTTGGTCGGGCGTTTGGTAATGATGTTGACGACGCCGCCGGCCGCCCCCGAACCATAGCGGGCGGCAGCAGGTCCCCGGAGCACTTCAATGCGCTCAACCATCTCTGGCGGAACCCAGTTGGTATCCCCGCGGGTGTCGCGCTCCCCGCGCCAGCTGTAGCGCACCGAGTTACGTGACGTCACCGGCACACCGTCAATCAGAATCAGCGTGTTCTCCGGCCCCATACCGCGGATGTCGATCTGGCGGTTGTTACCGCGGCTGCCTGTCGCGCTGTTTCCGGTGAGGTTAACCCCGGGCATTTTGCGAATAATTTCAGAAAGATCGTTAACCGGTGGATCCTTTTCTATGTCCTTTGCTGTGATGATGGAAACCCCCGGCTGTTGCTTCAGCGCCTCTTCAGCGGTGGCCTGAACAACCATTGTTTCACCATCGGCGAGAGGATCTTCCGCTGCGTGTGCGCTCTGATAAAGCGTTGAAAGAATGGCGAGCGTAAGTGTAGCCGGGGCAAATCTTATTATGTTATTCATCAACTCATTTCCATTTGTTAAAAATGCGATGACGAATATTAATGATAGTCATTCTCATTACAATAAAGTGACAGCAATCTCCATAAAATCTTCATGATTCAGACATTTTCGCAGGAAGGATGTAGAGAAAAGAGAAGGCGGGAAAAGAGGCCAGACCGCGTGGCGATCTGGCCAGAAGGATCAGTGCTTGTCATCCTGCGGCATGTGGCGATAAATATAAACGCCGCTGAGCAGGGTGAAGATAAGAGTCAGCGCCGTCAGGCCAAACACCTTGAAGTTGACCCAGATATTCTGCGGCAGCCAGAATGCGATATAGATATTCGCCAGACCACACAGAATAAAAAATAGCGCCCAGGCGATATTCAGACGTCCCCACACAGCCTGCGGCAGGGTCAGTTCTTTCCCCAGCATGCGCTGGATCAGCGGCTTCTTCATCACCCACTGGCTGATGAGGAGTGCGCCCGCAAACAGGCCGTAAATCACCGTGACCTTCCATTTGATAAATTCATCATTGTGGAAGAACAACGTCAGACCTCCAAACACCGCCACCATCAGGAAGGTGATGAGCGCCATCTTTTCAACTTTGCGATAGCGAACCCAGCTGTAAATCAGCACCACAGCCGTTGCCACAATCAGCGCCAGCGTACCGGCATAAATGTCGTACAGCTTATAAAAAGCGAAAAATACGATCAGCGGTAAAAAATCAAGAAACTGCTTCATTCTGCGATCCCAATTACTGACGAATTAACATATACAGGCGGAACAAGTAGACCAGCAGGATTGCTGATATCAGGTTGCTCAGCGTATTAGCAACGACCGCGCCTACGTTCGGCGTTAACACTGCAAAATTCGGTGCAAACAACAACAGCATCGTTTTGGCCAGGAGCCAGCCGATAACGGCCGGTGCCACCAGACGCATATTCGCCCACGCCAGTCTCATGCTGCTGCGCATCGCAGTAAAGATGCCCATCTTATCCTGCACAATCATTACCGGTGCGAAAGAGAGCACGATAGCCAGTAATACACCCGGGACCACGACCAGCATAATCCCCATCTGGACCAGCAGCGTGGTCAGGAAGATGAGGATAAACAGTTTTGGCAGCACCGGAGCGCTGGCCCCGATTGCACGTAACGCGCTGACGCGTTGGCCGGCAGACACCAGCTGGATCATCAGCAACACGCCACCCGCCAGAATGGCGTTGCCAATCAGGCCCGAGAAGGTAGATGCCGCAGATGCGCGCAGCAAGATTTGCTGTTGCTCTGGCGTCATATTCTGTACAAGGTCAAACAACCCTGCGCTGCCTGCAAGATTTTCCCCCTGGCTTAGCGTGGCAATCTGTTCATCACTGGGTGAGAACGCATGACCCAGCACCACCGTAATAAAGGCGCACAACAACGCGATCAGTAAAAAGGTAATGAACTGATTGCGGAAAAAATTTCCCGTGTCACGGTAGACAGACTTCGCCGTGATAGACATGCACTCTCCTTGAGTATTGCAGGTGTTAATTAGCCGGCAATTGTACACCGGATAACACGCTGGTGGCAGCATCAAGGCTTGTATGGAAAAGCATATCTTTGTAAAGCGGCGGTAATCCATAGCGGGCGCGGGCGCGATTGCATGCCTCATTGACCTGCCCATCCTTTCCCGACATCGCGAAAGTGCGACACGGGCTGGGGCGATCCGCGTAAATGGAACAGCGGGTGGATACCCCAGGCTCACCTTGCAGTGCCACACAGCGGCTCTGTTTTTGGTTGGTGCCGCGCATACAGCGCAGAAAAGGGGTTAAGGGTTCAGTGAGATCAACCGGAACGGTGCCGCCGCCATCGCTGGCTTCAGCCCAGTAGAAAGAGACTCGAAAATACGCACAACAGGCTCCGCACGTCATGCACGGGTTATGATCACTCATGGCACACCTGCAAAAGTAGAACGCATCAAATCACATTGTGAGAGCGATAAATTATCCAGCCGCTACAGGAAGCGCAAGAGAGGGAAAACAGAAAATTTTGTAACCATGAGATGCCAAAAATTGACGCGGTAACAACTTATTGCTTTATGAGGTGTCACCAAAAATTAACCTAGATCAATGAATGTTAACTTACTGGTTTTAATGTGATCTGTGTTAGATCACTTATTACTCATTTGTGAGTATATTCTCCTCCGCAATTAAAACCACAACGATGGAGCGGATATGAAAAAATTAGCGGTGGCAGCCCTTATCTTAAGCAGTCTCTCTGGCGGCGCGTACGCGCATGAAGCAGGCGAATTCTTTATTCGTGCCGGTTCGGCAACGGTACGTCCAACGGAAGGGTCCGATAATGTACTGGGTATGGGCGGGTTTAACGTCAGCAATAACACCCAGTTAGGCCTGACGTTTACGTATATGGCAACGGATAACGTTGGCGTCGAGCTTTTAGCCGCCACGCCATTCCGTCACCGCGTCGGTTTAGGACCGACCGGGGACATTGCCACGGTTCACCATTTGCCACCAACGCTGATGGCGCAGTGGTACTTCGGCGATTCCAGCAGCAAGGTGCGCCCTTATATTGGTGCAGGGGTTAACTACACCACCTTCTTTGATGAGAAATTTAACGATACCGGTAAAAAGGCCGGGCTCTCCGATCTCAGCCTGAAAGACTCGTGGGGTATGGCGGGGCAGGTTGGTCTGGATTATCTGATTAACCGTGACTGGCTGATCAACGCCTCGGTCTGGTATATGGACATTGATACGGACGTGCGCTTTAAAGCTGACGGGCAGCAGCAAAGTATCAATACCCGTCTGGATCCGTGGGTATTTATGTTCTCAGCAGGCTATCGTTTCTGACAGAAGATATATCCCCTGTCAGCCGGTGATTGCTGTATGGTGGTTGTTCCATACACCTGGCTGGAGGGGATATCCCCAACATCAAATTTGAGTGTCCGGTTTGTGCAGGTAAACAGTTTCAGTTCACGACGTTCAGCCCAGCACATAGCCTACCTCACGGTGCTATCTGTTCCGTTTGCGGAACACGTCTCACCATTCATTCATGCCTGCCGAAGCTCAGACGACGACGGTGGCCAAAGCCAGTAAACTAGAAAAGGCCTCTGAGAGGCCTTTTTAGATCGTGAAGTCACTTCTGAATTAAATAACGAATGGTTGGTCCGTCCTGCTGGATATCCAGCACGGTATAGCCGTGATTTTTGGCATCAAGAGGAATGTTATTGATCGACTGGGGGCAATCGCTCACCACTTCCAGAATTTCACCTTTCTTTAGCTGCGGTAGCGCTTCAAGCGTGGCGACGGCCGGGTAAGGGCAAGGTTCACCCACCATATCGAGACGATAATCAGGCACGATCTCTTTCATGCGGCATTCTCCTGAGTTTCAGTTTTGGCGGTGGCGCGTCGGAAGAAGCGCTTCTCTTGTGCAACAACCAGTAAGAAGGCGATAAGCAGCAGGGCGTAGGTCACCAGGAGCCCCCCGAGTGGACCAAAGGTATTCAGCAGGTTGACCTTGTCCCAGTTTGTTGCCAGTACCGGAGAGACGTCATCCCAGTAGTAGGCCAGAATGGTAGAGCCAATCACGTTACCCAGACCCACCCACCAGTAATGCACCTGGCCTTCCACAGCGCGATACATCCAGCCGGTTTCACACCCGCCCGCCAGCACGATGCCAAAACCAAACAGCAGCCCGCCAATGACGGCATTTGGGCCCGCCCACATGATTTTCGGTTCCACGCCGAGCTGAACGTAGCTGAAGATGCCGATCGCGCTCACGGCCATACCGGCAATGATCGCCTTCGCCATCATGGTGCGTCCGGTGATCCACATATCGCGAAACGCGGAGGTAAAGCAGATCTGCGCGCGTTCAATCAGCAGACCAAAACCGACGCCGAACAGCATGGCCAGGCCAAGTTTTGGCTGATTCATCGCCGTGCAAATCGCCCAGGCAACCATGGCAAAAAAGACCAGCATACCGAGGCGGAAGCGACGACGCGCCTGATCGGGTTTTTGCGTTAACGGAGAGGCAGCGCTAACTTTCGTCATTTTCACCGGAATGCGGAACAGCGGCAGCAGGGTGAATTTAGCACCGAAGTAGGAGCCGATGGCGGTGGCGACGGCAAAGAACCAGGCATGCAGCGAGAACTGCGGAATACCGGTAAAGAACGCGGCCAGATTACAGCCCATCGCCAGGCGGGCGCCAAACCCGGCAATGATGCCGCCGACCACGGCCTGCATAATGCGGATGCGGCTTTTCGGCATGCGCAACTTAACGTTGTTGGCCCACAGCGCGGCCGCAAAACAGCCGCCGAACATGCCAATGATCATCATCCCGTCGATGCGGGTCAGCGGTGTGCCCTCAAGATGGATCAGTTTGAAGTAGCCCCACTCTTCGGCATGGACGCCTGCCAGCTGTAATAGCTGCCCACCCCAGCGGGTAAACTCGCCCGTAACAGCCCAGAAGGTGCCGGTAATACCGAAATAATAAGTAGAGAGAATGCCTGCCGCGATAACGGCCGGAACAGGTGACCAGAACTTAACCAGGTAAGTCTGTTTGAAGGAATGCCATGACATGAATAACCTCTGAACTCAGAAGGGTAACGCTAAAAAGAGCCCAGATCATACGCTTACGCGAAAGTTTGGAAAGTCATTCACACCGAAAATATCGACAGGATCAATTTTGACCTGCTTCTTTCAGGAAGAGAGAAGGGAAAACCGCCTGACGCCGGGGCCAGACGGTGTTAACGGTTACGCCTTGCGCGTGGCCGCTTTCATGGATGTGACGAATGCGTGTAACTCAGCCAGCATCTGCTCTGGCTTATCCACGTTCTTCTCGATAATTTTCACGATAGCCGAACCGGAAATGGCTCCGGCGGCTTTCGCGTCAATCGCCGCAGTAACCTGATCCGGTGAAGAAATGCCAAAGCCCTGAAGCGGCGGTGCAGCATGGTATTCTGCCAGCTTCTCCACCAGATGATGCAGCGGCAGCGCGGCTTTGTTTTCCGCACCGGTGACGCCCGCACGGGAGAGCAGGTAGGTGTAACCTCGTCCGTAAGAGGCAATCTGGCGCAACAGATCGTCATCGGCATTCGGTGGACAGATGAAAATCGGCGCGACGTTGTGGCGCATTGCCGCCTGACGGAATGGCGCAGACTCTTCAACGGGCACATCAGCCACCAGCACGGAGTCAACGCCCACGCGGGCGCACTCTGCGTAAAACGCATCAATACCGCGGCTGAACACCAGGTTGGCGTACATCAGCAGGCCGATCGGAATGGTCGGGTGCTTCTGACGGATCGCCGCCAGCATTTCAAAGCACTGGCTCGGCGTCACGCCCGCGGCAAACGCGCGTAGCGTTGCGTTCTGAATGGTCGGGCCATCCGCCAGCGGATCGGAGAACGGAATACCGAGCTCCAGCGCGTCGGCACCGGCATCAATCAGGGTGTCGATAATCTTCAGCGACTGCTCCAGGCCGGGGTCGCCCAGCGTCACGAAGGGAACGAAGGCGCCTTCCTGGCGAGCTTTCAGTTGTGCAAATGCGTTGTCGTAGCGTTCCATCAGATTTCCCCTCGTGCTTTCAGAATATCGTGAACGGTGAAGATATCTTTGTCACCGCGCCCGGAAAGGTTTACCACCAGCAGCTGCTCTTTTTCCGGGTTTTCCTTCATCATTTTCAGCGCGTGCGCCAGCGCGTGGGAAGACTCCAGCGCCGGGATGATCCCTTCATTGCGGCACAGCGTTTTGAAGGCCTCCAGCGCTTCGTCATCGGTGATGGAGACATAATCCGCGCGGCCGGTGCTGTTCAGGAACGCGTGCTGCGGCCCTACGGACGGGAAATCCAGCCCGGCAGAGATTGAGTAAGACTCCTCAATCTGCCCTTCATCGGTCTGCATCATCGGGGCCTTCATGCCGAAGTAGATCCCCACGCGGCCATGCTTCAGCGGCGCACCATGCTCGCCCGTTTCAATACCGTGGCCGGCAGGCTCAACGCCAATCAGCCCAACGCTGGTTTCGTCGATAAAATCGGCAAACATGCCGATGGCGTTAGATCCGCCGCCAACGCAGGCGATCACCGCATCCGGCAGGCGACCCTCTTTTTCGAGGATCTGCGCTTTAGTCTCTTCGCCGATCATGCGCTGGAATTCACGCACGATGGTCGGGAACGGGTGCGGGCCCGCGGCGGTACCGAGCATGTAGTGGGCGGTTTCGTAGCTGCCAGACCAGTCGCGAAGCGCTTCATTACAGGCATCTTTCAGCGTGGCAGAACCGCTGTGCACCGGGATCACTTCCGCCCCCATAAGACGCATACGGAACACGTTTGGCGACTGGCGCTCAACGTCCTTCGCCCCCATGTAAATGCGGCATTTCAGACCGAGCAGGGCGCTGGCGAGCGCTGAGGCCACACCGTGCTGTCCCGCGCCGGTTTCGGCGATGATTTCGGTTTTACCCATCCGCTTCGCGAGCAGCGCCTGGCCAAGCACCTGGTTAGTTTTATGCGCGCCACCGTGCAGCAGATCTTCACGCTTAAGATACAGCGTAGTTTTAGTGCCTTCGGTCAGGTTGCGGCACTTTGTCAGCGCCGTCGGACGACCGGCGTAGTTTTTCAGCAGGTCGGTAAACTCCGCCTGAAACGCCGGATCTTTCTGTGCGCTCACGAACGCTTCTTCCAGCTGGCGCAGCGCGGGCATCAGGATTTGTGGGACATACATCCCACCGAACTCACCAAAATACGGGTTAAGTAATGTCGTCATCTTCTCTTCCTTAATATGCACGCAGAGTTTTAAATACCGATGCCAGCTTGCTGGCGTCTTTAATGCCCGGTTGGGACTCTACGCCTGAATTGAAATCGAGGCCTGCGCAGCCGGTTTTGGCCGCTTCCACACAGTTATCGGGGCTTAATCCCCCCGCCAGCAGGACATTGTCCAGCACTTCGCCACGCAGCAGTGACCAGTCAAAACGCTGCCCCGTGCCGCCCTGGCCGTTGTCGAGCACGTATTTATCAACATGCTTCAGGTTACGCGCGGGCAGGGTGGCGCCAACGCTTTGCGCTTTCCAGATCTGAACCTGAGGCGCCAGAACATGTCGCAGAGCATCGATGTACGCCTGATCTTCATCGCCGTGCAGCTGGACCGCGCTCAGGGATAACGCGTCCGCTTTTGCCGCAACGTCGTTAATATCCGCATTGCGGAACACGCCCACGTAGCTCAGAGGCGCAGCCGCCATCACCTTGTGCGCCTGTTCCTCATTAACGGCGCGAGGAGAGGACTCAACAAAGATCAGACCACCATAGATCGCGCCCGCTTCATATGCGGCCTGCGCATCCTGTTCACGGGTCAGGCCGCAGACTTTGTTCTCACCCAACAGCACGCGGCGCACGGCCGCATTAAGATCGTCGTGTTCCATCATCGCGGAGCCGATCAGGAAACCGTTGGCAAAGTGGCTGAGTTCACGCACCTGAGCGTAGCTGTTAATCCCGGATTCGCTGATCACCGTGACGCCCGCGCCCAGACGCGGCGCAAGCTGGCGCGTACGGTTGAGGTCAATCGACAGGTCGCGCAGGTCGCGGTTGTTAATGCCGACCACTTTGGCTTCCAGCGCGATGGCGCGCTCCAGCTCCTCTTCGTTGCTCACTTCGGTCAGCACGCCCATATTCAGGCTGTGCGCGACGGCCGAGAGCTGGCGATACTGCTCGTCATTCAGCACGGAGAGCATCAGCAGGCAGGCATCGGCCTGGTAAAAGCGCGCCAGCCAGATCTGATACGGGTCGATAATAAAGTCTTTGCACAGTATCGGCTGCGGCGCGATGCCGCTGACTACGGGCAGAAAATCGAAGCTGCCCTGGAAATATTTCTCATCCGTCAGCACAGAAATGGCAGACGCATGATGCTTGTAGATACCGGCAATACGCGCCGGGTCGAAATCGTCGCGGATCACGCCTTTGGACGGAGACGCTTTTTTACACTCCAGAATAAACGCGGTACGCGCGCCCTGGAGCGCATCATAAAAACGACGGCTGCTCGGAACGACGTCATTCTGAAAACTGGCGAGCGGCTGCTGTTGCTTACGGGCTTCCACCCAGATGGCCTTATCGGCGACGATTTTCGCTAAAACGGTCTGCATTATTTACCCTCTTGCCGCAAGTGCGGTAACGCGATCGTAAGCTGCACCGGAGCGCAGTACGTCCAGAACTTTTTGGGCGTTGGCTTTCAGATCTTCCTCGCCATGTAAACGCATCAGCATGGCTACGTTGGCCGCCACGGCGGCCTCATGGGCGGCCTCACCTTTACCTTGTAATAAGCGCGTGAGAATGTCACGGTTTTCTTCCGGCGTGCCGCCCGCCAGGGCGTCCTGATGGTACGGGGTCAACCCGAAGTCAGCGGCCTCAAGCTGATAGTTCAGCACTTCGCCGTTATTCAGTTCCGCCACCAGCGTGGGCGCATGCAGGGAAACTTCATCCATCCCGCCGCTGTGTACCACGGCGGCGCGTTGGTAACCGAGGACGCGCAGCGTCTCCGCAATCGGCAGGACCAGTTCCGGGCTGTAAACGCCAATCAGCGCCAGCGGCGGGTGCGCCGGGTTAATGAGTGGACCGAGCACGTTAAACAGCGTGCGGGTTTTGAGCTGCTGGCGAACCGGCATCGCGTGGAGGAAACCGGTGTGATACTTCGGCGCAAACAGGAAACAGACGCCCAGGTCATCCAGCGCTTCACGGGAACGCTCGGCGTTCATGTCCAGGTTGATACCGAAAGCCGCCAGCAGGTCGGACGATCCTGAACGGCTGGACACGCTGCGGTTGCCGTGTTTCGCCACCTTCAGACCGCATGCCGCGGCCACAAAGGCGCTGGCGGTGGAAATATTAATACTGTTACTGCCGTCGCCACCGGTCCCGACAATATCGGCAAACGGATAGTCCGGGCGCGGGAACGGGGCGGCATTTTCCAGCAGCGCGGTTGCCGCGCCGGCGATCTCCTGCGGGCTTTCGCCGCGTACCTTCATGCTCACCAGCGCAGCGGCCAGCTGCTCAGGCTTCAGCTCGCCGCGCACGACGGCGGAGAACAGCTGATGGCTCTCCTGCTGGCTCAGGGTCTGAGCCTGATACAGTTTTTCCAGAATCGGTTGCAGGGTGTTGGTCTGCTCCAGCTTTTGTAGCGCCCAGTCGAGCGTTTGCTCCAGCAGACGCGCGCCGTTGGACGTCAGGATAGATTCCGGGTGGAACTGCATCCCGCAGACGCGATCCGCATCGTGACGCACCGCCATCACCATCCCTTCAAACGAGGCGTTAATGGTCAGCCCGGCCGGAATATTGCTGCCGACCAGCGAGTGGTAACGGGCTACCGGAAGCGGGTTTGGCAGACCGGCAAACATCGCCTGACCGTCATGTTCAATACTTGACGCTTTGCCATGCAGGATCTCCCCCGCCTGACCCACGTAACCGCCGTAGGCTTCGACAATCGCCTGGTGGCCGAGGCAGATGCCGATAATCGGCAGCTTGCCGCGCATACGGGTCAACAGCTCAGGCATACAGCCTGCTTCGCTCGGTGCGCCTGGGCCCGGGGAGAGCATCAGCACCGGGTTTTGCATGGTCGCCAGACGGTCAATTAGCGTCTGGGCCGGAACGTGGTTGCGATAGATAACGACATTGTGACCATTCGCACGCAGCTGATCTGCCAGGTTGTAAGTAAAGGAGTCGATATTATCGAGCAGCAGAATGTCAGCCATCAGAAAATCTCCTGTGCATGATGTGCGGTAGCAATGGCGCGCAGTACCGCGCGCGCTTTACTGCGGGTTTCGTCGGCTTCCGACTGCGGAACAGAATCCAGCACAATCCCGGCCCCGGCCTGGACGGTGGCAATGCCGTCCTCAACGTAGGCGGAGCGGATCACGATGCAGGTATCAAGGTCACCGTGAGCGGTGAAATAGCCCACGGCACCACCGTAGCTGCCGCGACGGCGTCCTTCCGCTTCGGCGATCAGCTGCATGGCGCGGACTTTCGGCGCGCCGCTCAGGGTGCCCATGTTCATGCAGGCGCGGTAGGCATGCAGAACGTCGAGGTCGTGGCGCAGTTCACCCACCACGCGGGAGACCAGGTGCATGACAAAGGAGTAGCGGTCGACTTTGGTCAGGTCCGCCACGTAGCGGCTGCCTGGGGTGCAAATGCGTGCCAGATCGTTACGCGCCAGGTCAACCAGCATCAGGTGTTCGGAGAGCTCTTTATGGTCGGTACGCATTTCCAGTTCGATGCGGCTGTCGAGATCGCGGTCCAGGGAGCCATCGGCACGACGGCCGCGTGGACGGGTTCCCGCTATCGGGTAGATCTCAATCTGGCGGCTGGTGGCGTCGTACTTGAGGGAGCTTTCCGGCGACGCGCCAAACAGGGTGAAATCATTGTCCTGCATAAAGAACATGTACGGGCTTGGGTTGCTCTTTTTCAGTACATCGTAAGCCGCCAGCGGCGACGGGCAGGGCAGTGAGAAGCGACGGGACGGCACTACCTGGAAAATCTCCCCGGCACGAATCGCTTTTTGCATCTGACGTACCACCGCGCCGTACTGATCGTCGGTCTGACTCACCTCGCAGGTCATCTTTTCAACACGCTGCACCGGGAGCGCGGGCGGTGCTTCTGACATCTGCTGTTGCAGTTGGGCGATGCGCTGCGCGAGGCGATTTTTCTCAGACTCAGACGGAGTGAAAAGGCTGGCCTGGATGCGGGTATATTTTTTCTGATGGTCGATCACCAGCAGGGTTTCGGCCAGGTAGAAACAGTAGTCCGGGCAGCGGTTTCCCTGCTCGGTTTCCGGTAAATCTTCAAAGCCAGCAACCAGGTCGTAAGCAAACAGCCCGCCAAAAAACATTGCTTCGCGCTCAACTTCCGGCACGGCCACCAGATTTTGCAGCAGGCGAAAGGCGTCAAAAACGGAGAGCGAGCAGAGGCGGGCATCCTCATCCAGCAGCTGGCTCACCGGCGGGAAATGCAGAATACGCAGGTCCGGGTGGCGTTCATTTTCAATGCCTGAAGGCAGCGCCGCATCCAGCAGCGGCAGGAGCGACGCGCCATTGTCAGACAACGCCCTGATAGTGACGGTGTCACCTAACGCGGTAATGCGCAGCGCGCTGTCAACCAGCAGCAGGCTTTTGAGGTCGTCCTTACTGTCGATATCAGCTGACTCCAGCAGCAGCGTCGCGGGACGTGCGCCGCACACCTGATGAAACAGCGCGGTAGGGTTATGGCGATAGGCCGCCTCGCAGGTCAGCAGTTCGAGATGAGGTTTGGCTGTTTGCATGTTGTTGTTCTCATATTCTGTTCAAAAAAAAGCCCGCTGGGTAGCGGGCCGGGTATCTGTTTGCATTTCGCAGACGCGTGACACTGCCCGAAGATCAGGAAGTACGCCACCAACCGTGCAGAGCGAAATGTGCTGTCATTTTCAGATACCTTTCTCGTGTGAACTTGCGTACTAGTTAACTAGTTCGATGGCGTGTTGTCAACCCCTGATTTCAGTATTTCACGGTTAGTCGGTATCATAGGGGCTTCGGATGTCTCCAACCTGTTATGGGAAGTGCTTTGAGCGATACCACCTACGCCGTAATTTATGATTTACACAGCCATACGCAGGCTTCAGATGGCCTGCTGACACCCGAAGCCCTGGTCCATCGCGCCGTTGAAATGCGTGTCGGCACGCTGGCAATAACCGATCACGATACCACTGACGGCATTCCCGCCGCGCGCGCCGAGATTGCCCGTAGCGGACTGGCGCTGGATCTGGTGGCCGGGGTTGAGATCTCGACGGTCTGGGAAAACCACGAAATTCATATCGTTGGCCTGAATATCGATACAGAACATCCGGCCATGCGTGCTTTTTTGCAAGAACAAAAAACACGCCGCAATCAACGCGCGGAGATGATTGGCGAACGTCTGGAAAAAGCGCATATTCCCGGTGCGCTGGAAGGCGCGCGAAAGCTGGCGAACGGTGGGGCGGTGACGCGCGGCCATTTCGCCCGTTTTCTTGTGGATGCCGGTAAGGCGACGACCATGGCGAATGTCTTTAAAAAGTATCTGGCGCGCGGGAAAACCGGATACGTTCCCCCACAGTGGTGTACAATAAAACAAGCTATTGATGTGATTCATCATTCTGGCGGTAAGGCCGTGCTGGCCCATCCGGGGCGGTATAATCTTTCTGCTAAATGGCTGAAAAGACTGCTGGCACACTTTGCCGAATGCGGCGGTGAGGCGATGGAAGTTGCCCAGTGTCAGCAGGCACCCAATGAGCGTTCGCAGCTCGCGACCTACGCCCGTCAGTTTGGTCTGCTTGGGTCACAGGGTTCAGATTTCCATCAGCCCTGCGCGTGGATTGAACTGGGGCGCAAGCTCTGGTTACCCGCGGGCGTTGAGCCTGTCTGGCAGCTCTGGGAACAGCCACAGCAAATTGAAGAGAGGGAAGTATGAGTCAGTTTTTCTATATCCATCCGGATAACCCCCAGCCACGTCTGATTAATCAGGCCGTGGAGATCGTCCGCAAAGGCGGCGTTATTGTCTACCCAACCGATTCTGGCTACGCGCTGGGCTGTAAAATTGAGGATAAAGGGGCGATGGAGCGCATCTGTCGCATCCGCCAGCTGCCGGATGGCCACAACTTCACCCTGATGTGTCGCGATCTCTCTGAGCTGTCGACCTATGCTTATGTTGATAACGTGGCCTTTCGTCTGATTAAAAACAACACGCCGGGTAACTACACCTTCATTCTGAAGGGGACAAAAGAGGTGCCGCGTCGTCTGTTGCAGGAAAAACGTAAAACCATCGGCATGCGCGTGCCGTCGAACCCGATTGCCCAGGCGCTACTGGAAACCCTCGGGGAGCCGATGCTCTCCACATCGCTGATGCTGCCGGGCAGTGAGTTTACCGAGTCCGACCCGGAAGAGATCAAAGATCGTCTGGAGAAGGTGGTGGAGCTGATTATCCATGGCGGCTATCTTGGCCAGCAGCCGACCACCGTGGTGGATCTCACCGAAGACGCGCCAGAAGTGATTCGTGAAGGCGTGGGCGATGTTAAGCCTTTCTTGTAAGGGTGTAAGCAGATATACTACGCGGCCATCAAAGCAGGGCGCCGCCCTGTTTTTGACCTGATTCGACGCCTGTGAAGGCGAAAAATCACCGAATCAAATCAAAGTGTTAGCGTTAACTCCATGAAATGTATAACAAAATGGGTAACGCAATGAGGAACAGAGTGTACAACAAGACTCCTCGATTCACGACGAAGCGCGGTAACGTCTACTACATCAACTTTCGACTTCCCGACGGAACATTTTTCCGTCGTAGCCTCGGCACAGATTCATTGCAAGCGGTCGGGGTTACAATGTCACGTCTTAGTGCATACATCCCCCTTGTTCAAAATGGTTCGCTGTCCAACGAACAGTTCAAAATGCACATTGACGGTTTCAGGGAAGCCACTCAGCGCGATTTCGACACTTATCTGTTGGACTGGCTTAGGATGGGTGTTGATGAAGCTAAACGAATGCCGGAACTTGGACGGATGCAACGCAAGATCGATCCAGATGCAGCAATCTCCCCGACTGCCAACGTTACAGAGGCTAAAGGCCGTGCTGAGATACATCTGAACCGAGTGTATAACGGTGATGATTCAACGGCGCGGATGCTTCTTGCCACTTTGCTGATGAAGAAGGTTTCCTTTGATCAACGTGATGTTGAACAGGCTTACGATGTGGCGGGGCAGATTGATTTACATCAGGCTATGCTCCACCAAGCCTACGACGCTTTCTATTCTGGTGATCTTGTTCGATATCGCTCTTTGGTCGAAGAGATGCAATTCAAGCTGACAGAAGCCGAGCGATTGAAGAAGCCAGCAGCTAAACATGCTGTAGCGCCAACGGTTGAGTCTGAAAGTAACGATACGCCTCTGCTTTCTGTTTCATGGAAAATGTTTACCACTGAAAAAGGAAAGGACTGGGTGGCGGCTGTCGCCAACGAAAACCAGCGCTTCTATAATGTGTTGTTGCATGTTATCGGTGATCTTCCTGTCGGAGTGATCACGAAGCAGCACATACGGCAAACTATAACCATTATTGAAAATCTTCCCCGTCGAAATAAAAAACCTTATTCCGAAATGACGCTTACGGAGTGTATTGATTTTGATGTACCGGAAGAGGATTTGATGAGCAGCGCTAACGTCCAAAAGCATCTCAAGATTTATTCCTCGTTCTTCAAAGTCTTCCTGAAAGATGAAAAGGACATTTTAGAGAAAGCCCCCACAGAAGGGATCAAATACGAGGTAACGGAGAACAAGGGCGGCTCTTACTCAAAACCTGAGATGCAACGCCTTGTAACGTATTTGAATACTTGCAAAGATTGGCGACGTGATTATTTCCTGACTCTGATTTATACCGGAGCACGCCGGGGCGAAATTGCTGCTATCCGTAAAGAGCACATTCGCGAAGATGAAGAAACACGGCGTTGGTATGTCTTCATTGACGGCGGGAAAACTGAACAGGCTGTGCGGCAGATACCGTTAAACAAGACCTCAGAAAAGTTACTTTTGGCGCGTGTTAAATCGCTCAAACCCACTGATCCTGTTTTCGGTGATTTACCGACGTATGAGCAGATCGGGCTTGAGTGGAACAGCATCATGGCCGATTGCAACATACAAAAATTTAATGAATTTGGACAAAAGAGGGTGATCCATGCCCTTCGTCATACTTTTATTTCAGAGGCAATGACAAAAGCGATGCCCGTGATGGTGCAGTTTTGCGTCGGACACTCCCGAACTCAATCGTTAGGTATCACGGCACGGTATACACATAGGCCACCGCTGAGGGACTTACTTCCAGTGGTTGATGGCATAAACTGGTAAAGCTGTCCCACCAACGGGTTTTATGGTTTCAATTACCAGCTATCTTTACCAATTTTTTAAATTTTCCGCTGATTCACCCGGATAGAGAGTTGTTCGTGATTTTCTTTTCTTTCGCTGTAGCGGTCAGCAAGGTATTCAGTATGGTTTTTCAAAATCAGTGTGATTTTGAATAGTTCCTCCATCACATCAACAATGCGGTCGTAATAAGAAGATGGTTTCATTCGTCCATCATCATCAAACTCTTGCCATGCTTTTGCTACCGATGATTGGTTAGGGATAGTAAACATCCTCATCCAGCGTCCAAGGACACGCATTTGGTTAACTGCGTTAAACGATTGGGAACCACCGCAAACTTGCATCACTGCCAAAGTTTTTCCCTGGGAAGGGCGAATCGCTCCTTCTGTTAAAGGAATCCAGTCTATTTGGGCTTTCAGAATGCTACTCATCGCGCCATGTCGCTCTGGCGAACTCCACACCATACCATCACACCACCGAACCAAACTCCGTAGCTCTTGCACCTTTGGATGTGTTTCAGGAGCATCGTCAGGAAGTGGTAAACCAGAAGGATTAAAAATTTTCACTTCAGCACCCATTTCCGTAAGCAATCGCCCGGCTTCTTCGGCACTAAATCGACTAAAAGATCGCTGACGTACTGAGCCGTAAAGGAGAAGAAAGCGAGGAGGGATGGCTGTACCTCCGACCTTTTCAGCTATGGTTGCATCAAAGCAATCAGTATTAAGAGCGGGGAATGTCTTCATGGCTTTACTCCAGAGTTTGTACACTATGCTTTACTTTTAACACATACGGATTAACATATGTATTCGTTTTTATCTGAGGCTGCTTACAGATGTTACCTGTTCAACTTTTCAAGCTACTTGCAGACGAGACACGCACGACGATTATTCTATTACTGCGTGAGGCTGGGGAGTTGTGTGTTTGCGAGCTATGTTCGGTCACTAACCAATCTCAGCCAAAGGTTTCACGCCACATTGCTTTGCTAAGGGATGCCGGATTGGTGCTGGATCGCCGAGAAGGTAAATGGATCTATTATCGTCTTTCACCACACATGGCTGCATGGGCAGCTTCAATCATCGATACTGCCTGGAGTAGCCAGCGCGATGAAGTACGACAATCTTTGAATAACGTAAATACCGCTGTTTGCGGATGATAACAAAAATACATTCACTAAATCGAATGTGTTTAAGGGGTTCGGAATGTTATTGGCAGGAGCAATCTTCGCACTAACCATCTTCTTTGTGATTTGGCAACCTCGCGGGCTTAGTATTGGCTGGACTGCCTCAATTGGTGCGGTGCTGGCTTTGGTTACGGGGGTTATACAAATAAGTGACATCCCGGTTGTATGGCACATTGTATGGAATGCTACCGCAGCCTTTATCGCGGTTATCATCATCAGCTTACTGCTTGATGAGTCTGGCTTCTTTGAATGGTGCGCTTTACATGTTGCCCGATGGGGTAATGGACGTGGGCGGCTGCTATTCACCTACATAGTGTTGCTGGGGGCCGCTGTTGCTGCTCTGTTTGCTAACGATGGAGCCGCGCTGATTCTTACACCGATTGTTATTGCTATGCTACTGGCGTTGGGATTCAGTAAAGAAACAACGCTGGCTTTCGTTATGGCAGCCGGGTTTATAGCTGATACTGCAAGTTTACCGCTGATCGTATCTAATCTTGTGAACATTGTTTCCGCTGACTTCTTCAAACTTGGGTTCAGTGATTACGCTTCCGTGATGGTTCCGGTAGACCTTGCGGCGATTGCTGCCACGCTTGCGGTACTTCATCTCTTCTTCCGTAAAGACATTCCAGCCGTTTATGAATTGTCCCGGTTAAAAGCGCCAGCAGAAGCTATCAAAGATCTGGCAACGTTCAGAACTGGTTGGATAGTGCTATTGCTTCTCTTAATAGGTTTTTTTGTACTCGAACCTCTCGGAATACCTGTAAGTGCGATTGCAGCAGCAGGGGCTTTAATACTTTTTCTTGTTGCCAAACGAGGGCATTCGATTAATACGGGCAAGGTGTTGCGTGGTGCGCCCTGGCAGATTGTAGTGTTCTCGCTCGGTATGTACCTGGTTGTTTATGGTCTGCGTAATGCAGGACTAACCGAACATCTTTCGGGTGTTCTAAACCAGCTTGCTGATAGAGGTATCTGGGCCGCTACGCTGGGAACTGGCTTCTTAGCTGCGTTCTTGTCATCCATCATGAACAACATGCCCACTGTTTTGATTGGTGCTTTGTCGATAGATGGAAGTATGGCATCAGGGATTATCAAGGAAGCGATGATCTATGCCAACGTGATTGGCTGCGATCTGGGACCAAAAATCACACCCATAGGAAGTCTTGCAACGCTGCTTTGGTTGCATGTCCTTGAACAGAAAAGCATAAAAATAAGTTGGGGGTACTACTTCCGCGTAGGCGTGATTATGACGCTGCCTGTGCTGTTCGTTACCCTTAGTGCGCTGGCATTGCGCCTGTCGTTTTCCCTGTAAGATAAGAGAATAATCATGACTGACATAACCATTTACCACAATCCAGCATGTGGAACATCCCGTAATACGCTGGCTTTAATTCAAAATAGCGGTGTTGAGCCAACTGTGATTCTCTATCTGGAAACACCTCCAGACAGGGATAAACTCAAGGAATTGATTAGCGCGATGGGGATCAGTGTTCGTGCGTTGCTACGAAAAAATGTTGAACCATACGAGCAACTTGGTTTAACAGAAGACCGTTTCACCGATGAAGAATTGATAGAGGCAATGCTAAGTCATCCCATTTTGATCAACCGTCCGATTGTCGTTACGCCACTTGGAACACGCCTTTGCCGTCCATCAGAAGTGGTATTGGACATTCTTCCAAACCCTCAGAAAGGCGAGTTCATTAAGGAAGATGGAGAAAAGGTCGTAGGGAAGGATGGCAAGCGACTAATTTAACAATAATCTACTTCGCATCATCCGTATCAGTGTATAAACAAGACGTTTACCAGGTGATGTGTGTTGCGCCATTACTTGAGATGTTTAACACGATTTCCGCGACGTACCCAATTCCAGCGGTAGGATTCCTTAAATATCAGTGGCTTGTGGCCTCAAAAGGAATCTTGTTAGGCGGCGGCTTGTTCGGTCTTGATACGCTGCACGGTGCTGGTGGACACGTTGAAATCTTTCGCTATGGTTCGGATAGACTGACCAGCGGCAAGTGCTGACACAATCCCTACACGGTCAACCGCTGCGCCATTACCACGAGCGCCTTTGCGTCCCGCTGCTTTGGCTGCTGCGTAGCCTTCTGCCTGGCGTTCGAGCATCATTTCACGTTCCATCTGTGACATAGCCGCGAAGATGTTTAGCATAAGGTTGCTGGCGGCGTTGGCTTCTGCTCCTGCTGTTATCCCTTCCTTGTGGAATTGGACGCTTGCGCCTTTGGCTTTAACGTGCTCGATAATGTCGAGAACATCACGGAGGTTACGCCCTAAGCGGTCAAGGCTGTGAACGTGGATCACGTCGCCTTTACGAACGTAAGCAATCATCTCCTGGAGTTTGGGACGGTTGGTATTCTTGCCGCTTACCTTCTCTTCAAACTTTTCATCAAGTGTCACGCCGTCGAGCTGGCGCTCTGTGTATTGTTTATCTGTACTTACTCGAATGTAACCGATGTTAGCCATTGTAGTTTCCCTGTTCTGTTGAGCGTAGCGATTTAGTGTGTATCGATTATAGGTGTGTCGATTAAATTGATCAATACTATTTCGATACAATCTTGAAGGGGAAAAGACCCGGATTGTCGTTTTCAGAAGACGGCTGCACTGAACGTCAGAAGCCGACTGCACTATAGCAGCGGAGGGGTTGGATCCATCAGGCAACGACGGGCTGCTG